>JAJZEC010000047.1 GCA_021805825.1 Pseudomonadota bacterium
ACACCTCGACGCTGGAGAACCCGGCGATTCTCGAGCAACTGGCGCGCAACCACTGAGCGCGGGCCGGGCCCAGGCCCGGCACAGGCCTTCCAGGCAGGGGCGGCACCACGCGTGCCCGCCCCTTTTTTGTGCGCCCTGAGCGTGTGTGGCGCCCCGTTTCACCCTCGGCCGTCGCCCGGCGTCCTGGCAGAAGCTGCATTCTGTACAAGCCCTGTCTGGGTAGGGAAATTCCTGATGGGCCGCGGCCTATCCTTGCATAACATCCCATTCACGTTGTTCGCTGCCGCTGCCAGGAATTGTCAGCGACGGCAAGCATGGCAAAAGAGCCACACCTCGCAAGATCGCGGCGTGTGGCTTTTTTTCTACCGCAAGCGAATGGATCCGGAGCTTCGGCCCGGCGCTGCATCTCCAGTCGATTGTGGATGGCTTCCGATCAACGCGCCCCGCACGTCGAGATCTGCCGTGTGTGGGTACAGGCAAAAGAGCCGCGACCGCCGAAGGTGGTGCGGCTCTTTTGCATCTGAGGACGTCGCGGAAAAGGCGCAAGCCGCCTGGCCTGTCGATCGGTTTCGGTTCGGGGCGCAGCGCACCGCGCAAGTGCTCCGAGTCCTGCATCTGGTGCGTGGCGTCCGTGTCTGAAGTCCCTGGTGGGCCGGAAGGCACTGTGGCACGAGCTTTGCAGTCATCGCTCCAGGATCAAGAAGGATCTCGCTTGTACTGAAAAGTCTTTGGGCGCAGGGAGCATGGCTCCCGTTCTCTGGCGCCGTCTTCATGAAGGATCCCTCGAGCCGTCACGACCGGACGTCTCGGGGCCAAGGCAAAAAAGCCGCAACCACCGGAAGGGTGTTGCGGCTTTTTTTGTTGCTCACGTTCGCAATCTTGCTCGAAACCCTCTCGAATCGCTTGCGCCATGTCTGCGGGAAAGCTCATCAACGAAAACTCCGGGAAGACGACGGCCTCGGCCCTGGTCTGCCTCGGCTCGTTTCCGTTGCTCGGCGCAGCCTATACCGGATTCGCCCTGGGAAGCCTGCTGGGCTTTGAGAAGGCTCTGATCTGTCTGGGATTCCTGGCCCTGGCCGCCGTGCTTGCGCGTGTGCCCCGGCCCGTGCACCTGCGCGCGCAGGCGCAGTCCACTCGCTCCGCCCCGGCGCGATCCCTTGTCGGTTCCGCGCTGCAGGACGGTGTGCAGATCCTTTGGGTCGCCGCCCATGTCGTGCTCTATGTGGTGGTTCTGCGCGCCCTGTGTGGCGATGCCTGGCTGCCGGTGCTGTTCGCCGCGTCCCTGCTGGCATGCGGCACCCACTGGCTGGCCCGGCAATGTTCGGCGCTGGGTTCCGGGGCGGCCCTGCTCGCATTCCACCCGCTCTGTCTCGGGCTCATCGCGAGTTGCGTGGTCGCCAGCACCTGGCCCCAGCTGCTGACGACCACGCCGCCGGCCGGCAGCGCGACTTCGGCGGTGGTCGGCGGCCTGTGGCTGGCGCTGGCCGCGCTGGCCGCGGTGTCGACGGATTCGGCGTGGGGCGGCTTCGAGGCGGGCGCACGCGACTGGAGATTGCGGCTGGCCTTCTGCCTGCTGTTCAACGTGCCGGCAACCTTTCTCGGAATTCTTGCTTCCGCATCGCATTACGACGTCTCCGGAGCGGGCTCGAGTTTCGTGGAAGCCCTTCTGTGGGCCGTGCACAACAGCAGTTTCTGCGCGCGATGGTTTGTGGCACTGGCCTGCGCGGCCGGGCTGCTGACCTTGATGCGAAAGGTTTCCGGGTTCTTCGAGCCAGGAAGGCGGGGAGTGGTCGATGTGGGTCTGAGAACCCAGGGTACGCAGCGGATTCACCAAACGTAGCGATAAGGAGGAAGAGAGATGCACAGCAATGAGTTGACGCATGAGGTCGACGAGATCGACCACAAATTGGGCGACGAGTTCGAGCACCGACCGGTTCCGACCGCGGCGCGTCGCAGCATGTTCTCGATCATCATGGTCTGGATCGGATTCCCCATGATCATCACCGGGGCCATGACCGGATCGATCCTCGTGCTGGGCATGGGCTTCGCCCGAGCGGTCGAGGCCATGGTGATCGGCAATCTTCTGATGTTTGCCTATGTCGGCGCCCTGGGTGTGCTGGGTACCCGAACCGGGCTCAACTTCGCACTGCTGGCCACGCCGGTGTTCGGCAAGAAGGGCTACGCGGTGGCTTCCGGTCTGCTGTCCACCCTCCTGCTGGGCTGGTACGCGGTGCAGACCGGTATCACCGGCGAACTGGTCAGCAGTTCCTTCCACCTGAACTACGTGGCGATGACCATCGTCGCGGGCGTTCTGTACATCGGCGTCACGTTCATCGGCGTTCGCGGCCTGCACTTCATCGGCCTGGTGTCGGTGCCGCTGTTCCTGATCCTCGGGCTGTGGGTGGCGCTGCACAGCGCCTCGGCCACCACCTGGTCGGCGGTCTGGCACTTCGGCGGAGCACATGGCGGTGCGATGTCCATGGGTGCGGGCCTGACCATTGTCATCGCCTTGTTCGCCGACGCCGGCACGGTGGGCCCCGACTTCAATCGTTGGGCGCGTTCCCCGGGCTCGTCGCTGGCTGCCACCTTCAGCGCCTTTCCCTTCGCCAACCTGGTCGCCATGCTGTTCGGCGGCATCCTGACCGCGGCGGTCGGCTCGCCCACGGCCAACCCCTTCGGGATGGACAACATGTTCGGCTACATGATCCACCAGAACATCGGCTGGCTCAGTGTGGTCGCGGTGATCTTCCTGTACGCCAACCTCGGTTCGGTGTGCTCGCACTGCCTGTACAACTCCTCGATGGGCTGGTCGCGCATCCTGAACACCCGCATGCGCATCGCTGCGGTGATCCTGGGAGCCATCGGCATCGTGGTGGCTGCGGGCAATGTGTGGGCCTTCTTCATCCAGTGGCTGTCGCTGCTCGGAATCGTGGTGCCGCCGATCGGGGCCATTGTCCTCGTGCACCGCTACATGATCGGTGACGATTCGCTCGAAGCGGCGGATTGGAAAGGGCGTGCCTTCCTGGCATGGGCGGTCGGTTCGGTGGTCGCCTTCATTGTCGACAAGCAGTTCCCGGGGCTTTCGACCGCCATTTCCTCGGCGGTTGTCGCGGCAGTCGTCTACAAGCTGATCGGGCGCGGCGCCCGCGTCACCGAGCAAGTTGCCAACTGAGCGCATCGTGCGCATAGCGGAGGAAAAACGATGGATTACGAGGTATTTTCTGCGGGAGATGTCAAGTTGCAGCGTGGCGCGACCCTGCGCGACTGCAAGCTGGCGTACAAGACCTTCGGCAAGCTCAATGCCGCGAAGGACAACGTGATCGTCTACCCGACCTGGTATTCGGGGCAGCACTACGACAACGAATGGCTGATCGGGAAAGGCATGGCGCTGGACCCGGACAAATACTTCATCATCATCCCCAACATGCTGGGCAATGGGCTCTCGTCCTCGCCCAGCAACACGCCGGCGCCGTACGACCGCGCACGCTTTCCCAACGTCACCCTGTACGACAACGTGCGGCTGCAGCAGCGCTTCATCACCGAGGTGTTCGGGATCGAGCGCATCAAGCTGGTGGTCGGCTGGTCGATGGGCGCGCAGCAGACCTACCAGTGGGGTGCGCTGTTTCCCGACATGGTCGAGCGCATCGCGCCGTTCTGCGGATCGGCCAGAACCGCGCCGCACAACTTCGTCTTCCTCGAGGGCGTGAAGGCGGCGCTGACGGCCGACGACGCGTGGGCCAACGGCTGGTACGAAAAGCCGCCGACCAAGGGGCTTCGCGCGGTCGGCCGCGTGTACGCGGGGTGGGGTCTGTCGCAGCCCTTCTACATGCAGCAGCTGTGGCGCCAGCTTGGCTATTCCTCGCTCGAGGACTTCCTGGTGGCCTTCTGGGAGGGTTTCTTCCTGCCCAAGGATGCCAACAACCTGCTGGCCATGCTGTGGACCTGGCAGAACGGTGACATCAGCGACAACGAGTTGTATGGCGGGGATTTCGCCAAGGCGCTCGGCGCGATCAAGGCGCGCGCGGTGGTGATGCCCGGCGAAATGGATCTGTACTTCCCGGTGGTGGACAACGCTCGCGAAGTCGAGCAGATGCCCAACGCGGTGTGCGTGCCGATTCCGGGGGTCTGGGGTCACTTCGCGGGTGGCGGCGCCAATCCCGTGGATACCCAGTTCATCGATGAACAGCTGAAGAAGTTGCTTGCCACGCCTGTATGACGCAGCGCCGGCACCCCTGATGGGGTGCCGTAACCCACGAGGAGACTGGAAACAATGAAAGACTTGACACGTCGTGAGTTCATGAGCCTGGGCGGCGCCGCCGCGGTGGCCGGGCTGTCGACCGCCGGCAGCCTGCTGCCGACCGCGGCCTATGCCGCCGAGCCGATCAAGCTCGGCCTGCTGCACTCGTTGACCGGAACCATCGCCATCGCCGAAGCCGCGATGGTCGATGCGGAAAAGATGGCGATCGACGAGATCAACGCCGCGGGCGGCGTTCTCGGGCGTCCGATCCAGCCGGTGATCCAGGACGGCGCCAGCCAGCCTTCGGTGTTCGCCGAAAAGGCTTCGCTGCTGCTTGCCGAGGACAAGGTCGCGGCGATCGTCGGCTGCTACACCTCGGCGTCGCGCAAGGCGGTGCTGCCGATCCTCGCGCGCTACAACGGGCTTCTGTACTACCCCACCTATTTCGAGGGGCAGGAGGAAGATCCGCATGTGATGTACACCTCGCAGTCGGCCAACCAGTCCGTGGTGCAGGCGATCAACTGGCTGGCCAAGGAGAAGGGCAAGACCTTCTTCCTGGTCGGTTCCGACTACGTCTACCCCCGCACCTGCAACCTGATCGCCAAGGCGACGATGAAGAAGAACGGTTCGCAGCTCGTCGGCGAGGAGTACGCGCCGCTGGGGCAGACCGACTTCTCGGCGATCATCAACAAGATCAAGGCCGCCAAGCCTGCCTGCATCTACAGCACGGTGGTAGGCGGGTCGAACGTCGCCTTCTTCAAGCAGTTGAATGCCGCCGGCCTGGGTGGCAGCAAGATCACCCTGCTGTCCACCGTGGTCTCCGAAAACGAGATCGAAGGCATCGGCGCGCAGAACGCTGTCGGCTACTACGCCTGCATGGGCTATTTCCAGAGCATCGACAGCCCGGCCAACAAGAAGTTCGTGGCCGACTTCAAGAAGCGCTACGGCCAGAACCGGGTGATCGGCGATCCGATGGAGTGCGCCTACAACAGCGTCTATCTGTGGAAGAAGGGCGTGGAAAAGGCCAAGACCTTCGATCCGCGCGCCGTCGTCGTGGCCTCGCGCAACATGGTGCTGGAAGCTCCGGAAGGCGAGGTCAAGGTCGATCCGATGAACAACTACGTGTGGAAGAAGGTGCGCATCGGACGCGCCCGTCTCGACGGGCAGTTCGACATCGTGTGGACGAGCCCGGGGCTGGTCGAGCCCGAGCCCTTCATCAAGGTCTGAGCGCAACCGGGTGTGCCGGAGTGCGGGGCCCTGGCGGGCCCCGCCCCTTCCGAATCGACGATCCACGGCTGGTGACATCATGAATTTCAGTATCGCAGTCATGCAGGGCTTTGACGGCCTGAGCTTGTTTTCCGTGCTGTTGCTGATGGCTCTCGGCCTGGCGATCGTGTTCGGTCTGATGGGCGTGATCAACATGGCGCACGGGGAACTGATGACCCTGGGTGCCTACGCGACCTTTCTGACGGCGAAGGGCTTTGCGGCCTGGGCGCCGCAGTGGATGGGCCTGTACCTGATCGCGGCCATTCCGATCGCCTTCCTCGCCTCCTTCGTGATGGGCTACATCCTGGAGCGCGCATTCATACAGTTCTTCTACCGAAGACCGCTCGACACCCTGCTGGCGACCTGGGGCCTGAGTCTGATCATGCAGCAGGCCTATCGCAGCATTTTCGGTGCCGGAGAGGTGAGCGTGCCGCTTCCGCAGTGGCTCAACGGTCCGGTCAACCTTTCCGCGAGCATCCAGATTCCGCTGAACAGGATCTTCATCATCGCGCTGGCGACGGGCGTCACCATCGCCGTGTACGTGCTGCTGACGCGTACGCGGATCGGCCTGCGCATCCGAGCGGTGACCCAGAACCGGGCGATGAGCGCCGCGATCGGCATCAATACGCGCCGGGTCGACGCGCTGACCTTTGCCTTCGGATCCGGCCTGGCGGGCATTGCCGGAGCCGTGTTCACCCTGATCGGCTCGACCAATCCCGGAACCGGCCAGATGTACATCGTCAACGCCTTCATCGTCGTGGTGTTCGGCGGGGTGCAGAGCATTCTCGGAACGATTCTCTCGGCCTTCACGATCGCGCAGTCCCAGTCGTGGCTGGAATATTTCCTCTCCGGCTCGATGGCCAAGATGACCATGCTCGCCATCGTGATCGTCGTGCTGTATTTCAAGCCGACCGGCCTGTTCTCCGACAAGATCCGCAGGTGAATCCATGAAAAGCCTGGATATCAAGGTCGAGCGCTTCGCGCTGGCCGCATTGGCAGTCCTGCTGGCGGTGGTGCTACCGCTGACGCTCAACGGCTTCTATCTGAATCTGGTCGCCAAATACACCTCCTACGCCTTCGTCGCCCTCGGCATCGTTCTGATCTGGGGCTTCTCTGGAATCCTGAGCCTGGGCCAGGGGGTGTTCTTCGGCCTCGGCGGCTATGCGATGGCCATGTACCTGAAGCTGGCCGCCTCGGCCGGTGCCTTGCCGGATTTCATGACCTGGAGCGGGGTGTCCGCGCTGCCTGGCTGGTGGGTTCCGTTCCACAGCCTGGTGTTCGCGGTCGTCGCCGGACTGCTGGTTCCGGCGCTCATCGCCTACGTGTTCTCCTACCTGGTGTTCAAGAAACGCGTCAGCGGTGTGTACTTCGCGATCGTCACCCTCGCGCTGGCGTTGACCTTCACCGTGCTGCTCGTCGGCCAGCAAAGCTATACGGGAGGGCAGAACGGAATCACCAATTTCACCAGCATCGCGGGCGCGAACCTGTACAGCAGCACGGTGACCTGGGTCATCTATTACCTGGAACTGGTGTTGCTGTTCGCTCTGGCGTGGTTCGCGCTGGTGATCCGCGACAGTCGGCTGGGCAATGTGCTGCTGGCGCTGCGCGATCGTGAGGATCGGGTGCGCTTCACGGGCTACAACACCGCCGCGATGAAGGCCTTCGTCTTCATGATCGGAGCGCTGAGCGCGTCGATGGGCGGCATGTTCTTCACCATTCAGGCCGGCTTGATCTCACCCACCGTGGTGGGGGTGACGAAGTCGATCGAGGTCGTGGTGTTCGCTGCGGTCGGTGGACGCATGTCGGTGTCCGGAGCGATCGTCGGCTCACTGGCCGTGGGCATGCTGGAGTTCTATCTGTCGAACAACTATCCGGAAGGGTGGCTGTTCCTGCTCGGCGCGCTGTTCATCCTGGTGGTGACGGCCATGCCGAACGGAGTGATGGGCCTGGTCAAGCGCCTGGTCATTCGTTCGCCCGAGGTGGTGGCTTGAAGGGAGGCTGCTGATGGAAGCGACTATTGCAGGTTTTGGGGGAATGTCCATGGATGCCTCTGCTTCACGGGAAAAGGCCGCGCTCAGCGTCCGTGACCTCAGTGTTTCGTTCGACGGATTCAAGGCTGTCGACGGAGTCTCGCTGGATATCGACCATGGCGAGCTTCGTGTCGTGATCGGCCCGAACGGCGCGGGCAAGACGACGCTGCTGGACATGATCTGCGGGAAGACGCGCCCCTCGTCGGGCAGCGTGCAGCTGGACGGCGTGGAACTGACGCGGCTGGCCGATTTCCAGATCGTGCGCCAGGGCGTGGGGCGCAAATTCCAGAACCCCTCGGTGTACGAGGAGCTGACGGTCGAGGAAAACCTGGAGATCTCGATCCCTGAGGGCCGTGGCCCCCTGGCCTGCCTGCGCTTCAAGCGGGATCAGAAGGTGCGCGCGCGCATCCAGGAGGTGGCGTCGGAGATCTATCTCGGAGATCAGCTCTCCCGTCGCGCCGGTGCACTGAGCCATGGCCAGAAGCAGTGGCTCGAGATCGGGATGCTGCTGATGCAGCAACCCAAGCTGCTGCTGCTCGACGAACCGGTGGCAGGCATGAGTCCGGCCGAACGGGAGAAGACGGCGGACTTGCTCAGGCGGGTGGCCAAGGGGCGGGCCATCGTGGTCATCGAACACGACATGGACTTCGTGCGGAGCATCGCGCACAAGGTCACCGTGCTGCATCAGGGGCGTCTGCTGGCGGAGGGCCCGGCGGAAACCGTGCAAGCCGATCCGCGGGTGATCGAGGTCTACCTGGGGCATTGAGGAGACAAGCATGCTTGAGGTGAAGGATCTGGATGTCGCCTACGGCGAGTCGCATGTGGTGCACGGTGTTTCGTTCTCCGTGGAAAAGAACACGGCGCTGGCCATCATGGGCCGCAACGGCATGGGCAAGACGACGGTGATGAAGGCGCTGATCGGCATGCTGCCGGCTCGCCGAGGAAGCGTCAGGCTCGACGGACGCGATCTGTCGAAGCTTCCCAGCTACGAGCGCGCCCACGCCGGCATCGGCTTCGTCCCGCAAGGTCGGATGATCTTTTCCAGCCTGACCGTGGAGGAAAACATCATGACGGGGCTGGAGAACCAGCCGCGGCGCGTGATTCCCTCCCATGTCTATGACTTCTTCCCGGTGCTCAAGGAAATGCGCAAGCGCCGCGGAGGAAATCTCTCGGGTGGGCAGCAGCAGATGCTCGCGATTGCGCGCGCGCTGGTGACCGAACCGAAGGTGCTGGTGCTGGATGAGCCCACGGAGGGCATCCAGCCGTCCATCATCAAGGAACTGGCGGTCACCCTGCGCGACATGAAGCAGAAGCTCGGCTTCGCGATCGTGGTTTCCGAGCAGGTGTTGAGTTTCGCCATGGAGGTGGCGGATCGTTTCATAGTTCTGGATCGAGGGAGGGCTGTGCACGAGGACTCGAGGGAAAACTTGGATGAAGAAGCAGTGAAGCGTTTCCTGACCATTTGACGAACGAACGAGGAGAAGAGCGATGAGGCATGGAGATATTTCGAGCAGCAAGGACTGCGTGGGCGTTGCGGTTGTCAACTACAAGATGCCGCGCCTGCATACGCGCAGCGAGGTTCTCGCGAATGCGCGCAAGATCGCGGAAATGGTCGTGGGCATGAAGGCAGGCCTGCCGGGCATGGATCTGGTGGTGTTCCCGGAGTACTCGACCCACGGCATCATGTATGACCCGAAGGAGATGTACGAGACCGCCGCGACGATCCCGGGCGAGGAAACCGAGATCTTCGCCGAGGCCTGCCGCAAGGCCAAGGTGTGGGGCGTGTTCTCGCTGACCGGCGAGCGCCACGAGGAACACCCGAACAAGGCTCCGTACAACACCCTGATCCTGATGAACGACAAGGGTGAGATCGTGCAGAAGTACCGCAAGATCATGCCGTGGACGCCGATCGAAGGCTGGTACCCGGGCAACTGCACCTACGTGGCCGACGGGCCGAAGGGCCTGAAGGTCAGCCTGATCATCTGCGACGACGGCAACTACCCGGAAATCTGGCGCGATTGCGCGATGCGCGGCGCCGAGCTGATCGTGCGCTCGCAGGGCTACATGTACCCGGCGAAGGACCAGCAGGTTCTGGTGTCCAAGGCGATGGCCTTCATGAACAACGTGTACGTGGCCGTGGCCAACGCTTCGGGCTTCGACGGTGTGTATTCCTATTTCGGTCACTCGGCGATCGTCGGCTTCGATGGCCGCACTCTCGGCGAATGCGGGGAGGAAGACATGGGCGTGCAGTACGCCGAACTGTCGATCAGCCTGATCCGCGATGCGCGCAAGAACATGCAGTCGCAGAACCATCTGTTCAAGCTGGTGCACCGCGGCTACACCGGGCTGATCAACTCGGGCGAGGGCAATCGCGGCGTCGCCGCCTGCCCCTTCGAGTTCTACGGCAAGTGGGTGAACGACCCGGAGGGTACGCGGGAGATGGTGGAGGGCTTCACGCGCTCGACCGTGGGAACCGCCGAATGCCCGATGGACGGCATCCCCAACGAGCCTGTGAAGCATCGCTGAGCAGGAGGAACGGGCCGGCCCCGGCGGGCCGGCCCGTCACGAGGAGATCGGTTGATGACTTTCGATATCGACGCCTACAGGATCCGCCAGCAGCCCTACTACCAGGCTGCGGGCAACGAGGTCGCGCTGTTCGAGCGCGCCTACGAGCGCAGGCTTCCGATGGTGCTCAAGGGGCCGACGGGGTGCGGAAAGACGCGTTTCATCGAATACATGGCGTGGAAGCTCGGCAGGCCCTTGATCACCATCGCCTGCAACGAGGACATGAGCGCTTCCGACCTCGTCGGGCGCTTCCTGCTCGACGAGGCTGGGACGCAATGGCACGATGGGCCGCTGACCCATGCCGTGCGCCACGGAGCGATCTGCTACCTGGATGAGATCGTGGAGGCCCGGCAGGACACGACGGTGGTCATCCACCCGCTGACCGACGCCCGGCGATTCCTGCCGCTGGACAAGCGCGGCGAGGTCGTGCACGCCCACGAGGATTTCCAGCTCGTGGTGTCGTACAACCCCGGCTACCAGAGCCGCAGCAAGGACATGAAGGCCTCGACGCGGCAGCGCTTCGCAGCGCTGAATTTCGACTACCCCGACGCGGCGCTCGAGGCCTCGATCGTGGCCAACGAGGCCGGCGTCGAACGCGCGCTCGCGGATGCGCTGGTGGCCATCGCGCACCGGTCGCGCGCGCTGAAGAATCGCGGCCTCGACGAAGGCGTGTCGACGCGCATGCTCATCTACGCCGCGCAGCTGATGGCCTCGGGCGTGAGCCCACGCGAAAGCTGTGACATGACCATGGCCGACGCGCTGACCGACGATCCGCAGATCGCGATGGCGCTGCAAGGCTTTGTCGCCGCGCAGTTCCCGGCGCATGGCACGGCAGGCGAAGCCGTGGCACGACGGGCCTAGGAGCCGGAAACGATGCCACCGAGTTCCACCGCCGAGGCGCCGACGCGTGGCTCGATGCTGCGCGGCTTCGACGTGGCCGAGTCCCTGCGCGGGCTCGATCTGCTGCTCGCCGGCCTGGTCGAGGGCGCCGCGCCGCGGCTGCAGCTGGCCGACACGGCGCAGGCCGGTGTCAGCGCTCCGGTGCTCAGCGAGGCCCATTTCGTGCTGCCTGCGCAGTTTGCCACCCGGCGTGGCGTCGAGGCCTACAAGTGCTGTCTGCAGGCGCTCGCCCACGCAGCCGCGCATGTGCGCCATTCCCCGGCGCACAGTCCGGCCGGTTCGCTCAAGCCGATGGGGCTCGCCGTGGTGTCGGCGATCGAGGACGCACGTGTCGAACGTCTGCTGTTTCGCGAATGTCCGGGCCTGCAGGCATGCTTCGTCGATGCCGCGCGCAGCGAATTCGAGCAGAGCGCGCAGCACGACGGCTATTTTCCCGGGCTGATGCTGCGCCTGAACCTGGCCTTGCTGGACGCCACGTACGAGGACACCCACGCCTGGGTGCGCAAGGCGCGCGAGCTGTTCGAGCGGCAGGCCGCGCGGGATCTCGAGGACTACGCGGCCTTCAGGGCCTTCGCTTCGGTGCTGGCCAACGACCTCGGGCAGTTGCGCGTGCAGTTCAACGCCCGCGACTACCGCGCCCTTCCCGAGTATCGGGACGACAATAGCTACCTGTGGGATTTTCCCCCGGATACATCGCCTCCGCCGGAGGCCATCCGCGTGCAGGCCGAGTTTCGCCCCAGCGGCGAAGCCGCTGTCGGCAGCCCCGAGTCGGGGGGCGCCGGCGGGGACACGGCGCGCGAGGTCGAGACCGCGACCTACAGCTATCCGGAGTGGGACGAGCGACTGGAACTGATGCGCGCCGGGTGGTGCACCCTGCTCGAGCAGGCTATCGACCTGCGACCGCTGCTGCTGCGGCGCGATGGCGAGGCGGCCGGTGCCGCGCTCGAGTCGTCGATGATGGTGATCCCCAGCAAGCTGCGTCGCCGGCGCATGCGCCGGGTGTCGCGTCAATGGGAGGGTGACGAACTCGACCTGAATGCGGCCATCGAGGCGACGGCCGAACGACGCGCCGGACGGCAACCGGATCAGCGGGTGTTCCGGGGGTACAGCCGCGAGGATGAAAGCGCCAGCATGCTGCTGCTGCTCGACGCCTCGCAGTCGACCGCGGACATCCTGCCCGACGGCCGCGGGAGCGTGCTGCAGATCGAGCGCCGCGCGGCGTTGCAGCTGGCGTGCGCGCTGCATGCCGCCGGAGACCGCGTCGCCGTGGACGCATTCTGCTCCGATACGCGGATGCAGGTTCGCTACCGACGCCTGCTGGACTTCGGCGAGACGCCGGGGGCGGCGTTCCAGGCCCGCTTGCGCGGTCTTGTCCCCGAGTACTCGACACGCATGGGCGCGGCGATACGCCACGCGGTATCACGTGTGGGGCAGGAGCAGACCGCGAGCGCGGCCGTGCTGGTCGTCACCGACGGAGCTCCGAGCGACGTCGATGTGGTGTCGGCGGATTACCTCGTGGAGGATGCACGGGTCGCCGTGGTCGAGGCCAGGCGACAGGGCATCCAGGTGTACGGGATCCTGCTGGACGATGGCGGCGAGCAGTATGCTGCGAGAATCTTCGGGCCCGGTGGATACCGCATCATGCCGGGCGCGGAGATGCTTCCCTCGGAGATCGTCGATGTCTACGCGCGGCTCGCCTGGCGGCGGTGACGTGGTGATCAGGGGCGGGCGCATGGACGCCCGCCGTGGTCTGTGACTGGAAGTCGTACAGGTATTGCGAACATCGTGTCGAAACAGGACAACATCAAGATCGGCCTGCTCTTCTCGACGAGCGGAGTGATTTCCACCATCGGACACTCGCAGCTGCAGGGAGCATTGTTTGCGATTGACGAGGTCAACCAGCGGGGTGGGGTCGGGGGGCGCATGCTCGAGCCGGTCATCTACGACGCCAGATCCGAGCCCGCGGAGTATGCGAAGCTGGCCGAGCGCCTGTTCGCGCGCGATGGCGTGCAGGTAATATTTGGTTGCTACATGTCCAGCAGCCGGAAGACGGTGATCCCGGTCGTCGAGAAGTGGAACCGATTGCTGTTCTACCCGACGCTGTACGAGGGCTTCGAGTTCTCGGCCAATGTCATCTACACCGGCGCCGCCCCCAACCAGAACAGCGTGCAGCTTGCCGAGTTCATGCTTGCGAATTTCGGATCGCGCGTGTACCTGGTGGGATCGAACTACATCTATCCCTACGAGTCGAACCGGATCATGCGCGAGCTGGTTCTGCAGCACCGCGGAGGGGAGGTGGTCGCCGAACGCTACCTTCCGCTGTCGGCGGGCGTGGAGGATTTCCAGGCGATCGCCCGCGACCTGAAGGACAAGCGACCGGATTTCATTTTCTCGACGGTGGTCGGCGACTCGACCACCCTGCTGTACCAGGCTTTCGCCGAGGCCGGCCTGCAGGCGCGTGAGATGCCGATCGCGAGCCTGACCACCTCCGAGGCGGAGGTGGCGAGGATGGGCTTCGACGTCGCCGCAGGGCACTACACCGCGGCGCCGTACTTCCAGAGCATTTCCTCGGAAGTCAACCGCCGTTGCCTCGACAAGTACTTTCATGAATTCAAGGGAACCTGCGTCCCGAACATGTGCTGGGAGGCCTCGTATTTCCAGTTGCACATCTACGCCAATGCCCTGGCGCGCGCGGGGAGCGAGCACATCGACGCCTTGCTGCCGGAAATCCTCGGCAGCGAATTCGAGGCCCCGCAGGGGCGCGTGCGCATCGAGCCCAGCACGCACCATACCTGCCTGTACCCGCGGGTAGGCAGGGTCAACGCGAAGGGGCAGTTCACCATCGTGCGCGAAGCGCGACGCGCCGTGGTGCCGGATCCCTATCTGGTCACACACTCCCTGGGCGACTGGTCGGCCAGGATCGAGGAGTTGGAGGGTTGAGCGTGGAGCGGTCCCAGGACCCCAGGGTCTTTGATGCGCAATCGCAGTTGCGGGAACTCCGCGACATCAAGGTCGTGGTCTTCCATCCGGACAATCGAGACGGCTTGCTGCTGATCCAGCAGCTCCAACGCATCGGCTGCCAGGTGCAGGCGTTCTGGCCTCCGCTGCGCACTCTTCCCGAGCGCACCGAGGTCGTCTTCCTGGCCATCCGGCCCGATGCGCTGAGCGTGGACTTCGACTGGCTGCGCGGATCGGACGCGCCAACGGTCATCGCGGTGGTCGATTTCGAGAATCCGACGATCATCAACGCGGTGATCGCGGCCCAGGCGCGCGCGGTGCTGCCGCTGCCGATCCGCAATTTCGGTCTGTTGAGCACGCTGGTCGTCGCGCGCGAGGTGCGCGCGGTGATCCGCGCCCAGCAGAAGCACATCGAGCGGGCCAATGCCCGTCTGCAGGCCGCGCGCAAGGTGGCCGACGCCAAGCTGATCCTTGGCCGGCTGCACGGCGTCGATGACGCCGAGGCCTACCGCATGATCAGGTCCCAGGCGATGAGCAAGAGGACCACTGTCGAGGAAATCGCCGCGGCCATCATCAGCGCCGACGGCGTTCTTTCGTTTCAAGGCGACCGGAGACAAACACCATGAGCGAACCACAAGCCCCTGAGCACCAAGCCCTGAAGACCTACTACCCGTCGCAGCAGGCGGTACAGGGGGCGCGCATTTCTGGGATGGACGCGTACCGCGCGCTGGTGGACGAGGCGGAGCGGGATTTCGAGGGGTTCTGGGCGCGGCTGGCGCGCGAGCACCTGAGCTGGCACAAGCCGTTCACGCAGACGCTGGACGCCAGCGGGGCGCCGTTCTACAAGTGGTTTGCCGACGGGCTGATCAATGTGTCGTACAACTGCCTGGATCGGCACGTGGAGGCAGGCAAGGGCGAGCGCACGGCGATCGTGTTCGAGGCCGATGATGGGACGGTCACGCGTGTGAGCTACCGGGAGTTGCTGGAGCGCACGTGCAGGATGGCCAACGGGCTGAAGAGCCTTGGGGTGAAGAAGGGCGACCGTGTGGTCATCTACATGCCCATGTCGGTGGAGGGGGTTGTTGCGATGCAGGCGTGCGCGCGCATTGGTGCGACGCATTCGGTGGTGTTTGGGGGTTTTTCGGCGCAGTCGCTGCGCGACCGGATTGTGGATGCCGGTGCGGTGCTGGTGCTCACGGCCGACGAGCAGCGGCGCGGGGGCAAGTCGCTGCCGCTGAAGGCCATTGTGGACGAGGCGCTGGGGCTGGGTGGTTGCGACAGCGTGCGCAACGTGGTGGTGTACAGGCGCACCGGGGGGGACGTGGCGTTCAACCCGAAGGGGGATCTGTGGCTGCACGAGTTGCTGGCCGGGCAGGCAGCGCAGTGCGCGCCGGAGTGGGTGGAGGCCGAGCATCCGCTGTTTCTGCTGTACACGTCGGGCTCGACGGGCAAGCCCAAGGGGGTGCAGCATTCGACGGCGGGCTATCTGCTGTGGTCGCAGCTGACGATGCTGTGGACCTTCGACATCAAGCCCGATGATCTGTTCTGGTGCACGGCCGACATCGGCTGGGTGACCGGGCACAGCTACATCACCTACGGGCCGCTGGCGTGCGGGGCCACCGAGGTGGTGTTCGAGGGAGTTCCGACCTACCCGGATGCGGGGCGGTTCTGGAGGATGATCCAGGATCACAAGGTGACGATTTTCTACACGGCGCCGACGGCGATCCGCTCGCTGATCAAGGCGGCCGAGGCCAATGCGGCGGCGCATCCGCGCAACTACAAGCTGGACTCGCTGCGCATTCTGGGCACGGTGGGCGAGCCGATCAACCCTGCGGCGTGGGAGTGGTACTACGAGAACATCGGGGGTGGTCGCTGCCCGATCGTGGACACCTGGTGGCAGACGGAGACGGGCGGGCACATGATGACGCCGCTGCCAGGGGCCACGCCGATGGTTCCGGGCTCGTGCACGCTGCCGCTGCCGGGGATTTTTGCCGAGGTGGTGGACGAGACGGGGCACGATCTGCCGTGGGGCACCGGGGGCATTCTGGTGATCAAGAAGCCCTGGCCGTCGATGATCCGCACCATCTGGGGCGATGCGGAGCGTTTCAAGAAGAGCTACTACCCCGAGGAGCTCAAGGGCTACTACCTGGCGGGGGACGGGTCGATCCGCGACGCGCACACGGGGTACTTCACGATCACCGGGCGCATCGACGACGTGCTCAATGTCTCGGGGCACCGCATGGGGACGATGGAGATCGAATCGGCGCTGGTGTCGCATCCGCTGGTGGCCGAGTCGGCGGTGGTGGGTCGTCCGGACGATCTGACGGGCGAGGCGATCTGCGCCTTCGTGGTGCTCAAGCGGCCGGTGCCCACCGGGGAGGAGGCGCTGGCCATTGCCAACGAGTTGCGCAACCACGTGGGGCGCGAGATCGGCCCGATTGCCAAGCCGCGGGACATCCGCTTCGGCGACAACCTGCCGAAGACGCGTTCGGGCAAGATCATGCGCCGCCTGCTGCGCACGCTGGCCAAGGGCGAGCAGATCACCCAGGACACCTCGACGCTGGAGAACCCGGCGATTCTCGAGCAACTGGCGCGCAACCACTGAGCGCGGGCCGGGCCCAGGCCCGGCACAGGCCTTCCAGGCAGGGGCGGCACCACGCGTGCCCGCCCCTTTCGTTTTCTCAGCCGCCGCCTTCTCAGCCGCCGTCCAGCGCCACCGCAAGCTGTCCGCTGCGTCCCGGGACGCTGCCCATGCCGACGCGGCGCACCGCAAGGCTGCGCGGGTCGAGCGCAGCCGCCGAATCCCCCAGCGTGCCCAGCCGTACCCCGGCATCGCTCCAGCCCTGCAGCAGCGACTCGAACACCCCGGAGAGCTGCCCGCCTTCGAGTTCGGCATGCAGGGTGTAGACATGGTCGCGCCCGTCGAGCGACAAGCGCAGCAGGTGCTCGGCGACGTTGCCGGCATGCAGGCCATCGACCCCGATCAGTTCGTCCAGCGTCGGCAGGGTCGTCGGCAGTTGCGGCACCGCCAGCACCTGGTCGCCGATGCGCGGCAGGAACGGGCCGTCGCCGCGGCTGTCCGAGGCCACGGTGAAGCCCAGCTCCTGTTCGAGGGTGTAGGCGTGCTCGTTCATCTGCCAGCCGGCGGCGCCGTGCACCCGCGGGGCGCGCCCGAAGACTTCGCCGAAGCGATCGACGGCCAGTTGCAACTGGCGCCGCGTCCAGGCACGGTCGCGTTGTGCGACGTGATCCTGCCACAGCACGTGATCCCAGGTGTGCACCCCGACCTCATGCCCGGCGCGGGCCGTCGCGCGCATCGGCTCGGCTGCCCGCAGACCGATGTCCGGGCCCGGCAGCAGGGTTCCGTAGAGCAGGGTTCGGAGCCCGTAGTTGCTGCCCACCGAGGTGCGCCGTACCTTGGCCAGGAAGCCCGGGCGGAAGATGCGCTTCAACGCGCGCCCCGTGTGGTCGGGGCCGAGACTGAACAGGAAGGTGGCGCGCAGCCGGTGGCGTGCCAGCTGGCGCAGCAGCGCCGGCACCCCCTCGAGGGTGCCGCGCAGGGTGTCGACATCGACCTTGAGGGCAATGCGGGGCATGGGCTGGGGCGTCGATCCCTGCGGCCTCAGTTGCCGCTTTCGTCCATCAGCGCGCGCGCCTGCGCGATCTGGCCGCGGTAGGCCTCGAAGATCTTGCGCAGCGCGGTGTCCATGTCGGTGCGCGGCGCCCAGTCGAGATCGGCCATGGTGTTGGCGATGCGCGGCACGCGGTTGGCGACGTCCTGGTAGCCGGCCCCGTAGTAGGCCCCGGAGCTGGTCTCCACCAGTTGCACCCTCCGCGCCGTCTCGGCGTACTCGGGGAACTCGCCGGCCAGGCGCAGCATGCGCTCGGCGAGGTCGCGCACCGAGTGGTTGTTGGCCGGGTTGCCGATGTTGTAGATGCGCCCGCTGGCCACGCCTCCGGGGTTGTCGATGATGCGCATGAGCGCGTCGATGCCGTCGTCGATGTAGGTGAAGGCGCGCTTCTGCAGTCCGCCGTCGACCAGGCTGATGTTCTCGCCGCGCACGATGTGGCCGAGGAACTGGGTGACCACCCGCGAACTGCCTTCCTTGGCCGAGAAGATGGTGTCCAGCCCGGCGCCGATCCAGTTGAAGGGACGGAACAGGGTGTAGTCCAGCCCCTCCTGCTGCCCGTAGCCGGCGATCACGCGATCCATCAGCTGCTTGGAGCAGGCGTAGATCCAGCGCGGCTTGTTGATCGGGCCGTAGACCAGCGGGGAGGACTCGGGATCGAATTCCTCGTCCGGGCACATGCCGTAGACCTCGGAGGTCGACGGGAACACCAGGCGCTTGCGGTGCTTGACCGCGGCGCGAACGATCGGCAGATTGGCCTCGAAGTCGAGTTCGAACACGCGCAGCGGCGCCTTCACGTAGGTCGCCGGAGTCGCGATGGCCACCAGGGGCAGGATCACGTCGCACTTGCGCACGTGGTACTCGATCCACTCCTTGTTGATGGTGATGTCGCCTTCGAAGAAATGGAATCGCGGGTTGCCCAGCAGATCCTCGATGCGGTCGGTGCTCATGTCCATCCCGTACACCTGCCAGTCGGTGCTGTCGAGGATGCGCTTGGACAGGTGATGGCCGATGAACCCGTTGATTCCGAGAATGAGGACTTTTTTCATCAGTTAACTGCGCTCCAGAGGTAGAAGTCGGGCGAGTTCGGCATGCCGCAGAGGGGTTCCGGGACGTTCGGCGTCCCACAGTTGCTGCAGATGCAGTACGCCGCCGTCGCCGCAGCGCGCCAGCACGGTGTCCTCGCACAGCCGGGCGCCGGGGCTCGCGGTTTGCAGCTGCGCGGCCAGTGCCGGCGCCGCGCGGCGCGCGCGGGCGACAATCAGGCGTCGGCCGCCGGCGTCGAAAAAGGCTCCCGGGTATGGCGGTGCCACGGCGCGCATCAGGTCGTACACCCGCGCCGCCGGCTGTTGCCAGTCGATCCGGCCGTCCTCGGGCTTGCGTCCACCGAAGTAGCTTCCCTGCTCGAGGGCGTTGCGGCGTCGCGGGATCTCGCCGCGCAGCAGTTGCGGCAGCACCCCCCAGAGGGCGATTTCGGCGGCCACGGTGACCTTGTCGAAGACCTCGCGGGCGGTGTCGTCGGGCAGGATCGGAACCGCCTGCTGGGCGACGATGTCGCCGGCATCGGGCTTGGCCTGCATGAGGTGCAGCGTGGCTCCGGTCTCGGCCTCGCCGTGCAGCACCGCCCAGTTCACCGGGGCACGGCCGCGGTAGCGCGGCAGCAGCGAACCGTGCATGTTCAGCGCCGCCAGCCTGGCCGACTCCAGCACCGCCGACGGCAGCATGCGCCGGAAGTAGAAGGAGAACACATAGTCCGGCCGCAGTTCGCGCACGCGCGTCAGCTGCTGCTCGTCCAGCCTCTGATCGACCAGCAGCAGCGGGATGCCGTGCTCGGCGGCCACGTCCGCCACGCGCTCGAACCACAGGTTCTCCGCCGGATCGTCGGGATGGCTGACGACCAGATCCACGCGCATGCCGCGCGCCAGCAGCACGCGCAGGCACCGCGCGCCGACGCTGTGGTAGGCGAAGACCACCGCGTGCATCGCATCCGCCGCCGCATTCATCACTTGTCGCCCGTGCCGGCGCCGTCGGTGTCGTCGAGCATCGCCTGCACCACGTAGCGCGGCCGGCCCCGGACCTGTTCATAGATGCGCCCGACGTACTCGCCGAGCAGTCCCATGCTGAACAGCAGCACGCCGAGCAGGCAGAAGGTGATGGCGAACAGCGTGAACACCCCCTGCACCTGCGAGCCGAACAGCAGGCGTTCGACCATCAGCAGCAGGAACAGCGCTCCCGAGGCCAGCGCCAGCGCGATGCCCAGGAAGGACATGAACTGCAGGGGAATCAACGAAAAGCCGGTCACCAGATCGAAGTTCAGGCGCACCAGCTTGAACAGCGAGTACTTCGATGCACCGGCGGCGCGCTCCTCGTGCGCGACCTCGATTTCCGTCGGATGCAGCGAGAAGGTGTAGGCCAGCGCCGGCACGAAGGTGTTGACCTCGTCGCAGCGGTTGATGATGTCGACCACGTCGCGACCATAGGCGCGCAGCATGCAGCCCTGGTCGGTCATGCGCACGTGGGTGATCTTCTCCCGCAGCAGGTTCATCCAGCGGCTGGCGTGGCGGCGGAACCAGGTGTCCTGGCGCTGCCTGCGGATGGTGCCGACATAGTCGTAGCCTTCGCGCATCCTGGCCACCAGGCGGGAGATCTCCTCCGGCGGGTTCTGCAGGTCGGCGTCGAGGGTGACCACGATCTCTCCCCGGCTGTGCTGGAAGCCGGCGAGGATCGCCATGTGCTGGCCGTAGTTGCCGTTGAACAGCAGCACCCGCGTCACGTCCGGGCGAGCGCGCTGCTGATCGGCCAGCAGCGCGGCCGAGCGGTCGCGGCTGCCGTCGTTGATGAACAGGATCTCGTAGCGTTCCCCCAGCGCGTCCAGCGCCGGGTACAGGCGGGCGAACAACGCGCCCAGGCCCTCCTGCTCGTTGTAGACCGGGACGACCACCGACAGCGCGATGGGGTTGGGGCGGACTTGGTTCATACCCCGGATTCTCGCAGCACCGCGGACAGCTCCCGCGCCACGCGGTCGACGTCGGCGTCGTCCATCGCCGGGAACAGCGGCAGGGTCAGGATGGCGGCGCCCACGCGCTCGGCGTGCGGGAACGCGCCGGGCGCGAAGCCCATCGCGCGGTACAGGCTGAACAGGTGGATCGGCGGGTAATGCACCCCGCTGCCGATGCCCCGTTGCCGCAGCGCCTGCATCACGTCCGCGCGCCGCAGCTGCGGCGGCAGCACGACCTGGAACATGTGCCAGTTCGTTCCCGCCGCGTCGCGCGGCGGCAGCTGCACGCCGCGCGCGCCCAGTTCGAGGCGGGCGAAGCTGGCGAAATAGGCCTGTGCCAGCGCTTGCCGGCGGGCATGGAATTCCTGCAGCCGCTGCAGCTGGCCCCAGCCCACCCGCGCCGCGACATCGGTCAGGTTGGCCTTGCCGCCGACGAGGTCGACGTCCATGCCGTCGATGTCGAAGCGCCGTACTCCCTGCAGCCGGTAACGCTCGGCCAGTGCCGGATCGGCGTCGGCCGGCAGCACCAGGCAGCCGCCTTCGATGCTGGTGATGTTCTTGTTCGGGTGGAAGCTGAAGGAGGCGTAGTCCCCGAAGCTGCCCACGCGCCGCCCGCCCCAGCTGCTGCCGATGGCCTGCGCCGCGTCCTCGAGCACACGCAGGCCCTGGCGCGCGGCCAGCGCGTACAGGGCGTCGAGGTCGCAGGGCAGACCGGCCAGGTGCACCGGCAGCAGCACCTTGGTGCGCGCGGTGATCGCTGCCTCGACGCGCGTCACGTCGATGTTGCGGGTGCGCGGATCGATGTCGACGAAGACCGGACGCGCGCCGACGGCCAGCACCACGTTGGCCGTGGCGACCCAGGACAGTGGCGTGGTGATGACCTCGTCACCCGGGCCCACGCCGAGCATGCGCAGCGCGATCTCCATGGTCACGGTGCCGGAGTTGAAGGCGCGCACAGCGCGTCCGCCGAAGAATTCCGACAGCGCCTGCTCGAAGCGGGCGTTCCAGGGCCCGGTGGTGATCCAGCCGGAACGCAGGATCTCGACCACCCCGGCGATGGTCTCCTCGTCCAGATCGGGGCGGGTGAAGGGAAGGAAGGCGGGGGTCTGGCCGTCGTTTGCGGTCATGGTCGGTGGCGGCAGGCTTCGGTCAGGAACGCGCCAGCAGCACGACGCCGGCGATGATGATGGCGATGCCCAGCAGCTTCTGCGGGTTCAGGCTCTCGCCGAACAGCCACCAGGCGGCGAAGGCGGTGACCACGTAGCCCAGCGAGAGCATCGGATAGGCAAGCGAGACCTGCACGCGGGTGAGGGCGAGGATCCACACCACCACCGAAACCGCGTAGCAGCACAGGCCGGCGAGGATCTGCCACTGGGTGGCGAAATGCAGCCCGGCGCGCAGGATGTGGCCTGCGGTGAAGCTGAATTCCCCGGCGCTGTCCGCCCCGGCCTTGATCAGCAGTTGCGCCGAGGCGTTGAGCAGCACGCCGGTGAGCACCAGCGCGAAGGCTACCGGGGTCATCGTCGGGTCTCCTGGGTCGATGGCGGATTCCAGGCCGCCGGCAGCCGCGCGCGCGCCTGGCGGGCGGCAGCGCCATAGTCCTGGTCGGGTCGCGCGACGACCACGTAGCGCGGGGTGTGTTCGATGACCAGCATCGGCAGGCCGAGGTGGCGCAGTTCCGGCAGTTCGCCGCTGGACAGGAAGGCCAGCGGCAGGTGGTCATGCTTCCAGCGCGCGGCGAAATCGCGCACCGTGGGGACCCAGCGCTGCGGCTGCTGCTCGATGCCGAAATGCAGTTCTCCCTGGTACTGCACCAGCGTGACCTCGCGTCGCAGGTAGAAGGGCAGAGTCTGGTCGTAGGTATCCACGGCGTAGAAGGGTTGTCCGGGGTGCAGCCAGGGGCGGATGGCCGCCACCACGTCGCGTGTCGACGCGGTTCGGCCGAGGATCTGGAAGGCCTGCATGGCCACCGTCAGGCCGACGACCATGCATCCGGCCAGCACCAGCACCGCCAGGCTGCGCCGCCCGCGCCGTTCCCAGCGCCAGGCCAGCAGGGCGCCGATCAGCCCGAGGGCGGCGGTGATTTCCAGCCACCAGCCATAGCGCTGGTACAGCACGCCCGGGGTGATCGCATTGCCGGCGCGCCACAGCTGGGTGAAGCCGACCGCGGCGGCGGCGCTGAGCAGCGCCCAAAAGGCGAAGGTCCGGCCCAGCGAGGCGCTGCGCGCGCGCGCCAGGTACTCGCCGATCAGCAGCGCCAGCGCCGGAAACATCGGCAGCACGTAGGACGGCAGCTTGGAATGCGATGCGCTGAAGAACACCAGGATGAACCCAGCCCACAGCAGCAGGATGCGCCGGCTGCGCAGCGCATCCGGGCTTTCGTCGACCGCCCCGCGCACGCTGCGCAGGGTACTGCGCGCCAGCGCCCCCGGCAGGCTGCCCAGCCAGGGCATGATGCCCAGCAGCACGATGGGGATGAAGTAGTACCAGGGGCCCGGGCGCGACAGCTCGGGGGTCGCGAAGCGGTCGAACTGCTGGTAGATGAAGTAATAGTGGAAGAACTCCGGGTTGCGCAGTTGCACCAGCACATGCCACGGCACGGCGATCGCCAGCAGCAGCGGCAGCCCGGACAGCAGATGCAGCCTGCGCCACAGCCCCCAGTCGCGGCTCCACAGGGTGTAGAGCACCAGCGTCATGCCGGGAAAGGCCAGCCCGATCAGCCCCTTCGACAACAGCGCCAGCCCCATGCAGGCCCAGCAGGCGAGCATCCAGGCACGCCGCGTCGTCACCGCCAGGTGGTCGCGCTGCGCCAGCAGGAAACTCAGCAGGCTGCCCCCCAGGCATGCCGAAACGCCCATGTCCAGGGTGTTGATATGGGCCATGGCCATCCAGTACACGCAGCTGGCGAGCACCGCGCCTGCGTACAGCCCGGCGCGCCGCCCCCACAGCCGGCTGCCGGCGAAGGCGGTGAACAGGATGCCCAGCAGGCCGCTCAGGCCGCTCCACAGGCGGGCCTGCCACTGCCCGATGCCGAAGCATTCATAGCTCAGCGCGGTGGCCCAGTATTGCAGCGGGGGCTTTTCGAAATACTTGAAACCATCCAGGCGAGGGGTCACCCAGTCGCCGCTGGCGATCATCTCGCGTGGAATTTCGGCGTAGCGCCCTTCGTCGGTGGGGACGAGATCGCGGATTCCCAGCACCCCCAGCCAGATCACGGCCAGCACCAGCCCCAGCAGCAGCAGCGCGCGCCGCGACGGCAGAGGGTCTCGAAGGTCTTCGTCGGATGAAGGGGTCACGGCAGGATGCGCGAGCCTGACTGGGCCGCGGCGCGGGGCTCGGGCCGGCGCGCGCCGGCGCCCGGCGCGGGCGCGACGGCAGCCTGAGCGACCAGGCCCGCCCGCGCATTGTAGCCATCGAGCGCCGTTTCAGCCTGACTGCAGCCCCAGCGCCTGCCGCGCCGGCAGCAGCGGCAGCCCGAGTGCCTGGGCCACCGCGGCATGGGTGATCTGCCCGCGGTGCACGTTCAACCCGTGCAGCAGATGCTCGTCGTCCGCGCAGGCCTGGCGCAGGCCCCGGTCGGCCAGCTGCAGCACGAAGGGCAGGGTGGCGTGGCTGAGGGCATAGGCCGACGAGCGGGCCACCGCGCCGGGCATGTTGGCCACGCAGTAGTGGACGATCCCGGCCTCGATGTAGGTGGGCTGGTCGTGGGTCGTCGGATGCGAGGTCTCGAAGCAACCGCCCTGGTCGATGGACACGTCGACCACCACCGAGCCGGCGCGCATGCGCTGCAGGGTCGCGCGGCGCAGCAGCTTGGGCGCCGCCGCGCCCGGCACCAGCACCGCGCCGACGACGAGGTCGGCGTCGAGCACCGCGGCTTCCAGCGCGCGCACGGTAGGGTACTGGGTCTGCACCCGGCCCTGGAAGAGTTCATCGAGTTCGCGCAATCGCGCCAGCGACCTGTCGAGCACGGTCACGCGCGCGCCCAGCCCGACGGCCATGCGCGCGGCGTGGGTGCCTACGTTGCCGCCGCCGATCACCACGACATGGCCCGGCGCCACCCCGGGTACCCCGCCGAGCAGCACCCCACGCCCGCCGCCGGCCTTCTGCAGCGCCACCGCGCCGACCTGGATCGCCATGCGTCCGGCGACCTCGCTCATCGGTGCCAGCAGCGGCAACTGGCCGCGCGCGTCGGTGACGGTTTCATAGGCCACCGCGCTGCAACCGCTCTGCCGCAGCCCCTCGGCCTGCTGCGGGTCGGCCGCCAGATGCAGGTAGGTGAACAGCAGCTGCCCGGGGCGCAGCATGCGGCATTCCGCTGCTTGCGGCTCCTTCACCTTGACCACCATCTCGGCCTGCTCGAACAGCGCGGCCGGGTCGGGGACGATGCGCGCTCCGACGGCTTCATAGGCGCTGTCGTCGGCGCCGATCCCCACCCCGGCCGAGGCCTGCACGAGGACTTCGTGGCCGTGGTGCACCAGTTCGCCGACCGCCTCCGGGGGGAGGCCGACACGGTATTCGTGCACCTTGATTTCCTTCGGAATTCCTACCCGCATGACGCTTTCTCCTGTCGTGTGTCTGGTTCGTGCCGCGGTTCCATGCCGGATCCGTCGTCGATGATCAGGCAGATTGTCAAGTCCGGGCGGGGGTGGGGGATTGTGGAATCACATGGGGAAATCGATGGTTTGTGCAATTCATCAACGTTTTGTTGTCCTGCACCGATGCAGAATTGCCCGCATGCGACCGGAGGGCTACCCCCATGACCGAATTGGATCGTTTCGACCGCAGCATCCTGTCCCTACTGCAGGGCAATGCGCGCATGGCCAACACCGAACTGGCCGAACGCGTCGGGCTTTCCCCGTCGGCATGCCTGCGCCGGGTGCAGCGACTGGAGAAGGCCGGAATCATCTCCGGCTACGTGGCCCTGCTCGACCCGCGGGTCGTCGGGCGCGCCAGCACGGTGTTCGTCGAGGTTACGCTGCAATCCCAGGGCGAGGATGCGCTGGAGGCCTTCGAGAAGGCCGCCAGTGGCTGCCCGGATATTCTTGAGTGCCATTTGATGGCCGGGGATTTCGATTACAGATCG
>JAJZEC010000002.1 GCA_021805825.1 Pseudomonadota bacterium
TCGAACAAACCCCAAAACCCGGCAAAATAAGGCCCTTCAACAGGGTCGTTCGAGACCCCTCTCGGCACCGGCTCCACTGGCCGATATATGCCGACTCCGGGTGGCCGGATTACGCCGACTCGTGACATCGTGGAAGCGGGGGAGACTGGCTGAGTAGCGCGCAGCAATGCGCGGACCTCATGGGCTGAATCGACGTGGTCCATGCAGGCGAAAGGCCGGGGCAGCACTTGGTGCTGGCGAGGGATGGGGTGGCACCCGTCCGGCGTGTAGTTTGGTCCACGCGCTGGTTGGCTCCAGTGCGTGGTCGTCGCGGGTTGGCACCCGCGACATGTCTCGTACCTCAAGATGATTGATGGCGGATTGGCATCCGCTTGCGCTTCACCCAAAGCCTCGACGTCCCACGTCGAGGCTTTTCCCCTCGCCCAACGACGTCGACACTCCTGGGTCAAGTCGCGCGGTTCACCGCGCCCCACAGGGCTCGGCCTTGACGCAGGATGTGTCGGCTGCCACGCTGGAGGGGCTAGGGAGCCGTCCTCAAAAGACGGTCCCCTGCCCCGCTGCGAGCGACAGATTGCATGCCCGAAGGCAGCAAATCTGCGGGCGAGGCACGCGAACGGAAGGCACGAACTGTCCAGAGGGTTGGCCACTACGGCCGCTCTCAAGTTCGTCTTCATCATGTCTGCACAACCTAGCACTGCTGCGCCGCTCCTGTACCCGGCTCCGTATGTCACGATCTCGCTGGCGGCGACGATCACTGGACTCACGGAGAAGGCCATTCGGCGCAAGATTGAAGAGGGCAAGTGGCTGGAAGGCCGCGAGTACCGCAGGTCGCCTGACGGCGGAATTTTCATCAGCTTGAAGGGGTTCACGCAATGGGTGGAAAAGGCCACGGTGTAGAGGTACGCACCAGCAGCATCAGGCTGTTCTTTGTGTTCGAGGGCAAGCGACACCGCGAGACCCTTATGCTGAACGGCGCCCCGATGGCGCCAACACCTGCGAACGTCAGGTACGGGCATCGTCTCGCGGTGGAGATCCGCGAGCGGATCAAGCACGGGACGTTCAGCATGGCCGAGTACTTTCCGACGAACGGCCAGGGCGCCGGGCTGACGGTCGAATCGCAACTCGATACCTGGCTCAATGCCCAAATCGTTGCCAGCAGCACCAAGGCTGGCTACCGATCTGCAGTCAACTTCTGGAAACGGGAGATCGGGGCGAAGGCGCTGAGAGGGCTTTTGAAATCGGACGTGCTGACCGCGATGGCCAAGCATCCCGAGTTGTCACAGAAGACCATCAACAACTACCTCAGCGTCCTCCGCTCAACGCTGGATCTGGCTGTCGGCGACCACCTTCTGCAAGAAAGCCCGGCCGCTGACATCCATGGGAAAAAGCATCAGAAGGAACCGCCCGACCCGTTCGAGCCGGACGAGGTCGAGGCGATCATCGCCAGCATCCGTGCGCGTCACCACGAGCAGGTCGCGAACTTTGTGGAGTTTTGGTTTTGGACCGGGCTTCGCACTAGCGAGATCTTCGCACTCAAGTGGTCGAACGTAGATCTGCGTGGCGGCACGATCCTAGTCAGGGAAGCAATGGTTCGAGGTGAGCACAAGGACAGCACCAAGACCAACGAGGCCAGAATAGTGCGCCTGAACAGTCGCGCACGAGCCGCCCTGCAACGTCAGCGCTCTTTCACGCAACCTGCTGGCGAGGAGGTCTTTCTCGATCCACGGTACGGGAAGCCGTGGATCGAAGAGCGAGCATTCCGAAGGTCTTTCTGGACTCCCACCCTGAAACTGCTGGGAATTCGGTATCGACGTCCCTACAACATGCGACACAGCTACGCGACAGCGATGCTCATGGCAAGCATGGCGCCAGGGTTCTGTGCTCGGCAGCTTGGCCACAGCACCAAGATGTTCTTGGAAACGTATGCCAAGTGGGTCGACAACGTTCGCGACGACGCGGAGATGGCGAGGCTCGAAAGTTCCCTGGCAGTTCCCCAGAAAGCAAAAGCGCGCATCTAAGTGCGCGCCTTCATTCAGGAATCGTTGGGGTGGCTGATGGGACTCGAACCCACGACAACAGGAATCACAATCCTGGACTCTACCAACTGAGCTACAGCCACCACCGTAAACCGTTCATTATAGCCACCAGTGTCCTGGGCTCCAAAGTCCGGCCTCAGCCCTCGCCGCCGTGCCCGGGTTTGTACAGGATCTTCACCCCGTACTGCTGCTTCAGGGAGTCGACGTAGGACTGCACATAGGCCTGGCCGAGGATCTGGTCGAGGGTGGATTGCTGCTGGAGCAACTGTTCCGCGGTGGTCTGCCCGGGCTTGACCGCGTCCACCGACGCCACCACATAGCCTTGGCCAGGAAGCTCCACGCCCACGAGTTGCGGCAGCTTGGCGGCGTTGACCCGGAACACGGCCTGCAGCACCTGCGGCGCGACCGCCGCATCGGGTTGCGCCAGCGACAACGGCTGCTCGGCGCTCCAGGCCAGTTGCACCGCCTTGCCGGCGCGTGCCTGCTCCAGCGCCTGCTGGCCGGCCTTCACGGCCTGCTGCGCGGCGAGCTCCTGCACCAAAAGCTGGCGCGCACGGTCTTCGGCATGCGCGAAGTCCAGCGCGGTCGCGGGCTGCAGACTGACGATGCGTCCCGAGGCCAGGGTCGACGGTGCCAGCTGGACGGCCGGGATGTTGCGGCGATCGCGCACGCTGAGCTTGCCGAACAAGGCCTGCAGGAAGCTCGGGTTGGACAGAGGATCCTGCTGCGGATTACCGCTGCGCGGATCGGCGGTGACCCCGGTCGCGGTCTGCACCTGCAGGTGCAACTGCTGCGCCACCTTGGAGAAGCTGCGACTGTCCTCGTAGACCATCGAGCGGAACTTCTCCGACAGGTCGTTGAATTGCTTCTGCTCGGCCTGCGTGCGCAAGGCCTGGTCGATCTGCGCCTTCGCCTGCGCCAGGGTCTTGCCGCGCGCGGGCCGGATCCCGGTGAGCTCGATGACGTGGAAACCGTAGGGGGAGCGCACCGGCCCGACCACCTCGCCCACCTTGCTCATGCCGAACACGGCCTCGGCCACCGGCTTGACCATCGCATCGCGTGTGAACCAGCCGAGATCGCCGCCCGCCGAGGCGCTTCCCGGATCCTGCGAGTCCTTGCGCGCGAGTTCGGCGAAACGCCCCGGATGCTTGCGCAGCTCATCAGCCAGGGCCAGCGCGCGTGCCTTCGCCTGCGCGACCTCGGCCGCCGTGGCATGCGCCGGCACCGCGATCAGGATGTGGCTGGCCCGGCGCTGCGCGGGCACGTGGAACTGGGCCTTGTGGGCCTCGTAGTACGCCTGTTCCTGCTGCGCCGTGATGCTGATCTGCGCGCTCAGCTGCGCGGGGTCGAACACGATGTACTGCACCGTGGCTTGCTCGGGCACCTGGAACTGCCGGGGATGCGCGTCGTAGTAGGCGCGCACCTGCTGCGGCGTGGGATCGATGGACTTCGCGTAGTCTGCGGCCTGGAATCGCAGCAGCCGAACCATGCGCTGCTGCGTGCGCCAGTCGAGCAACTGGCGCGCGATCGCGGAGCTGCCGATGGCGTTCTGCTCCAGGCCGCCCAGCGCCTGCTGCTGCAGCAACTGTTCGCGCACCTCGGCCTCGAACTGGGCCGTGCTCATGCCCTGCGCCTGGATCAGGCGTCGGTAGGCGGCGACGTCGAAGCTGCCATCCTTGTTGCGCAAGGCGGCGATCTGCGGGATCTGCAGGATCGCCTGCTGCAACGCGGAGTCGCCGACCTGCAGATGCTGCTTGCCCACGGCCACCTGCAACAGCACCTCGCGCACCAGGGAGTCGAGCGTGCGCATGCGCAGTTGCGGAGTGTCCAGCGATTGCGCATCCGCGCTGGGGCCGAGTTCCTGCTGCAAGCGCGCGACCTCGCGGCGCTGCGCCGAGTCGAGTTGCTGCAGGGTGATCGGGATCCCCGCGACCTTGGCCGCCAGGTTCGTCGTGTCGGTGAAGTGGTTGTATCCCTGGATCCCGAACAGGACGAAGGATGGAAAGATCAGCAGGAACAGCAACACCTGCAGAAACTTGTTGTGCTTGCGGACGAACTCGAACATGGCGGCAGGTACAGGAGCGCTACCCGCAAGCGGGCGGCGCGATGGCGGGAAGCAGCGATGCAGAAACACAAAAGGCGAACCGGGGTTCGCCTTCATGCGCCACGGCAGCGGGCGCGGCCTGCGGATGGTGGGTGCTGAGGGGTTCGAACCCCCGACCTACGCCTTGTAAGGGCGCCGCTCTACCAACTGAGCTAAGCACCCGCTTGCGCTCCGCCAGGCCGCGCGAGCCTGGGGCGCCAGTTTAGTTCAGCGCGTCCTTCAGCCCCTTGCCGGCACGGAACTTGGGCACCTTGGCGGCCTTGATCTTGATCGTCGCGCCGGTGCGCGGGTTGCGTCCGCTGCGCGCCGGGCGCTTGGTCACGGCGAAGGTGCCGAAGCCGATCAGGGTCACGCTGCCGCCCTTCTTCAGGGTGACCTTGATGCCCTCGATCATGGATTCCAGCGCGCGCGCCGCGGCGGCCTTGGAGATGTCGCTTTTCTTGGCGATGTGTTCGATCAGTTCCGTCTTGTTCACTCTGGCCCCCTGCATGAGGATGTGGTGTGGTTGAACGACAAGCCGGCGGCACGCGCGGGCACCGCTTGCGCGTACCCCCGGAACCGCCATGTGAGCTACCTCAGACCTTGCATGCACCCGATGCGGCACGATTCGTGCGCACAGCCCCGGAGATCTATCTGGCAGGCATCGCCCGCAGTGGCCGTCCGCGCGCCCTGCGGAATCACCCGCATGCCCCCGGCTCGACCCTCCCACATGCTCGGCGATGCGCCGAGCGCCGCGGATTTCCAGGCTCGCGGCGCCAGCCCACGCATTAGAGCGAGGGCCGGTTCCGGTGTCAATCAAGGCAAGCGCGAGGCAGCCGGCCGCGTCGCGCGGCCGCCGCGCTCAGGCGCCGCGGACGATGTGCGCGGCAATCGCCTGACCGAGGTCGCGCGTTCCGGCGTTGCCGCCGAGGTCGGGAGTGCGCGGCGCCTGCGAACGCGGATCCAGCGCCGCCTCGATCGCCGCGACCACGGCGTCGTGGGCGGCGGGATATCCGAGGAAGTCGAGCATCATCGCCGCGCTCCAGATCTGGCCCACCGGGTTGGCAATCCCCTTGCCGGCGATGTCGGGCGCCGAACCGTGCACCGGCTCGAACAAGGACGGCGCGCTGCGTCCGGGGTTGAGATTGGCCGACGGCGCGATGCCCAGGGTTCCGCACAATGCCGGCGCCAGATCGCTGAGGATGTCGCCGAACAGGTTGGAACCGACGATGACGTCGAAATCCTGCGGCCGCTGCACCAGGCGGGCGCACAGGGCGTCGATGTGGAACTGGTTGCAGCGCACGCCCGGGTATTGCGCGCCGACCGCCCGCACCCGCTCGTCCCAGAAGGGCATGGTGCGCGAGATCCCGTTGGACTTGGTGGCCGAGGTCAGCAGGCGGCGCGGGCGCGCGGCGGCCTCGTCGAAGGCGAACTGCAGCACGCGGTCGACGCCGAAACGGGTCATGATGGTGTCCTGCACCACCATCTCGCGCTCGGTGCCGGCGAACATGCGGCCTCCGCAGTCGGAGTACTCGCCCTCGGTGTTCTCGCGCACGATCAGCAGATCGATGTCCCCCGGGCCGCGGCCGGCCAGCGGGGAGCGCACGCCGGGCATCAGGCGCGCCGGCCGCAGATTCACGTATTGATCGAAGACCCGGCGAAACTGCAGCAGCGAGCCCCACAGCGATACATGATCCGGCACCTTCTCGGGCCAGCCCACGGCGCCGAAGAAGATGGCGTCGAAGTCGCCCAGCAGTTGCTCCCAGTTGTCCGGCAGCATGCGGCCGTGGCGCAGGTAGTAGTCGCAACTGGCGAAATCGAATTCCTCCAGATACAGGGCGATGTCGAAGCGGGCTGCCGCCGCCTGCAGCGCGCGCAGTCCTTCGGGGACGACTTCCTGGCCGATGCCGTCGCCAGCGATGACGGCAATGCGCCAGCTGCGTTGCGCGGCGGCGCCGCGGGCCGGGCCGGGTTTCGACGTGGTGGTGGGTTGCATCGGTGGCTTTGCGGGGTTGCGTGGCTTCAGTCGGACAGCTTGATGCCGACCAGTGCGAGCTTGAAGTAGTAGAGCATCGACCACAGGGTCAGCCCGGCGGCCACATCGAGCAGCCAGCCGCCCCATTGCGCGGTCGCCATCCAGCCGATCGGCCTGAGGTCGAGCAGCAGCAGCGGGATGGCGACCATCTGGGTGGCCGTCTTGACCTTGCCGAGCCAGTTCACCGCCACCGCCCGCGAGCGCCCGATGCGGGCCATCCACTCGCGCAGCGCGGAAATGGCGATTTCACGGCCGATGATGATCAGCGCCACCAGCGACCCGATGCGCCCGAGTTGCAGCAGCACGAGCAGCGCGGCCGAAACCATCAGCTTGTCGGCCACCGGATCGAGGAAGGCGCCGAAGGCCGATACCTGGTTCCAGCGCCGGGCCAGGAATCCGTCGAACCAGTCGGTCAGCGCGGCGAGCACGAACAGGCATGCCGCGACCGCATTGCGCTCGGGCAGGGAGATCCAGTGCGACGGCAATGCGTACACCCCGACGATCAGCGGAATGGCGGCCATGCGCAACCAGGTGAGCAATGTCGGCACGGTCATGGTGCGCCACATTATTCCATTGCCGGCAACGCATCAATGCAAGGCCGCGTAGATCGCCTGCGCGAGTTCCCGCGACACGCCCTGCACGCCCATCAGATCTTCGACGCTGGCCTGCTCGACCCCGCGCAGGCCGCCGAAGCGCGCCAACAGCCTTGCGCGGCGCTTGGGCCCGATCCCGGCGATGTCCTCGAGCCTGGAACCCCCGGTGCGCGCCTTGGCGCGCCGTGCCCGCATGCCGGTGATGGCGAAGCGGTGGGCCTCGTCGCGGATCTGCGCCACCAGCAGCAGCGCCGGACTGTCGGGCGGCAGTGCGAGCTTGGGCCGGGCATCGGCGAATACCAGTTCCTCCAGGCCGACCTTGCGGCCCTCGCCCTTCTCGACCCCGACGAGCCGGGAGATGTCCAGCCCGAGTTCCTCGAACACCGAACGCGCGACCGCGACCTGCCCGCGCCCGCCGTCGATCAGCACCACGTCCGGAAGACCCTCGCCGCTGCGTTCGGCAACGCGGGCGTAGCGCCGACCCAGCACCTGGCGCAGCGCCGCGTAATCGTCCCCCGGGGTGATGCCCTCCACGGTGTATCGACGGTAGCGGGAGGGCTGCATCGCGTGCTGCTGGAACACCACGCAGGAGCCCTGCGTGGCCTCGCCGGCGGTATGGCTGATGTCGAAGCACTCGACGCTCAGGCGCTCGAGCTCCTCGCTGGCCAGGCCCAGGGCCTGGGCCAGTGCCTGCGTGCGATGCTGCTGCGCGCCTTCGTCGGCGAGCAGGCGCGCCAGTGCCAGGCGCGCGCCTTGCTCGGCCTGCTCCAGCCAGCGCCTGCGCGTGGCGCGCGCCCCTGTCACCAACTGGCAGCGCTGGCCGCTGTGCTCCTCCAGTGCCTGCAGCAGTTCGGGCTGCACCGCACAGCTGCTGACCAACACGGAAGGCAACGGCAGCTGCAGGTAGTGCTGGGCGATGAAGGCTTCCAGCACGGCCTGCTCGGGCGGCACCCCTTCGCCGGCGGCATCGAGGCCGTCGAGCTGGCTTGGGAAATAGGCACGGTCGCCCAGGTGGCGGCCGCCGCGCACCATCGCCAGATTCACGCAGGCACGCCCATCCTGCAAGGCCACCGCGACGATGTCGGCGTCCTGGTCGGAGCCGACCTCCATGCTCTGCTGCTGCAGCACCCGCGACAGGGCACCGATCTGGTCGCGCACCACCGCGGCTTCCTCGAAGCGCAGTTCCGCGGACAACTGCTCCATGCGTTGCTGCAGCGCGCGCAGCACATCGTCGTGCTCGCCGCGCAGGAAACGCGTCGCCGAGTCGACGTCGGCGGCATAGTCGGCCTGCGCGATGCGCCCCACGCAAGGAGCCGAGCAGCGCTGGATCTGGTGCAGCAGGCAGGGCCTGCTGCGGTTGGCGAACACCGTGTCCTCGCAGGTGCGCAACCGGAACACCTTCTGCAGCACGGCCATGCTTTCCTTCACCGCCCAGGCACTCGGATACGGGCCGAAATAGCGGTCGCGCCGATCCACGCTGCCGCGGAAGTATTCCATGCGGGCGAAGGGGTGGCTGGTTCCCAGTTTCAGGTAGGGGTAGGACTTGTCGTCGCGAAAGAGGATGTTGAATCGCGGATGCTGCGTCTTGATCAGGTTGTTCTCGAGCAGCAGAGCCTCGGCCTCGGAGGCGGTAACCGTGGTCTCCATGCGCTCGATGCGGCTGACCATGTGTCCGATGCGCGTGCCGGCATGATCCTTCTGGAAATAGCTGGAGACGCGCTTTCTCAGGTCGCGCGCCTTGCCCACGTACAACAGCGTGCCATCGGCCGCGAAATAGCGGTACACACCGGGAAGGTGAGGCAGCGCGGCCACCTGCCGTGCCAGCGCCGAGCGCGCCGACGCAGCGGCGGGCTCGGCCGGTGGCTGCTGCGTGCTCAATGCGGTGCCTGCGCCGGGGCGGCGCAGTCGGCGGCGGCGCGCGCGAAGACTTCGCGGAACATGGCCTCGGTCAGGCGCCCCGTGTTCTGGTTGTAGCGGCTGCAGTGGTAGCTGTCGTACAGCACCAGAGCGCCCACACGATGCCGGGCGCCATGCGCGAAGGGAGCCTGCGCAGCCCTGCATCCCAAGGCCTGCAACAGCGCGGCATGGGCCACCCGGCCGAGCGCCACCACCACCTCCAGGCGCGGCATCGCGGCCAGTTCCGCGCGCAGATAGGCATTGCACTGCCGCACCTCGGCGGGCAGGGGCTTGTTGTCCGGCGGCAGGCACTTGACCGCATTGCAGATGCGGCAATCCAGCATGCCCATGCCGTCGTCAGCACGGATGCTGGCGGGCGCATCCCCGGCGCGCACCGCAGGCTGGCGCCGCGCCAGACCCAGGTCGCCCAGCGTGGCGTAGAGCAAGGGGCCGGCGCCATCCCCGGTGAAGGGGCGGTTGCTGGCGTTGGCGCCATGCATTCCGGGCGCCAGCCCGACGACCAGCATGCGCGCCGAAAGCGGGCCGAACGATGGCACCGGCAGGCAGGCATAGTCCGGATGGCGCAGGTGCACCGTGTCCCGGAAATCCGCCAGCCGGGTGCACAAGCGACAATGCGGGTCGTAGACCGGCTGATGGTCGTCCGTATCTTGCGCGTTCTCAGGGACAATCATGGCCAAGAGCCCCTGCCGTCTGGAAGCAGTCGATGAGTCATCCCCTGCATTGTGATGTGTTTTGCCACGTGGTCGACAACTTCGGCGACGTCGGCGTAGCCTGGCGTCTGGCGCGCCAGCTGGCCCACGAGCACGCCTGCGTGGTTCGGCTGTTCGTCGACGATTTGAACACCTTTGCCGCGATCTGCCCGCAGATCCAGCCGCGCATGGGGCAGCAAACCGTCGATGCGGTGAACATTCTGCCGTGGTCCCGGCAGCAGCAGCTCGACCCCAGCGAAATCGTCATCGAGATGTTCGGCTGCCACCTGCTGCCGGGGTTCATCGAGCGCATCCAGCGCCTGGGCGCGCGCCGCGTGCACTGGGTGAACCTGGATCACCTGAGCGCGGAGAGCTGGGTCGAGGGCACGCACCTGCGGCTGTCGCCGCAGCCCGGTGGGATCGACAAGCTGTTCTACTTCCCCGGTTTCACCCCGGCCACCGGCGGTCTGCTGCGCGAGGCCGATCTGCTCAGGCGTCGGGCAGCCTGGGAGCGCCTGCCCAGTGCGCGGCGTATCGCGCTGCGCTCGCTGGGCCTGCCGCCGCCGCCCGAGCACGCGCTGACGGTGCTGCTGTTCAGCTACGCGCGCAGCGGGATCCGTGCCTGGCTTCAGGCCATGGCCGCGGCCAGCCGTCCGACCACGCTGTGGATCTGTCCGGGGCCGATGCGCGCCGAAATCGATTCCTGGCTGAACATGCAGCTGAGCACCGGCCAGAGCACGGTGCGCGGAAGCCTGACTCTCTGTTCGCTGCCCTTCGTGCCGCAGGAACGCTTCGACGAGCTGCTGTGGTCGGCCGACGTCTGCGTGGTGCGCGGCGAGGATTCCTTCGTGCGCGCCCAGTGGGCGGCGCGCCCGATGGTGTGGCATGCCTATCCCCAGCATGACCAGGCGCATCTGGAGAAGATCGAGGCCTTCCTGCGGCTGTACCTGCGCGATGCGCCACCGCCGGTGCACGCTGCGGTGGTGGCGATGTCGGAGGCCTGGAACCAGGGTGGCGATCTCGTCAGCGCCTGGCAGCAGTATGTCGAGCAGCTGCCGCAACTTCGGCTGCACGCGCAGGCATGGTGCGCCCACCTGGCGGCCATGCCCGATCTGGCCACGCAACTGCTGCAGGCGACCGCCGATCCACTCCGGCAGCCGCCGCTTGCGACGCAGGGCGCCGCGCCCCGCTCCCCCTCGGAGCCTTGAGGGGGGATGGTACAATCGTGGGTTGCCTGATTCCAGCACCTTTTGGACATCTATGAAACTCGCTCAAGAAATCCGCGCCGGCAATGTGATTCTGGTCGGCAAGGATCCGATGGTCGTGCAGAAGACCGAGTACAGCCGGGGCGGCCGCAACGCCGCGACGGTGAAGATGAAGCTCAAGAACCTGCTGACCAGCGGGGGCACCGAAGTGGTCTACAAGGCCGACGACAAGCTCGACCCGATCGTGCTCGATCGCAAGGAGTGCACCTACTCCTACTTCGCCGATCCCATGTATGTGTTCATGGACACCGAGTACAACCAGTACGAGGTGGAGAAGGACAACCTGGGCGACGCCCTGCTGTACCTGGAAGACGGCATGCCGGTGGAAGTGGTGTTCTACGACGGCAAGGCGATTTCCGTCGAAATGCCCACGACCGTCGTGCGGGAAGTGATGTACACCGAGCCGGCCGTCAAGGGTGACACCTCGGGCAAGGTGCTGAAGCCGGCGAAGATTTCCACCGGAGCCGAAATCCCCGTGCCGATCTTCGTGGCCATCGGCGACAAGATCGAGATCGACACCCGCACCGGGGAATACAAGGGCCGCGTCTGAGGCCGGTGCGCGGCTGACCCTTCAGGGGGATCGCGCCGCGCCGCAGTTCCAGCAGGCAGCGAATTGCGCGGGGTGGCGTTCGCCACAGCCGGAGCAGATCCACTCGGGCAGGCGCGGTGGGCTGCGCAGTTCATGCAGCAAGCGGCGCGCTCGCTCGAAGTCGGCTTCGTCGAGCACCCAGACCGCGGGCTCGGCCTCGTGGGGCGGGATTTCCCCGGCGATGCTCGACAGGTAGCGGGAAAACACCCGCGCTTCGATTCCCGCCGCGCGCAGGGTGTCGGCCCAGAGCGTGGCGATCAGCAGGTTGGGGGCGGACGCGAGACGTCGCATGCCTGCAGGATATCCGCTGCACGCGAAGAGGTTGCCATGGCGCGCAGTCGTCGCCGCAGCGCCCGGTGGATCAGCCACAGTCCGCCGACCCACAGCGGAATGGCATAGATGCTGGTGCGACTCTGCGGGTCGAAGAACAGCGCCACGCCGACCGCGACGACCAGGGCCAGGCACAGCCAGTTGCTCCACGGACTGGCCGGCGCCGCATAGGCAGCCCTGCCACCCTGGCGCCGGGTATGGCGGCGGAAGCGCAGGTGGGTCCAGATGATGGCGACCCACATCAGCAGCGCGGCGGTGGTGATCAGGGAGATCAGCAGCGTGATCACCTGCTCCGCGAGCACCAGGTTCAGGATCACGCACAGCCCGCTGAGCATCGCGGACAACGCCAGCGCAGGCCCCGGAATGCCCTGGCGATTGATGCGCGCCAGCGCCTTCGGCGCGTGCCCCTGGCGGGCGATGCCGCAGAGCATGCGGCTGCTGGAATAGACGACGCTGTTGTATGCGGACAGGGTCGCACTCACGATCACCAGGTTCAGGATGTTGGCCACCGCCTTGTCGCCCAATGCGGCAAACACCAGCGCGAAGGGGCTGCCACTGTAGGCGTCGCCTCCGGCCTGCAGGCGCTGCAGCAACTCGGGCCACGGGAAGATGGTGAGCAGCACGAAGCCGGAGCCGACATAGAAGAGCAGCACCCGATAGACGATCTGCCGCGTGGCCTTCGGGATGACCTTCTCCGGATCCCGCGCCTCGGCCGCCGCGTAGCCGATGATCTCGATGCCGACGAAGGAGATCGCGATCACGCCCAGGGCCGACACCATGCCGCCGACGCCATGGGGAAAGAATCCACCGTAGGCCCAGAGGTTGGACAGCCCGACGCCCGGGCGGCCGTAGTTCACCACCAGCAGGTAGCCACCGAAGGCGATCATCGCAGTGATCGCCACCACCTTGATGAGGGCGAACCAGAATTCGGTCTCGCCGTAGATGCGCACATTGATGGCGTTCAGGGTGTTGAGCAGGGCCCAGGCCGCCGCCGCGGTGACCCAGGCCGGCAGCTCGGGCCACCAGAACTGCATGAACTTGCCGGCCGCACTGAGTTCGAGCATGGCCGCCAAGGCGTAGAGCGCAATCGCATTCCAGCCTGAGAAAAACCCCGCGAACTTGCTCCAGTAGCAATGAGCAAAGTGGCTGAACGAATGACTCACGGGATTTTCGACAAGCATCTCTCCAAGAAATCGCATGATCATGAAGGCCATCGCTCCGACGATGGCGTAGCCCAGCAGCATCGACGGCCCGGCCATCCGCAGCGTGCCCGCGGAACCCAGGAACAGCCCCACGCCGATCGTCCCGCCGAGGGCGATCAACTGGATGTGCCGGTTGCGCAGATTGCGCTGCAGGCCGCCCCCGACGGTGGCTTCGATGGTGTCCAATGCAATCCTCCCGATCCGCGTTCGAGGGCCTTGCGAGGCCCAACCGGACGATTATGTCCCGGGGCGTCCGGCGATCGGGAAGCGCGAACAATTAGCCGCATACTTGACTCCTTTACTGTGCTTTAACGGGTTCCGGCATCGGCCTGGATGAGCCCGGACTGGCCGCTACCTCGGGGCCGGGGCGTGGCGTGGCCGGCTGCGCCTTTGGCAGCGACAGCGAAATGCCCGGCGTACAATGGGTGGATTTTCCAGCGGGTCTCAGGCACGAACACGCCAAGTGCGGCCTGGCCCGCCGAACCAAGGAGCCCCATGGCCAAAGAGGAACTGATCGAGATGCGCGGGGTGGTCAACGAGGTGCTGCCCGACTCCCGCTACCGGGTGACCCTGGAGAATGGCCACGAACTGGTGGCCTACAGCGCCGGCAAGATGCGCAAGCACCATATCCGCATCCTGGCGGGGGACAACGTGTCCCTGGAGCTTTCCCCGTACGACCTCAGCAAGGGACGGATCATCTTCCGTCACCTGGAACGTCGCGTGTCCCCGGGCAACCACTGATCGCCCGCCAGGGTCGGCCCGCGGCCAGCCCGTCGCGCTACCAGCGCCCCGGCAGCCCAGCAGTCGCTGTCGCTGCCTGCATTCCCTCCGCAGGATTCCCGCTGCCCGGGAGGCTTCCGGCTGCCCGCCGCCCGGCGGGCATGGACGCCGCACACGATCCTTCGACCGCGGCCGACGAACATCGTCCACGGCTGCGCGCGGCCGAGCCGTTTGCGATACAAAATTTCTCTCGATTTTCCCCGTTTGTATCATTACACTGGGCGTAATGAGTTGCTCGACCAGAAATCGAGCGGTTGGCGCCTGGCGCGCCTGCAATCTTCGAGAACCGCGATGAACGTCCCCACCCTGCAGAGTTTTGTCGCCGGACGCTGGATCGGCGCCGAGGCCGCGGTCGCGCTGCACTGCGCGATCGACGGCCGCACCGTCTACCACACCCATGCCGAGGCGCTCGACTTCGACGAAGCGCTGGAGCACGCGCGTTGCCGAGGCCTGCCCGCTCTGCTCGCCGAGGACTTCCAGCAGCGCGCCGCGCGCCTGAAGGCGCTCGCCGCCTTCCTGATGGAACACAAGGAAGAGCTCTATGCCGTCTCCGCCCTCAGCGGCGCCACGCGCGCCGACAGCTGGATCGACATCGAGGGCGGCATCGGCACCCTGTTCGCCTATGCCAGCCTGGGGCGCGACGGCCTGCCTTCGGGCAACCTGGTGCACGAGGGCCCGGCGATCGCCCTGGGCAGGAAGGGGGGTTTCGCGGCCAGCCACGTGCTGGTGCCCAGGCGCGGGGTGGCGGTGCACATCAACGCCTTCAACTTTCCGGTCTGGGGCATGCTGGAGAAGTTCGCGCCGTCGTTCCTGGCCGCGATGCCCTGCGTGGTCAAGCCGGCCACCGCGACCAGCTACCTGACGGAGGCGGCGGTGCGCCTGATGCAGCGCAGTGCGATCCTGCCCGAAGGCTGCCTGCAATTGGTCATCGGCGGTACCGGCGATCTGCTCGAGCGCTTGCAGGGGCAGGACATGGTGACCTTCACCGGCTCGGCCGACACCGCGGTGCGCCTGCGCTCGATGCCCTCGCTGCTGCGCAACGCCGTGCCCTTCAACGCCGAGGCCGACTCCCTGAACTGCTCGATCCTGGCCCCCGACGTGGCCCCCGATGCGCCGGAATTCGAGCTGTTCGTGCGCGAGGTGGCGCGCGAGATGACCGTCAAGGCGGGACAGAAGTGCACCGCCATCCGCCGCGCCATCGTTCCGCGCCGGCGCCTGGACGAAGTGGCCCACCGCTTGCGCCAGGCCCTGCAGGCCACGGTGCTCGGCGATCCGGCGCAGCCGGGGGTCACGATGGGGCCGCTGGCCTCGCGCGGCCAGCTCGACGACGTGCGCTCCCGCGTCGAGCAGCTGCGCGCCGGCGCCGAGGTCGTGCTCGACGGATCCACGCTGGCCCCGCCGCGCGGCGAAGGCTGCGCAGGCGGCGCCTTCCTCGCGCCCACGCTGCTGCTGGCGCGCGAGCCGCACGCACGCGGTGGGGCGCACGACATCGAGGCCTTCGGCCCGGTGTGCACGCTGATGGCCTACGAGGATCTCGACGACGCGCTGCAACTGGCCAGCCTGGGGCGCGGCAGCCTCGTGGGCTCGCTGGTCACCCAGGATCCCGCGGTGGCCGCGAAGGCCGTCGCGCAGATGGCCGCGCTGCACGGCCGCCTGCTGCTGCTCGACCGCGAAGCCGCTGCCGAGTCAACCGGCCACGGCTCGCCGCTGCCGCAGCTCAAGCACGGCGGCCCCGGACGTGCCGGTGGTGGCGAGGAACTGGGCGGGCTGCGCGCGGTGCACCATCAGCTGCAGCGCTGCGCGGTGCAGGGCTCGCCGACCATGCTGGCCGCGATGACCGGCGAGTACGTGCGCGGTGCGCGGGTGATCGAGAGCGAGGTGCACCCCTTCCGGCGTTCCTTCGACGAACTGCGCATCGGCGAATCCCTGCTCACCCACCGGCGCACGGTGACCGAGGCCGACATCGTGCATTTCGGCGGGCTCACGGGAGACTACTTCTACATGCATTTCGACGAAATCGCCGCGCGTGATACCCAATTCGGGCGACGCATCGCGCACGGCTACTTCGTGCTCTCGGCGGCGGCCGGGTTGTTCGTCAGCCCCGCGCCGGGTCCGGTGCTGGCCAACTACGGCCTGGACACCCTGCGCTTCATCAAACCGGTGGCACCGGGCGACACCATCCAGGCGCGCCTGACCTGCAAACGCAAGATCGACCGCAACCGCAAGGATCACAAGGGGGTGGGCCAGGGCGTCGTGGCGTGGGACGTGGAGGTGCGCAACCAGGATGGCGAACTGGTCGCCAGCTACGACATCCTCACCCTGGTGTCCAAGCGCCCACCAGCGACGTCCTGACGGAAAGCGGACAGCAGCGGGGCCCTGCGCCGGCCCCGCGGCGGCCTGGCGAGGATTCTCAGTCGCAGCCGGCGACCCACGCCGCGGGCCGCTTGGCGAGGAAGGCCTGCAGCCCCTCGCGCGCTTCCGCGGTGGCGCGCAGGCGCGCGATGCGTCGCGCCGTGTCGTCGACCATCGCGTCGTCCACCGCGCGCGTGCCGACCGCGGCCACCAGTTGCTTGGCCGCGGCCTGCGCCTGCGGGCCGCCGGCGCGCAGAGCGCCGACGAGCTCATCCACCTTGGCATCGAGCGCCTCCGCGGCCACGACGTCGTGCGCCAGCCCGAGCTGCAGCGCGCGCGCGGCGCCGATGCGCTCGGCGGTCTGGAAATAACGCCCCGCCTGGCGCTCGCCGATGGCCCGGATCACATAGGGACTGATGGCCGCCGGGATGATGCCGAAGCGAACCTCCGAGGTGGCGAACACCGCCTCCTCGGCCGCGATGCAGATGTCGCAGGCACTGGCCAGCCCCATGCCCCCGCCAAGCGCCGCGCCGTGCACGCGGGCGATCGTGGGCTTCGGGCATTCGGCGATGCTTCGCAGCATGCGCGCCAGCCGCGCAGCGTCGGCGAAATTCTCCTCCTCGCCGGCCTGCGCCGCGCGCTGCATCCAGTTCAGATCCGCACCGGCCGAAAAGCTGCGGCCGCGCCCGCCGAGGATCACCACCCGCACCGCGGAATCGGCGCCCAGGGCATCGAAGGCGGCGGCCAGCTCGTCGATGAGGGCCTCGTCGAAGGCGTTGTGTACCTCGGGACGGTTCATCCACAGGCGCGCCACACCGGCGGCGCGTTGCAACTGGAGGGTCTGGAAGTTCATGATGGAGTGGGTTCCGATGGGGAAGGTTCCGGCTCGGGGGAGGCCGCGGGCTGGCGCCAGCCCAGGCGCTGCGAGAGCTGCCCTGCGGCAGCGCGCAGGGCCTCGATGGCGGCGCTGCGCGGGCCCATGTCGGTGGCGCCGGCCACGGCGACGACGACCAGCGCCATCGAGATGTCCCCCTTGAAGTTGAACACGGGTGCCGCCGCGGCCTCGACACCCGGAGCGAAATACCCGGCCGACAGCGCCGCGACGCCCTCCTCGCGGATCTGCTCGAGCAGCCGGTCGACGTCGGCGCGCCGCCGCAACGACGGCGGCAGATCCAGCGTCCGCAGCTCCTCGGCCAGCAAGGGTGCGACGCGCGCCCGCGGCAGCCAGGCGGCGAACACCTGCCCGGCGGCGGAATTCAGCAGATTCAGTTGCACCCCGGTCACGACGTTGACCGTGATGGCGCGACGCGGTCGCTCCCAGCGCACGATCACCGGGCCGCGTTCGCTCCAGATCGCCAGCGCGCAGGTCTCGTTGATGCGATCGCGCAAGGCGGCCAGGGCATCGAGTCCCAGGCGAATGCGATCCAGTCGATCGAGGGCGACCAGCCCGGCATGGAGGGCAAAGGGTCCGAGGTCGTAGCGCGAGGTTCCCGGATCCTGCTGCACCAGGCCGGCACGGATCAGGCTGACGAGGTAGCGATGGGCCTTCGATGCCGGCATCCCGGCCGCGGCGGCGATGTCCTTGAGCATCATCGCGCGCCGGCCCTCCACCATCGCGCGCAGCACGCGCATGCCGACCTCGAGCGACTGCACCCCATGCTGGCCGTCGCGCTCACCCTCCCCTTCCACCCTGGAATTCGCCATTGCAAAATGCTTTACGCAGTTCAAAACGGCAGTATGCTACGAGTTCCCCGTTCCGCCAACCTTCGTACGCGATGCGAAACACCCCGCGCGTCTATGCCATCGATGGCGTCATCCCGGTCATCGACCCCACCGCCTTCGTGCACCCCAGCGCCGTGCTCATCGGCGATGTGATCGTCGGCCCGCGCTGCTACGTCGGTCCCTGCGCCAGCCTGCGCGGCGACTTCGGCCGCCTGCTGCTGGAAGCCGGGGCGAACCTGCAGGACACCTGCGTGATGCATGGCTTTCCGGGCACCGACACCATCGTCGAGGAGGACGGGCACATCGGCCACGGGGCGATCCTGCACGGTTGCCGCATCGGCCGCAACGCGCTGGTGGGCATGAACGCGGTGATCATGGACAACGCGGTCGTCGGCGAGTCCTCGATCGTCGCCGCCTGCGCCTTTGTCAAGGCGGGTGCCGTGCTGCCTGCGCGCAGCCTGGTTGCCGGCATGCCGGCGAAGGTCGTGCGCCAGCTCGACGAGCAGGAAATCGCCTGGAAGAGCGCCGGCACGCGCAGCTATCAGGAACTGGCACTGCGCTGCCACGCCAGCCTGGTCGAGACCGAGGCGCTGCGCGCCGTGGAGCCCGGTCGGCCGCGGCTGCAACTGCCCGATCTGCCGCCGCTGGTCGACCTCAAGGCGCGGCGCCCGTAGGCTGCAGCGGGTCGGCGTCGGCGAAGCGTTGCGCGCGGGCCGGATCGGCGGCCGGGGTCTGGCCGCTGGCAAGCTGCACATGCCGATCCAGGTGCCGCTCCGAAGGCGCCCAGACACGGCGATACAGATCCTTGCACAGCAGCCGGGCCTGCTGCCCCGGCCACTCCGGCGGCAGCAGCACATCGGGAAGCTCCGGGTCGCGCAGCAGCAGCCGGCGGTACTCGTGGATGAGCAGCAGACGCAGCAGGAATGCGTCCTCGGCATCGACGCCCTGCGATGCGTCGCTGCGCAAGGCGTCGCGCAGCGGGCCGAAGGTGGAGACGAAGTCCTCGTACTCGGTTCCCAGCTGATGCAGGTTCCAGGCGCGTCGCACGAGCTGGGCATTGCTCGCGCCGAGGCCGGCACCGGCCTCCGCCGCCAGCAGCGGCATCAGCGCGCCCAGGTGCTCGCCCAGGCCCTCGGCGACCAGGGCATCGACCGCGGCGTCGATGTCGGCCCCCGGGTGCACGAAACAGTCGCCGCCCAGGGCGCCGAAGCCCTTCCAGGACAGCGCCGCGCGGATGCGCTCGCGTGCCTTGGGCGGCAGATCATCGACCGTGAGGATGAGCCGCCAGCGCCGATCCCAGACCGGAGCAGCCGAGGCATAGATGCGTCGCGCGGCCTCGTCGAAACGCCGCCTGCCGGTGTCGCTGAGCACATAGTCGGCGCGCCGCCCCTGGCTCTGCGCCAGCAGCCACCCATCGCGCGCCAGGCGGAAGACCGAGGTACGTACCAGGCGTTCGCTGACCTCCAGCGGTTGCAGCAGCCGGATCAGGCTGCCCAGCCAGATGCGCCCGCCGCGCGGCAGCACGGCATCGCCGAACAAGGTGATGATCAGCGAGCCGGCGCGTGGCGGCCGGCGGCCGCGGAATGCGCCGAGAAGATCGCGGATCGGTGGTGGCTGCACGATGGGTGGTCAGGCATGGGCAAGGCCGGCAACCCTTCATCTTAGCCGCCCGCCGCTTCAGGCAGGGCGTGCCGCGGGCTCGTTCAGCGCCAGCACCACGCGCTTGAGCGATGCGTCCTCCGGATGCGGCAGGATTGCGAAGCCGAGGGCCTTCATCATCGCCAGCATGCCTGTGTTGTCGGCGTAGACGTCGCCCGCCATGCTGCGTGCGCCGCCGACGCGCGCGCTGTCGATGATCGCCGCCATCAACCTGCGCCCGAGGCCGCGACGCTGCCACGCATCGGACAGCACGACGGCGAATTCCACCGAGACGCCGTCCGGCAGGCGCGCATAGCGCGCGCTCCCGATCTGGCATTCGACCCCGCCGTCGACCACGGTGGCCACCAGGGCCATTTCGCGGTCGTAGTCGATCTGGGTCATGCGCGCGACCAGGCTCGGCGGCACCTCGCCCTCGCCCGCCATGAAGCGCATGCGCCGCGCCTGCGGCGACAGCGAGGCGATGAAGGCCCGCTCCAGGCCCGCGTCCTCCGGGCGTACCGGACGCACGGTGACCACGCTGCCGTCGGGCATCGCCCATTGCCGGCGCAGGTGGGCCGGGTAGGGGTGGATGGCCATGTGCGCGTAGCGATCGCTGCCCGGGTCGACCGTCGGGTCGATGACCATGCGCACGTCGGCGGCCAGCGCACCCTGCTCGTCGAGCAGCAGCGGGTCGATGCGCAACTCGCTGATCCAGGGCAGTTCGCAAGCCATGTCCGACAGGGCCAGCAGCACGGACTCGAGCGCGGCGCGGTCGGCCGCCGGCAGATCCCCGAGAGCGTCCAGACTGCGCGCCACCGGGGCGCCGGCGATGAGATCCCGCGCCAGATAGGGGTTGAGCGGCGGCAGCGCCACCGCGCGCGCCGGGTACATCGCGCCGCCACGACCTCCGGCGCCGAGCACGACCACCGGGCCGAAGGTGGGATCGCGCTGCACCCCGACCATCAGCTCGCGCGCATGCGGCCGCAGCGCGCTGGCCTCCACCGCAACGCCGCGCACGCGCGCCTGCGGGCAGGCCACGCGCGCAGCCTCGACGAGTTCGCCGAAGGCCTCGCGCACCGCCTCCGCGCTGCCCAGGCCGCGACGCAGCCAGGACTCGCCGTCCGGTCGCGGCAATTCCGCGGCCTCCAGGCGCAGGTTCACCGGCCAGCCGACGCGCTCGGCGGCGAACATGGCCTCGGTGGCGTCGTGCGCCACCAGCACCTGCGCCACCGCCACGCCCCATGCGCCGAGCAGCGCGCGCGCCTCCATCGTCGACAGCACGCTGCGGCGCTCGGCCACCAGCGCCTCCATCAGCGGCCGCGGGCTGCGACTGCGCGCGCGCGTGCCGGGACGCGTGGCCGCCGGCACCTGCAGCAGCAGCTTCTGGTTGACGAAATAGCTGGCGATGTCGTGGAACAGTTCGACCACGGTGTCGGGTGCGCGGAACACCGGGATGCCGGCCTCGTCGAGGATGCGTCGCGCCTCGGCCACGCGCTCGCCCCCCATGAAGCAGCAGCACAGGGTGGTGCGCAGCCCGCGCGCGATGTCGGCGATGCCGCGGGCCACCTCCTGCGCGGGCGCTGGCGCCAGCGGCGACAGCATGACCAGCGTCGCGTGCACATTGGCATCCTGCGCCAGCGCGCGAATGCATTCCAGGTAGCGCTGCGGCGTGGCGTCGCCACCGAGGTCGATCGGCACCTCGCCGTTCCATCCATGCGGCAGTTGCGCGCGCAGGGCCTGCACGGTATCGGAGGTCAGGCGCGCCAGCGGAACGTCCAGCGTGCGCGCGATATCGGCGGCCATCGCCCCCGGGCCGGTTCCATTGCACACGATGGCCAGCTGGCTGCCGCGCGGGCGCAAGCCTTCGGCCAGCCCCTTGGCCGCGTGGAACAGCTGGCTGATCCCGCGCACCCCGACGACGCCGGCGCGGCGCACCGCGGCATCGAACACGGCGTCGGCGAAATCCCGCGCATCCCCGATCGGCTCGGAGGCGTCGACATGCGCGCCGGACTTCAGCAGGATCACCGGCTTGACGCGCGCCGCCGAGCGCAGGGCGCTGAGGAAACGCCGCGCGTTGCGCACGCGCTCGACATGCAGCAGCACGAAACGCGTGCGCTCGTCGTGCACCAGGTAGTCGAGCACCTCGCCGAAATCCACGTCCATCGCGGCGCCCAGCGTCACGGCAGCCGATACGCCGATGCGGTTCATGGCCGCCCAGTCGAGCACGGCGGCGCACATCGCTCCCGATTGCGCCACCAGCGCGAGGTCGCCAGGCTGCAACTGCACGTCGGCGAAACTGGCATGCAGGCCGATGCATGGGCGCATCACGCCGAGCGACTTGCCGCCGAGCAGGCGCACGCCGCCGCTGCGCGCGGCATCGAGCACACGCTGGCGCAGCAGTTCGGCGCCGCTGCCGGCGGTGGCCAGATCGGTGACCAGCAGCGCCTGGCGCACGCCGGCGCGCGCGCACTGCTCGATGATCTCGGGCACCGAGCGCGGCGCGGTGGCGATGATCACCAGATCGATGCGCGCGTCGATGCGGTCGAGCGAGGGCACGCAGGGGCGATCCAGCACGCTCTCGTGCTTGGGGTTGACCGCCCACAGGCGGCCGCCGTAACCGCCGGCGAGCAGCTTGGCGAACAGGAAGTGCCCGGTGGAGTCGGGCCGCGGCGACGCGCCGACGACGGCGACCGACTCGGGCTCGAACAGGCGTTCCAGATGGTGCTCGTGCATCGCCCCAGCCCTTTCGCGGCGTCAGCCGCCTGTCTACGCCGCCGGCAACGGCTGCTGCTGCTCGAAGAATCCCTCGCTGTGCACGAAGCCGTCGCGCGCGCCCAGCGCGCGCGCCGCGGCCACGCAGGAATCGACGAACTGCGGACTGCCGGCGACGAACACGCTGTGCCTGGAAAGATCCGGGAAACGCTGCCCGAGCACGCTGTCGATGCGACCGTGCAGGTGGCCCTCGGCCTGCTCACGGGTGAGGGTGACGAAATAGTCGAAGTTGCGGTGCTTGGCGCGCCACCAGGCCATCAGGCCGAGGCCGTAGACGTCGGCGCGGGTGCGCGCGGACAGCAGCAGCGTGACCGGCCTGCGGTATCCGCGACGCAGCGCGGCCTCGGTCAACGCAAGGATCGGCGCCAGACCGGTGCCGGCGGCAAGGCATAGCACCGGGGTATCCACCGACGGATCACCGATGAAGGTTCCGTAGGCACCGGAGATCTTCACCTGTGCGCCGACCTCGAGCCGATCGTGCACCCAGGCGCTGGTGGCGCCGTCCTCGGAACGCGCCACCTGCAGCACGATCTCGCCATCCGGCCGCGGCGCATTGGCGATCGAATAGGCGCGCGCCGGGATGCCGGCGCGCGCGTCGCCGAGTGTGATGTACTGCCCCGGCCAGTAGCGGATCGGCTGGCCGACCGGGCGCAGGCGCAGCTCGACCACGCGCACCGCCACCTGCCGCTTGTCGACGACGACGAACAGCGCGAGCTCGCGCGGGGGGAACAACTTCGGCCGTGCGTCCTCGGTGCCCCACTCGATCACCAGTTCCTCGGAGATCGGCTTGGCCATGCACATCAGGCCGAAGCCCTGGCGCCGCTCGTCCTGCGACAGCGCCATGTCGAGCACCATGCCCTGGTCGAACTGACCGGACAGCACCTTGACCTTGCACTCGCCGCAGGCGCCGGCGCGGCAGTTGTTGGGCAAGGCGTAGCCGGCCTTCTCCAGCGCCATCAGCACCGTGTCGCCCTGACTGCAGGCCACCGCCGCCCCGGAGGGACGCATCACGATTCGCGCCATCTCGTCGTCTTCCTCAGAACACCGGGATGATGTCTTCCATTGCGGTCTGCGACACCTCCTCGCCGGTGATGCCGATCTCGGGAATCGCCGGGAAGGGAATATTGTAGGTATCGAGCACCCCCTTCAGGTTGAGGATGGCGCGCCTCCAGTTCTCCTTCTTGGCCTCGTAGGTCGGGATGCCGAAGCCGGCGCCGCGCGCCACTTCCTCGGCCTCGCGCTGGTTGGCGATGAAGTCCTGCGGCAGATCCCAGAAGTCCATCGGCGGCTCGAACAGCACGGCGGACAGGAACAGATAGCCGGCGCGGATCTGCTTGGTCACGATGGCGCGATTCTCCGGCCCCATCTTCGGGTAGTCGCGCTCCATGACCGCCATGCAGATCGCCATGTGGCGCCCTTCGTCGCGGCCGATGTTCTTGAAGCCTTCCTGAAACACCGCCTCGCGGGAGTTTTCGTACATCTGCTTGAAGATGGTGGCCGCGGCGATCTCTCCCATCAGGAAGGAACTGAACAGCACCGCCAGGTCGTACCTGGGCACGGCCTGCTTGTAGCCCGACCAGTAGCGCCCGCCGTTGTAGTACAGCCATTTCGCATTCTTCTGCAGGCGGCGCCCGAGTTCGGTCTTCGGCTCGTAGGTCAAGGGATCGGGGTGGGCGAGCAGCCTGGTGATGGCCAGGCCGCACATGATCTCGTGGTTCTGCTCGTCGCGCGTGACCGAGAAGAAGCACTTGCGCACCGGATCCTCCTCGTGCACCTCGTAGGTCTTGACCAGCGCTTCGGCGAACACCGGAGGCGCCGATGCGTCGAATACCGACAACAGGGTCCACCAGTAGGCGATCGCCTCGCGTTCCTCCCAGGTGTAGCTGTCGACGTCCAGGGTGTCCCAGGGCAGCTTCTCGGGATCCCAGTTCTCGCGCAGCGCCGCCTCCCACACCTCCTGCAGCTTGCGCGTGTGCGTGCGCCACGAGAGCGGATAGACGTTGGGCTGCTCGGTTGCCGGCGGAAATTCCATGTGATCCGCCAGACGCTCGTTGTGTCCTGCCATGTTTCCTCCTGGGTCAGTGGGTCGGAGCCTTCGCTTCGATACCGAATCATGATACGTTTAATGATACTTTGTCAAGCTTTAAGGTATCACATAAAGCAAGGGAAAACACGTAAGCGATTCCTTCTATCGCCATCACAAGAATGATGTTGTCCTCCGATAGTCCAAGACCCAGCACTTGCCAAGCCACGCTTTTACGATACACTAAAGTGCTTTCGACATTTGTTTCCTGTAACCTCTTCAGCCGAACCGAAGTGCGGATCGGGCCATCGATGGATGGTGCCCCGGCGCGCGGCGGCCCAGGCGTCCCTACCGCCCATGCTCTTCCAAACCATACGCTGTGAAGTGGTCGAAGGGGTAGCCACGCTCACCCTGAACCGGCCCGACAAGCTCAACGCCTTCACCGAGGAGATGCACGCCGAGCTGCGCGCGGCGCTGGCCCTCATCGACGAGGATCCTCAGGTGCGGGTGCTGGTGCTGACCGGTGCCGGACGCGCGTTCAGCGCCGGCCAGGATCTGGGTGACCGCGCGGTAGCCATCCAGGCCGGCACGCCACCGGACATCGGCAACACCGTGGAGCGCAACTACAAGCCCCTGGTGCTGCGCCTGGCCAACCTGCGCGTGCCGACGCTGGCCGCGGTCAACGGCATCGCTGCGGGCGCCGGTGCCAGCATCGCGCTGGCCTGCGACATCGTCGTCGCCTGCCATTCGGCGTCCTTCCTGCAGGCCTTCAGCAGGATCGGCTTGCTGCCCGACACCGGCGGCACCTGGTTCCTGCCGCAGCGCGTGGGCATGGCGCGCGCGCTCGGGCTGGCGATGCTGGCGGAAAAGCTGCCGGCGACGAAGGCTGCCGAATGGGGCTTGATCTGGTCGGCGGTCGCCGACGACGAGTTCCCCGACGTGGTGGCGACACTGGCACGGCAACTGGCACAGGCACCGACGAAGGCCCTCGTGCGCACGCGTCAGGCCATGCACGCCGCCCCGACGCATACACTCGAGCAGCAGCTCTCGCTGGAGGGCTCGTACATGCGCGAACTCGGTTGGAGCCCCGACTACGCCGAAGGCGTCGCCGCCTTCGTCGAAAAGCGCGCACCACGCTTCACGGGGCGATGATGAGCCAGCCTTCCGAACACGACGCACGCGCCGCGCTGCCGACTTCGGTGGCGGTCGGCGTGGTCGGCGCCGGCGCCATGGGCAGCGGCATCGCGCAGGTCGCCGCGGCGGCCGGCCACCCGGTGCTGCTGCTCGATGCGCGCGCAGGCGCGGCCGCGGCGGCCATCGAGGCCCTGCGCGGAACCTTCGCCCGCATGGCCGACAAGGGCCGCATGCCGCATGCCGCGGCACAGGCCGCGTGCGATCGCTTGCAGGTGGCGGCGGATCTTTCCGGACTTTCGCGCTGCGGACTCGTCGTCGAGGCCATCGTCGAGGAAATCGAGCCCAAGCGCGCGCTGTTGCGCGAACTCGAGTCGCTGCTCCCCGAGGATGCCATCCTGGCGAGCAACACCTCGTCGATCTCGATCACCGAGCTGGGCGCAGCCCTGCGCCGCCCGCAGCGCGTCGCCGGACTGCATTTCTTCAACCCGGCGCCGCGGATGCCGCTGGTCGAGGTCGTCAGCGGCCTGCGCACCGCGCCCGCCGTCGCGCAGGCCCTGATGGCCACGGCGAGCGCCTGGGGCAAGACGCCGGTGCTCGCCACGTCGACCCCCGGATTCATCGTCAACCGCGTCGCCCGCCCTTTCTACGGCGAGGCGCTGCGGCTGGCCGGCGAGCGCGCCGCGTCCTGCGCAACCATCGACGCGGTGTGCCGCGATTGCGGTGGTTTCCGCATGGGACCGTTCGAGCTCATGGACCTGATCGGTCTGGACGTCAACCTCGCGGTGACACGTTCGGTGTGGCGATCCTTCTTCCATGACCCGCGCTTCACGCCCTCGCTGCTGCAGCAGGAGATGGTCGCCGCCGGGCTGCTCGGCCGCAAGAGCGGGCGCGGCTTCCACGACTACGCCGAGGGCGCGGCTCCCGCCACGCCGGAGCAGGAGCCGCAGCGCGCGATTCCCGCGCGCATCGAGATCCATGGCGCGTCGCCCGCCGCGGCCGCGCTGGCCGCGCGCCTGCAGCAGCGCGGCGTCGCCTTCAGTCGCCATCCGGGCGACGGCGAGCGTGTCGCGGTCGCCGACGGCGCAGTGCTGTACCTCAGCGACGGTCGTACGGCCACGCAACGCGCTGCCGAAACGGGAATCGCGGCGAGCCTGGTGCTCGATCTGGCGCTCGACTACGCGGCGACTCCGCGCCTGGCGCTGGCCGCGGCGCTGCCATGCCCGACGCCCGCACGCGACGCCGCGGTCGGGCTGCTGCAGGCGGCCGGCTACGTCGCCAGCCGCATCGCCGACACGCCGGGACTGGTGCTGCTGCGCACCGTGGCCATGCTGGCCAACGAGGCCGCCGACGCCGTGCTGCAGGGCGTCGCCTCGGCAGCGGCGATCGACACCGCGATGCGCCTGGGAACCAACTATCCCGTGGGCCCGCTGGCGTGGGCCGACGACATCGGGCCACGCCAGGTGGTCAAGGTGCTCGATCACCTGGCCGCCGCCCACGGCGAGGATCGCTACCGCGTCTCGCCCTTCCTGCGCCAACGCGCGCTCGCCGGATGGAATTGCCATGACTGACACCACCACCAGCCCCGATCCCCAGCAGACCGCGCGCGCAGCCGCCGACGCGATGTGGCCGCGCGATCGTGTCGCGCAATGGATGGACATGCGCCTGATCGACGTCGCGCCCGGCCGCGCGGTGCTGGAGATGCGCATCGCCGAGCACATGACGAACGCCTTCGGCAGCTGCCACGGCGGGGTGATCTTCAGCCTTGCCGACACGGCCTTCGCCTACGCCTGCAACAGCAGCGACCGTGTCACCGTGGCCTCGGCCTGCCATGTCGACTTCCTGGCGCCCGGGCGCGTGGGGCAGATGCTGCGTGCCGAGGCGCACGAGCGCTCCGCCAGCGGCCGCACCGGGGTGTACGACGTGACCGTGCGAACGGCCGACGGCGCCACCACCATCGCGCTGTTCCGCGGCAAGTCCCATCGCCTGCAAGGCGAGGTCGTGGCGTCGCTCGCCGGAGGCGACGCCAACTGAAGGCGCAGCGCGCCCCCGAACGCATTCCGACGAGGAGACAGCCATGCCCACGAAGACCCCAGCCCCCGGCGACCTCGAGCCGATCGAGCGCGCCAGCCGGGACGAGATCAGCGCATTGCAGCTGCAACGACTGCAATGGTCGGTGCGCCACTGCCACGACAACGTCGCGCCCTACCGCCGGCGCTGCGCCGAGCGCGGCGTGCACCCGGACGACCTGAAGACCCTGGCCGACCTGGCGAAGTTCCCCTTCATGACCAAATCCGACCTGCGCGAACACTACCCCTTCGGTCTGTTCGCCGTGCCGCGCGAGCGTGTGGCGCGCCTGCATGCCTCGTCGGGAACCACCGGCAAGCCCATTGTCGTCGGCTACACCCTGCGCGACATCGAACACTGGGCCGACCTGGTTGCGCGCTCGCTGCGCGCGGCGGGCGCGCGCCCGGGCGACATGGTGCACAACGCCTACGGCTACGGCATGTTCACCGGCGGCCTGGGCGCGCACTACGGCATCGAGCGGGCCGGGTGCACGGCCGTTCCGATGTCGGGCGGGCAGACCGAGAAGCAGGTGCAGGCGATCATCGACTTCCGGCCCGACTTCATCATGGTCACGCCGTCGTACTCGCTGGTCATCGCCGAGGAGTTCGCGCGTCAGGGCATGACCCCGGAGCAGATTTCCCTCGCCGTGGGCGTGTTCGGCGCCGAACCCTGGGGCGAGGGCATGCGCGGGGAGATCGAGCGCATGCTGGGCATCGATGCCATCGACATCTACGGGCTGACCGAGGTCATGGGCCCGGGGGTGGCCAGTGAGTGCATCGAGAGCAAGGACGGCCCGGTGATCTGGGAGGATCACTTCTACCCCGAGGTCATCGATCCCGAGACGGGCGAGGCACTGCCGGACGGCGAGGAGGGCGAGCTGGTGTTCACCTCCCTCACCAAGGAGGCCTTCCCGGTGATCCGCTACCGCACGCGCGACCTCACGCGCCTGCTGCCGCCGACGGCACGCTCCTTCCGACGCATGGGGCGCATCACCGGGCGCAGCGACGACATGCTGATCATCCGCGGGGTCAATGTCTTCCCCACGCAGATCGAGGAGCAGGTGCTGCGCGACAAGCGCCTGAGCGGCAACTACCAGCTGGTGATCACCCGCTCGGGGCACATGGACGAAATGGAGGTGCGTTGCGAGGTGCAGCGCGAACTGCAGGGTGCGCTGAGCGCGGCGGATTTCGACCATCTCGGACGCGAACTGCAGCACCGCATCAAGACCATGATCGGCGTGTCGGCCAAGGTCAGCGTGATGGAGGCCGACGCCATTCCACGCACCCTGGTGGGCAAGGCCCGCCGCGTGATCGACCAGCGACCCAAGCAATCCTGAGGAAACCGCCATGACCGAGGCTTTCATCTGCGACGCCCTGCGCACCCCGATCGGCCGCTACGGCGGCGCGCTGTCCGCGGTGCGCGCCGACGACCTGGCCGCCATCCCGCTGCGCGCGCTGCGCGAGCGCCATGCGCAGGTCGACTGGGCCGCGGTCGACGATGTGATCCTGGGCTGCGCCAACCAGGCCGGCGAGGACAACCGCAACGTCGCGCGCATGGCCACGCTGCTCGCAGGCTTGCCGGTGGAAGTCCCGGCGACCACGGTCAACCGCCTGTGCGGGTCGGGCATGGACGCCGTGGGCATCGCGGCGCGGGCGATCAAGGCCGGCGAGGCCGAGCTCATGCTGGCCGGTGGCGTGGAGAGCATGTCGCGGGCGCCCTTCGTGCTGGGCAAGGCCGAAGGCGCCTTCTCGCGCAGCGCGTCGATCCATGACACGACCATCGGCTGGCGCTTCGTCAACCCCGAGATGCAGCGCATCCACGGCATCGACTCCATGCCGGAAACAGCCGACAACGTGGCCGCCGAATTCGGCATCGACCGCGCCGACCAGGATGCCTTCGCGCTGCGCTCGCAGCAGCGCTGGGCGGCGGCCCAGGCGGCGGGGCGCTTCCGCGACGAAATCGTCCCGGTGCGCATTGCGCGCAGGAAGGGTGAACCCCTGGTGGTCGACGTGGATGAACACCCGCGCCCCGACTCCACCCTGGAGGCGCTGGCGCGACTGCCGGGCATCAACGGCCCGCAACGCAGCGTCACCGCGGGCAATGCCTCCGGGGTCAACGACGGCAGCTGCGCGCTGATCGTCGCCTCCGAGGACGCGGCGCGCCGGCACGGCCTGAGACCCCTCGCGCGCATCGTGGGCATGTCCACGGCCGGACTGGCGCCGCGCATCATGGGCTACGGCCCGGTGCCCGCGGTGCGCAAGCTGCTGGCGCGTACCGGCCTGTCGCTGAATCAGATCGATCGAATCGAGCTCAACGAAGCCTTTGCCGCGCAATCGCTGGCGGTGCTGCGCGGGCTCGGCCTGCCCGACGATGCGCCCCACGTGAACCCCAACGGCGGAGCCATCGCCATCGGCCACCCGCTGGGCATGAGTGGCGCGCGGCTGCTGGCCACGGCAACCCACGAACTCCTGCGCAGCGGCGCCCGACGCGCGCTGTGCACCATGTGCATCGGCGTCGGCCAGGGCATCGCGAGCATCATCGAGCGGGTCTGATCGGGCCTCTCGCGCAGGCCGCCGCCCGCGGCCTCTAGAACAACTTGCGGATGCCCACCGCCATGCCGCTGGAACTCTGGCCGTCGACGCCGGCGAAGGCATCGGCATTCGACTGGTTGGCGAAGGACGTCCGGGCGTCGTTGCCGATGTGGCCGTAGGACGCATACAGGTTGGTGCTCTTCGACAGGGCGTAGGTGTAGCCCAGCGCATACTGTCTGGCCGTCCCCACCTGCTTGGTGAACACGCCGTTCGGGTCGATGGTCGCCACGTCGTAGGACGCCAGGATCTCCCCAGGCCCGACCGGCACGCTCACGCCGAGCATCCAGAAGCGCTGGCCGCCGCCGGCGACGCCGGTGGTCGTCCCGAAGGCATAGTCGCCGCTGGCCTTCTCATACAGCGCGCGCAGCCTGGCCACCCCGAAGTCATAGGCGCCGAAGGCCTGCCACACCTTGATGCCGCCGCTGTCGACCCCGTTGGAGGCCAGGCCCAGGGTGCTGTTGCGCAGTTCCAGGTACGCCAGACCCGCGGTGAGCGGCCCGCTCGCGTACCTGCCCTCGGCCGTCCACGAGCGCGGCACCCTCGAATCCTTGGCCACGGCCGCCGGCACCGTGCCGCCGGCGGTCGGCGCGAAGCTGAAGCTCAAGGTGCCGCTCAGGCCGGACAGCGTCGGCGAGGTGTAGGTCAGCGACTGGTTGGCCCGGATCAGCAGGCCGCCCGACTGCTTGCCCACGATCGACAGATTGTTGATGTCACCATTCAGCCCGTAGCCGAAAGGATCCATCGCCGCCTCGTTGTGAAACATCGGGGTGTACATGCGCCCGGCGCTCAAGGTGCCGAAGCGGCCATGAACGCCGACAAAGGCCTGGCGCTGCATGAAGGCGCCGCCGCTGCAGGAACTGCCGCCGGGGTTGCCGGCGACTCCGACCTTCTGATCCTGGCTCAGCCCCGCCGCGCAGAAGCCGGTCTCGGCGACGAACAGCACCTGCACGCCGTTGCCGAGGTCTTCATGCCCCTTGATCCCCAGACGAGAGCCCGACTGCGCCCCCGAACTCAATCCGGTCGAACTGCCGGTGGGGCTGCCGGCAGCCGAGGATCCGGTGGCCAGCCCGGTGAAGTGGGTCAGGCCGAGGTCGATCAGCCCGTAGATCTGCACATTCGGCTGCTCTGCCGAAGCGTTCCCCGCAAAAGCGGCAAGCAATGCCATTGCCCATAGTATTTTCCTCATGGAAATATGTCTCCTCGTGGATTTGCGCCTTGGCGCAGCGCTCGTGGCCGGAGTGCATCGATGGGCTCGATTTCCTCGGGGTTGCGCAAACCCGGGCGCATTTTTCTCCGACCTCGCGCCGATTACATCAAATCCATCAGGCCAAGACAATCACGCACGCCCGGCCAGCACGCGGAAGATCTGGCACCGTCGATCGGAGGAGCATTTTTTCACGCGCAAATCGGGCAATCCGCGCAGCGGGTCAGCAACTTGAATTCGATTTTTTTCTTTTTATCGATCAACAACTTACATCATTCGCCCCCGTCGGGAAGCCAGCGATTCCATGTGCCATCGGCGCCACCGATTTCATGGGCAAGGTATTTTCCCGATCGGCATGGAAAACCCTTGGTATACCAATATTCCGGCTCAGGAAAACCCGATGAAAATAACCTGCAAGTGCCTATTTCCGGCACCGGAAGGTCAACATCCTGATGGGGTATGCGAACGGCAGGATCCGGCACGGAATGGCTGAATCGATGCCGGGGAAAGGGCTTGTTCCTGGCGCGTCTGCCGCTGCGCGGGCGCACGCAGCGGCGGCGCATGTCACCCTGTGGGTGAGCGCCGCCGGATCGAGCCGCGGAAAACTGATGTCAGGCAGCCACAACCCTGCCGGTCAACCGCAACTGCCGATGTAGCCGCAGTTGTCGCAGCGGTCGCAGCCGTCCACGCGGCGCAGGTAGGGGCCGCCGCATTCCGGGCAGACGCGTGCGCCGGCCAGCAGTTGCGGAAGCGCCTGCGCCTGGTCGAGATCGATCTGCAGCGCCTGCGGCTGCGCCTGGCGCTGTGCCAGCAGCTGCAGGGACTGCTCGCGGCCGTCCTCGCGCAGGAAGCCCCGGCGCTTGAGGATCTCCTGCAGCGCGAAGGCGATGGCGGCGACCTCGGACTGGTGGAAGCGCGGAGCGCGCGAACCGTCGGACTTGATGACCTCGCCGCAGCGCACCGGCCCCTTGTCCCACACCACCTCGCGCATGTTCTGCAGCGACTTGGCCACCGAGCCCCCAGAGCGCGCCACCAGCGACAGCAGGCGCATGTTGGAGGCAATCCACTGCTGGCCCTCGTCGCGCTGCCCGGCCGGCATGAAGAACTCGATCGGGCGCTCGATGCGCAGCGGTTGGCCGTCGGCCAGGCCCTCGACCTCGGCGAAGGAAATCGACAGGTAGACGGTCTTCGCGCCCTCGGCCGTCATGTAGCTGACCTTGCTCGTCACCGCCTGCAGGTCGCCTCCGGGGCGGCCCTCGATGCGCCGGGTCAGGGGGTCGATGTCGGGCAGCGAGTCGGCGGTGTCGGCCGTCGGCGTGGCCGCGGCCGCGGCCTGCAGCACGGCGCCCAGCACGGTGTTCGGTCGGTAGGTGGCCAGACCCTTGAGCCCGGCCTGCCAGGCCTCGAAGTACAGATCCTGGAAATCCTCGAAGGGGTAGTCCTCGGCGACGTTGACCGTCTTGGAAATCCCCGTGTCGATGAAGGGCTGCACCGATCCGAGCATCTGCATGTGCTCGCGCGCGGGCATCTCCAGCGCGGTGACGAAGGCCGGTGGCAGGCGATCGGTGTCGCCACCGCGCGCGCGCCACAGCCGCCATGCATGGTCGGCCACCTCGTATTCCCGTGTGCTGTCGTCGGGCATGCGCTTCCTGCGCGTGTACACCCAGGAAAAAGCCGGCTCGATGCCGTTGCTGGCGTTGTCGGCGAAGGCCAGGCTGATGGTTCCGGTCGGCGCCACCGCCAGCAGGTGGGAGTTGCGCAGGCCGTGGCGTCGGATGCGCTCGCGCAGATCCTGCGGCAGACGCGCCGCGAAACCTCCATCGAGGTACTTGTCGGCATCGAAGCGCGGGAAGGCGCCCTTCTCCCGCGCCAGCTCCACCGAAGCCTCGTAGGCGGCGTCGCGCAGGTTGCGCGCCATCTCGGCGGCGAAGGCGCGGCCCCGCGGGCTGTCGTAGCGCAGTCCGAGCTCGATGAGGGTGTCGCCCAGGCCCAGGAAGCCCAGTCCGACGCGACGCTTGTCACGCGCCTCGGCGGCCTGCTGCGGCAGCGGCCAGAAGGTGATGTCGAGCACGTTGTCGAGCATGCGCACGGCCACCGTCGCGACCTCGCGCATGGCGGCCATGTCGAAGCGCGCGCCGGCTTCGAAAGGATCGATGACAAAACGCGTCAGGTTCAGCGAACCCAGGCAGCAGCAGCCGTAGTCGGGCAGGAATTCCTCGGCGCAGGGGTTCGTGGCCTCGAACACCTCGCAGTAGGAGAGATTGTTGTCTCGGTTGGCTGCGTCGAGAAACAGGATGCCCGGCTCGGCATGGTCGTAGGTGCAACGCATGATCTGCTCCCACAGCGCGCGCGCGCGCACCCTGCGGTAGACCCACTGCCCGTCCTCGCGCTGGCGCGCGCCCTGCGCACGCTGCTCGTCGCCCGGCCGCGCGGCATGCACGAGGTCGATTTCGCCGTCGTCGCGCACCGCCTGCATGAAGGCGTCGCCGACCCCGACCGAAAGGTTGAAATTGCGAAAGCCCCCGCTGTCCTTGGCGTGGATGAAGGCCTCGATGTCGGGGTGGTCGATGCGCAGCACACCCATCTGCGCGCCGCGCCTGGATCCGGCCGACTCCACCGTCTGGCAGGAGGCGTCGAACACACGCATGAAGGACAGGGGCCCGCTGGCCCGGCTGTGGGTGGCTCCGACGACGGCCCCGGCGGGGCGGATGCGGCTGAAGTCATAGCCCACGCCGCCGCCGCGGCGCATGGTCTCGGCTGCCTCGGCCAGCGCGCGGTAGATGCCGGGCTTGCCCTGCACATCCTCCGATACCGAGTCGCCGACCGGCTGCACGAAGCAATTGATCAGCGTGGCCTGGATACCGCTGCCGGCGGCCGACATGATGCGCCCGGCGGGAATGAACCCGCGTTCCAGCGCCCACAGGAAGCGCTCCTCGGCGACCGCGGGGTCGGCCTCGACGGCGGCCAGCGCATGCGCCACCCTCCGGGCGATGTCCTGCTGGGTCTTTTCCTCGCCTTTGGCGTACTTCTCCGCCAGGACGTCCAGGCTGATTTCCTGCGCCTGCATGATCGGCTCCTGCAATGCACTGCAATGGTAGGTCGGGCCCGGCGCGCCCGCGCGCCGCGCAAACGGTCTTTATACCTCGGACGACTCGTCCTCGGGGTTGATCAGGGGCAAACCCAGCAGGGCCTGCGTGTGCTCCGGCGGCAGCGCCTGCACAGCATCGAGCTGGCGCTCCATCGCACGGGTGCGCGTCTGCGCCGCGCCCAGGGTATTGCCGGCCTCGTCAAGCTTCTTGCGCAACCTGCCCAGCACCTCGCCGAAGCGCCCGAATTCGGTCTTCACCGCCCCCAGAACCTTCCAGACCTCGGTCGAGCGCTGCTGCAGCGCCAGGGTGCGAAAGCCCATCTGCAGGCTGTTGAGCAGCGCGAGCAGGGTCGTGGGCCCGGCGAGCATCACCCGCTGCTCGCGCTGCAGTGCCTCCATCAGCCCCGGGCGGCGCAAGGCCTCGGCGTAGAGACCCTCGGTCGGCAGGAAGAGGATGGCGAAGTCGGTGGTATGCGGAGCCGCCACGTATTTGGCGCGGATGCTGCGCGCCTCCTCGCGCAGGCGGGCCTCCAGCGCCTTGGCGGCAGCCTCGGCCGCCGCCTTGTCGGCGATGTCCTGGGCGTCGAGCAGGCGCTCGTAGTCCTCGCGCGGGAACTTGGCGTCGATGGGCAGCCACAAAGGCCCCTGGCCGTCGCCGGGCAGGCGCAGCGCGAACTCCACGCGCGCCCCGCTTCCCGGAACGGTTTCCACATGGGTCGCGTACTGCTCGGGCGCCAACACCTGCTCGATCAGTGCGGCCAGCGCAATCTCTCCCAGCACGCCGCGCGACTTGACGTTCGAGAACACCCGCTGCAGGTCGCCTACGCCCTGCGCCAGCGCACGCATCTCGCCCAGGCCGCTATGCACCTGCTCCAGGCGCTCGGCGACCTGGCGAAAACTCTCCCCCAGCCGCTGCTCGAGGGTGGCGTGGAGCTTTTCATCGACGGTCAGTCGCATGTGCTCGAGCTTCCTCTCGGTGTCGGCCTGCAGTTCGCGCAAACGCTGGTCGGTGTTGGCGCGCAAGGCTTCGAAACGTTCGCCGAGCTGCTGCTGCAGGCCCTGCAGGGTCTGCGTGCTGGTCTGCGCCAGCGCGGCCACCTGCTGCACCAGGGTGTCGGCCAGGGACTTCTGCAGGCTCTGCAACTGCCGGGCCACGGCGTCGAGGCGGGAATCGGTGGTGCGCGCGGCCTCGCCCTGCTGGGTCAGCAGCAGTTGCTGCAACCCTGCCAGCTGCGCGGACTGCTCGCTGCGCAGAGCCTGCGCCGCCGACTGCAGGTACTGACGCAGTTCGCGCTGCAGCCGCAGCAGCTGCAGCACCGCCGCCAGCACCAGCAAGGCCAGCAGCGCCCCGAGCAACAGCAACGCGAGGTCGACCGGGCGCATGCGCGACCTCAGCCGCCGAGCGCCACCGGGTTCGGCGGCGCGCGCCCGTCGAGCACCGCCAGCAGGTTGTCCACCGCCAGGCGCACCATCGCGCGCCGCGTGGGCAGCGAGGCGCTGGCGATATGCGGCGTCAGCACCAGACGCGGGGCCTGCAGCAGCCGCGCATCGACCCGGGGCTCGCCTTCGAAGACGTCCAGCCCGGCCGCCCCGAGGCGTCCGTCCTGCAGCGCCTGCGCCAGCGCCGCCTCGTCGACCAGGCCGCCGCGGCCGATGTTCACCAGGGTCGCACCCCGGCGCATGCGGGCGATCTCGACGCCGCCGATCAGGTGGTGGGCGGCCGGGCTGAAGGGCAGCGCGAGCAGCACGTGGTCGCTTTGCTCGAGCAGGGAGTCCAGACTGCTGTATCGCGCCCGGGACTCAGCTTCCAGCTGCGGATCGAGGCGGTTGCGGTTGTGGTAGACGATGCTGGCGCCGAAGCCCAGGGACGCGCGACGCGCAATCGCGCGCCCGATGCGCCCCATGCCGACGATGCCCAGGGTGCTGCCGTGCAGGTCGGCGCCGGCGAAGGCATCCGGGCTCCAGCCCTGCCAGCGCCCGGCCCGCAGGTAGCGTTCGGCCTCGCCGATCTGGCGCAGTGCGGCCAGCAGCAGGGCGATACCGAAGTCGGCGGTCGTCTCGGTCAGCACGTCGGGCGCGTGGGTGACCACGATGCCGCGCGCGGCGCAGGCCCCGACATCGATATGGTCGAAACCCACGGTCATCGTGCTGACCACCCGCAGCCGCGGGCTGGCGTCGAGCAGCGCGCCATCCACGCGCTCGCTGGCGGTCAGCAGCACGCCATCCTTGTCGGCCATCCACTGCCGCAGGCGCGCGGGCTCGGCTGCCCGATCCTCGTCGTGGTACTGCAGGTGGCAGCGCGCGCGCAGCGGATCCAGCAGATCGTCGAAGAGCTTGCGCGCGACCAGCACGCGTGGGCGTTGCTCGCTGGGGTCGGTCATGGGCGGATCTCGTCGCTGGCAGGCAGGTCTGCGGGGCTCGGGATCTGGAACACCTCCCGCAGGTAGGTAAGGTACGCCACATCGTCGCACATGTTCTTCGCCGGCTCGTCGCTGATCTTGGCCACCGGCTGATCGTTGCAGCGCACCATCTTGATGACCATCTGCGGCGCCTCATGGCCAAGGTCGTGCATCAGGTTGGTGCCGATGCCGAAGGCCAGCCCCACGCGCTGGTGGAAGCGGCGGTACAGGTCAATGACCTTGTCGACCGTGAGCGCATCGCTGAAGACCAGGGTCTTGCTGCGCGGATCGACGCGATGGGCTGCGTAGTGGGCGATCATCTGCTCGCCCCACGCAAAGGGGTCGCCGGAGTCGTGGCGCGCGCCGTCGAACAGCTTGCAGAAATACAGGTCGAAATCCCGCAGGAAAGCCTGCAGGCCGTAGACGTCGGCCAGCGCGATCCCGAGATCGCCGCGGTATTCGCGCGCCCAGTTCTCGAAGGCGAATACCTGGGTGTCGCGCAAGCGCGGCCCCAGCGCCTGGCAGGCCTGCAGGTACTCGTGCGCCATCGTGCCCAGCGGGCGCAGTTCCATGTCGCGCGCCAGCGCGACGTTGCTGGTGCCGGCGAGTTGCGCGCCGAGGCCGCCCTGCAGGCGCTCGAGCACCCGGCGTTGCCAGGCACGGGAATAGCGCCGGCGCGTGCCGTAGTCGGCGATGCGGCAACCTTCCAGCCCAGGCTCGCGCAGGCGGGCGATCTTGGCGTCCAGGCGGGCCATGGCCGCCTGCCGGTCGGCGTCGGCATGCGCATGCGCGGCCCAGACCTCGCCGACGATCGCCAGCACCGGAACCTCGAACAGGATGGTGTGCAGCCACGGCCCGCGAATGCGGATGTCGATCTCTCCCCGCGCCCTGGCCGCCGCATCCTCGGCCGGGCGCGCCTCGATGCGCGAACGACGCAGGCGGAACAGTTCGAGAAAATCGATGAAGTCGCTCTTGAGAAAGCGCAGGCCGCGCAGGTAGCGCAACTCCTCGGCCGTGAAGCGCAGCGCGCACAAGGCATCGATCTCGGCATCGATGCGCGGCAGCAGCGGCGCCAGCGCGACGCCGGGCGTGCGGCAGCGAAAACGGTACTCCACTTCGGCGCCGGGAAAATGATGCAGCACGACCTGCATCATGGTGAACTTGTACAGGTCGGTGTCGAGCAGGGACGAGATGATCATCGCTCGAGAAACACGGTGAACTCCCCGACCGCGGCGCGCTCGGTATGCAGGGTGTTCTCCACCGCGTCGGGGTCGGCCCAGCCCAGCGACATGCCGCACACGACCTGCTGCGTGGGCTGCAGCCCGAGTTCGTCGGCGATGAGGGAGTGGAAGGCCGTGAACGCGGCCTGCGGACAGGTGTCGAGGCCGCGCGCGCGGGCGGCAACCATGATGTTCTGCAGGAACATTCCGTAATCCAGCCAGCTTCCCTGCTGCATCACCCGATCGATGCTGAACAGCAGGCCGACCGGAGCGTCGAAGAACTGGAAATTGCGCCGATGCTGGGCGTGCATCGCCTGCTTGTCGCCCTTGGCGATTCCCAGCAGACCGTACAGATCCCATCCGACCTTGCGCCTGCGCGCCAGATACGGATCCTTCCATTCGACCGGGTAGTAGGCATATTCCTCGGTGTAGCGCGTGGCCGCGTCGGGCAGGTCGTAGGCCGCGACCAGGCGCGCGCTCAGGCGCTCGCGCGCCGCGCCGGTCAGCACATGCACCTGCCAGGGCTGGGTGTTCGTGCCCGAGGGCGCGCGCGCGGCCACGCGCAGGATGTCCTCGACAGTCTCGCGCGCGACCGGTCGCGGCAGGAAGCGCCGGATCGAGCGCCGGGAGGTGATCGCCGCGTCGACCGCGGCGCGGGCGTCGGCATCGGGAGGAGTGTCGGCAGGCATGCCCTGCAGTGTAGGGCGCGGCGCGCGCCGGCGCGCCCGGGGCAGCGACCCGCGAGGCCACCGCATCCGGTGTTGCGGCACCGCATGCACGCTTGCGGACGGCGCGCCTGCGCGGCCGCCTCCGCAACGGCCCGCGGACGTCACGGTTGCCGGGAATGCTCCTCAGACCCTTGTTTTTCCTGGATTTTTTAGCCACAACGAAAATGTTGCAATGCAATAAAAAAGGACTTGACAAGCCGCCGAAGAGGTCTAGAATTCGTTTTGTGCGCCGCACCAATTGCGCTGCGGGGCCATCGAGCAGGCTGGGCGCAACTCCGGCCAAACCTTCGCAAACGACCGTAGCAACCCTCTTCACACCCAGGAGCCGATGATGCTGACCCCCGAACAAATGATCGCCACCCAAAAGTCCCAGCTGGAAACCATGATCGCCCTGTCGGGCAAGGCCCTCGACGGCTTCGAGCGCCTGGTCGAACTGAACCTGCAGACCCTGAAGACCGCGATGCATGAAACCTCCGACGCCGCGATCGCCGCGATGTCGGTGAAGGATCTGCAGGAGCTGGCTTCGCTGCAGCCGAACCTGGCCCAGCCGCTGGCCGAGAAGGTGCTGTCGTACTCCCACCATGTGTACGAAATCGCCTCCGGCACCCAGGCCGAGATCGCCAAGGCCGTCGAGTCCAACGCCGCCGAGATGAACCGCAAGGTGCAGTCGCTGGTCGAGACCGCGACCAAGAACGCCCCGGCCGGAACGGAAACCGCGGTGGCCATCCTGAAGAGCGCGATCAGCGCCGCCAACAACGCCTACGACTCGCTGCACAAGGCCGGCAAGCAGGCCGCCGAAGTGGTCGAAGCCAACATCAATACCGTCACCAGCAGCGCGATGAAGGCTGCGCAAACCACCGGCGCCAGCCGCGTCAAGCGCGCCGCGGCCTGAGTGGCCGGCCGGGCCGTGCGGTAGCCGCGCAGGCGGCCATCGCGATCGGCCCCGGCAGAACAGCCGCGTCCAGCGGCAGTACCTCTTGTCTCCTCGGTACTTTCCAGTACCCTTGCCGGCCGATCGACAACGATCGGCCGCTTTTTTTCGCCCTGCGGGCGGGGATCCTCCGCAAGCCGCCGGGAAGCCGGTCAGGCTGCCCCTCAGGTGCGTTCCAGCAGTTGCAGCAAGGCCTGCAGCAAGGCCTGCGGCTGCTCCTGCATCAGCGCGTGGCCGGCGTCGAGCAGGCTCAGCTGCGCCTGCGGGATCGCCTGCCGCAGCTCGGCGGTGGCGCGCGCAGGCGTCATGCGATCGGCGCTGCCCAGCACCAATTGCACCGGCGCCAGCACACGGCGCGCCATTTCCAGACCGTCGGCATAGCGGTCGCAGGCGGCCAGGTCGGTGGCCAGCAGGTCGCCTGCCGGCCACCGCGCCTGCACCGACTGCATCAGGCGCAGCGTGGCGTCGAGCAGCCGCGGGTCGGCCGGCTGCTCGCGCGATCCCTTGTGCGACCACTGTGCGATGTCGCGCATCGCCGCATCGACGTCGCCGCGCGCGCGTTCGAGCAGCACCGGCGACACCCGCATCGGCACCGCGGTGGCCACCATCGCCAGGTGGCTGATGCGCTGCGGCGCCAGCGCCGCGGCATGCAGGGCGACCAGGGATCCCATGCTGTGTCCGACGAGCGCACAACGCGGCAGTCCGAGCACATCGAGCAACTCCAGCAGCCAGGCCGCCAGCGCCTCGACGCTGGTACACGGCGGCCCCGCGCTGTCGGAGTGGCCGGGAAGATCCGGGGCGTACACCCGGTGGCCTGCGCGCTGCAGCCCTGGCAGCAGCGTGGACCAGGCGCGGTGATCCTGCCCCGCGCCATGCAGCAGCAGCACGCTGCAAGCGTCGCGGCTTGCCCCCGCGGCGTACTCCAGGTGCACCATGCGCGCATCGACCAGGCATTGCATCCCAGGCTCCCTTTCTGTTCACGACCCCGACGACGGACATCATCGCCCTGCTTGCAGCGTGTGGATGTGTGGAATCCCACGCCCGCGTGGACTATATTGCCATCGCAGTGCGCACAGCGCGGCGCCGTGTCGAAATAGGCACGGACTGCCCGGTGCTCCCGACACCGACCGGAGAATACGATGCAAGTCAGCGACATTTTGCGCATCAAGGGAACCGCGCTGTTCACCGTATCCTCGCACACGCCCCTGCTCGAGGCGGCCCGCACCATGGCGCTGCACGACGTGGGCTCGCTGGTCGTCATGGACGAGGGCCGGCTCGCCGGCATGCTGACCTTCCGCGAGGTGCTCGAGGCGGTCAGCAGCGACCCCGGCGGATCATCCGAGGTCGGTTCGTTGATGCAGCGCAACCCGGTGCACTGCGGCCCCAACACCAGCCTCGACGAGCTGCGACGCCTGCTGCTGGACAGCGGAACGCGCTACATGCCCGTGATGGACGGCTCCACCCTGCTCGGGGTGATCTCCTTCCGCGACGTCGCGCGCGCGGTGGTGCAGGAGCAGGACTTCGAGAACCGCATGCTCAAGGCCTATATCCGCGACTGGCCGCCAGACGCTGCCGAAGCATCGCAGGCTCCGCAGTGATGCGCGGTCGCGTGGGGGCGGATCGCCAGCCGAAGGTGTCGCACCGCGTCAGCCGCTACGATTGGATCTGACGCAAGACATGGGGCGGATCGCGCCCCGGCGCGAGCATGCCTGCCCATCCCCTGCCCCAGCGCCCTTCCCACCTGCTGTACCTGCACGGATTCGCCTCGTCGCCCCGCTCGGCGAAGGCCCGGCAGACGCAGGCGCGGCTGCAGCAACTGCAACAGCCCGGGCTGCCGCCGGTGCAGTGGCTGTGCCCCCAGCTTCCGCCGTCGCCGCGACAGGCGCTCGCCTGCGCGCTGGATCTGGTGCGCGGAGTCGCGCCGCAAGGCCTGGCTCTGATCGGCAGCTCCCTGGGGGGCTTCTACGCGACCTGGCTGGCCGAGCATCTGGGCTGCCGCGCGGCGCTGCTGAACCCGGCGGTGCACCCTGCGCGCGACCTGGCGGCGCATCTCGGCGAACAGCCAGCCTGGCATGACCCGGAGTCCCGCTTCGTCTTCACCGCCGAGCATGTACGGGAACTGCGGGCGTTCGAGCTCACCCCGCCACCGCAGCCGCTGCCCCATCCGGAGCGTTTCCTGGCGGTGGTCGCGCGCGACGACGAGGTGCTGGACTGGCGCGAGATGGTCGCCCGCTACGCCGGTGCCAGCCTGCGCGTGGTCGACGACGGCGGCCATGCCTTGCACGACTATGCGCAGCGGCATTGCGATGCCGTCCTGGAATTCCTGGGTGTACGCACCGCCTGAACGGATCGCGACGTGAGTTATCTCCTTTTCGAAGAGGCTGGAAAGCTCGCCACCGCGCGGGTGATGAGCGAGGCCGAGTCCTCGCTGCAGATCGAACTGCCCAGCGGCAAGCGGCAGAAGATCAAGCAGCAGCAGGCGCTGCTGCGCTTCGATGCACCCGAGCCCGGCGAGTTGATGGACTGGGCCCAGCAGCAGCAGCAGGATCTGGAACTCGATCTGCTGTGGGAATTCGCGCCGGACGAGGAATTCGCCTTCGAGCAACTGGCCGCCGAGTACTACGGTGCAAGCACCGACGCCCGCCAGCGCGCCGCGGTGCTGCTGCGACTGCACGGGGCGCCGCACTACTTCTCGCGGCGCGGCAAGGGGCGCTTCCGCAAGGCCAGCCCGGAGGTACTGCGCGCCGCGCTGGCCGGCATCGCCCGCCGCCAGGAGGCGGAACGCCGCATCGAGACCGCGGCGGCCGAGTTGCAGCAGGGCCGCTGCCCCCAGGGCGTGTCCGACAAGCTGTACAACCTGCTGTTCAAACCCGACAAGAACAGCGAGGAATACAAGGCCCTGGCGCTAGCCGTGCGGCACAGCGGCAAGGCGGCGCTGCAGTTGCTGCGCGAGGCCGGGGCCATTTCCTCCCCCTGGCGCTTCCACATGCAGCGCTTCCTGCTCGAATATTTCCCGCGCGGAACGGGCTTCGCCGAGACCGATCCACTCCCGGTGGCCCTGCCCGAACTGCCTCGATCCGAGGCCCGCGCGTTCAGCATCGACGACTCGGCGACCACCGAAATCGATGACGCGCTGTCGGTGCGCGTGCTCGACGACGGCAGCTTGCGGGTGGGCATCCACATCGCCGCCCCGGCACTGGCGCTGCAGCGCGACAGCGCCTGGGATCGCGAGGCGCGCCAGCGCATGTCCACCGTCTACATGCCGGGGGACAAGATCACCATGCTGCCGGACGCGCTGGTGCAGGCCTTCACGCTGGCCGAGGGCTCGAGCGTGCCGGCGGTCAGCCTGTACGTGGACTTCGACCCCGAACTGCGCATCCGCGACAGCCAGACCCGGGTCGAGCGCGTGGACATCGTCGCGAATCTGCGCCACGACCATCTCGACGCCCTGGTCACCGAGGAATCGCTGCGCGCCGACCCGCCACCGCAGGACTACCCCTGCGCCGCGGAACTGGGACTGCTGTGGCGCGTCGCGCAACGGCTGCGCAGCATGCGCGAAGAGGTACGCGGGCGCCCGGAGCGCAATATCGGTGTGGACTACAACTTTCGCGTGCACGACCTGCACCTGGGTGAGTCCCATGCCCGGGTGGAAATTGTGCAACGACGTCGAGGCGCGCCACTCGACCTGATCGTCGCCGAGATGATGATCCTGGCCAACGCGACCTGGGGCAGCTGGCTGGCCGAGCTCGGACTGCCGGCGATCTACCGCAGCCAGTCGGGCATGGGTGCCGCCCAGCGCACCCGCATGGGCACGCGACCGGCTCCACACCTGGGGCTGGGCGTGGCGCAGTACGCCTGGTGCACGTCGCCGCTGCGCCGTTACGCCGATCTGGTCAACCAGGGTCAGATCATCGCCGCCGCGCGCCACGGCCGCGCCGCCGCCTTGGCCGCCCCCTATCGCCCGAAGGACGCGCAGCTGTACGCGGTGGTCGAGTCCTTCGAACAGGTCTACAAGGCCTACGGGGAATTCCAGCGCGGAATGGAGCGCTACTGGATCCTGCGCTATCTGCGGCAGCAGGGCATCGACCACGGCGAGGGGTCGGTGCTGCGCGAGGGCTTGGTGCGCGTAGACGGCCTGCCCCTGGTGCTGCCCGCGCTGGGTGCGCAGGAACTGCAGCGCGGTACCCGCGTCCGGCTGCATTTCGGAGAGCCCGACCTGCTTACGCTGGAGCAACCCTGTCGGGTGGTGCAGCTCTTGCACGCCGCAGGGGACGAGGCCGAAGCCGGTTCCGAATCCGAGGTCGAATCCGAGGTCGAAACCGAGGACGAGGCGCCGCTTGCCGGAGCGCTCCAGCTGGCGGTGGACAGCGAGGTCGCGCCGACCGAGGCGGCCGGCGAGGCGCCTCCGGAGCCCGCGCAGCACGCGCAGCCGCACGAGCATGGCGAAGGCGGCGCGCCAGCCAGCGACTGATGCCGCGATGCCGACGCGCCTGCGCCGACGACTGTCCCGCATAGGCCCGCTGCAGTGGGCCTTCGGCGTGTCGCTGGCCTTCCACCTGGTGCTGCTGGGAATGCACCTGGGGCTGCGCCCCGGCGCGCTGCGCGGCTTTGCCACTCCGCCGCTGTCGGTGATCCTGGTCAACCGCGCCAGCGCGCGCGCTCCCCGGCATGCCCAGGCCCTGGCGCAGGTCGACCTGGCCGGCGGGGGTGGCGCGCGCCACGCGCTGGCTGCGACCCCGCTGCCGGCGGCCACGCGCAACCAGGCGGGCGACGCAGCGACGAACGCGCGACGCAGCCCGCAGCATGACACGCGCCCTCCCCGCGAGCGGACGCGCCCGGCGCAGGTGCAGGTGATCACCCTGGTGCAGCCGGGACGGCAGGGCCTGGCTGCGCCCGCGCGCGCCAGCGCGCAGGCGCAGAGCCGGCGCATGCTCGATGTGGTAGGCGCGATCGAACGCCACATCGAGTTGCAGAACACGCAGCCGCGGCGGCGCGTGGTCGGCCCCGACACGCGCAGCGTGCCCTACGCACTGTATTACGACCGCATGCGTGAGAAGATCGAGCGCCTGGGCACCCTGGATTTTCCCGAGCACGACGGTCGCAAGCTCTACGGCCGGCTGGTCATGGCCATCACCCTGGACAGCCGCGGCAGGGTGTTGCAGGCCAGCGTGGCGCGCGGCTCCGGGGACGCCAGGCTCGACCGCATGGCGCAGGCGATCGTCCTCGGCGCGCAACCCTTCGGCAGCTTCAGCCGCCCGATGCTGCAGCAGGCCGACCAGATGGTGGTCGTCGCCGGCTTCGACTTCACGCGCGAGGACGGGCTGCACACCGAGATGCGCGCCGCGGCTCCGCCGTCGACGGAGACCCCGCGATGAGCACGCCCCGCCGCCCCGGCCTGGCGCGCCTGCTGCTGCTGATGCTGTGCTCGTTGCTCGTGCTGCAGGGCTACTTCGCGCTGCGCATCGCGCTGTGGTCGGTGCTGCCGGTGCGACAGACCGCGTTCATGCGCGCGGCGCAATGGCGCCTGCTGCGCACCGGGGAGCATCCGGCATGGCGCCATGACTGGTTGCGCTACCCGGCCATCGGAACCTGGCTCAAGCGCGCCGTGGTGGCCTCGGAGGATGCAACCTTCCTGCACAACCCCGGGGTCGACTGGCAGGCGCTGCGCGCGGCCTGGGAGCGCGACCACACACGCCTGGCCGAGCGCGAGCACCTGGTCGTCGGCGGATCGACGATCACCCAGCAGCTGGCGAAGAACCTGTTCCTGTCCCCCGAGCGCAGCTACCTGCGCAAGGGGCAGGAACTGGTGATCACCGGAATGCTCGAACTGCTGCTGGGCAAGCGGCGCATCCTGCAGATGTACCTGAACAGCGTCGAATGGGGCGACGGCATCTACGGCGCGCAGGCCGCGGCGCAGGCCTACTTCCACGTGCCGGCGCGGGCGCTTTCCCGCCTGCAGGCCGCGCGCCTGGCCGTGATGCTGCCGGCGCCGCGCTACTTCCAACACCATCTGTACGGACCGTACATCGACCGGCGCAGCTGGGTCATCGCGGCCCGTGCGCTCGACGCGCAGATCCCGCGCTAGTGCCCTGTCCCGCTGAGGAGCGGGACAGGGCACCAGTCAGTCCGATGCGAGTTCGGCGAAGGCGCCGTCGGCCGCCTCGATCGTGGCCTGCAACACCTGCGGGTCATGCGCGCTGGAGACGAAGCCGGCTTCGAACATGCTGGGCGCCAGGTAGACTCCCCGCGCGAGCATGGCGTGGAAGAAGCGGCGGAAGGCCGCAAGGTCGCCGCCCGACACCTCGGCAAAGCTCGTAGGCGGCTGGGCCGCGAAATAGATGCCGAACATCCCGCCCTCGGCGTCGGCGCAGAAACTCAGGCCGTGGCGCGCAGCCGCCTGCTGCAGTCCCTGCATCAACTGTTGGGTAGCAGCCGACAGTTCCTCGTAGAAACCGGGCCTGCGCACGATGCGCAACTGCGCCAGGCCAGCGGCCACCGCAACCGGATTGCCCGAAAGGGTTCCCGCCTGGTAGACCGCGCCCAACGGGGACAGGCACTGCATGACGTCCGCGCGGCCGCCGAAAGCGGCCATCGGCATGCCGCCGCCGATGACCTTGCCCAGCACGACCAGATCGGGGCGAATGCCGTACAACTGTTGCGCTCCGCCGAGAGCGACGCGCATTCCGGTCATCACCTCGTCCCAGACCAGCAGCGCGCCGTGCTCGGTGCACAGTTCGCGCAGGCGCCGGTGCCAGGCTGGATCGCCCCGCACGAAATTCATGTTGCCGGCGATCGGCTCGACCAGCACGCAAGCGATCTGCGAGCCGCGCTGGGCGAAGAGTTCCTCGATCTGCGCGATGTGGTTGTACTCGAGCACCAGAGTATGGGCCGCGACATCGGCCGGAACCCCGGCGGAACTGGGATTGCCGAAGGTCAGCAGCCCCGATCCCGCCTTGACCAGCAGGCTGTCGGCATGGCCGTGGTAGCAGCCCTCGAACTTGACGATGGCGTCGCGCCCGGTGAAGCCGCGCGCCAGGCGCAAGGCGCTCATCGCCGCCTCGGTGCCGCTGGAAACCAGGCGCAGCATCTGCAGCGCCGGCATTAAGTCGCGCAGGGCCTCGGCGATCTCGATCTCGTCACGCGTGGGGGCGCCGAAGGACAGCGAGCGCGTGGCGGCGCGCTGCACCGCCTCGACGACCTCGGGATGCGCATGTCCGGCGATCATCGGCCCCCAGGAACCGACGTAGTCGATGTAACGCGTTCCCTCGCAGTCGTACACATAGGGGCCCTCGGCGCGCTCGATGAAGCGCGGCGTTCCACCCACCTGGCGAAACGCGCGCACCGGGGAATTCACCCCGCCCGGAATGCTGCGCTGCGCGCGCTCGAACAGCGACTCGTTGCTCCACGACTGGCTCATCGCAAGGTCTCGCCTCACTGCAGTCCGACCGGGGAGATGGCATCGCCTTCGGCTTCCGGGCCGGTCTGCGCCCAGAAGAAGCGATCGGGAACCAGGTTGCCCATGCCCGGACGATAGGCGAAATCCAGGCTCTGGTCGAGAAACTCCAGCGCCTCGTGCGCCGCCTGGTCGAGCTTGGCACCGGTACCCAGCAGCGACGCGACCGCGGCCGACAGGGTGTCACCGGCACCCGAAAAACCGGCTTCGAACATTTCGAAACGCTCACGCAGCAGTTGCCGTCGCGGACTCAGCAGCACGTTCTCGACATGGTTCTCCGGCACCAGGATTCCGCTGACCAGCAGATACTGCACTCCCAGTGACTGAGCCTGCTGCATCAGGGCGTCGGGGGTCGGAGGCTGCTCGCGCTCGACATCGGGAAACAGGAACTGGCTGAGTGCCGTGAGGTTTCCGCACAGCAGACGCGTCTGCGGCAGCACCAGTTCCTGCATCGCCTTGATGTATTCCTCGACCTGCGATTCCTCCAGCGCCTGCAGATTGCCGACGTAGGTCACCAGCGGCAGCTGCGCGTAGTCGGCCAGCAACTCGGCCACGGCGCTCACGACCTCCACATTGCCCAGGAAGCCGACCTTCCAGGCGGCCAGCTCGACATCCTGCAGCACCGCGCGCGCCTGCTCGACCACGGCGTCGGCATCGACCTCGACGATGTCGAAGACCTCGGCGGTGTCGCATACCCAGATCGATGTCGTCACCGGCAGGGCGTGGCAGCCCACCGCCGAGCACACCGCCTGGTCGGCGCTCAGGCCGGCCGCGCCGCTGGGGTCGGCGGCATTGAAGAACATCACTGCGGGGGGGGATTCCGGGGCTTCGTTGGGAGGAGGCATGATGACGCTGTCGCAAGGAGTTCGGCGGGGGACGGCCAAGCCCTCAGCCGTCGGGTCGGCAGGATGCCACAAAAGCTGCGGCCCTGTTTTTAGAATGATTGAATCTTATGCCAGAGGACGATACGCTGTGACGCAAGCTGATTTCAAGACCTGGATGTGCCTGATCTGCGGCTTTGTCTACGAGGAGGAACTGGGCCATCCGGAAAGCGGCATCGCGCCGGGAACGCGCTGGGCCGACGTGCCGATCAACTGGACCTGCCCGGAATGCGGCGCGCGCAAGGACGATTTTGAAATGGTGCAGATTTGAGCCCTTTCTCGAGCCCTTGGATCCGAACGATGGAGTCCGGCGCCTTGCGCTCGGTGTGTTTTGCCCAGCCGCCCGGCGCGCCATGTGACGCGGGCGCAGGAACCATGATGCCCGGAACCGCCTGGATGCATGAGGGAGAGAGCCTTTGAGCACGCCCAGCGTTTCGTTCAAGGTGCTGGTGATCGACGACAGCAACACCATCCGGCGCAGCGCGGAGATCTTCCTCCGCCAGGCCGGTTTCGAGGTATTGTTGTCCGAGGATGGGTTCGACGCGTTGTCCAAGGTCAACGACACGATGCCCGACATGATCTTCTGCGACGTGCTGATGCCGCGCCTGGACGGCTACCAGACGGTGGCCATCATCAAGCGCAGTCCGCGCCATGCGGGAATCCCCGTGGTCATGCTGTCCTCCAAGGACGGGGTGTTCGACAAGGCCCGCGGACGCATGGTGGGCGCCGAGGCCTACCTGACCAAGCCCTTCACCAAGGATCAGCTTCTGCACGCGGTGCAGGCGCACCGGCAGGCAACCGGCCTGTCCACCGACACCTCGCAGTCCGGATCCACTCCATCATGAGCATCCGCAAGATCCTCATCGTCGACGACTCGCGTACCGAGTTGTATTTCCTGTCCGATTTGCTGCACAAGAATGGCTACGTGGTGCGCACCGCGGAAAACGGTGAGCAGGCGCTGGCGGCCCTCGAGCAGGATCGGCCCGATCTGGTGCTGATGGACATCGTGATGCCCGGAGTCAACGGATTCCAGCTCACGCGGCAGATCATCCGGAATCCGGCGTACCGGGAATTGCCCATCATCATCTGCACGAGCAAGACCCAGGAGACGGATCGCTTGTGGGCGATGCGGCAGGGCGCGCGCGATTACGTCACCAAGCCGGTCGATCCGCACGACCTGCTGAGCAAGATCATGCAATTGAACTGACGAGGCGAACCACCACGCATTGCGCCCATGGCCAAGAGCTCGCTGATCGAATTCCAGGGCCGTCTGGCCGCGCGCCTGCAGGGTGCGCAGCACACACGCAGCGAGTCGCGCTGGCTCGCCGTGGACGCCGGTACGCGCCGACTGCTGCTGCCCCTGGGGCAATCGGGCGAAATCTCCAGCTGGGAGCCGCCCACGCCGCTGCCCCATGCCCAGCCCTGGTTCATCGGGCTGCTGAACCTGCGCGGGCTGCTGTGCGGCATCGTCGACCTGGCTGGCTTCCTCGGCGAGTCCACTGCGGAGGCGCAGCCGCGCGCCGGGCCGCGTAGCCGCCTGGTGCAGTTCTCGCCCAGGTTGGAAACCAACTGCGCCCTGCTGGTCGACCATCTGGCGGGATTGCGCACGCCCTCGCACTTCACGGCGCAGGCCGAGGACAGGCCCGGCGGCCCGCCCTGGCTCGGGCCGCCGATGCGCGATGCCGATGGCCAGCTGTGGCATGAGCTCGATCTGGCGCAGCTCGCGCAGGATCCCCGTTTCCTGCAGGTCGTCTGAGGCCCGCGCTCCCGCCCCCGCCCTGCCCAACCAGCCGCCGATTCCGCCGGAGCCACCATGGCCTTGTTTTCCCTGTTTTCCCCGAAACGACCCTCGGCCGAAGCCACCGCCTTCGCGCCCAGCGAGGCGACGGTCAGCGCGGACGCGCTGTCGGCGGCCATCCAGGATCAGCGAGACGCCGAGCGTGACCACGGCGAGGAACGCATCGGACGCCTGCCGCTGATCGGGCGCCTGCCGGTGGCCCGCCAGCAGCGCCTGCTGGTCATCGTGCTGGTGCTGGCCATCGCGCTGGTCGCCGTAGGCCTGGTCGCCACGTTGCGCAGTACCTCGTACTCGGCCGGGTTGCTCAGCACCTCGGGTGACGCGCTGATGCAGTCCCAGCGCCTGGCCAAGTCGATCAGCGCGGCGATGCTCGGTTCGGCTCAGGGCTTCGACGAATTGCACGCCAGCACCGATGCCCTGCAGCACGACCTGCAGCAGCTGCAGTCCGGGGCGGCGGCCCGCCTGGGCGGCACGCAACTGCGCGCGGTCGCCCCGGGCGTCGAGGCGACGCTGCGCAACGCCCGCGTCGTGCTGGGCCAGCAGGCCCTGTTGCAGCAATCCAGCCGGGCCCTGCGCGCCATCAGCCGGGACAGCGCATCGCTGCTGCAGACGACCCAGAGCCTGACCTCGCTGCTGCTCCAGCAAGGCGCGCCGGCGGCCGACGTGGGCGCCGCGGCGCGTCTGCAGATGCTCACCCAGCGCATCGGCAAGTCGGCCAACGCGCTGCTGTCCTACCAGGGCATCAGCCAGCCGGCGGCGCGCACCCTGGGCAACGACCTGCAAGGCTTCGAGCAGCTCAGCGCCGGCCTGCTCGACGGCGACGCCACCTTGCAGCTCGCCGCCGCGCACGGCGATGCGCGCGCGCAGCTGCAGGCCCTACGCAGATCCTTCGCCGCGGTCGCTGCGCTGGCGCAGCCGATCCTCGATCACCTGCAGCAGCTGGCCGACGCGCGCCAGGCGCAGGCCCAGGTGCTGCAGCAGTCCAGCGCGCTGCTCGGAGGGCTGCAGCATGTGCAACAGGGCTACGCCGCGGGTGCCGGCCTGGGCAGCGCCGGCCTGTGGCTGCTCGTCTGCGCCGCCGCCCTGAGCCTGCTCGCGCTGCTCGGGCTGGGCCGACTGTACGTGCAGGAAAGCCGTGAACGTGCGCTGCAGTCCGAGCGCGAGCGCCGCCGCGCCGAGCGCCAGGAGCAGGAACTGCGCCGCAGCAACGAGGCCAACCAGGCCGCGATCCTGCGCCTGATGAACGAACTGCAGAATGTCGCCGAGGGCGATCTCTCGCAGCAGGCCACGGTGACCGAGGACATCACCGGCGCGATCGCCGATTCGGTCAACTACACGGTGGAAGAACTGCGCAACCTGGTTGCGCAGGTGCAAAAGACCGCCGAGCAGGTGCGGCGTTCCTCCGGCCAGGCACAGACGACCTCGGCGGATCTGCTGCGCTCTTCGGAGCAGCAACTGGTGGAGATCCGCGAGACCGGTCGCGCCGTGCTGGACATGGCCGAGCGCATCAACACCGTGTCCGCCCAGGCCCAGCAATCGTCGACGGTGGCGCGGCAATCGCTGGATGCGGCCGAGCAGGGTCTGCTGGCGGTACGCAACTCGATCGATGGCATGAATGCGATCCGCAGCCAGATCCAGGACACCTCCAAGCGCATCAAGCGCCTGGGCGAGTCCTCGCAGGAAATCGGGGAGATCACCGAGCTGATCTCCGACCTCACCGAGCAGACCAACGTGCTGGCGCTCAACGCGGCGATCCAGGCGGCAGCGGCGGGCGATGCCGGTCGCGGTTTCTCCGTCGTGGCCGAGGAAGTGCAGCGACTGGCCGAGCGCTCGGCGGAAGCGACCAAGCAGATCGCCGCGCTGGTACGCACCATCCAGACCGACACCCAGGACGCGGTGGCGGCGATGGAGAAGAGCACGCAGGGCGTGGTCGAAGGCGCCCGGCTTTCCGACAGTGCCGGTGCCGCGCTGTCGGAAATCGACCGCGTCTCGCGCCAACTCGCCGAACTCATCGAGCGCATCTCCCAGCAGGCCTTGACCGAGGCGCAGTCGGCCAACCAGGTGGCGACCAGCATCCAGCACATTTTCGCGGTGACCGAGCAGACCGGCGAGGGCACCCGTTCAACCGCCGAACTGGTCAGCGAACTGGCGCGCGTGGCCGAAGTCCTGCGCGAATCGGTCTCGCGCTTCAAGATCGGCTGAAGACGTGCCGTCCAGGATCGATAGCAGCCCCATCCCCACGCAACCCAGCCCCCACGCCCCGGAATGAACGAAGTCGCCTCGACACCGACATCCTCCGCGCCGCCCGACGGCGCGGCGTTGGCCTGGGTGCTGGAACAGGTTCGCGACAACCTGCTGAGCGCCTTGGCCGTGGTTCGACGCCAGGCGCAGGAGGTGCAAGGCGGCGCGTCTTCCCCCGGGGCCCTTGCGCAGGCGCGCGACCCTGTGCACCAGGCCGGCGGCGCGCTGCAGATGCTCGAGCAGCATGCCTGCGCGCAGATCCTGCGCACGGCCGAACGCGTGCTGGAGCGCGCACTGGAACAACCGCGACGACTGGATGGGGCGATGGTCGAAGCGCTGGAAGCAGCGCTGCACGCGGTACTGGACTACCTGGAGGCACGCGCCGCCGGGCGCGACGAAGCGGCGGTCAAGCTGTTCCGCCAGTATCGCGCCCTGGCCGACCTCGCGGGCGGCGAGTCCGCGCACCCGGCCGACCTGTGGGATCATCCCTGGGAGTGGCCGCAACCACCCGATCAGGAGGCGGGCGACGGCGGGGTGCCCCGCGTTCTGGGTACCCAGGCCCGCAGCGACTACGAACGCGCCCTGCTGGAGGTGCTGCGCGCCGGCGACATGCGTACGGCCAGCGCCACCATGCAGCAAGTGGCGCGGCAGGCGCAACATGCCTGCCAGGGTGCCGAGCGCGCGCTGTGGTGGATCGCCGAAGCCTTCCTGTGCGCGCTAGGCGAGGGCTTCATCGAGCCCGATATCTATGTCAAGCGCCTGTGCAACCGGCTGAACCTGCACCTGCGCCAGATGCTCGCCGGCAACGCTCAGGCATCCCGGCGCCTGGCTCACGAACTGCTGTTCTTCTGCGATCAGGCGCTGGCGGTGGCAGCAGCGCGCGAACGCGCGGCGCCGCCTGCGCTGCAGCAGGTGGCCGACGCGCTCGCCTTGCATCCGCATGCCGTCGTCGACTGGCAACAGCCGCATTTCGGACTGGTCGACCCGGCGCTGGTGCAGCAGGCGCGCAAGCGCATGCTCCAGGTCAAGGAGGGCTGGACGCAGATCGGCAATGGCGACTTCAGCCGGATCAGCCGCCTGCAGGAGAACCTGCAGCAACTCGGATTGCTGCTGCGCCAGCTCTGTGCCGGAGCCGAGATCCTGACCGCGGCCGTCGAGCGCATGGTGCAGCTGATCGGTCAGCAGCGCTCGATGCTCACCCCGGAACGGGTGCTGGAAGTCGCCACCGCCCTGCTCTTCCTGGAAGCATCGCTGGGCCACTTCCGGGCCGACGACGCCGAATTCCTGCCGCGCGCGCGCGAACTGGCGCAGCGGCTGCAGCGCAGTGCGCAGGGCTATGCCAGCGAGGCCTTCGCCCCCTGGATGGAGCAGCTGTACCGCAAGGTATCGGAAACCCAGACCCTGGGCACCGTGGTGCAGGAGCTGCGCCACGACATGGGAACGGTGGAGCGCCTGCTCGATGCCTTCTTCCGTGATCCCGGAACCCTGCCCGAACTCGAACCGGTGCCGCGCCTGCTCGGTCAGATGCGCGGGGTGCTTTCGGTGCTCGGAATGGACGTGGGCGCGCAGGCACTGGGACATATCCGCCAGAGCGTGGAAAACCTGATGGCTGCGGCGCCGGGCGACGCGCAACGCCAGGCCGACGCTTTCGAGCGGCTGGCCGCGAACATCGGCGCGCTCGGACTGCTGGTCGACATGCTGGGCTACCAGCCCGAGCTGGCGCGGATTTCGTTCCAGTACGACCCGCACAGCGCGGAGCTGCGTCCGGTCGTTCCGCCGGCGCGCTCGGCTGCCCGGCCCCGGCCGCACGCCCCCATCGAAGCCGCTTCCACCGCGGATGCCCCGACTGCGCCGCCCGCGATGGACAGCGGATCGGAACCCGCGAAGGGCCTGGGCCTGGTGCCCGCACCCACGCCCGCCACGGCGTGGTCGGCGCCCACCCCTTCCATGCCGGCGCAGGTTCCGCTGGAGGAAGCCGACACCCTCACCCCTGCACCCGAGGTCGACGCAGCCCCGTCGCCACCCGCCCCGGCGCCAGGCGAGGAGCCGCCGGCGACGGCCACCGACCCCGAATTGCTGGAGATCTTCCTCGACGAAGCCGACGAGGTGATCGCCAGCGGTCGCCACCGCCTGGAGGATCTGCGCGGCGTCGATCCCGCCGACGACTCGCTGACCGCGCTGCGCCGCTGCTTCCACACGCTGAAGGGCAGTTCGCGCATGGTGGGCATGAGCGATTTCGCCGAAGCGGCGTGGTCGCTGGAGCAGTTGTTCAACCAGGTGCTGGCCGAATCGGTTCGCGCGCCGCACGAACTGCTCGACCTCGCCGCCCGGGCCTTCGACGAACTGCATTCCTGGGTGCAGGATCTGCGTCGCGCCGCACCGGGGGGCCATTCCAGCGCGGCGCTGGTGCAGGCGGCGCAGGCCATGCGTCAGCGCCAGAACCCACCGGCAGCCGAGCCAGCGGCTCCCAAGGTGGCCGCAGAGGATCTGCACGAAGCTACGCCGCTGCCCGCAGGGTTGCCGGCCTTCGAATTGCCGGTCGACGATCTGCCTGCCACGGAGCTACCGATCCTGGAGTTGCCGGCCGCCGAACCGCCAGCCGCCGAACCGCCAGCCACCGAACCTCCAGCCACCGAATGGCCGGATCTCGCGGCTCCTGCCGCCGAACCGCCGGCGGTTCTGTTGCCCGCCGCCCTCGCAGAGCCCGAGATCGAACCCTCGGCAACACCCGAGGAAGGTCCTTCGAGCAGCGAGCCGCAGCCCGAAGCCGCGCCGCTGCCGCTGCCAGCAGACTGGCCGGATGCATCGCTGCTCGACCTCGGTGCGCCGGTGGAGCCGGTCGAAGCCGTGGAACCGGTCGAACCGGTCGAATCGGTCGAATCGGTGGAGGCCGTGGAGCCGGTCGCGCCGGTAGGCGAGGCGTCTTCGCAGCAGGCGGCTGCGGTGACCGAGCCGCTTCACGTCGAGGAATTGCACATTCCGCAGGCTTTGCAGACCATCTACCTCAACGAAGCCGACGAGCTGGTGCGTCGCCTCGACCACCTGTTGTCGGAATGGTCGAGTCGATCGGATCTGCCGCTGGGCGACGAGGCGATGGCGCTGGCCCACCAGTTGCGCGGCAGTTCGGCTACCGTGGGCCTGCGCAGCGTGCAGCAGCTGGCCGACGACCTGGAGCAGGTGATTGCCCTGCAGGTTCGCCAGCCCACGCCGTGGAGCGACGAGGAACGCGCGAGGCTGCCGCAGGCGGTCGAGGAAGCACGCAGGCTGCTGCATCAATTCGCGGCCGGTTTCGTGCAACCGGCGCGCGCTGAGATCCTGGAGGGACTGCGTGCCTTGCTGGAGCGACTGCGCGGACTTGCGCATGCTCCCGTGGCGCAGGCGCCGGAAGCCCAGGAAGCGTTGGACGAAGAGCGTGCGCTGCCGACCGTGCCCGCGCTGCAGAGCGCATGGTCATGGACGCCCCCCCCGGCCGTGCTCCCGGAGGCTGCAGCGGAACCCCCGCAGCCTCCGCTCGAGGAGACGCCGCCCGAGCCCGCGCAACTCCTCGACCTGGAGCTGGAGATCGAGGAGAGCGCGCCGCAGCCGCCTCCCCCTCCCGCGCCTCAAGCCGAGCCTGCGCCGCCCGAAGCGACCGAGCTTGGCGACAGCATCGACACCGAGCTGTTCCCGATCTTCGAGTTCGAGGCTGCCGAACTGCTCCCGCAACTCGCCGCTGCGCTTCGACAGTGGGAATCGCGCCCTTCCGACGCGTCGGCGCCGCGACAGGCGATGCGGCTGCTGCATACCTTCAAGGGCAGCGCGCGCATGGCCGGAACGATGGCTCTCGGCGATATGGCCCATGCCCTGGAGTCCGACATCGAAGCCCTGCTGGGCAGCGAGACCGGGGCGCCGAACGAGCAGGCGTTGGGCGAACTGGCCACGCGCTTCGATGCCATCAACACCCGCTTCGAGCGCCTGCGCGAGGCCAGCACCCGCGGCGAGACGGAGCTGGGTGACATCCACCCCGAGCGCGCCCTGCTCGAAGCCCTTGCATCCCAGGAACAGGACGACACCCCGCCCCCGGTGGTCGAGACGGCGGCGCCGCCGCAGTCTCCCGAGGTCACGCGTGTCGTCGGCCGCTCCCAGCCGGTGCGGGTGCAGGCCGCGCTGCTCGATCGCCTGGTCAACCAGGTCGGCGAGGTCAGCATCGCCCGCGCGCGCCTGGACAGCGAATTCGACGGCATACGCGGCGGGGTGCGCGACCTGGGCGACAACCTGGCCCGCCTGCGCGCCCAGGTGCGTGACATCGAACTGCAGGCCGATGCCCAGATGGCCGCGCGCACGCAGGCCACGCGCGACGACGGCCGCGACTTCGATCCGCTGGAATTCGACCGCTTCACGCGCTTTCAGGAACTCACGCGCATGATGGCCGAGTCGATCGACGACCTGGCGCTGGTGCAGGGTTCGCTGGGCCGCGCGCTGCAGTCGGCGGAGGACAGCCTGGCGCGCCAGACGCGCCTGACGCGGGAACTGCAGCGCGACCTGCTGCGCACCCGTCTGGTCGAATTCGACAGCATTTCCGAGCGCCTGTACCGCACCGTGCGGCAGGCCAGCAAGGACGCCGGCAAGGCCGTGCGCCTGGACATCCAGGGCGGCACGATCGAAATCGACCGCGGAGTGCTCGACCGCATGGCTCCGGCCTTCGAGCATCTGCTGCGCAACGCCGTGGCGCACGGACTGGAAAGCCCGGCCGAGCGCGAGATCGCCGGCAAGCCCGCGGTGGGAACGATCGTGCTCGCGCTGCGCCACGAGGGCAGCGAGGTCGCGGTGTCGATCAGCGACGACGGCGCCGGCCTGCGCTACTCCGACATTGCCGCAAAGGCGCGCGAACAGGGCCTGCTGGCCGAGGGCGAGCAGGCGACGCAGGCGCAGCTGCGGGAAATGATCTTCCGCGCCGGCTTCTCCAGCGCGGCACAGACCACCGAAATCGCCGGCCGCGGGGTCGGCCTCGATGTCGTGCGCAACGACACCCGGGCGCTGGGCGGACGCGTCGAACTGGAGTCGACGCCCGGGCGCGGAACCACCTTCACCCTGGTGCTTCCGCTGACCACCGCGGTGACCCAGGTGGTGCTGCTGCGCGTGGGCCAGCGTGTACACGCGGTGCCATCGAGTCTGGTCGACCTGGTGCTGCGGCTGCGCCCGGCCGAGCTCGAGGCGGCGCTGCGCCAGCAATGGCTCGAGCATGGGGGGCAGCAGCTGCCCCTGTACTGGCTGGGCGCGCTCACCGATGAATCGACGGCCAGCAGCGAGACTGTGGGGCGGACGCTGCCGGTGGTGCTCGTACGCAGCGCGGCGCAGCGCCTGGCACTGCATGTGGATGAAGTGCTGGGCAACCAGGAGGTGGTGGTCAAGAATCTGGGGCCGCAGCTCTCGCGCGTCCCCGGCCTGGCCGGAATTTCGGTGCTGCCCAGCGGCGGGGTGGTGCTGATCTACAACCCGGTGGCGCTGGCCGCGGTATACGGCGAACAGGCCGCCGAACGCATGCGCCACCAGGCGGGCAGCAGCCCTGTCGAGCAGCCGGTGGTGGCGCCACCGCAGGCCGTGCTGCCGAGCGCGAACACCGTGCTGGTGGTCGACGACTCCATCACCGTGCGTCGCGTGACCCAGCGCTTCCTGGCCCGCAACGGATACTCGGTGATGCTGGCCAAGGACGGCCTGGACGCCCTCGAGCAGTTGCAGCAGCAGCTGCCGGACGTGGTGCTGACGGACATCGAGATGCCACGCATGGACGGCTTCGACCTGACGCGCAACATCCGCGCCGACGAGCGCACGCGCCACCTGCCGGTGATCATGATCACCTCGCGCATCGCCGACAAGCACCGCAACTATGCGCAGGAACTCGGGGTCAACCACTACCTGGGCAAGCCCTATTCCGAGGAGGAACTGCTGGGCCTGCTGCGCGAGTACGTGCTGGAGAGCGCCGACGACTGAACACCGCCTGCGGGGCGGCCTTCAGGCGTCGAACAGGTCGTGCTGCGCAGGCGCCGGCAAGTCGCCGCGCACCACGGCGTAGCGCTGCAGGGTGCGTCGGCGCGCCTGCGCGTGATCGACCACCGGCAGCGGGTACTCCTCACCGAGGCGCACTCCGGCCTCGCCCAGCTGCTGCGACGGGGCCAGCCAGGGCGCGTGGATCCAGCGCGCATCCAGCCGGGCCAGCTCGGGCAACTGGCTGCGGATGTAGCTGCCGTCGGGATCAAACCTGCGGCTCTGCTCGACGGGGTTGAAAATCCGGAACCACGGCTGGGCGTCGCAGCCGCTGGACGACACCCACTGCCAGCCGCCGTTGTTCGAGGCGAGGTCGAAATCGAGCAGCCAGCGCGCGAAATGCGCCTCGCCGAGCCGCCAGTCCAGCCCGAGATCCTTGCACAGGAAGCTGCCGGTGACCATGCGCAGGCGGTTGTGCATGCGCCCGCTGCGCAGCAGTTCGCGCATGGCCGCGTCGACCAGGGGGTAGCCGGTGCGCCCCGCGCACCACGCCTGCAGCAGCCCGGGCGCCTCGTCCCACGCGATCGCCTCGTACTCCGGGCGCAGGCAGCGACCCTGGGCGACCTGGGGATGGTGGTACAGCACCTGGGCGTAGAACTCGCGCCAGATGAGTTCGGACACCCAGGACTCGGCGCCGGCGTCGCCCTGCTCGAGCAGCGGCCAGGCGTGGCGCAGCAGTTCGCGCACGCTCAACGTGCCGAAACGCAGGTGTACCGAAAGACCGCTGGTGGCCTGCAGAGCCGGAACATCGCGTTGCGCCGCGTAATCGCGCAGGCGCGGCTGGAATGTCCGCCAGGCATGCCGCGCCCCGCGGCTGCCCGGCTCGACCTGCGGCGGCAGATCGACCGGCTGGTCGAAGCCCAGTCGATCCAGCCCGGGGATCGGCGGCATGTCGGCAGACGCCGGCAACAGGCACTGCGGCCCCAGCGGGCAGTCGCGTTCGCGCAGCAGTTCCCCGCCGCGCGCGCGCAGCCGCGCGAGCCAGGCCTTCTTGTAGGGGGTGAACACCCGGTACGGACGCCCCTGTCCGGTGTGCAGCGACTGCGGGGGCATCAGCACCTGGTCATCCCAGGACTGGAAATCCACGCCGCAGGCGGCCAGTTCCCCGGCCACCTCGGCATCCCGACGCACGGCCTCGGGCTCGTAGTCGCGATGGGTGAACACCGCCTGCGCCTCCAGCTGCCGCGCCAGCCGCGGCAAGACCTGCGCGGGCCGCCCGTGCAGCACCCACAGCGCGCCGCCCAGCGCGCGCAACTCCAGGTCGAGTTCGTGCAGCGTGCGGTGCAGGAACAACACCCGGCGGTCGCCACGGATGCCCTGGCGCAACAGGGGCTCCAGGATTCCGGTATCCAGCACAAAGACCAGCTGCACCCTGCGGCAGGCCTGCAAGGCCTGCTGCAGCGCGGTATGGTCGTGCAGGCGCAGATCGCGGCGCAACCAGACGAGGCCGAGGTCCGGGCGGGCGCCGGGCGATGGCTGGGCGCTGGACATGGTGGGCAGTGGATCGTGGCGGGTGGGCTTCGGGCGTCGCCCGGTGCGGGGCGCGCCGCGATAATATGTTCGGTCATGAAATCCCGCAGCGACGCATCGAACCTGAGCAACCAGTTCCTGATTGCGATGCCGGGCATGGTCGATTCGTCCTTCGCCGGCAGCGTGATCTATGTCTGCGAGCATTCCGCCCGCGGCGCGCTGGGCCTGGTGATCAATCGCCCGACCGACATCGTGCTCAAGGATCTGTTCGAGCGCATCGAACTGCCGTTGCAGCAGCCGGAACTGGCCGCGCAGACGGTCTACTACGGCGGGCCGGTGCAGACCGAGCGCGGCTTCGTGCTGCACGACCCGACCGAGCGCAGCTATGCGTCGACGCTGCAGGTGGCGGGCGGCCTGCAGATGACCACCTCGAAGGACGTGCTGGAACAGATCTCGGCGGACGAAGGGCCGCGACGTTTCTTCGTCGCCCTCGGCTACTCGGGCTGGAGCGCCGGCCAGCTGGAGGAAGAGATCGCGCACAACGGCTGGCTGACCGTGGAGGCCGATTCGCGCGTGGTGTTCGAGATCGCCGCCGAACAGCGCTTCGACGCCGCGATGTCCCTGATGGGCATCGACCCCCTGAGCCTGTCGAGCACGGCCGGCCATGCCTGAGGCCGCGGGCACCGCCGCCGATGCCGCGGTGCTGATGGGCTTCGACTACGGTACCCGGCTGATCGGGGTTGCCGTGGGCAACACCATCACGCGCACCGCCACCGCGCTGTGCAGCGTGCGCGCCGAGCAGCGTCAGCAGCGTTTCGAAGCGATTTCCAGCCTTCTCGCGCAATGGCGCCCGGCGCGCCTGGTGGTCGGCCTTCCGCTGTCGCGCGACGAAGGCGCCGAGCAGGCGCGCAGCGCGCAGGCGCGCCGCTTCGCCAACCAGCTGCACGGACGCTTCGGCCTGCCGGTGGCGCTGGTCGACGAGCGCTACACCTCGCGCATCGCCGAGGACGGCGGCGCGCCCGACGTCGATGCCGAATCGGCCCGCCTGATCCTGGAACAATACCTGCAAAGCCCCAGCGCATGAACCCTTCCTCCCCTCCCGACGCGGAAGCGCTGTACCTGCGCCTGCGCGAACTCGTGCGCGACTGGCTGGCCGCGCAACCGGCTTCCCCGACCTTTGTCGGGGTGTACTCCGGAGGCGCCTGGCTGGCGCAGCGCCTGCACGCGGATCTGCGCCCCGGCACCCCGCTGGGCGTGGTGTCGTCGACCCTGCATCGGGATGACTTCGCCCAGCGCGGCCTGCATCCCAGCGGCAACCGCACCGAGTTGCCCTTCGAGGTCAACGGCCGCGCGATCCTGCTGGTCGACGACGTGCTCTACACCGGGCGCACGATCCGCGCGGCGATCAACGAGCTCTACGATTTCGGTCGCCCGGCGCGCATCGACCTGGCGGTGCTGGTCGACCGTGGCGGACGCGAACTGCCGATCTGCGCCGACCTCGTCGGCGCGCGCATCGAACTGCCCGCGCAGCGCATGCTCGCGCTGGAGCGCGACCCCGCGGCCGGTCCGCAGGCCATGCGCATGGCGTACCTGGAGTCCGAATCCTGATGGCCTCGCACCCCCAACTCAACCGCCACGGCGAGCTGCGCCACCTGCTGTCCACCGAAGGCCTGCCGCGCGACGTGCTGCTGCACATCATGGACACGGCGCAGGGCTTCATGAGCTTCGGCGAGCGCGAGGTCAAGAAGGTGCCGCTGCTGCGCGGCAAGAGCGTGTTCAACCTGTTCTTCGAGAACTCCACGCGGACGCGCACGACCTTCGAGATCGCCGCGCAGCGGCTGTCGGCCGACGTGTTCAATCTGGACATCCAGCGCTCCAGCACCTCCAAGGGAGAATCGCTGCTCGATACCATCGCCAATCTGGAGGCGATGGACGCCGACATCTTCGTCGTGCGCCACAGCCAGAGCGGGGCGCCGTTCCTCATCGCCTCGCATGTGCCCGAGCACGTGCACGTGGTCAATGCCGGGGACGGGCGTCATGCCCACCCCACGCAGGGCCTGCTGGACATGATGACCATCCGCCACTTCAAGCCCGATTTCCACGCGTTGCGCGTGGCCATCGTGGGGGACATCCTGCATTCACGGGTCGCTCGCTCGGACATCCACGCGCTGACCACGCTGGGCGTGCCGGAGGTACGTGCGGTCGGGCCCAAGACCCTCGTACCGCAGGATCTGCAGCAGATGGGAGTGCGCGTGTGCCATGACATCGACGAGGGCCTGCGCGACGCCGACGTGATCATCACCCTGCGCCTGCAGAACGAGCGCATGGCCGGTGGACTGCTGCCGTCAGCAAGCGAATTCCACATGATGTACGGCCTCACCCCGCAGCGCCTGCGACTGGCGCGCCCGGATGCGATCGTCATGCACCCGGGGCCGATCAACCGCGGGGTCGAGCTCGACTCCACGGTGGCCGACGGCCCGCAGAGCGTGATCCTGCCGCAGGTGCGATTCGGCATTGCCGTGCGCATGGCGGTGCTGTCCATCATTGCCAACACCGGCAGCTGAACCCATGAACGAGCCTACTTCCCTCCTCGTGCGCGGTGGCGTGCTGGTCGACCCGTCCAGCGGCATGCATTGCCGCGGCGACCTGGCGATCGCCGGCGAGCGCATCCATGCGGTGGGCGCCGAAGCCGCCGGGTTCCATGCCGAACGGGTGATCGACGCCGACGGCTGCCTGGTCATGCCGGGGCTGATGGACTTGTGCGCGCGGCTGGGCGAACCCGGCGGCGAAGCCGCCGGGCTGCTCGATTCCGAACTCGCCGCGGCCGGCGCGGGCGGGGTCACGCGCGTGGTCTGCCCGCCCGATACCGACCCCGTGCTCGATGAGCCCAGCCTGGTCGAGATGCTGCGCTGGCGGGCGCGCCGCATCAAGCGCTCCCGCGTGTACGCGCTGGGCGCGCTGACCGTCGGCCTGCGCGGCGAGCGACTGGCCGAGATGGCCTCGCTGGTCAAGGCCAGCTGCATCGGCCTGTCCCAGGCAGGCACCCCGCTGACCGATACCCAGATGCTGCTGCGGGCGATGCAGTACGCCAGCACCTTCGGCTACAAGGTGTGGCTGCCGGCGATCGACGCGCACCTCGGGCGCGGCGTGGCCGCCAGCGGCCCCTACGCCCAGCGGCTCGGGCTGGTCGGCGTTCCGGTGGTCGCCGAGACCGTGGCGCTGCAGACGATCTTCGAGCTCGTGCGCGCCACCGGCTGCGCCGTGCACCTGTGCCGGATGTCGAGCGCTGCCGGGGTGGAACTGCTGCGGCGTGCGAAGGCCGAAGGGCTGCCGGTCAGCGCCGACGTGTCCATCCACAACCTGCTGCTCACCGACCTCGACATCGGCTGGTTCGACGCCCGCATGCGGCTGGAACCTCCGCTGCGCCAGCAGGCCGACCGCGAAGCGCTGCAACAGGCCTTGGCCGACGGCACCATCGATGCGCTGGTATCGGATCACACACCGGTGGAAAGCGACGACAAGATCCTGCCCTTCGGCGAAGCCGCCCCGGGCGCCAGCGGCGTCGAGCTGCTGCTGCCCGCGGTTCTCGAGTATGCCCGCCGCTGCCGCCTGCCGATGCCGCAGGCGCTGGCCGCGGTGACCACCCGCGCAGCCGCGGCGGCGCGCATCGAGCCGCCGCGGCTGCAAGCGGGTGCGGCCGCCGAGTGCATCGTCGTCGACCCCGAGGTGCGCTGGAAGCCCCTGCCCGAGTCGCTGCACAGTCGGGCCAAGCACACTCCGCTGGGAGATTTCGAGCTGCAAGGCCGGGTGCGGGCCACCATCATCGATGGTCGCCTGATCCACGAGCAGGCGCCGGCCGCGCCGTGATCCGGCAGCTGCGCCTGGGCGCCATGCTGCTGCGCCTGGGCATCGAACTGCTGCGCGGCAGCTGGCGCATGCGCGGCTTCGACCGCTTGAGCCCGGCGCGGCGGCAAGCCGCCATCCGCGCCTGGTCGCGCCGCGTGCTGCGCGCCTGCCGCTGCAGCCTGCAGGTCGTCGGACAGCCGTACCCGCAGGCATGCCTGGTGGCTGCCAACCACGTGTCGTGGCTGGATATCGTGGCGCTCAACGCGTCGCGCCCCACGCGCTTCGTCTCCAAGGCCGACGTCCACCGCTGGCCGCTGCTGGGCTGGCTGGCGGCCGGCGCCGGCACGCTGTTCATCGAGCGCGAACGCCCGCGCGACGCCCTGCGCGTAGTGCACGACATGGCCGCCTGCCTGCGCGACGGCCATCAGATCACGGTATTCCCCGAGGGCACGACCTCCGACGGAAGCCGCATCCTGCCGCTGCATGCCAACCTGTTCCAGGCCGCGGCCAGCAGTGGCACCCCGGTGCAACCGGTGCTGCTGCGCTACGTCGATGCCGGCGGCGCCCCCAGCCGCGCGGCCGCCTACATCGACGACGACAGCCTGCTGGACACGCTGCGCCGCATCGCCGCGGCCCGCCCCGCGCGGGTCATCGTGCACTACCTGCCCGTGCTGCATGGCGACGACCGGCGCCAGCTCGCGCAAGCCGTGCAGGACGCGCTGCATGCCGCGCTGCATACCGGCGGCGGCGGCCACTGAGCAGGCCGCCCTGTTGCCCGCTGCGCCCCGCGTACCGTCGGCAGGACATGGGCGTCCCGCGCACGATGGCCTGCTAGACTGCCGGGCTGTCTCGCCATGGTTCAATGGATAGAACAAGCCCCTCCTAAGGGCTAGATGCAGGTTCGATTCCTGCTGGCGAGGCCAGGCCGACGGTGTGTGCGGCGCCCTGCCCCACCCGCGCGAACCAGACATCCTGGCCGTAGACGAAGCGGTCGCGCAGTCGCACTCTGCGGCGCACGCCGCCGGCGTCGACCCAGTACAGCCCCGGCCGCAGTCCGTCGACCCGATAGAAGCCCAGTGCATCGGCGTGCACGCGCCGCACCACGCGCAGGTGGCGGTTGCGCACGACGACCCGCGCATCGGCCACGGGATCGGGCCGCGGCGCCGCCCGACGCAGAACCCGCCCGGCGAAACCCAGGCGCAGCTCGAGCCGGAAATCGACCCGCGTCGTGACCCCGGCCTGCACCTCGACCCAGTAGCCCGCATGCCGCGTCCCGATGTCCATCGGCAGCCCGGCCTCATCGAGCACCACGCGGTGCACCCCGGGTTGCAGGCCGTCGACTTCGTAGCGTCCCTGCGCATCCAGGTGCGCGGCGCTGCGCCCGTCGACCCGCACCGCCACACCGCGCAGGTCGGACAGGCGCATGCCCTGGGGCAGCGAACCGCCGACGCGTCCGGCCACGCCGCCGTCGCGGCTCGGCCCCTGCAGGCCGCTGCCCGGCACGATGCCGCTGGAGCCGATGCCGAAGTCCGCCACCAGCAGCAGCTGGAGCCGGGTCGCGTCGCCGCCGGAAACGACCTCGGCCAGCGGATCCCTTTGCATCTGCAACTGCAGGCTCAGGCCGGGCAGCAGCTCGCTGGCCACGCTGAGCTGCCAGCCGACGTGGCCGGCGCCGAACAGCGGCCCGCCGCTGATCTGCAGCGGCGACCAGGCCCCGGCGCGGGTGGCCGACAGCAGCGCCTCGTAGCGCGTGCCCAGGCGCGCCACGCGCATCGCCCCCAGCGTGCAGGAACTGCCATCGACGGTCTCATGCTGCCACTGCAGCTGGGTGTTGCCGGCGTAGCGGCTGAGATCCACGGCATTGTCGGCATCGGCCATCCATGAGGCCTCATAGTCCTGGTTGCCCAGATAGTCCGGCATGACCGACAGGCTGAGCTGCGCCGACGGTGCCCAGCGCATCGCCGGCGCCACGAAGCGCTGGTGCTCGTCGATGCCGGCGTCGTCGACGCTGCGTGCCACCAGCGAGACATCCAGGCGTCGGCTCGCCCGCCATCCCACCTGCAGGGAGGCGTTGCGCGACGACGGCGATGCGGCCTGCAGGTAGCGGGCCCCGACCTGCATCCAGCTGGCCCGCCAATAGCCGGGCCCGAGCGCCGCGCCACCGCGCAGTGACCAGGCCTGTGCGCGCCCATGGGTGGCCGCCTCCAGCCTCCACACCCCCAGCGCGCCCAGGCCGCGCACGGCGTCGAACATGGCCCAGCTGCCGCCCAGTCCGTGTTCGACCGCGGCGCCGACGGTAAGCCCGCTGCTGATGCCGCGACGCCACTGGTAGAACCCCGCCGGGCTGCCCCCGGCCCAGGATCCCGGCCATGGCGTGTCCACGCCCAATCCCGCGAAGGACGTCAGGACACCCGCGGGCAGCGCCCCGGAGCCCAGTGCGACATCGATGCGGCGCACAGCCACCGGATAGCCATCGGCGAAGGGCCGATACAAGGCCACCTCCACGTGGTCGCTGCGCTGCAACAGGACATCGTGAAAGGCCCAGGTGCCGTCGAGCCGGATGATGGTCGTGGCGACGACACGGCCATCCACGCGCAGCTGCGCGCTGCCCCCCGGTGGGCCACCGGCGCCGCGTACCGCCCGCCCGCCCTGGAAGTGATCGCCCAGGATGGCGCTGGCGCCGAGCGCCGCCTCCTGCGGTGCCTCGGCTGCATAGACCAGCGCGGGCTGGTTGGTCCACGCGCGCTGCACCCCGCCCAGGTTCATCGGCGGCAACAGGGAGCTCAACTGCACCGGGCCCTGGCCGAGCAGCCAGCGCGCGCGGCCACGGCCACCGATCCAGGCCCAGTTCGCGAGGTGGCCACCCATCGTCGAGGCATCGCCATAGACATTGGCGCGCCACACCCCGCCGGCCAGCGGGCCGCCCAGCTCGGTCCACGAGCCGCGGGCCGCACCGCCGCCAACGCTGGCGTAGTTGAATTCGCTGTGCAGTCCGCTGAGCCCGAAAGCCGGTGGGCGCAGAACCGGCTGACCATGCCAGCCCGGGACAGGCACCGGCGCGACGGCCTGCCCGGCCCGCCATGGCGGCCGCACCCGCAACGCCTGGCGCGGGGCGTCGAAGGCCAGTTGCGCCGCCAGCAGCTGCCGCAGCGTGGCCAGCCGCACGAAGCGCCGCTTCCGCAGGAGGACGACGCTCGAGGCATCGATGCGGACGACTCCCAGCGGAGTGTGCAGCAGACACACGCCCTCGGCGACGCGCAAGGGCAGCTGCAAGGCGGTTGCGAACGCGGACAGGTCGACCGCCAGGTGCCCGTCCTGCAGCCGGCTCAGCTCGACGCCGTGGGCGCTGTCCACCCCGTTCACGAAGACCTCGGCGAGGATCGGAGGATGGGATGTGGCGGGGCTCGCCTGCCAAGAGGAGCCCTGCGGGCCGGCGGACGCCGCCGCCACGCCGGCCACTGGCTGCCCGGCATGCGACTGCACGAACAGCGCCGCGACACAGCACAGTCCCGCGAAGGCGCACGAGGCCGCGCAGCCACGGGTGCGCGCTCGAGCGCTCATCGAGCGGGCGCGCGGACTCGGAAGGGAACCTTGCGTGCGATGACTTGCGTGCCCATCGCCCCGTGCAGGCTCAGGACGTAGGCGCCCGGAGGCAGTCCGCCACGCACGTCGAACTGCAGCGCGACGTCGCGCAGCGCACCGGGCAGGCACGGCCCCAGCGGAAGGCGGCCACGCGCCAGCGGCCGCGCCTGGCCGCGCCGGCGCACGGCATAGTCGCCCTCCATGCGCACCGTGGTGTCGCCGAGGTTGCGCAAGACGAACTGTGCCCCACTTGCGTCCACATGGACGGAGGCGATGCGACCCTTGCTGACATAGGGCGGCTGCAGCGCGTAGATGGCCGCGCCGAATCGGAACAGGCTGATGAACATGCTCTTGCCGGCAGCGGCCGCGGCCGGTCGCCGCTCGGTGAAATACAACATCGCGCGGTGCTCGCCGGGGCGCAGCGGCACGTCGGCGCGCACTGCGAAACGCACCACTTGCGAGCCATGCGCCGGCACGCGAAAACTGCGCGGACTGACCTCCAGCCAGGGCGCGAGCGACTGCTCGCGCATCGGCAGTCGCAGCACGCGGCCGTGGCGGGTCATGGTCCAGTTCACCGCGGAGACCACCACCGAGACCGCCTGCGGCGTGAAATTGCTCAAGCGAAAGGCGTAGGTACGCTGCGGCTTGCCCAGGTCGATGGTGTAGATCTGCGGGGTCAACGCCACCTGTGCCGCTGCCGGCACGGCAGGCAGCGCGAGCAGCAGCACGGCCAGGCGCAACGCCGCCATGCGCAAGGACGCGAGGTGTCCCGTCATGGCGAGGTCACCGTCGCGCGCACCAGGGTCAGGGTGTAGTTGCCCGCCCCCTGCGCGGCGAAGGAAGCGCTGAGGAAGTCGAAGCCCGGCACGATCGACCAGAGGTTGCAGAGAAAGTGCCGGCGCCTGCGCCCTGCACCGCTGGAGCAGTCGTAGGGATTGTTCGCGTCGTAGGTCTCCTGCACGGTGTAGGTCGCCGTGATCTGTTGGATGCCCGACACCGCGACGACCTGGCCGCCGCTGCCGGCCGGGGAACTCCTCAAGGTGGCGGTGAACGGCGAACCGGGCATGCAGGCGTTGTCGGTGATCAGGCGGAACAGCGTCGAACCGTTGCGGGGCACGCCGGCGGCGACAGCCGGCAGCACGGCCCGCGGCAGCGCGGCGCGCAAGGCCGCACCGGCTGCCGCCGCGGTGACTGCCACGCTGCCCAGCGCGTCGGCGGGCGGGTTCTGCAGATCCGCGGCGGTGATCGCCGGCAGCGTCGTGCCGCCGCTGAGTCTGCCGAGCTTGCCGTACAGGGTGCAGCCGCCGGTGTCGGGCAGCGGCGGTGTGGCGGGCGGCGGCGGGTTGCGAATCAGCGCCGCCGGCCCGAGCACATGCACCCTGGCCGCATGCGCGGACGCGCCGACGAACGCCCAGGCCAGCATCCACGGCCATCGCGCCCGGCGCGCACCCCTGGGCTTCGCAGCGCGCGGCATGCCGGCCCTCAGGTGCTCGTGGCGGTGATGTAGATCGTCGCGCCGCTGTACTGGGCCGCCTGCGTCGCGCCGCTCAGATCCAGATCCATGGACACCGTTCCGTACACCGGCGCTCCATTCACGCCGGTGCCCGTGGAGGTACCGGAACTCGTGGCCAGCGCGCTGAGGGCGATCGTCGACCCGGCACCCGCGGACTGCAGCGAAGCCGTGGTCAGCGGGCTCGTGCTGGAGAAGGACACGGTGACCGTCGTGCTGCCCGAGGTGGGGGTGGTGATCGAGCGCTCGGCCCAGAAGTCCGCCAGGCTCAGCTGCACCGTGCGCAGAGGAGTAGCCGCCGGCACATTGGCGGGCGCCAGCGTGGCCGAAAGCGAGGAACCCGCGCTGGTCGCAGTCAGCGACTGCGCGGCCATCGCAGTGGCCTGCCCGCCCGCCAGCGAGAGCAGCGTGGCCGCGCCGATCGTCACGTTGACGCTGCTGTAGTAGTACAGCAGCGTCACCGGCTGCAGGGTGATGCTGAAACTCGTCGATCCGCTCGCGGCCACCGCAAGGGCCCGCGGAGCCGCGGCGAGGGCGGCTGCGAGGATGATGGCCGTGCGCAGGCACGATAGGCGATGGGTGGTCATGCTCGCTGCCCCTGGTGGAACCGCAGGCCCCGCGCGCGCATGCGCGCTGCGGACGCCACGGCACCTGGACGGAACCATGCTACGCAAGGCCTGGCCCGCCACCAAGTGCCCACGGCCCCCATTCGTGAGCCCCGCGCGAGGCAGCGCGCAGCACCGCGTTACTGCCGCGGGCGTGCCGCCCTCAGTGCGGCGGCGCCAGCAGCACCAGCAGATCCTTGGCCTGTACGCGATCGCCCGGGGCAACCAGCACCGCCTCGACCCGCGCGTCGCGCTCGGCGCTGACATGGGCTTCCATCTTCATCGCCTCCAGCGCCAGCAGGGTGTCGCCGGCGGCCACACGCTGGCCCGGCTGCACCGACACGCTGACGATGCTGCCGGGCATCGGCGAGGCCACCTGCCAGGGGTCGGCGGGGTCGGCCTGCCGGCGCTGCTCCTGCGCCGCACCGGCGCCGGCCACCGCCACATGCACCCAGCGTCCCTGGCCGTTGAGCTCGAACTGCACCCTGCGCGTGGCCTCGCCCTCGGCGGCCACCGCCTGCAGGGACACCAGCAGCGTCTTGCCGGGATCGATCTCGACGGCGATTTCCTGCTGCGGCTGCGCGCCGTACAGGAACACCGGGGTCGGCAGCAGGGAGGTGTCGCCGTACTTGCGGCGGTGCTCGAACCAGTCGCGGGTGACCTTCGGGTACATCAGGTAGGAGGCCAGCCTGCGGTCGTCGAGCGCGCGGCCGCACGCCGCCTCGCCCTGCGCGCGCAAGGCCTCGAGGTCGGCCGCAGGCAGGCTGTCGCCGGGGCGGTAGGGTTGCGGCGGCGGCTCGTCGGGCTTCAGGCGCAGCACCTTGCGCGACAAGTCCTCGGGAAATCCGTCGCTCGGAAAGCCCAGTTCGCCGCGGAACAACTGCACCACGGATTCGGGAAAGGCGATCTCCCGCGCGGGGTCGGCGACCATCTGCGGGCTGAGGTCGTTGGCCACCATCATCAGCGCCATGTCGCCGACCACCTTGGAACTGGGCGTGACCTTGACGATGTCACCGAACAGGCGATTGACGTCGGCGTAGGCCTGCGCGACCTCGCTCCAGCGATGGGCGATGCCCATGGCGCGCGCCTGCTCGCGCAGGTTGGTGTATTGGCCGCCCGGCATTTCGTGGCGGTAGACATCGGCGGTGCCGCTGCGGATGTCCGACTCGAAGGGCGCGTAGAAGCGCCGCACGCCTTCCCAATAGGTCGACGCGGCGTGCAAGGCGGGCTGCGCCAGCCCGGGATCGCGGACGCTGCCGGCCAGCGCCGCGGCGATCGACGACAGGTTGGGCTGCGAGGTCAGGCCGCTCATGGCGTCCAGCGCAGCGTCGACGGCATCGCAGCCGGCATCGATGGCCGCCAGCACCGAGGCCGCAGCGGCACCGCTGGTGTCGTGGGTGTGGAAATGCACCGGCAGCCCGGTTTCCTCCTTCAGCGCCTTGACCAGCGCCGCGGCGGCGCGCGGCCGGCACACGCCGGCCATGTCCTTGATGCCCAGGATGTGCACCCCGGCACGCTGCAGCTCGCGGGCGATGCCCACGTAGTAGGCGATGCCGTACTTGGGCCGCGTGGTGTCGAAGACGTCCGCGGTGTAGCAGATCGCCCCCTCGCACAGCGCGCCCGATTCGCGCACGGCGTCGATGGCCACGCGCATGTTGCGCACCCAGTTCAGGGAGTCGAACACCCGGAACAGATCGATGCCGGCGGCTGCCGCCTGGGCGACGAAGAAGCGCACCACATTGTCCGCATAGCTGGCGTAGCCCACCGCGTTGGCACCGCGCAGCAGCATCTGCAGCAGCACGTTCGGGATGGCCGCGCGCAGCTTCTCCAGGCGCTGCCAGGGATCCTCCTTCAGGAAGCGCATGGCCACGTCGAAGGTCGCGCCGCCCCAGCACTCGATGGAGAACAGCTGCGCCAGCTCGCGCGCGTAGAACGGCGCGATGGGCAGCATGTCGGCCGTGCGCATGCGCGTGGCCAGCAGGGACTGGTGGGCATCGCGCATCGTGGTGTCGGTCAGCAGCACCTGCGGCTGCTCGAGCATCCAGCGGCTGAAGGCCTCGGGACCCAGACGCTGCAGGAGCTGGCGGGTGCCTGGCGGCGGTGCCAGGCTGTCGTCCAGCCGCGGCAGCACCGGGGCCGGCAGGGGCAGCGTCGGTGCGCTGCGCCCGCGCATCTCCGGGTTGCCGTTGACCGCCACCTCGCCGAGAAAAGCCAGCAGCCGGCTGGCGCGGTCGCGCCGCGCGGTGAAGGCCAGCAGCTCGGGGGTCTGCTCGATGAACCGCGTGGTGATGCTGCCCTCGGCGAATGCCGGGTGGTTGATCACCTTCTCCAGGAACTGCAGGTTGGTGGCCACCCCGCGGATGCGGAACTCGCGCAGCGCGCGATCCATGCGCTGGATGCACTCGCGCGGGCTCGGGGCCCAGGCGGTGACCTTCACCAGCAGCGAGTCGAAGTAGGGGGTGATGAGCGCGCCGCCGTAGGCCGTTCCCGCATCCAGGCGGATGCCGAAGCCTGCCGCGCTGCGGTAGGCGTTGAGCCTGCCGTAATCGGGCACGAAGCCGTTCTCCGGGTCTTCCGTGGTGACGCGGCATTGCAGCGCGTGTCCGTTGAGGCGGATCTGCCCCTGCTCCGGCACACCGCTGCCCAGGCGCCCCTGCGCGTCCTCGCTCAGCCCGACCACCCCGCCCTCGCTGATGCGGATCTGCGCCTTCACGATGTCGATCCCGGTCACCATTTCGGTGACCGTGTGTTCGACCTGAATGCGCGGGTTGACCTCGATGAAATAGAAACGCCCCTCGTCGGCGTCCATCAGGAACTCGACGGTTCCGGCATGGGTGTAGCCGACATCGCGCATCAGGCGCAGGGCGGAGTCGCACAGCTGGGCGCGCTGCGCCGCATCCAGGTACGGAGCGGGCGCGCGTTCGACGACCTTCTGGTTGCGCCGCTGCACCGTGCAGTCGCGCTCGAACAGGTGCACGAGGTTGCCGTGCAGGTCGCCCAGTACCTGCACCTCGACGTGGCGGGCGCGCCGGATGAGCTTTTCCAGGTACACCTCGTCGTTGCCGAAGGCGGACTGGGCTTCGCGGCGCGCGGCGGCCAGCGCGTCGGCCAGCTCGGACTCGCGTTCGATGACCCGCATGCCGCGCCCGCCACCGCCCCAACTGGCCTTGAGCATCACCGGGTAGCCGATGGCCGCCGCAGCCGCCACGCAAGCCGCGTCGTCGTGCGGCAGCGGAGGCGACGCCGGCATCACCGCAACCCCGGCCGCCACCGCTGCCTCGCGCGCCGCGACCTTGTTGCCCAGCGTGCGCATGACCTGCGGCGACGGGCCGATCCAGCACAGCCCGGCGTCGATCACCCGCTGCGCGAACTCGGGGTTCTCGGCCAGGAAACCGTAGCCCGGGTGGATGGCATCGACCTTGGCGCGCTGCGCGATGCGCAGGATGTCGTCGGCGTCCAGATAGGCCTGCAGGGGCTTGCGGCCCTGACCGACGAGGTAGCTTTCGTCGGCCTTGAAACGATGCAGCGACTGCCGATCCTCCTGCGCGTAGATGGCCACCGTGCGCAGGTGCAGCTCGGCCGCCGCGCGCATCACGCGGATGGCGATTTCCGAACGGTTGGCAACCAGGATCGACGTCAGGCGCCGGGTCGCGATCGGGTTCGAAGCTTGCTCACTACCCATCGGGGGTTCCTCGTGTGGTGTGCGCCCTCGGCGCCGGTCGTACTCCAGCGGGTGATGATAGGGTGCCAGGCCCCGGGTCGACGTTTCAGCGCTGCGTGATGTTGCAAGGCGATGTTCCATTTTTGAAACGTGCGTCAGGGGCCGACGCCACTGCCTGCGGCCGTGCAAGGCGCGTGCCCGTGCATGGCACGGCGCTTGCTACTGCTGCGGAACAAGCAGCGCGGCGGCCTTCGCGGGACCGATCTGCGCCAGCAGGCCGATGCGCGCGGCAGGTCGCCGATGGAAAGGTCGACGCTTGCGGTGCCATCGGGTCTACGGTTGCTTCGGCATGCATCGCCCCTACGGAGGAGACCCCATGGATTACGCAAGCTATCACCGTCGCTCGATCGAGCAACCCGAGGCCTTCTGGGCCGAGCAGGCTGCGCTGGTCGATTGGCACAAGCCCTGGACGCAAGTGCTCGACGGCAGTCGCAAGCCCTTTGCGCGCTGGTTCGTCGGCGCGCAGACCAACCTGTGCCACAACGCTGTCGACCGCCACCTGGCCACGCGGGCGCAGCAGCCGGCGCTGGTCTGGGAATCGACCGAGGTCGAGCGCAGCCGCAGCTACAGCTATGCCGATCTGCACGCCGAGGTACAGCGCATGGCCGCGGTGCTACAGCGCCAGGGCGTGGGCACCGGCGACCGCGTGCTGATCTACATGCCGATGATTCCCGAGGCCGTGTTCGCGATGCTCGCCTGCGCACGCCTGGGTGCGATCCATTCGGTGGTGTTCGGAGGCTTCGCCTCGCTGAGCCTGGCCACGCGCATCGACGACGCCCGCCCGAAGGTGGTGGTCAGCAGCGACGCCGGCTCGCGCGCGGGGCGCGTGGTTCCGTACAAGCCCTTGCTCGACGAGGCCATCGCTCGCGCCCAGCACAAGCCGGCGAAGGTCGTGATGGTCGATCGCGGGCTGCAGGACTGGGTCGCGGTCGACGGCCGCGATGTCGACTACGCAGCCGAGCGCAACGCGGTCAGCGATGTCCAGGTGCCCTGCGTGTGGGTCGATTCCGAGCACCCGAGCTACATTCTGTACACCTCGGGAACGACCGGCCGGCCCAAGGGCGTGCAGCGCGACACCGGCGGCTACGCGGTGGCGCTGGCGGCGTCGATGCGCGACATCTTCTGCGGCCGGCCCGGGCAGACCATGTTCACCACGAGTGACATCGGCTGGGTCGTCGGCCACAGCTACATCGTCTACGGCCCGCTGATCAACGGCATGACCACCGTGCTGTACGAGGGAACCCCACTGCGCCCCGATCCGGGCATCTTCTGGGCCCTGGCCGAGCGCTACCGCGCCAGCGTGATGTTCTCCTCGCCGACCGCGGTGCGGGTGCTGAAGAAGTTCGACACCTCCTACATGCGCAAGCGCGACCTGTCGTCGCTGGAGCGGCTGTTCCTCGCCGGCGAGCCGCTGGATGAGCCGACCGCGAACTGGATCGCCGAGCAACTCGGACGCCCGGTGGTCGACAACTACTGGCAGACCGAGACGGGCTGGCCGATCCTGGGCCTGCCCTCGGGCGTGCAGCAGCTGCCGCCGAAGATCGGTTCCCCCGGGGTGGCCATGCCAGGCTACGACGTGCGGGTGCTGCGCGAAAGCGACGGCCGCCCCGCCCCGGCCGGCGAGAAGGGCGTGCTGACCATCGCCTGGCCGCTTCCACCCGGCTGCATGCAGACGGTGTGGGGCGACGACCAGCGTTTCGTCGACACCTACTGGTCGACCTTTCCCGACCAGCAGGTGTATTCGACCTTCGACTGGGGAGTGGTCGACGAGGCCGGCTACGTCACCATCCTCGGGCGCACCGACGATGTGATCAACGTCGCCGGGCACCGGCTGGGCACGCGGGAGATCGAGGAGAGCATCTCCAGCCATGCCGGGGTCGCCGAAGTCGCGGTGATCGGCGTCGCCGACGAGGTCAAGGGCCAGAACGCGGTGGCCTTCGTGGTGCCGCGCGACGCCTCGCGCATGGCCGACGCCGCCGCCCGCGAGCAACTGGCAGCGGAGATCATGCAGGTCGTGCAGACGCAGCTCGGCGCGGTCGCACGCCCGGCGCGCGTGCTGTTCGTCAGCCTGCTGCCCAAGACCCGCTCGGGCAAGCTGCTGCGCCGCTCCATACAGGCCCTGTGCGAAGGTCGCGACCCCGGCGACCTGACGACCCTGGAGGATCCCGGCGCGCTGGAACAGATCCGCAACGCCTTGCAGGCCTGAGATCCGGCCGGCGCCGCCGCGAAGAGCTCCGCGGCGGCGCTTGATGCTTGTCAAGCAACCCCAGATCTAGCGTTTGATCGAGCATTTTCCACTAGCCCTAGTGGTATCTTGCTGGCACCCCTTGAGCCGGAGCCTGCCATGCGAGAAAGCCCCCAAGCCGCCACCAAGCGCGACGGTCGTGTCGTCGCCTTCGATGCCGGGCGCATCCTGGAGGCCATCGAGAAGGCCGGCAAGGCCACAGGGGAATTCGGGCCCGAGCAGGCCCAGGCACTGGCCGGCGCGGTGCTGCTGCGGCTGGGGCTGGAGGGCGCCGAGCGCCCCGGGGTCGAGCACATCCAGGATGTCGTCGAGGGCGTGCTGAGCGATGCGGGGCATGCAGCCACCGCGCGCGCCTACATCGTCTACCGCGAGCAGCGGGCGCGGGCGCGCGCCGACCGCAAGACCCTGGTCGAGGTCGAATCATCGATCAACGAATACCTCGACCGCAGCGACTGGCGCGTGCAGGCCAATGCCAACCAGGGCTACAGCCTGGGCGGGCTGATCCTCAACGTCGCCGGCAAGGTCACCGCCAACTACTGGCTGTCGCACCTCTACCCTTCCGAAGTCGGCCAGGCCCACCGCGACGCCGACCTGCACATCCATGACCTGGACATGCTGGCCGGCTATTGCGCCGGCTGGAGCCTGCGCCAGCTGCTGGTCGAGGGCTTCAACGGAGTGCCGGGCAAGGTGGAGTCGTCGCCACCGCGGCACATGGGCGCCGCGGTGGGGCAGATCGTCAATTTCCTCGGCACCCTGCAGAACGAGTGGGCAGGCGCGCAGGCCTTCTCCAGCTTCGACACCTACATGGCACCCTTCGTGCGCAAGGATCGGCTGGACTACGCCGCGGTGCGGCAGCATATGCAGGAACTGATCTTCAACCTCAACGTGCCGAGCCGCTGGGGCACGCAGACCCCATTCACCAACCTGACCTTCGACTGGACCTGCCCGCAGGATCTGCAGGAACAGATTCCCCTGGTCGGCGGCGAGGAAATGCCCTTCAGCTACGGCGACCTGCAGGCCGAGATGGACATGATCAACAGGGCCTACATCGAGGTCATGGCCGCCGGCGATGCCAAGGGCCGGGTGTTCACCTTCCCGATCCCGACCTACAACATCACCCCCGATTTCCCCTGGGAGCACCCGAACACCGAGCGCCTGTTCGAGATGACGGCCAAGTACGGTCTGCCCTATTTCCAGAACTTCCTCAATTCCGACCTCCAGCCGCACATGGTGCGTTCGATGTGCTGCCGCCTGCAGCTCGACCTGCGCGAACTCCTCAAGCGCGGCAACGGACTGTTCGGTTCGGCCGAGCAGACCGGCTCGGTGGGAGTGGTGACCCTCAACTGCGCCCGGCTCGGCCATGTCTGGCGCGGCCGGCGCGACGCGCTGTTCGCGCGTGTCGATGAACTCCTCGAACTGGCCAGAACCTCGCTGGAGATCAAGCGCAAGACCGTGCAGCGCCTGATGGACGAGGGCCTGTATCCGTACACCAGACGCTACCTGGGAACGCTGCGCAACCATTTCTCGACCATCGGGGTCAACGGCATCAACGAAATGATCCGCAACTTCAGCTGCGATCGTCACGACATCACCAGCGACGAAGGCCATGCGCTGGCGGTCGCCCTGCTCGACCATATCCGCGCCCGCATCGCCACCTTCCAGGAGCAGACAGGCCACCTGTACAACCTGGAGGCCACTCCGGCCGAGGGAACCACCTACCGCTTCGCCAAGGAAGATCGCAAGCGCTACCCGGGCATCCTGCAGGCAGGCAGCGAGCACGAGCCCTATTACACGAATTCCTCGCAGCTTCCGGTCGGCTTCACCGACGACCCCTTCGAGGCCCTGGCCCGCCAGGAGGAACTGCAGCGCAAGTACACCGGCGGCACCGTGCTGCACCTGTACATGGGCTCGCGGGTGTCCGACGCGCAGGCGTGCAAGGAACTGGTGCGGCGCTCGCTGCAGAACTTCCGGCTGCCCTACGTCACGGTCACGCCGACCTTTTCCATCTGTCCGCGGCATGGCTACCTGGCCGGCGAGCACACCTTCTGCCCCAAGTGCGACGACGATCTGCTGGCGCGCCGGCAGGCGCAGCCGGCCACGGCCGAGACCATCCACAGCCATTGAAACCACCAGGAGACCCGCGATGCATGCCACCGATTGCTGCTGCGACCCCGCCGTCGAAACCCAGCCCGAAATCCAGCCACGCGCCACCGCGGCGCCCGCCCTCGCGCTCGACGATGCGCAGCGCCAGCGCTGCGAAGTGTGGACACGGGTCATGGGCTACCACCGGCCGGTGTCCTCGTTCAACGTCGGCAAGCGCGGCGAGCACCATGAGCGAACCTTCTTCGTCGAGCGGCCGCGCGCCGATGCCTGAGGAGGCAGGCGTCGCCGGGCTGGTTCCCTTCTCCACCGTCGACTATCCCGGCAAGCTGGCAGCCGTGGTGTTCCTGCGCGGCTGCCCCTGGCGCTGCGGCTACTGCCACAACCCCCACCTGCAGACGCCGCGGCCTGCGGCAACCGATCTGCGCTGGACGCACGTGCTCGAGTTGCTGCGGCAACGCCGTGGACTGCTCGATGCCGTGGTCTTCAGCGGCGGCGAGCCGCTGCGGGATCCGACCTTGCCGGGCCTGGTGCAGAGCGTGCGCGCACTGGGCTTCGGCGTCGGCCTGCACACCGGCGGCGCGTGGCCACGGCGGCTGGCCGCGCTGGCGCCGCAACTCGACTGGATCGGGCTGGACATCAAGGCCACGCGCGAGCGCTACGCCACGGTGACCGGGGTGGCGCGCAGTGGTGCCGACGCCTGGGCCAGCCTCGACGCGGTGCTGGCCTCCGGGGTGCCCTTCGAATGCCGCACCACGGTGCACCCTGCGCTGCACGCGCCGGCACATCTGCTCGAACTGGCTCGGCAACTGCGCGCACGCGGCGTGCGCCGCTGGGCGCTGCAACCCTTCCGCGCAGAGGGCTGCGACGACGCCACGCTGCTGCGCCTGGCGCGCGCGCCAGGCCTGAATCGGCAGACGCTGGACCGCGTCGGCGACGGCTTCGAGCAGTTCGTGGTGCGCGCGGCCTGATGCACGCCGCCTGCGGCGCTCAGACCTGCCGCGGACGCGGAGCCGCCCGCGTCGTGCACAGCCGCTCGGCGTCGATGCGCAGACGCGTGCCACCGACACGCTGCACCTCGCCGCGATCCTGCAGATCGTGCAGCGCCCGGCTCAGCGTTTCCGGGCGCAGGTCGAGGTAATTGGCCAGATCCTGGAAGCTCAGCGGCAGTTCGAACTCGACGTCGCCGAGCTTGTCGGCCAGATCGAGCAGGCAGTCGGCCAGCCTGGCCACCGAGCCGAAGCGCAGGCGCAGGGTCTGGCGCATCGCGCGCAGCACCTGCGCCGCGCCCAGGCTGGCCAGTTCCGGCCATGGGCGCTCGCGCCTGCGCATGCCGCCACGGGCATCGACCTCGATCGGCCACACCACGCTGTCGCGCAGCACCAGCGCGTCCCCGGCATGCGCGCCGGAGGCAAATCCGTCGAAGCCGAGCACGTCGCCGGGCAGCGCGAGATCGACAATGCGCAGACTGCCCATGGGATCGCGCAGCGACACCTGCACCGCGCCGCGTTCGAGCACGAACACCCTCCCCGGCGCATCGCCATGCGCGAACAGGGCCTCTCCGGCAGCCAGCGCACGCTGCGGCGGCGAACGACGGGCACCACGCATCCTGGCGCACAGATCGTGCTCCGCGTGCCAAAACCGCGCTACTCCAGCCGGCGCCTCCATGGCCCTCGCCCTGCGTCCAAAGCGGGCACTATAAGCCGCCGCCACAAGCCGGGATCTTGACCCAGCGCAAGCCTCAGCCCCACAGCGGGCCGATGGCGTCGAGCTGGTTCTTGAGCAGCAGGCCGAACTCGGTGTCGCCTTCCATCACCAGTTCGCCATCGAAGAACAGGCGGTCGGCGTCGTCCTGCCCGCGCACCAGGCGCAGCAGCGCGCGCACGTTGGTGCGCACGCGCAGCGCCGGAGCACCGGAGGCCACCACAAAGCGGCGCCCGTCGAAGCCCAGGCCGAGGCGCAGGCCGAGATCGACCAGTTCGACCTCGACGACCCGCCCGCTGCAGGCCTGCAGGGTTTCGGCGTCGAGCCGCGGCAACAACAGGCGGTCGAGCGCGCACGCCGCCAGCCACGAAGGAGGCTGCACGGGCAGTCGGCGTACCACGACGCGCAGCGGTGCGGCCAGGCGCAATGCAGAGTCCAGGGCCTGCGCCGCGGCAGCGGCCGGCGGGCGCGGCAAGGCGATCATCCCGGCGATCCGGCGAACCGTCATCAGCGATTCCTCCCGCAGCTGTGCGTCCCTGCGAACCGCTGCGCGTTCATGGCAAGGCCCGCGCGGCGACTGCCTGCATGCCGGGGCGGGCATGGGCGAAGCCGTCGATCAGATCTCCGGGGAGATCCAGCTCGCGCAGAGCCTGCTGCGCCTGCTGCGCATCGAGCGCCTCGCGGCGCAGCGCATCGAAAAGGGAGACCACCTGCGCGAAGCCCCTCGAGCAGGGCGCCAGCCGCAGGCTGCCGATGCCAGCCTGGCGCAGACGCTGCGGCGGCTCGAGCAAGGCATGCACGCCGGCCGACTGCACCTGCGTTCCGTTGAGGCAGAGGAAATCGCTGCCGTCGCCGCTGCGCACGGCGAGCCCGTCGGCATGCTCCAGGCAACGGAACGCGCAGTGATCCTTGTTCAGGCCGTAGTGGCGCGCGGTGAAGCAGCGGGCCGAGAAGGCCAGCGGCAGGCGGCCGAAGGCCCAGGCCTCGACCAGGGGCATCGGCTGCTCGTCGCTGGCGTCCCCCCATCCGATGCTGGCCACGGTCGCCAGCGGCAGCTCGGCCGGTGCGCACCAGCGGGTCGCCCCCAGCGCCACATGCTCGCGCAGCGCCTGCCGGTTGTAGATGTTCAGGTGCGGGCCGAGGCTGAAGGATCTGGCCCCGGCCTGCAGCAGCAATCCCAGTACCGAGGCGTCGCCGGCCTCCAGCGCGAATTCCTGCTGCTGCACGATGGCGCGGATGTCGCGCAGATCGGCCTCCCCCATCACCAGCGTCGGCGTGGCCAGCAGCACCTGCTTGCCCGCGCTGCGCAGCGCGCGCCCCAGCGCCAGCCAGTCGGCCAGCTTCCATTCGTGGCGGCGCGAGCACACGACCTCCCCCAGCACCACGGTATCGACCGCGCTGTCGGCCAGATCCTCATACAGCGACTGCACCTGTTCGCGCGGCCACCAGTACTGCAGTGGGGCCACGCACAGTTGCGGCAAGGCGTTCATGCTTGGCTGCATGGCATCCCCTCAGCGCCAGGGCCGGTCATAGGCACCGAGGGTGTGCTGCTGTCCCTCGGCCCAGCGCGCCAGGCGCGCGGTCCAGCTTTCGCGTACTGCGTAGGCGGACTCGGCGGCCGCGGCGTCGATGGCCTCGCGCCAGACGCGGGCGACTTCGGCCACGTATTGCGCGCTGCGCTGCCTGCCTTCGATCTTCACCGCGGCGACGCCGCATTCGATCAACTGCGGCAGCAGCTCCAGGGTGTTCAGGCTGGTCGGCTCCTCCAGCGCATAGCCGCGCCGGCCCTCGACGACGAAGCGCCCCTTGCACAAGGTCGGGTAGGCGCGTGCCTCGCCCGGAGCGTAGGTGTCGATCAACACGCCGCCCAGGCGCGCCTCGACACTGCCGTCGTCATGCTCCTGCCAGCGCACCGCGGCCGCCGGGGAACACACGCCGGCGTTGTTGGGCGAACAGCCGGTGGCATAGGACGACAGCGCGCAGCGACCCTCGACCATCACGCACAGGCTGCCGAAGCCGAATACCTCGACTTCGGCCTGGGTGTTGCGGGCCACGTGCGCGACCTGGGACAGGGTCAGCACCCGCGGCAGCACGGCGCGCTGGATGGCGTAGCGCTGGCGGTAGTACTCGATGGCCGCGTAGGAGGTTGCCGAGGCCTGCACCGAAAGGTGCAGGCGCAGTTGCGGGTAGCGCTCGTGCGCATGAGCGAGCACGGCGCTGTCGGCCACGATGAGGGCGTCGGCGCCCAGATCCACGGCGCTGTCGACGGCATCGAACCAGGGGCGCGGATCGGCCGCCTCGGCGAAGGTGTTCAGCGCCATCAGCACCTTGACGCCGCGCTCGTGCGCGTAGCGAACGCCCTGGCGCAACTGGGCCTGGTCGAAGTTCATGCCCGCGAAGGCGCGCGCGTTGGTCTGGTTGCGCAGCCCGAGGTAGACCGCATCGGCGCCGGCATCGACCGCCAGCTGCAGCGCGCGCAGCGAGCCCGCCGGGCACACCAGTTCGGGCTTGCCGCGTCTGGTTGGCTGTTGCATGGAAAGTTCTCCGAGGAGCCCGGCATGCGGCAGGCGGCATCACCGGGCCCAAACCGGGGAACTTTAGCCTGCGCCGACGTCCGCGCGGAGCTGGCGCCGCGTCTACCTGACAAGCATCAAGTCGGAGCCTGCGCGTCCCGCGCCCGCCGCACGATGCCGGCCAGTTCCGAGCTGGCGGCGACGGGGTCGGGCGCGGCGGTGATCGCGCGCACCACGGCAATGCCGTCGGCCCCGGCTTCGAGCACGGCCTGCGCATTGCCGCTGTCGATGCCGCCGATCGCCAGCAGTGGACGGCGACTGCGCTGGCGCATCGCGCGCACGCCTTGCAGCCCCAGCGCCGGGCCGGCGTCGGCCTTGCTGGGAGTGTCGAACACGGGACTGGGGCTGAGGTAGTCGACGTCGTAGGCAGCGGCCGCTTCGAGTTCATCCAGGCTGCCCACCGACAGGCCGATGATCGCCTGCGGCATGTGGCGTCGCACCATGCCCACCTCGAGATCGTCCTGGCCGAGGTGCACGCCGTCGGCCTGGCTGGCCAGCGCCACGTCCAGGCGATCGTTGATGATCAGCGGCACGCCGCGCGCGCCCAGCAGCGGGCGCAGCAGGCGCGCGCGCGCGACGAAGGCGCGCGTGGACAGATCCTTCTCGCGCAGCTGCACGCAATCCACGCCGCCGCGCACGGCCTCGTCCACCAGCCGCAGCAGGCGCTCGGGCGCCATCCCGCCGATCACCAGGTACAGCCGCGGCACACCACGCTCCAGGCGGTTCATGCCGACACTTCGAGGCGAAGGCGCGCGGCGAAGGTTTCGGCGTCGAGCAGCTGCACCGCGTCGAGCAGCGCGACCTGGTAGCTGCCGACCCCGCCACCGGCCGCGCGGGTGCGCTGCGCGGCGACCTCGCCGGCGACCCCCAGATAGGCCATCGCAGCCACGGTAGCCCGCCAGCGGTCGGGCTGCACCGCGGCGAAGGCGGCCACCAGCGCGCTGGCGCCGCAGCCCACCCCGGTGACCAGGGTCATCCAGACGTCACCGTTGCGCAGGCCGGCGTGGCGGCCGTCGGGCGCCACCACATGATCCTGCTCGCCCGAGATGCAGACCACCGCGCCGCTGTCGCGGCTGAGGCGGCGCGCGGCATCGAGCGCGGCATCGGCGTGCAGCAGGCTGTCGACGCCGCGCGCGGCCGCCGACTCGCCGGCCACGCTGAGGATTTCCGACGCATTGCCACGCAGCACGTCGGGCTCGGCGGCTGCGCGCAATTGCTGCACCACCTGGCGCCGGTAGCGGGTAGCGCCGGCGCCCACCGGATCGAGCACCACCGGAGTGCCTCGGCCGCGCGCGGCCAGCAAGGCCAGGCGCATCGAATCGACCCACGCCGGCTGCAGGGTGCCGATGTTCAGCACCACGGCGCCGGCCATGCCGGCCATTTCCTCCACCTCCTCGTGGGCATGCACCATGACGGGCGAAGCCCCGGCAGCCAACAACAGGTTGGCATTGAAATTCATGACGACGAGATTGGTCACGTTGTGCACCAGCGGGCAGCGCGCGCGCAACTCCAGAACATCCCGCCACAGATCTTGGGCGCAAAGCATCGACAGGGCTCCCTTTCCCGACAAGAACGGACAAGAACGGAGAAGAAGCTCGGCATTGTGCGCCCCGGCCGGGCCGCGCGGACCTTGACCGATGCGGGGGATGCCAGCACGCCACGGCGCCTATACTTGCCTCATTGTCTCATCTTGTTACATTCCACACCCACGAGCCCTCAAGGAGTCCCCCGATGAAACGCCTGCTGCTGTTCCTGGGCACCAACCTGGCGGTGCTGGTCGTTCTGGGGCTGGTGACCCGGCTGCTCGGGCTGGATCGCTTCCTGAGCGCACGCGGCATCGACTACACGACCCTGCTGGGATTTGCCGCGGTGGTCGGCTTCGGCGGAGCCTTCATCTCCCTGCTGCTGTCGAAGACCATCGCCAAGTTCAGCACTGGCGCGCGGGTGATCGGGCAACCGCTCGACGCCACCGAGGCCTGGCTGCTCGACACCGTCTCGAGGCTCGCGACTGCGGCGGGAATCGGCGTGCCCGAGGTCGCGATCTACGAGGGCGAGCCGAACGCCTTCGCCACCGGCGCCAGCCGCGACCATGCGCTGGTGGCGGTGTCCACCGGTCTGCTGCAGACCATGTCGCGCGAACAGGCCGCCGCGGTGCTCGGCCATGAAATCAGCCATGTCGCGAATGGCGACATGGTGACCCTCACCCTGATCCAGGGCGTGGTCAACACCTTCGTCGTGTTCCTGTCGCGGGTCGTGGGCTTCTTCGTCGATTCGGCGCTGCGGCGCGGCGATTCCGAGTACCAGGGCCCGGGCGTCGGCTACCTGGTGACCACCGTCGTCTGCGACCTGCTGTTCGGGGTGCTGGCCAGCCTGATCGTGGCCTATTTCTCGCGCCAGCGGGAATTCCGCGCCGACGCAGGCTCGGCTCGCCTGCTGGGCAGCGCACAACCCATGGTCGACGCTTTGATCCGCCTGGAGCAGATGCAGGCGGGCGGACTGCCGCGCAACCTGGCCACCGCGGGCATCACCGACCGCCCGGCCTGGAGCGAACTGTTCGCCAGCCACCCACCGCTGGAACAGCGCATCGCCGCGCTGCGTCAGGCGCGGAGCTGACCCCGCCCGGGAACGCGGGCGCATACCGCTTCCCGCGGCCAACATCGCGTCCTGCACAATCGCGCCAAACCCGCAATAATTTCAGGGTTTTCCCTGCACCAGGCCGCCGGCCCGTGGGGCTCGCCCGCGCGCGGCGACGCGGTGGAGCCGCCATGCGGACGATCGCGCCGGCCCCTGGACTGCGAACCACAACCACAAGCAAAGGAATGGATCATGACGGAAGCCAGACTCTTTCAACCCGGGCGTATCGGCTCGATCGACATCGCCAATCGCGTGGTCATGGCGCCGTTGACCCGCAGCCGCGCCGACGAGGCCGCGGGTGACCTGCCGGGCAGCGACATCCACGTCGAGTACTACCGCCAGCGCAGCGGCGCGGGCCTGATCATCAGCGAAGGCACCCAGGTCTCGCCACAGGGCAAGGGCTACATGGCCACGCCGGGCATCTACTCCGACGCCCAGGTCGAGGGCTGGAAGCGGGTGACCGCGGCGGTGCACCAGGCCGGGTCGAAGATCCTGGCCCAGATCTGGCACGTCGGACGCATCACCCACCCGGCGCTGACCGGCGGCCTGCCGCCGCTGGCCCCGTCGGCGATCGCTCCGCGCGGCGTGGTGGCCTATACGCACCAGGGCAAGGTGGACATCCCGGTTCCGCAGGCCATGAACCAGCAGCAGATCAGCGCCGTGGTCAACGAATTCCGCCGCGCCGCGGCCAACGCCCTGCGCGCCGGTTTCGACGGCGTGGAAATCCATGGCGCCAACGGCTATCTGATCGACCAGTTCCTGCGCGACGGTGCCAACCAGCGCGACGACGCCTACGGCGGATCGGTGGCCGGGCGCTGCAAGCTGGCGCTGGAGATCGTCGACGCGGTGGTCGCGGAAATCGGCGCCTCGCGGGTGGGCATCCGTCTGTCGCCGCTGACCCCGTTCAACGACCTTGCCGACAGCGATCCCCAGCGCACCTTCGAGCACCTGGTGGCCGAACTCGACCGCCGCGGCATCGCCTTCGTGCACTTCATCGAGGGGGCAACCGGTGGCGCGCGCGACCTGCCGGGCTTCGACTATGCGAAGGCGCGCAAGTCCTTCCGTGGCGCCTACATCGCGAACAACGGCTACGACCGCGCGATGGCTCTCGACGCCGTCGAGAGCGGGCGTGTCGACGCGGTGGCCTTCGGTCGCCCGTTCATCGCCAACCCGGATCTGGTGCAACGCCTGCGCCTGAACGCCGCGCTGAGCGCCCCCGACCCCAGCACCTTCTACACCCCGGGGCCGGTCGGCTACGTCGACTACCCCACGCTGGACGCCCAGGCGCAGACCGCCTGAAACCGGAGCCACTCCATGCAGATCGGATTCATCGGCCTGGGCAGCATGGGCCTGCCCATGGCCTCCAACCTGCTGAAGGCAGGTTTTCAGCTCAAGGTGTGGAACCGCTCGCCGGCCAGGGCTCAGGAACTGGTCAAGCTCGGTGCCACGCTGGTCGAGCATCCGGCCGACACCGTCGACCCGCAGGGGGTGGTGATCAGCATGGTCGCCGACGATGCCGCGCTGCGCGCGGTGGTGCTCGGCGAGCATGGCATCGGCCAGCGCCTGCGCGACGGCGGCATCCACCTGTCGATGAGCACCATCGACCCGCAGACCACGCGCGAACTCGCGGCCCTGCATGCCGCGCAGGCAGCGCGCTACGTCGCGGCCCCGGTGTTCGGCCGCCCCGATGCCGCGGCGGCCCGGATGCTGTTCGTGCTGTGCGCAGGCCCGCAGGCCGCGCGCCAGGCTGTGCAACCCGCGCTGGAGGCGATGGGCCAGCGGGTGTTCGACCTTGGCGATGACGCGGCGGCGGCCAACGTGCTCAAGCTGTCGGGGAATTTCATGATCCTCGGCATCATCGAGGCGATGGCCGAGGCGATGAGCTTCGGCGAGCGCCAGGGCGTGCCGCGCGAGCGCACCGCCGAGGTGCTGACCCAGTCGCTGTTTCCGGCGCCGATTTTCGTCAACTACGGCAAGCAGATCGCCGCCCACAGTTACGCGCCGGCCCGCTTCAAGCTGGCGCTCGGGCTGAAGGACGCCGATCTCGTGCTCGCCGCAGCGCGCCGCGTCGCGCTCCCGATGCCCCTGGCGCAACTGATGCAGGGACGCCTGTTGTCGGCGGTGGCCAAGGGTCGCGGCGAACTCGACTGGACAGCCGCCGCCCTCGGTGCCAGCGAGGACGGCGCGCTGCCGGGCGCGCGTTGAAGCGAGGTTGCCTGCCGCCGTGGCGGCAGGCAACTCAGACGGCGGGCAACATCGGCCCGCCCAGGGTGTGGCGTTCGAACCAGGACCGGATCTGCCGCAGGTGCTGCTGCGCCTGGCGCGCGGCCCCTTCGAGTTCACGCGCCAGGGCCTCGCGCTTGTGCACCAGGGCCACCGCCACCAGCAGTTCCCAGCCGCTGTTGTCCGCCATTTCGGCGATCAGCAGGGCATGCAAGGACTGCAGCACATCGGTGCGCGGGTCGACCACGGCCTGCAGCAGGCCGGCGCACTCCAGTCCGGCCAGGTCGGCACCGGGGGTCTGGGTCGTGCTGTCCCCGCCGAGCCGTTGCACCGCGCCGGCGAGCAGCCCGAAATGCTCGGCCTTCTGGTCACGCAGCCGCAGCAGCATGTCCAGCGGCAGCAGCTCGCTGCCATGCACGCCCTGCACAGCACGCACCTTGGTGATCAGGGCGTCGTAGATGCGCACCGCGCTGCGCTCGAAGGCCAGGCGCTCGCCGAGCTTGTCCAGCAGCAGTTGCTGGTTGTTGCCCCCGAGCAGCGCGACTCCGGTGTTGAGCACGCCCCGGAGGCTGGCGGGGGGCGGGATCGAGCCCAGCGGCGGCGCCTCGACCACATAGCGCGCGCGCATGTCCGACATCGCCGCTGGCTGCGTGCGCAGCACCGGCGCCACGGCCTGCGCCTGGCGCTCGCGCATCTGCCGGGCATCCTGCGGAGCCATCTGGATCCCGGTGCGGTTGCTTCCGATACGCGGTTGCTCGGCCTTCATCGCGCGTTCCTCCGGGTACGGGACTTCAGACGACGCCTGGCTGCAGGCGTGCGAGTTCGGTGCCGGGGAACCAGCTGTAGCCCGCGGCCACCGATTCGCTGGGCGAACCTTCGGCGTTGAGCGCCGCGCGCCAGTCGCGCGTGGCCTGGCTCTCCTGGCTGCGCGGCACGTAGGCGCCGGCCATGCAGCTGCGGTCGAGCTCCTGCGCCAGCACCTGCTGGATGAACGCGCGCTGGCTGCAGAAGTCCAGGCAGTCGTCGAGTTCACCGGGAAGCACGGCCCGTGCGTCCAGGCCCTGATGGCCGAGCAGCAAGCGTGCCACTTCGTGGAACTGGCCGATCTCGAAGTCCAGCATGCGCTCCCACCACGCCTTCAGCCGCGGCGCGCTCTCGTGCCGCAGGCAGGCGTGGTAGCACAGGGCCTCGGCGGACTGCAGCAGCAACCACTGGCTCAGCCAGCCCGACCGCGCGTCGAGCAGGGATTCGAGATGGCTCAGGTGCTGCTCCTCGACCGAGGCAATCTCGGCGTACAGCTGGCGCAGCACGGGGTCGGCCTGGCGTGCGGCATCGCGCAGCAGCAGCTCGCCTGCGCCCTGGGCGCAGGCCATCGCGACCATCAGGTGCACCCGCGCCCGAGGCGTCAGCGACGCCGCCGCGGCGGCGTCGCGCAGATCGTCCTGCGCGGCACGGTGCTGCAGGATCGTGGGTCGCGCGCACACGATGTCGGTATGACTTTGCAGGATATTGTTCGCATCCTTGCCTTCGACGCGATCGAGCGCAGCCGCCAACCGGTAGAGGTGGTCGACATCGTCGAGCAGGATGAAGCGAAGCGCAGTGCCGAGCGCCGATCCGGCCTCGCAGCGGGCCAGCGCCGCGCCGACCTCGATGCCGCATTGCTTGTAGGCCACTGCAAGTTCCAGCGCAGAGTGGTCGGCGCCGAGCATCGACTGCACGGCCAGCGCCTGCTGCAGCTCGACGCGCCGCAGCCGCGCCAGGGGCTCGCGCAGCGCCGGCTCGGCCAGGCCCGCGGCATGCGCGAAGCGCAGCGCCAGCCCCTCCAGCGCGCTCATCAGCACCACCCGCACGCGGGCGCAGGCCTCGTCGTCGAGCTTGCTGATCGGCGTCTGGGCCATGTCGCGCCAATGCAGCACCTGCTGCTCCACGGGCGCGCCGGCGGTGGAATACAGGTCGAATCCCATGTCGCGCCTCCAGTTTCGTGCCGCACGCGAACGGCCCGCGTGCGCAGCTTGCTGAAGTTCAGACTCCCTGGAGGCGCGCAAGTTCCCCTGCGACGCAGATCGTCGCCTGTCGGAGGGAAGCGGGGCGGGTGCTCAGCCGGCCGCAGCGGCCGGCAGGCCCGGGCTTGCATGGCGCACGTCGGCGCACTGCGCACGGTGGCGCAGCGCATGATCGATGAGCACCAGAGCCAGCAGCGCCTCGGCGATCGGGGTCGCGCGGATGCCCACGCAAGGGTCGTGACGTCCGAGGGTCTGCACCGTCACCGGCTGCGTGTTGCGATCGACCGAGCGGCGCGGCAGGCGGATGCTCGAGGTCGGCTTGAGGGCAATGGACACCGTCACCGGCTGCCCGCTGCTGATGCCTCCGAGCACCCCGCCCGCATGGTTCGATGCGAAACCCTCGGGAGTCATTTCATCGCCATGCTCGCTGCCCCGCTGGGTGACGCTGGCGAAGCCTGCGCCGATCTCCACGCCCTTCACCGCGTTGAGTCCCATCATCGCGTGGGCAATATCGGCGTCCAGGCGGTCGTACAGCGGTTCGCCCCACCCGGCGGGCACGCCCAGCGCCTCGACGTAGATGCGCGCGCCGCAGGAATCGCCGCTGCGGCGCAGTTCGTCCATGTAGTCTTCCAGGCGCGGCACGATGTCCCGATCGGGCGCGAAGAAGGGGTTGCCGTCGACGTCCGCCCAGTCGCGCAAGGCGATCGGGATCTCCCCCAGCTGCTGCATGCAGCCACGCACGACGATTCCGTGCTGCTCGCGCAGCCACTTGCGCGCCACGGCTCCTGCTCCCACCAGGGGGGCGGTCAGCCGCGCCGAGGAGCGTCCGCCGCCGCGCGGGTCACGCAGGCCGTACTTGCGCCAGTAGCTGTAGTCGGCATGGCCGGGACGGAAGGTCTCGGCGATCGATGCATAGTCCTTGCTGCGCTGGTCCTCGTTGCGGATGAGCAGCGCGATCGGCGTGCCGGTCGTGCGTCCCTCGTACACCCCCGAGAGGATCTCCACCTGATCCGGCTCGCGCCGCTGGGTGACATGGCGCGAACCTCCCGGGCGCCGACGGTCGAGATCGGGCTGGATGTCAGCCGCCGACAGTTCCATGCCGGGTGGGCAGCCGTCGATCACGCAACCAATCGCGGGGCCGTGGGATTCGCCGAAGGTGGTGACGGCGAACAGCAGACCTAGGGTATTTCCGGACATGCCGTCATTGTAGGCAGCGCAGCAACCGCACGGCGCGTTTTCGCTCGCCGCCGACGGCCGCCGCGAACCGCCTCAGCCGGCTTCTCCGGCGCGTCGCCGCAGGGCGTCGAGCAGCCGCTGATGGATGCCCTCGAAGGAACCGTTGCTCATCACCAGCACATGGTCTCCCGGTCGGGCCTGCGCCACCACGTCGTCGACCAGAGCCTGCAGGTCGACATGCGCCCGCGCGCGCGCGCCCAGCGGGGCCAGCGCCTGCGACAGATCCCAGTCGAGCCCGGCGGCGTAACCGAAACTGAGGTCGGCCTGCTGCAGCGCCTGCGGCAGGCGAGCCTTCATCGCGCCCAGCTTCATGGTGTTCGAACGCGGCTCGAACACCGCCAGGATGCGCCCCTGCGGGCAGGCCTGGCGCAGCCCGGCGATGGTGGTCTCGATGGCCGTCGGATGGTGGGCGAAGTCGTCGAACACCTCCACCCCACCCTCGCTGCCGCGCAGTTGCATGCGTCTGCGCACCCCCTGGAAGCGCTCGAGGCGCGCGCAGGCCTCCGACGGATCGACGCCGGCATGCGCGGCCGCCGCCACCGCGGCCAGCGCATTCGCGCGGTTGTGGTGCCCCATCATCGTCCAGCGCACCCGCCCGACGCGTCGCCCCCGGAACAGGACTTCGAAGTCCTGATCCTCGCCGTGGGCGCTCCAGCCCGATGCGCTGCCCAGACGCTCGACCTCGCTCCAGCAACCGCGCTGCAGCACGCGCTCGAGCGCCGGGCTGTCGGCGGCGACCAGCAACCGCGCGCTGCGCGCCATGGTGCGCACCAGATGGTGGAACTGGGTCTCGATGGCCGCCAGATCGGGGAAGATGTCGGCGTGGTCGTACTCGAGGTTGTTGAGGATCGCCGTGCGCGGCCGGTAGTGCACGAACTTGGAGCGCTTGTCGGAGAAGGCGGTGTCGTATTCGTCGGCCTCGACGACGAACAGCGGGCCTTCGCCCAGGCTGGCCGAAACGCCCAGATCATGCGCCACCCCGCCGATCAGGAAGCCTGGGCGGCGGGCGCCCTGCTGCAGGATCCACGCCAGCATCGAGGCCGTGGTCGTCTTGCCGTGGGTGCCGGCCACGGCCAGCGTCCAGCGCCCGGCCAGCACATGCTCGGCCAGCCACTGCGGGCCGCTGGTGTAGGGCATCCGGGCGTCGAGAACGGCCTCCAGCAGGGGATTGCCGCGGCTGATCGCGTTGCCCACTACCCACAGATCCGGACGCAGCGCCAGCTGCGCGGGGTCGAAGCCCTCGAGAAGCTCGATGCCCAGCGCCTGCAGCTGCTCGCTCATCGGCGGGTAGACCCGCTGGTCGCAGCCGGTCACGCGATGCCCGGCGGCCTGCGCCAGCGCGGCCACTCCGCCCATGAAGGTACCGCAGATGCCGAGGATGTGAATGTGCATGGCCGCGCATTGTAGGAAGCGCAAGCGGCCCGCGGGAGCGCCTGGCGGCGGCGGGCCGACGCACTACACTTGCTGCCATGAACGCGCTACGCGAGGAACTGGCCGCGGTGGCTGCGCGCCTGGTGGTCGAGGACGGACTGGACTACGCCAGCGCCAAGCGCAAGGCCTTGCACCGGGTGCTGGGTCCGGGCGCGCGCACCGACCTGCAACCCGACAACGCTGACCTGCGCGCGCAGATCGAGCAGTACCTGAGCGTGTTCCATGGGAAGGAGCACCCCGCTCTGTTGTGGCGGCTGCGCTGCGCCGCGCTGGAACTGATGCAGGAGTTCGCCGCCTTTCGTCCCTACCTCGGAGGAGCGGTGTGGAACGGAACGGCCACCGAGCATTCCGGCTTGCACCTGCTGCTGTTCGCCGACGATGCGAAGGAAGTGGAGATCCACTGCATCAACCGCGACATCGCCTACGCCACCGGACAGACGGCGCATTACGCAGGGCGCGGCAGCGTCGAGCGCATCGATCTGCTGTGGCCGCCGCGACGCGACGGCGCCCGGCCGCAGCCCTTGCAGGCCACGCTGGCGCTGTACCCGGCGAAGGACGAGCGCGGCGTGCTGGTGCATGGCACCCGCGGCGGGGGCGCCGAGCGCGGCAGCCTGCAGGCAGTACGGGCGCTGGTGGAAGCGGGCCCGTCCGAGTCCGGCTGAGCCCGGCAGGTTTCGGCTATGCTTGCGGCTCTTCGCGAAGGCTCGCGGGGGGGGGCAGCCGAAGGTATTGCATGATGCCGGCGTTTTGTCGACAATAATGCCATATTAAGCAGAATTTGCACGCGGTTGGGCAAGGGTCGATTCCCCTCCCGCCGCCTCACCGCCTGGATCTGGGCTCCAACCGCCTGTGTACGAAGCCTGCGGAGCCGGCGCCGGACAAACCCTGCGCGCGCACGGAATCGAGCGCGCCCATACCGCGCCTGGATCCTCTTCCAGCCTTTACCGCCGCCGCCGCGGCCTGCACATCATGGATCTGCGCAAACTCAAGACCCTGGTCGACCTGGTTTCGGAATCGAACATCTCGGAGCTCGAGATCACCGAGGCAGAGGGCAAGGTTCGCATTGTCAAGGCGGTCGCCCCGGCAGGCCCGGCGCCGGCCATGCAGGCGTACATGATGCCTGCCGCGGTGGCTGGAGCGCCGGCAGCCGCCGTGGTCACGCCGGCCGCCGCCGCCGCGCCCGGGGTGCCCGCGGCGCCGGCCGGCAAGATCATCAAGTCGCCGATGGTCGGCACCTTCTACCGCTCGTCGGCTCCCGGGGCCAAGCCCTTCGTCGAGATCGGCGACGCCGTGAGCCAGGGCCAGGCGGTATGCATCGTCGAGGCGATGAAGATCCTCAATGAAATCGAGTCCGAGGTGGAAGGCGTGGTCAAGCAGGTGCTGGTCGAGAACGGCCAGCCGGTGGAATACGGCCAGGCGCTGTTCGAACTCGAGTGAAGCCCCGCCATGCGCGCCCGTGCCCGCGGCGCGACGCCGTCCCCCAGGTCCAGGCTTGCCGCCCCCATCCGCCCAGCCATGTTCAAGAAGATCCTGATCGCCAACCGCGGTGAAATCGCCTTGCGCATCCAGCGCGCCTGCCGTGAACTCGGCATCAAGACGGTCGTCGTGTACTCCGAGGCCGATCGCGATGCCAAGTACGTCAAGCTGGCCGACGAGTCGGTGTGCATCGGCCCGCCGCCCTCGGCTGCCAGCTACCTGAACATGCCGGCGATCATCTCGGCTGCCGAGGTCACGGATTCCGAGGCCATCCACCCCGGCTACGGATTCCTGTCGGAAAACGCCGATTTCGCGGAGCGCGTCGAACGTTCGGGCTTCACCTTCATCGGCCCGCGGCCGGAATCCATCCGCCTGATGGGCGACAAGGTGTCGGCCAAGCAGGCGATGATCAAGGCCATGGTGCCCTGCGTTCCGGGATCCGAGGGCGAACTGCCGGAGGATCCGCGGGAGATCACCCGCCTGGCACGCGCCATCGGCTACCCGGTGATCATCAAGGCCGCCGGAGGCGGGGGCGGCCGCGGCATGCGCGTGGTGCACACCGAAGCCGCTCTGCTCAACGCGGTGGCCACGACTAAGGGCGAAGCGCTGAGCGCCTTCGGCAATGCCGCCGTGTACATGGAGAAATTCCTCACCAATCCGCGGCATATCGAAATCCAGGTGCTGGCCGACGAACACGGCAACGCGCTGTGGCTGGGCGAGCGCGACTGCTCGATGCAGCGGCGCCACCAGAAGATCCTCGAGGAAGCGCCGGCGCCGCATGTGCCACGCCGTCTGATCGAGCGCATCGGTGCCCGCTGCGCCGATGCCTGCCGCAAGATCGCCTACCGCGGCGCGGGCACCTTCGAGTTCCTGTACGAGAACGGGGAGTTCTATTTCATCGAGATGAACACCCGGGTGCAGGTCGAGCATCCGGTAACCGAACTCACCACCGGCATCGACATCGTGGTGCAGCAGATCCGCATTGCCGCGGGCGAGGCGCTGACCCTGAAGCAGCGCGCGGTGCAATGCACCGGCCATGCGATCGAGTGCCGCATCAATGCCGAGGATGCTGTGCGCTTCGTGCCCAGCCCCGGGCGCATCACGACGTGGCACGTGCCCGGCGGCCCCGGGGTGCGGGTGGATTCGCATGTCTACAGCGGCTACTTCGTGCCGCCGAACTACGACTCGATGATCGCCAAGATCATCGTGCACGGGGCGACCCGCGAGCAGGCGCTGGCGCGCATGCGCACGGCGTTGTCGGAAATGGTCGTCGACGGCATCGCCACGAACATTCCCCTGCATCGCGAACTGCTCGTCGACTCGGCCTTTGTCGAAGGCGGCACCAACATCCACTATCTCGAGGAATACATGGCGGCACGCCAGGGCTGAGCCGGCGTGCGCCCTGCCCCTGCCACGCCATGAGCTACCGCGAAGTCCTGATCCCCGCCGACGTCGGGCTTGCCCGGCAATTGCCGGACGAACTGCTGGCCCTGGGCGCGTCGAGCGTGTCGGTGGAGGATCGCCTGGCCGGGAGTTCCGGCGAAAGCGCGATGTTCGGCGAGCCTGGACTGCCACCACCTGCCCAGTCCTGGTCCGACAACCTCGTGCGCGCCCTGTTCGACGACGAGGCCGCCGCCGATCGCGCGCTGCTGCAACTGCTGGCGCTGGGTACGCTGTCCGACCTCAGCGGCGTGCGCCAGCAGGACGTGCCGGAGCAGGACTGGGTGCGCTTGACCCAGTCGCAGTTCCAGCCTCTGTGCATCGAACAGCGGCTGTGGATCGTTCCCAGTTGGCACGAGCCGCCGGCGACGCCGGCACCCGTGCTGCGGCTCGATCCCGGACTGGCCTTCGGCTCTGGCACCCACGCGACGACGCAGCTTTGCCTGCGCTGGCTGGCGCTGCACCCGCAGTTGCGCGGGCTGCGCCTGCTGGACTACGGCTGCGGGTCGGGAATCCTCGCCCTGGCGGCACGCCTGCTGGGCGCCGGCGAGGTCGCCGCGGTGGATATCGACGAGGTGGCGGTGCAGGCCACCCAAGCCAATGCTCAGGCGAATGCCCTGGAACTCGACCACTGCAGTCACGTCGACGCCTTGCCCGAGCGCCGCTTCGACATCGTGCTGGCCAACATCCTGGCTTCCCCGCTGCGCGTGCTGGCGCCGCTGCTGGCCGCGCGCTGCGTGCCCGGCGGCAGGCTGGTGCTGTCGGGCATCCTGGAGCGGCAGGCCGAGGAACTGATCGAGGTCTACGCGCCCCATGCGCGGCTGCAGGTGTGGCAAAGTCTCGACGGCTGGGTGTGCCTGGAGGGCTGCGTTCCGGGTTGAACCCGGGCACGGCGCGGGTCTGTTCTTATACTCGCGCGATGCCCCTGGCCACCCGCTGCCCCCACTGCCAGACCGCCTTCCGGCTGGTGCGCGACCAGCTGCTGCTCAGCGGCGGCTGGGTGCGTTGCGGCCACTGCGGCGAAGCCTTCGACGCCGCGGCCCGCAGCTTCGAGTACGCAGCGCCGCCGCAGCCCCGGCCGGTGCCGGCGCCGGAGCCCGCGCCTGTGCCTCGGCAGGTGTCCGCTCCGGAGCCCGCTCCGGAGCCCGCTCCGGAGCCCGTACCGGAGCCCGTGCCGGAGCCCGTGCCGGAGCCCGTGCCGGAGCCCGTGCCGGAACCCGTGCCGGAACCCCTGCCGGAGCCCGTGCCGGAGCCCGTGCCGGAATCCGTGCCGGAATCCGTGCCGGAGCCCGTGCCGGAGCCCGTGCCGGAGCCCGTGCCGGAGCCTGCGCTCGAACATGCACTGTGGCCGGAAGTTGCGCTCGTGCAGGCAGCGGCCGCCGAGCCGGAACTCATCGACGAATCCGGGGAACAGTGGCTGGACGACCTGTGCGACTTCCACGAACTCGAACTCGTCGACATCGACCCCGCACCCGAGCCGTCGCAGACAGGGGATGCCGCCGATGCGACGACCGAGTCGCCGAAGCAGGCACAGCCGGAGGGCGTTGCGGCGGAACCCGCCGAGGTCGATGAAGCCGGGCGTGTGCGCATCGAGCCGTCGTTCGAGCCCACCTTCGTGCGCCAGGCTCGCCGCCGGGAGCGCTGGCAACGCCCGTGGGTACGCGCCCTGCTCGGCAGCCTGGCCGTCCTGCTGCTGCTGCTGGCTGGGCTGCAGGGAGCATGGGTGGGCCGCAACGAGCTGGCCGCGCGCTGGCCACGCTTGCGACCGGCGCTGCTGCGCCTTTGCGCGGTGACGGGCTGCACGCTGCAGGTTCCGCGCCGGCCGCACGACCTGGCGATCGACAACTCCTCCATGTCGCCCGCCGGGCCCTCCGCGCTGCTGCTGAAGGTCTCGCTGCACAACCGCGGGCACAGCGCAGTCTCCTATCCCTGGCTGCAGCTGAGCCTTTCGGGCGATGCCGGAACGCCGACGGTGCGCAAGGTCATTGCCCCACGGGACTACCTGCGAGCGCTCGGGCTGGATCCGGCGGCGGTGGACGCAAGGCTGCGCGAGGGCCTGCCGGTCGGGGTGGAATTCGAGCTCGCGCTGCCGATGCGCCTGCGCGGGATCCCGATGCCCGACTCCTACACCGTCGATCTGTTCTATCCCTGAGCCGGGCCCGATGAGCCGCCCGGGCCGCGCGCGCACAGCGGGCTTGTGCCCTCACTCCAGGGCGGCAAGGTCGTCCAGCGCGGCAACGTAGGCGGCGTCGAGCATGAGATCGTCCCACGACAGCGCCGGCTGGCAGGCCCGCAGGCCTGCGCGGCGCGCGGCGGCTGCCGGGTCGGCCTGCCAGTCGCCGCGCTGCTGCGCGCGATGGAGATCGTCGAGCAGCCTGTCGAGCTCCTCCCCGCCGCCGTGCTGCGAGCGATTGCACACCAGCACCAGATCGCAACCGGCCTGCAAGGCCATCAGCGCACCGCGGCTGAGATCGCCGGCGACCTGCAACGCGCCTTGCATCGTCAGATCGTCGCTGATCACGGCCCCGGCAAATCCCAGTTGCTCGCGCAGCACCTGGCCGATCCAGCGCCGGCTGAAACCGGCCGGCAGGGAATCGACCCGCGCGTACACCACGTGCGCCGGCATGACGGCGCGCGCGCCGTGCCGCAGCCAGCCGTAGGCAGCCGCATCGGAGTCCAGGATCCGGCGCAGACCGCGGGGGTCGCGCGGCAGCGCCTGGTGCGAGTCGGCCTCCACCCAGCCGTGGCCGGGGAAGTGCTTCAGGCAATGCGCCAGCCCGCCGCGCTGCATGCCCGACACCAGCGCCTGCGCCAGCAGGGCCACGACACGGGGATCGGCATGCAGCGCGCGATCGCCGATGACCTGCGAGCGACCCCAGTCGAGATCCACCACCGGGGTGAAGCTCAGATCGATGTCGCAGGCACGCAGCTCCCCGGCCAGCACGCAGCCGCAGGCGGCGGCGGCCTGCACGGCACGCATCGGATCGCGCATCCATTGCCGGCCCAGCGCGGCCATCGGCGGCAACGACGTGAATCCGTCGCCGCGCAGCCGCTGCACCCTGCCGCCCTCCTGATCGACGGTGATCAGCAGATCCGCGCGCGCGGCGCGGATCTGCGCGACCAAGGCCAGCAACTGGCGCCGCGACTGCCAGTTGCGGGCAAACAGGATCACTCCGCCGACCAGTGGGTCGCGCAGGCGGCGGCGCTCGTGCGGCGCCAGCTCGAGCCCTGCGACATCGATCAGCAACGGGGCATGCGGCAGGCTCATCGTCGAGGCAAGGTGGAGGAATCGGGCCGGGCGGCCGGGCTCAAGGGCCTACCCCGGGCGGCAGGGTCTCGGCCAGCGCGAAGGCCACCGCGCTGTGCACTTCGTCGCTGATGCTGACGTGCAGGCGCAGCCTGCGCTGCGCACACCACAGTGCCAGCTCGCCGTGCAGGTGCACCTGCGGCCGGCCGTCGGCGGCATTGAGGATTTCGCAGGCGCGCCACGTCATCGGCATGCGCAAGCCGAGGCCCAGAGCCTTGGACAGCGCCTCCTTGGCCGCGAAACGAGTGCCGAGGTAGGCTATGCCGCGGGCGGCGTGGCGCGCCCGCCGCGCCTCGAACACCACCAGCTCGCGCTCGCCGAGCACGCGCTGCGCGAAGCGCCGGCCATGACGCTGCCACACCTGCTCGATGCGCCGCAGGTCGCACATGTCGGTGCCGACCCCGTGCAGGATGGCGTTCACCGCCCGGCCCCGGCGGCACGCTCGATGCAGGCGCGGAAATCACGCGCCGCCTGCTCCATGCCGACGAACAGCGCGTGGCCCACCAGCGCATGCCCGATATGCAATTCCCGGATCCCCGGCAAGGCCGCCAGCGTCGGCGTGCTGCGCAGATCCAGTCCATGGCCGGCATGGACGCGCAGTCCGGCGGCGCGCGCCTGTTCGACGGCTGCACGCAGCCGCTGCAGCTGTTGCTCCGCGCGCGCAGCATCGCCGGCCTCGACGGCCAGTGCAAAGGCCCCGGTGTGCAACTCGACACAGGGCGCGCCGCTGGCCGCGCAAGCCTCCACCTGCAGCGCCTCGGCCTCGATGAACAGCGACACCCGGCAGCCAGCCCGCGCCAGCCTCGTGCAGGCATCATGCACGCGCTCGAACTGGCCGCGCACGTCCAGCCCGCCTTCGGTGGTCAGCTCCTGACGACGCTCGGGAACCAGGCACACCATCTGCGGGCGAACCTGCTCGATGATGTCCAGCATGTCCGAGGTCGCCGCGGCTTCGAAGTTCAGCGGCACCGGGGACTGCTCGCGCAGGCGCTGCACGTCGGCGTCGCGGATGTGCCTGCGATCCTCGCGCAGATGGAAGGTGAGGATGTCGGCGCCGCCGCGCACCGCGGCCAGTGCGGCCTGCAGGGGATCGGGAGCGCTGCCGCCACGAGCATTGCGCAGGGTGGCGACATGGTCGATGTTGACCCCGAGCAGCGGGCCCCGCGGCGCCGGGTCGACGAGTGGATTCATAGTTGGTGCAGATCGATCAGCAGCTGGCGCGTGCGCAGCGGGCGCGCGCCCAGATGATAGCCAAGCAGCTCGCGCATCAGGCTCTTGGCCGTGCGCAGCGCTCCGGGATATCGCCAGTCGGCGGCCGCGATGGCCAGCAGCTGGGCGCCGTCGATGGCCTGCGCAGGGTCGGCATCGCCGGCCTCGAGCACACCGCGCTGGGGATCCACCAGGTAGCGCTGCTCCTGCCGCAGCGGCTGGCCGCTGCTGCTCAGCAGATGCAGCGCAGGCAGGTGGCCGAGCTGGCGCAGCAGGTCGACCTCGAACTCCCGCAGCAAGGGCTCGACCTGCTGCGCCGTGGCGTGCGCGCGCTCGCCCAGGCAGGCGAGCGCGGCGTGGTAGCGATCGAACAAGGCCTCGTGGGGATCCTCGCGCGGCAGCAGGCGCATCAGCAGTTCGTTGAAATAGAAGCCGCACAGCAACCCCAGCCCGGCCAGCGGCGCCACGCCGCCGCTCCACTCGGCGCGCGTCAGGGTGCGCACCTCGCCGCGCCCGCTCCAGCTGGCGCTGAAGGGGGCGAATCCCAGCAGCACGGTGCGCAGCGGGGAATGGGGACGCTTGGCACCCTTGGCCACCAGGGCCAGCCGGCCGTGGTGGCGGCTGAATACGTCGAGGATCAGGCTGGTCTCGCGCCAGGCGTGGGCGTGCAGGACGTAGGCCGGCTGGTCGTGGGCGCGCTCGATGCGCGAACGGACAAGGCTCATGGCCCGTGCGGCGTCAGTCCTCGTAGCCGAAGGCGCGCACCGCGGCCTGGTCGTCGGCCCAGCCCGAGCGCGTCTTGACCCAGACTTCCAGGAACACGGGAGCGTCGAACAACTTTTGCATGTCCTGCCGCGCCTCGGTGGAGATGCGCCGGATCAGCGCCCCCCCGGCGCCGATGACCATGGCCTTGTGGCTGTCGCGCTCGACCACGATGCTGGCTGCGATGCGGCGCTGCCGTCCCTGCTCCTCGAACTGGTCGATGAGCACCGTGCTGCCGTAGGGCAACTCATCCCCGGTCAGGCGAAAGAGCTTTTCGCGCAGGATCTCGGCCGCCATGAAGCGCTCGCTGCGGTCGGTCAGCGCATCGGCATCGAAGCCCCAGGGCCCCTCGGGCAGGTAGGGAGCGATCACCTCCAGCAGGCGCCGGACATCGGCCTCGCGCCGCGCCGACAGCGGAACAATCTGCGCCAGACGCGGATCCCGGCCGCGCTCGGCCAGCCAGGGCAGCAGGCTCTCGCGCCCGCGGATGCGGTCGAGCTTGTTGGCCACCAGGATCACCGGCCGCCCGGCCGGCAGCAGGGCGCCGACCCGCTCGTCGGCCTCGCTCCAGGTGCCGGCCTCGACCACCCAGAGCGCCACGTCCACCTCGTCGAGCGCGCCACGCACGCTGCGGTTCATGGCCCGCTGCAGTGCGCGCGTGTGGCGTAACTGGAAACCCGGGGTGTCGACAAAGGCGTATTGCACCTCACCCAGGGTGCGCACCCCGAGCAGGCGATGGCGCGTGGTCTGCGCCTTGTCCGACGTGATGCTGATCTTCTGCCCGACAAGGGCGTTGAGCAGGGTCGACTTGCCCACGTTGGGCCTGCCGACAATGGCGATACTGCCGAAGCGCCGCAGCGGCGCCCCCTGCGCGGCCTGATGCTGGTCGTTCACGGCGCGCACCCCCCGGCTTCGCCGCGCGCCGCGTCGGCACCCGCCTGCAGGCACTGCTCGAACAGGGCGATCATCGACTGCGCTGCCTGTTGTTCGGCAGCGCGCCGGCTCGCGCCGTCACCGCTGCTGCACAGGGCGAGCGCGGGGATCTCGCAGGTCACGGCAAAGCTCTGCGCGTGCTGCGGACCGCTGGTTTGGCACACGCGGTAGACCGGAACCGGCAAGCGGCGCGCCTGCAGCAGCTCCTGCAGCCGGGTCTTGGCGTCCTTCGTGCTGACCTGGCCGTCGAGCGCGCGCAGGCGTCCGGCGTACAGGCGCTGTCCCAAGGCCACCGCCGCGTGCATCCCGCCATCGAGGTAGACCGCGCCGATCACCGCCTCCAGCGCATCGGCGAGTATCGAGCTGCGCCGCCGTCCACCGCTGCGCTGTTCGCCCTGCCCGAGTTGCAGTTGCGCGCCCAGTTGCAGCTCGCTGGCCAACTCGGCCAGGGTTTCCTCGCGCACCAGCGCCGCGCGCGCGTAGGACAGCCGACCTTCATCGGCCTCGCCATCGGCGTACAGCATCTGCGCGACGAGCAGGTTCAGCACGGCGTCGCCCAGAAACTCCAGGCGCTCGTTGTGCAACACACCATGGCTTCGATGGGTCAGCGCGCGACGCAGCAGCGCGGCGTCGCCGAAGCGGTAGCCCAGGCGCGACTGCAGTTCGTCCAGCGGATTCACCCCACCCCTCCGCGCTGCGGGCCCGGCTGCGCCAGCCAGGCGCGGCGAGACATCAATGCGATTTCCCGGAGAATTTCAACAACAGGTAGGCCGGCCCGACGAGGTGGATCTCCTTGCTGTAGGCATAGGAAACAACCACGCTTCCGTTGACCTTGGTGATCGACAGATCCTTGCCGCTGATGGAATTGATATAGTCGACCTCGGCCATCTTGTCGAACTTGGTGCGGATGCCCCCTACCGTCTGCGCGGACTTGGCCGCCACATCGACGGCATGCTGCACGGACATCGCCTCCTGCCAGTCGGGCACCACCTGCATGCCCAGGATCACCAGCATGGCGACGATCGTGCCCCAGAAGAGCAGTCCGATCAGGGTGATACCGCGTTGACGTTGTGCATGGCTCATGATGCAAACCCCACCCGGGCCGGGAATTCCAAACCGGCTCAATGGATCGGCCCGATGTACCGCAGGCCCGCGAAACTCATCCAGACGAAAAACGCCTTCCCCACGATGTTGGCCCGGGGCACGAAGCCCCAGTAGCGAGAGTCCAGGGAATCGTCACGGTTGTCTCCCATGACAAAGTACATTCCGGGAGGCACCTTGCAGACGAACCCCTGCGCATCATAATGACAGGCGTCGCGATGAGGGAAGTTGTCCGGCGGCTGATGCAGGAACGGCGGTGCCTGCGGGTCGATCAGGATGCGGTGCTCGGCCCCGTCCAGGTTCTCCCGGTACTGCAGGTACCGCTGCTCCGACGAGGGGTCGAACCAATGCCCGTCGCCCTGCTCGGCGATCGCGCGGCCGTTGATCACCAGCTGCTTGTTCTCGTACGACACGGTGTCGCCAGGAATTCCGACGATGCGCTTGATGTAGTCGACCGCCGGATCCTTGGGTAGCCGGAACACGATCACATCGCCACGCCGGGGAGCGCTGCCGGTCGTCAGGCGCTGGTGGATCAGCGGCAGGCGCAGGCCGTACACGAACTTGTTGACCAGGATCAGGTCGCCGGGAACCAGCGTCGGCTCCATCGAGCCCGAGGGGATCTTGAACGGCTCGGCGATGAACGAACGCAGCGCGAACACCAGCGCGATCACCGGGAACAGCCCGGCCGTCCATTCCAGCCACCAGGGCTGGCGCAACAGCCGCTCTCGGGTGGCGGACAGGCTGTGCTCGCTGAGGGACTCGTCGGCCACCAGTCCCTGCCTGGCGAGTTCGTCGCGCCGGGCGTGCAGCGCAGCCAGCGTATCCCGCGCGGTGGCGCGTCGGCGCGGTGCGAAATACAGCCTCTCGGCGACCCAGAACCCGCCGGTGAACACCAGCAGCGCGAACAGCAACAGGGTGAAATTGACAGCCGGTTCTTCCATGAAACTGGGTCGGGAAAGGGAGAGTCAGTCTTCGACCTTGAGAATCGCCAGGAAGGCTTCCTGGGGCACCTCGACGGTGCCGATCTGCTTCATGCGCTTCTTGCCGGCCTTCTGCTTTTCGAGCAGCTTGCGCTTGCGCGTGATGTCGCCCCCATAGCACTTGGCCAGCACGTTCTTGCGCATCGCCTTGATTGTCTCACGGGCGATGATGTTCGCCCCGATCGCAGCCTGGATCGCCACATCGAACATCTGGCGCGGGATGAGTTCGCGCATCTTCGCCGCCACGTCGCGACCGCGATACTGGCTCTGCGCGCGATGCACGATCAGCGACAGCGCGTCGACGCGCTCGCCGTTGATCAGCATGTCCACCTTCACCACATCGGCCGCCCGGTACTCGAGAAAGCTGTAGTCCATCGACGCATAGCCGCGGGAAATGGACTTGAGCTTGTCGAAGAAATCCAGCACGATCTCGGCCAGGGGCATTTCGTAGCTCAGCTGCACCTGGCGCCCGAGGTAGGACATGTTGGTCTGCACGCCGCGCTTGGCGTTGCACAGGGTCATCACCGCGCCGACATAGTCCTGCGGCATGAACAGGCGCACCGCGACAATCGGCTCGAGGATGGATTCGATGCGCCCGACCTCAGGCATCTTCGAGGGGTTGTCGACGGTCAGCATGGAGCCGTCGCGCAGGCGCACCTGGTACACCACCGAAGGCGCGGTGGTGATCAGATCCATGTCGTATTCACGCTCCAGGCGCTCCTGCACGATATCCATGTGCAGCAGCCCGAGGAAGCCGCAGCGGAAACCGAAGCCCAGCGCCGACGACACCTCGGGTTCGAAGCGCAGCGCGGCATCGTTGAGCTGCAGCTTCTGCAGGGCATCGCGCAGCGCGTCGTAGTGGTTCGCCTCCACCGGGTACAAGCCGGCGAAGACCTGCGGCTGTACTTCCTTGAACCCTGGCAAGGGCTGTGCGGCCGGGCGCGCGGCCTGGGTCACGGTGTCACCGACGCGGGCGGCCTTGAGTTCCTTGATACCGGCGATGACAAAGCCCACTTCGCCAGCCGAGAGCTGTTCGCGCGCCACCGACTTCGGGGTGAACACCCCGAGTTGCTCGCAGGTGTATTGCGCTCCGGTGGCCATCAGCTGGATGCGCTCGCGCAGGCGCAACACGCCGTCGAACACGCGCACCAGCATCACCACGCCCACATAGCTGTCGTACCAGGAGTCGATCACCAGGGCCTTGGCAGGCGCCTGCGGATCCCCTTGGGGTGCCGGTATGCGCGCGACCACAGCCTCCAGGATCTCCTCGATGCCCATGCCGGTCTTGGCACTCGCCAGCAGGGCCTCCGAGGCGTCGAGGCCGATCACGTCCTCGATCTCGCGGCGCGCGGCATCCGGATCCGCCTGCGGCAGATCCATCTTGTTGAGCACCGGAACGACCTCGACGCCGAGCTCGATCGCGGTGTAGCAATTGGCCACCGTCTGCGCCTCGACGCCCTGGCTGGCATCGACGACCAGCAACGCTCCTTCACAGGCCGACAAGGAGCGGCTGACTTCGTAGCTGAAGTCGACATGCCCCGGAGTGTCGATCAGGTTCAACTGATAGACCTGGCCGTCGCGCGCACGGTAGCTCAGCGCCGCGGTCTGCGCCTTGATGGTGATTCCACGCTCACGCTCCAGATCCATGGAGTCGAGAACCTGGCTTTCCATCTCCCGCTCCGACAGCCCGCCGCAGCGCTGGATCAGGCGGTCGGCCAGGGTCGATTTGCCGTGGTCGATGTGGGCGATGATCGAGAAATTTCGGATCCGTTGCATGCGCTGGAGGATACGGCCGGTTGCTCGCTGCACGCGCCGCGCACCGCCTGGACAAAAAAAAGGCGCGGCCGTTCGCGTCGCGCCTACCAACAAAATCGTTTGGCAACTGCTTGTTGGGCCTTCATTTTAAGCCCCCGGACCGAACCGCTCGCAGGCGCCCCGAGGTCTCGCGACCTCATTCTGGACAAAAATTTTAAGTAATTCGCTTTTTTAAATTTCTTATTTCGTCATATCGTAAAATTTTCGCATACTTCTCTGCTTTTCCGCGCTTTCGTAGCGCTTATTTTCCCGTCTTTTGATGCGGCGCCGCCACGTGACGGGTGCGCAGGCACTGCCCCTTCGCAAGTTCCTCGAATGCGCCCTGCCATGCCGCGGCCTGCGCCGAAGGCGGCGGGACTGGTCGCTGCGCGGCCAGCGCAGGGCGCGCGGCATGCTCGTGCCACAGCACCTCGCCGAACAGCAGCAAGGCCGCCGCGAGCAGGCCACCGGCCCATGCCGGGCCACGGGCTCGTGCGCGCATCCACAGCGCCTGCAGCGGGAACCACGCAGGCTGGCGTGGGTCGGCGCCATCCGGCGCAGGCTCCTGCAGCAGGCGCTGGCGCAAGCGCGCGAGGAAGGCCTGCTGGTCGATGTCGGGCGCCCACGCGACGCCGCGCAGACAGTCACCGATGCTGTGGTATTCGAGCCAGGCCGCGCGCACCCGCGGATCCTGCGCGCCGGCCTGTGCCATCCAGGCGCGGTCGCCCGCGCTCGCTGCGGCGGACGCGAACGACTCGCAGGCCTCGATCCATTCGTCCATCCATGCGGAGACCCACTGGCGGATCCGCTGCGTCTGCGCCTGCTCGGGCGGCGCCCCTGTTTCGTCCATGACTCGACCTCTTGATCCTCGGGCGTGCCAGTCCATGTCACCAGCGCTCGCCCGAACGCGTCCCCAGCAGGGGACGCAGCTGGCGCGCGATGGCCTCCCGCGCGCGGAAGATCCGGGATCGCACGGTACCCGGAGGGCATGTCATCAGGCGCGCAATCTCCTCATAGCTCAAGCCCTCGATTTCCCGCAGCACGATCGCGGTGCGCAACTCCTCGGGCAATGCCTCCAGCGCGGCCTTCACGGCGTCGGCGATCTGCCGACTCGCCATCAGGGACTCCGGGGTTTCCACCGAACTTAGTAGCTCCTCGGGGCCAAAAGTTTCCTCGGTCGCGCACGATTTCTGGCTTTCCTGCAGGATCGGGCCGCGAGCCACGTCCAGCGCGCTGCGTTTGGCAGTGTTCACCGCAATGCGGTACAGCCAGGTGTAGAACTGGCTGTCACCTCGAAAGCTGCCCAGCGCCCGGTAGGCGCGAAGGAAGGTTTCCTGCGCGATGTCCTCGGCGGCCGCGGGGTCGCCTACAAAACGCGAGACCAGGCGAAAGATGCGCCGCTGGTACTTGGCCACCAGGAGTTCGAAGGCACGCTGGTCGCCTCCTTGTGCCCGCTGGACAAGCGCCTGGTCGATTCGGTCGTGCACGAGAGGGCTGGAAAGGGGCCGGTTCCGGGAGCCGATCGGGCCCGCACCCCGTTGGTGGCAGCGCAGGGGGAAATCCGGCAGGCGGAGCAGCCCCTGGCGACGCCACGGCGGCCAGTCCAGGGCCGCAGGGCCGTCGGGCCACCAGGGGAAGCGTCACGGCAGGCGCTCGGACATGCCGACGACGCTATTACAGTGCGCGTGGCGTTAAAGAGCCAGACGAATGCGCAATTCCCGCCAGACAGCGGGTGCAATATCGGAGGGCACGGGCAGCACTTCGTGGCCGCGGTCGCTCATGCCCAGCACCAGCAGCAGTCCGGGCAGGCTGAGGGCGCGAACGCGCGCCAGTTGCAGTTGTCGGCGATCGAGTTGCAGGGCCCACCCCTGCGCGCCATGGCTGAGGGTGAAGCGGCGCAGCTTCCAGTAGGGAACCTGCGCGGTCAGCACCATCAGGAACACCCCGAGCGAAAGCCCGGCCATGACGCGGAACTCCTGCGCGCTGCCCCCGATCCACCATTGCCAGCCGTTCCACACCCCGGCCAGCGCGACCGCCGCATCGAAGGCCGTGAGCAGGGCATGCCAGCGCGCGAAGCGCTCGACACGGACATGCAGCACGGTGGCCGGGGACATGGCCTGCGCGCCCTCAGACGCGACGGAACACGGCCGAACCGTTGGTGCCCCCGAAACCGAAGTTGTTCTTCAGCGCGTACTCGATCGGCATCCGTCGCGCGGTGTTCGGGCAGTAGTCGAGATCGCAGTCGGGATCGGGGTGCTCGAGATTGATCGTCGGCGGCGCCACCTGGTGGTGCACCGCCAGCACGGTGAACAAGGCCTCCACGCCGCCGGCACCTCCCAGCAGGTGGCCGGTCATCGACTTCGACGAACTGATCACCAGGTCGTGGGCATGCGCACCGAAGGCCGCCTTGATGGCATCGCTCTCGTTCTTGTCGCCCAGCGGGGTCGACGTGCCGTGGGCGTTCAGGTACTGCACCTGGTCGGATGCCACCCCGGCATTGCGCAGGGCCGCGAGCATGCACTTGCGCGGACCGTCGACATTCGGCGCGGTGACATGATGGGCGTCGGCGCTCATGCCGAAACCCACGAGCTCGGCGTAGATGCGCGCGCCTCGGCGCGTCGCGTGCTCCCAGTCCTCGAGCATCATGACTCCGGCGCCTTCGCCGAGCACGAAACCGTCGCGATCCTTGTCCCAGGGTCGGCTGGCCGCCTGCGGGTCGTCGTTGCGCGTGGACAACGCCCTCGCCGACGCGAAGCCGCCAATACCCAGCGGACAGACGGTGGCCTCCGAGCCGCCGGCAATCATCGCATCAGCGTCGCCGCTTTCGATCAGCCGCGCAGCCAGTCCGATCGCATGCAGACCGGTGGTGCAGGCGGTGACCACCGCAAGGTTCGGCCCCTGGAACCCGTACTGGATCGACAGGTGACCGGAAATCATGTTGATGATCGACGAGGGAACGAAGAACGGCGAGATCCGCCGCGCGCCACGGTCGATGAATTCCTGGTAGGTCTGCTCGATCATCGGCAGGCCGCCGATTCCCGACCCTACCATCACGCCGACACGATCCGGGTCGATTGAAGGCGCGGTGTCCAGTCCGCTGTCGCGCACGGCCTGGATCGACGCGGCCAGGCCGTAATGGATGAAGGTGTCCATATGCCGGGCCTCCTTCATCGCTATGTACTGCCCGATGTCGAAGTCCAGCACTTCGCCGGCGATGCGCGCGGAGAAGGTGGAGGCGTCGAACTTGGTGATCGGCCCGATCCCGGACTTGCCGGCGACCAGGTTGCTCCAGGCCTGCTCGACCGTGTTGCCCACGGGGGAGACGATACCCAGGCCGGTGATGGCGATGCGGCGGCGAAGAGTCATGGCAGACAGGCGGTCATGGCAGACAGGCGGACGATGCTCGGAACCGGGATCTTCCGGGAAGGAACGAGCGGTCACGACGCCCCGGAATTCGCGTCGCGACCACGCACCGGAAACGGCGGCGGGGGCGCTGCTCCTGCGACCGCCGCCGACGCAATGCTGCCTCAGCCCTTGTAGTGCTGCTGGGCGTAGTCCACCGCCAGCTGCACGGTGGTGATCTTCTCGGCGTCTTCGTCGGGTATTTCGATACCGAATTCGTCTTCCAGCGCCATCACCAGCTCGACCGTGTCCAGGGAGTCCGCGCCGAGATCGTTCACGAAGGATTTGTCGTTGGTGACTTGATCCTCGGCCACGCCGAGTTGTTCGGCGATGATCTTCTTGACGCGCTGCTCGATATCACTCATGTAATTCTCCAGAAAAAAGGCTTTTGAATTCTATCCACCCCTGCCCAGACCAACACCATCAGCACATATACAAGCCGCCGTTGACGTGCAGTTCACCGCCGGTGATGTAGCCAGCCTGCGGACTGACCAGGAAGCCTACCGCATGTGCGATGTCCTGCGGCTGACCCAGGCGACCCATGGGAATGCGCGCGCGCAGCGCGCGCGCCGCATCGTCGCCGAGTGCGCGCGTCATGTCGGTGTCGATGAAGCCCGGCGCGACGCAGTTCACGGTGACGTTGCGGCTGCCCACCTCCTGCGCCAGCGCGCGCGTCATGCCGGCGACCCCTGCCTTGGCTGCAGCATAGTTGGCCTGGCCCGGGTTGCCACTGGCACCGACCACCGACGTGATGTTGACAATGCGCCCGGCGCGCTGGCGCATCATCGGCCGCAGCACCGCGCGGCACAGCCGGAATACCGCGCTCAGATTGGTGTCCAGCACCAGCTGCCAGTCGCTGTCGCGCATGCGCAGCGCCAGGGTGTCGCGGGTGATGCCGGCGTTGTTGACCAGCACATGCAACCCGCCGCGCTCGCGCACCAGCCCATCGATCAGGCTGTCGCAGGCCGCCGCGTCGTTGACGTCGAGCTGCACGCCGCGTCCCGCGTCGCCCAGCGCCTCGCTGATCGCCGCCGCGCCGGACGCGCTCGTGGCGGTACCCACGACGTAGGCGCCCTGGCTGCACAGCTCGGCAGCGATCGCCTGCCCGATGCCCCTGGTCGCTCCGGTCACCAGCGCCAGCTGCCCGGCCAGCGCGCCCGCGGATTCGCTCATTGCAACTCCTCCCTGATGGTTTGCGCGCTGGCCGCGTCGACCAGGGCATGGCCGCGCAGCTGCGCGTCGATGCGCCGTGCCAGACCGGCCAGCACCCTGCCAGGCCCGCATTCGACCAGATCCTGGCAGCCGGCGTCACGCAGCGCCTGCACGCACTCGACCCAGCGCACCGGACGTGCCGCCTGCGCCGACAACGCGGCGCGGATGCCCTGGGCATCGGCGTGACGCGCGACATCGACATTGTGGATCACCGGCACGCGGGGTGGGGCGATATCCACCCCCGCCAGATACTCGGCCAGGCGCTCCGCGGCGGGAGCCAGCAGGCTGCTGTGGAATGGCGCCGACACCGGAAGCGGCAGCGCGCGCTTGGCGCCATGAGCCTTGAGCAGCGCGCAGGCGCAGTCGACCCCGGCGCGGGTTCCGGCGATCACGACCTGCCCGGGGGCGTTGAAATTCACCGCCTCGACTGCCTCGCCGCATTGCTCGGCCGCCTGCGCGCAGACCGCGCGCACCGCGTCATCGTCGAGCCCGAGCACCGCGGCCATGCCGCCCGCACCCACAGGAACCGCCTGCTGCATGGCCTCGGCACGGAAGCGCACCAGGGGCAAGGCATCGGCGAAGCGAATCGCCCCGGCGGCCACCAGCGCGGTGTATTCGCCGAGGCTGTGCCCGGCCATCAGCGCCGGCTCCGCGCCTACCTCGGCCAGCCACAGACGCCACAGCGCGATGCCGGCCGCCAGCATCACCGGCTGGGTGTTGGTGGTCAGGTTCAGCGCATCGGCCGGCCCCTGGCCGATCAGCCGCGGCAGATCCTGCCCCAGCACCTCGGAGGCCTCGCGCAGGGTCTCGCGCACGACCGGGTGCGCGGCCACCGCATCGAGCATGCCCACCGACTGCGAGCCCTGCCCGGGAAACACGAAGGCGAATGGTTTCATGTCGTATCTCCTCGCCCGGCGGTCATGGGGCGGCAGCTTGCCGCGCACGCTGCCAGGCGCTACCGTTGTCAATAGACGAGCAGCGAGGCGCCCCAGGTCAGTCCGCCGCCGACGGCCTCCAGCAGCAGGGTCTGGCCGCGCCGGATCTGCCCGCCACGCACCGCGCTGTCCAGCGCCAGCGGAATCGATGCCGCCGAGGTGTTGCCATGCGAGGCCACCGTCTGTACCACCCGTTCCGGTGGAATGCCCAGCTTGCGGGCCGTGTGCAGCATGATGCGGATGTTCGCCTGATGCGGAACCAGCCAGTCGACCTCGGAGGCCCGGCGCCCGCCCTTCTCGAGCACTTCGCGGGCCACGCTTTCCAGCACATGCACGGCCTGCTTGAACACCGCCTGGCCATCCATTTCCAGGAAGGGCCGACCGCTGACCGCGCCGCCGCGGATGCAGCCCGGGGTGCGCAGGATGCCCGCCTGGCGGCCGTCGGCATGCAAGGCGCTGGCGAGGATGCCCGGCTCCTGCGAAGGCCCCAGCACCACGGCGCCGGCACCATCGCCGAACAGCACGCAGGTGGTGCGATCGGAGAAATCCAGGATCTGCGAGAACACCTCGGTGCCGACGACGAGGGCGTTGCGCACGCTGCCCGCGCGCACGAACTGGTCGGCCACGCTGAGCGCATAGACGAAACCCGCGCACACCGCCTGCACGTCGAAAGCCGGGCCTCCGGGGCATCCCAGGCGCGCCTGCAGCAGCGCGGCATCGGACGGAAAGATCATGTCCGGAGTGGAGGTCGCGACCACCACGAGGTCGATCTGCGCCGGATCCACTGCCGCCGCCTGCAAGGCCGCGCGCGCCGCCTGCTCGCCCAGATCCACGCTGCCTGTGCCGGCGGCGGCGAAGTGGCGCTCGCGGATGCCGGTGCGTTCGACGATCCAGGTATCGCTGGTCTCGATGCCCTCGAGCGCCAGTTGCGCGGCGAGTTCATCGTTGCGTACCGTCTTCGGCGGCAGGTAGCTGCCGGTACCGAGGATGCGGGAGTAGATCGGCATGGGAATCGCGGTGCGGTGGGCGGAGGCGAGCGTTTCGATGGGAGCCGCGCTGCGCGTGCCGCGGCTCCGGGCCTTCAATGCATGGTGGGGAGGTCGCCCGGATCGGCCGGGCCTGGGGGAGCGGCCGGGTGCAGGGTGGCGAGAATGCGCTCGATTTCCTGCACCACCTGACCCTGCGCGGCCTCGTAGGCACGCTCCAGCGCCTGCTCGAAACCGAAGGCATCGGCCGCGCCATGGCTCTTGAACACCAGCCCCCGCAGCCCCAGCAGGGCCGCGCCGTTGTAGCGCTGCGGGTCGACACGCCGACGAAAGCGCATCAGCAGCGGCCGCACCGCCAGCGCCAGCAGGCGCGTGCCCAGGTTGCGCATGAACTCCTCGCGCATCATCCCGGTGAGCATGCGCGCCACGCCTTCGGTGGTCTTCAGGGCCACGTTGCCGACGAAACCGTCGCAGACGACGATATCGACCGCACCCTTGAAGATGTCGTCGCCCTCGACATTGCCGGCGAAATGCAGCCTGCCTTCGGCGTGCGCCTGGCGCAGCAGTTCCCCAGCCTGCTTGATCATTTCGCTGCCCTTGATCGCCTCCTCGCCGACGTTGAGCAGGCCGACGCTGGGATCGGCACGCCCACCGGCGGCGGCGAAGGCCGTGCCCATGACGGCGAACTGCAGCAGGTTGGCCGCCTCGCAGTCGACATTGGCGCCGAGGTCGAGCACCAGCGTGGATCCTCCGGCGGCGTTGGGCAGGTAGGTGGCGATGGCCGGGCGGTCGATCCCCGGCAGCGTCTTCAGCAGGTAGCGCGCCACGGCCATCAGCGCTCCGGTGTTGCCCGAGGACACGCAGGCCTGCGCACTGCCCTCCTTGACGAGCTCGATGGCGCGGCGCATCGACGAATCCTTCTTGCGCCGCAGCGCGACCTCCACGGGATCGTCCATGGTCACGACCTCGCTGGCGGCGACCACGCGCACGCGCTGGTGCGCGTCGAGCCCCAGGCCGTGCAGGACGGGCCGCATCGCGTCGGGCTGGCCGACGAGCAGCAGTTGCACCTGGGGATGGCGGTCGAGCAGCGCGCGGCAGGCCGGCAAGGTCTCGGCCGGGCCGTGGTCGCCGCCCATGACGTCGACCGCCACGCAGGCGCTCATCGCCCGCTCCGCGAGGATGCGCGCACGTCGAACCGTGCGGCCACGGCGCGCGGCCCGTCGGCCTCCATGCAGGTGGCGCGCAGAGGATCCGTCGGCAGCCTGCGTTCGCTACGCCCCACGCCGCACTTCAGGCCACGCCCCACGCCGCCCCCACCCTTCACTCTTCGCTTTTGGTCTTCAGCACCTTGCGCCCGCGGTAGAAGCCGGTCGGGCTGATGTGGTGACGCAGGTGCACCTCTCCGGTGGTCGGCTCAAGAGCCACCGGAGGCTGGCCCAGATGCTGGTGGGAACGATGCATGCCGCGCTTGGACGGCGACTTCTTGTTTTGCTGAACGGCCATGGCCAACCCCTGGGGAAAAATCCCGCGATTGTACACCGCGATCCGGCGCCGCCAATCGTGGAGCAGCCTGGAATGCCCTCGCGCGGCGCCAGGGCCTCGTGCGCGGCTCAGTCCGGCCTGCGCAGCCTGGCCAGCACGGCAAACGGCGACGGCTCGTCCTGCTCGGGAAGCTTCCCGGTCGAAGCCGGGAGAGGCTGGGGGCACAGCGCATGCATCGGCACCAGGGGAAGCGCCAGGATCAGTTGATCCTCGATCAATTCCAGCACGTCCACCGGCTGGCGCGCGCAAAAGGACTCCTCCTCCGACTCCAGTTCCTCGGCGTCGAGCGACGGCTCCTCATCGACCAGGCGCAACGTGGCACTGTCGTCGACGCGCTGCAGCACCCCCTGCAGGCAACGCTGGCACAGCAGCGGCAACATGCCGGCCACGCGCAGGCGCACCCGCTCGACCGCCTGCCCTCCTGGCTCGAGGTCCACGCGGCCCAGCAATTCCCACTGCACCCGCAGCGACCGCAACTCCCGCGCATCGCCATGCAGCGACGCCGCCAGACGCGGCAGCGCATCCAGCCCGATGTCGCCTTGCAGGCCGCGGCCGGCGCGCGCGAAGGCGTGCAGATTCAGGCGCCGCGGCGGCGGCGCGGCTGTGTCGGGAGGTGCACCATCCATGCCTGGGCAGTGTACGCCGCGACCATGCATGCAACACCGTTGATACTGGTAGCTGTACCATCGCGAAGCCGGCCGTCACAGCGAATCCGGCCGTTCCGCGCCCTGCCGGAGCTATCCCAGGGCGCTTGCGCAACCCGAAATCTTCCCTGAAACCTCACCATGCAGACTCTGGCACACTGGTTTCCGACCGGCTGGGTGCATTTCCTCGGCGGTGGAGTATTCATCGGACTGGGCGTCAGCCTGCTGTTCGCACTCACGGGATTCATCGGAGGCGTCAGCACTGCGTACAGTGCATTCTGGTCCTGGTTCAGCAAATGGCCGCATTTCCAGCAACCCAAACTGGTTGCAACCAGAAATTGGCGCATGTTCTATGGTCTGGGAATGATCCTCGGCGCCGCGGTCTACCTGGAGCTGGTGCGCCACGGCCACCCCTTCGTGACCGCGGTGCCGACCTGGCAACTGGCGCTGGGCGGGGTCTTCGCCGGCTTCGGCGCGCGCATGGGCGGGGGCTGCACCTCCGGCCACGGCATCTGCGGATTGGGTTCGCTGCAGCTGCCTTCGCTGCTCGCGGTGTGTACGTTCCTGACCACCGCCATCGTCACCGCGCACCTGGTACGCGCTGCCGGCGGTTTCTGAAGCGCGGAGGCCGCCATGCAACTCAAGCCCTTCCACCCCGGCGCGGTGTTTGCCTCGGCATGCGTCTCGGGTATGCTCTTCGGCTTCGGCCTGGCCTGGTCGACCATGGTGCAACCCGAGGCGATCCTGCGCTTCCTGCTGCTGCACGACATGGGCCTGCTGCTGGTGATGGGCGGCGCCGCGGGCACCGTGCTCATCGGCTACCGCCTGCTGCCTCGGCTGCTGGTTCGTCCCGTGTTCGGCCTCGGCTGGGCCAGGCACCCGTCGCATCTGGATCGGCGAACCCTGTTCGGCGCCGCGGTGTTCGGCATCGGCTGGGGGCTCAGCGGGGTCTGCCCGGGGCCGGCGCTGGCCGGGCTCGGCGTGGGCAACTGGCCGCTGCTCTGGGTGGTCGGCGGCATCCTCGTCGGCGCCTGGATCGAAGGGCGCTTTTTCGAATCATCCTGACACCCTGCCGCATGTCCACCGCCCCCGCCGCCACCCGGCCGCCGCTGCTGCTGGCGTCCACGTCGACCTACCGCATGCAGTTGCTGCAACGCCTGCGCCTGCCCTTCGCGGTGCATCCGCCGCAGGTCGACGAAACCCCGCTTGCCGGCGAGGCACCGCGCGCCCTGGCCCTGCGTCTGGCGCGGGACAAGGCGCTGGCCGCCGCCGCCAGCTTCGGCAGCCCGGCATGGGTCATCGGATCCGACCAGGTCTGCGCCTGCGAAGACAGCATCCTGGGCAAACCGGGAGGATTCGACGCCGCCCTGCACCAATTGCGTCGGCTGCGCGGCCGCGAGGCTGTGTTCCACACCGCGGTGGCCGTCGTCGATCCGCAGGGGACGGTGCAGCTGCGCGAGGTTCCGACCAGGGTGCGCATGCGCGACCTCGACGACGCGCGCCTGCGCGCCTACCTGCGGGCCGAACAGCCCTACGACTGCGCCGGCAGCGCGAAGTCCGAAGGCCTGGGCATCGCGCTGCTGGAGTCGGTGTCCAGCGAGGATCCCACGGCCCTCATCGGCCTGCCGCTGATCGCCGTGTGCTCGATGCTGCAGGCGGCCGGCCTGGACATCCTGGACGCCGCCGATGTCGGGTGAAGGCGCCCCCGGCGGTGTCGGCCGGCTGCTGCTGCTGCCCACTCCGCTGGCCGACGTCGAGGCCACGCCGCTGACCGAGGTGCTGCCGCAGGCCAGCCTGCAGGCGGCCGCCACGCTCGACCACTGGATTGTCGAGAACGCCAAGACGGCACGTGCATTCCTGGCCGCCGTGCATGGACTGTGCGGGCTGCGCGTGCCGCTGCAGCAGCACCACATGCAGACTCTTCCCAAGCACCAGGGCCTGTCGGCGCGGGAGGCGCGCGAACTGCTCGCCCCCGCGCTGCAGGGGCAGGACATCGGACTGCTGTCCGAGGCCGGCGCACCCTGCGTGGCCGACCCCGGGGCGCTGGTCGTGGCGCAGGCCCACCGCATGCGGCTGCAGGTGCTGCCGCTGGTCGGCCCCAGCAGCCTGCTGCTGGCGCTGATGGCCAGCGGACTGGACGGCCAGTGTTTCGCCTTCCACGGCTATCTGCCGATCGAGGACGCCGCGCGACGCAGTCGCCTGCTGGCGCTGGAGCAGGAAAGCGCGCAGCGCCGGCAGACCCAGTTGTTCATCGAGACCCCCTACCGCAACGCCGGCTTGTTGCGCGCGCTGGCTGCCAGCCTGCGGCCCGCGACGAGGGTGTGCGTGGCCTGCGAGCTCACCGCGCCACAGGGCTGGGTGCGCACGCTGGACGCCGCGCATTGGCGCGAGCACCTGGATGCGCTGCCGCCGCGCGCGCCGGCGGTATTCGCGATGCTCGCGCAGCCGCGCTAGTGCCCCGCTTCGGCGGCGAACCACGCGCTCAGCGCAGCGCCCAGCCGGCTCCCGACAGCGCCTCGCGCGTCGCGCCGAATCCGATGGAGGCGCCGAAACGCTGCGCCAGGCGGTCGACCACGTTCTCGCGGCGTGTGTAGTCGATCAGCTTGGGCTGCTGCGCGACGTCGCGTGCCACGCTGCGGGTGTCGCCGAAACCGTCGACCAGGCCCTGGCGAACCGCCGACTCGCCGGTCCAGACGAGCCCGGAAAAGGTCTGCGCATCGATCTTCAGGCGCTGGCCGCGCCCCTTTTCCACGGCATCGATGAACTGCTGGTGGATCTGCTGGAGCATCTGCAACGCGTATTTCCTCTGTTGCTCGGACATCGGGCTGAAGGGGTCGAGGAAACCCTTGTTCGCGCCCGCGGTCAGCAGCCTGCGGCTGATGCCCAGCTTGTTCATCAGTCCCGAGAAATCGAATCCGTCCATGAGCACGCCGATCGATCCGACCAGGCTGGCCGGATTCACGTAGATGCGATCGGTGGCCACCGCGACGTAGTACGCGGCCGACGCGCAGACGTCGTCGCACACGGCGTACACGGGGATCTTCGGGTGCAGCGCGCGCAGGCGCCAGATCTCGGCGTTGATGCGCGCCGCCTGCACCGGCGAACCGCCGGGGCTGTTGATGGACAGGATCACCGCCCGCGTCAGCGGCGCGTCGAAGGCGTCGCGCAGCGAGGCATTGATGGTGTCGGCGCTGGCGTTGCCGGTGGCGGAGATCTCCCCCTGCAGGCGCACGACCGAGGTATGGGCGACAGCCGCCCCGCTGCCGCTGCCGCCCAGGTAGGCCGCGGCCAGCAGCGCCAGTACCAGCGCCAGCAGGCTGAAGCGGAAGAAGTTGCTCCAGCGCCTGGCTCGCCTGCGCTCGGTGACGATGTCCATCACCAGGCGTTCGAGCACGCTGCGCTCCCAGGCCGAGGGGCCGGGGTTCTGGGAGGGGTCGGGGTTGCTCATGCCGGTTCGCCGGTTCGCCGATGCGTGGAGGATCGCCCGCGGCCACGCCACCTGCGCCGCCGGCTGCTTGCGCAGCATAGCAAGGCGACGTGAGCCAGGCGTGAACCCGCCGCGCAAAGCGCATCCGAAGCTGCGGCGGATCAGCGATCGAGGAGGAAACCGCGCAACTCGGCCACCGACGGAGCCACGCACAGCGGCTGCAGGCGACGCAGTTCGTCGGCCCCATGCGCGCCGTAGCTGACTGCGACAGCAGCCGTCCCGGCGTTGCGCGCCATCTGCAGGTCGTGGGTGGTGTCGCCGATCATCAGGGTGCTGTCGGCAGCCATCACCAGTTCGTCCATGACTTCCAGCAGCATCCGGGGATGGGGCTTGGAGGCGGTCTGGTCGGCCGTGCGCGTGGCATCGAACAGGCTGCGCAGCCCGCTCTGCTCCAGCGCCAGTTCCAACCCGGTGCGCGATTTGCCGGTAGCCACCGCCAGGCGCGTGCCGCGCGCGCGCAGCTCCTCGAGCAGCGGGCGCACGCCGTCGAACAGCACCAGCTCCCGCGCATAGGTGAAGTAATGCCTGCGATAGGCCTGCGCTACCTGCTCGTACTGCTGCGGGTGCAGGCTGGGTGCGACCAGCCGCAGCGCATCGACCAGCCCGAGGCCGATCACGTAGGTGGCCTGCTCCGGCGCCGGCTCCGGAACCCCGACATCGCGGCAGGCGGCCTGGATGGCCCGGGTGATGGCCGCCGTCGAGTCCATCAGGGTGCCGTCCCAGTCGAACACCACCAGTTCCCAGCGCGCAGTCACGCTTCGCTCCCGCATCCCGGCAACACCACATCGGGGGCGCCGCACCAGCGCGCCAGGCGACGCAGCCACTGGGCGTCGACCTGGGGCCAGTCGGCCTGCAGCACGAGTTCGGCGCCGTGGCCCGGGTGCGGCAGCGCCAGCCGCGCGGCATGCAGGAACATGCGCGCATTGCCGCCCGGGCCCGCCAGGCCTTCGCCCCGCGCCAGGGCCCGGTTCAGCGAATCCAGGCCGTATTTGGCATCGCCCACCACGGCGTGGCCCAGGCTGCGCAGGTGGACCCGGATCTGGTGCGTGCGCCCGGTCTGGATGCGCGCCTCGAGCAGGGTCAAGCCAGCCACGCCGGTGCTGCGCGCCAACATCGGGTCGGGCCAGGCGAAACGGGCGAGCGGACGAAACTGGCTGCGCGCCTGCTGCCCCTGTCCGGCGTCGGCGACACGCACGCGGCGCTCGCCGCCGGGGGTCAGGTAACGGTGCAGGGGGGTGTCCACACGCACCCCATCGCCCTGCCAGAGCCCGCCGACCAGCACCCAGTAGCGCTTGTCGGCCTGGCGCTCGCGCAGCGCCGCGTGCAGCGCGGTCAGCGCGCTGCGCCGGCGCGCCAGCAGCAGCACCCCCGAGGTGTCGCGATCCAGGCGGTGCGCCAGTTCGAGGAAGCGATCCTGGCGCGCGCTGCGCAGCGACTCGATCAGACCCCAGCTCAACCCCGAACCGCCGTGCACGGCGATACCCGCCGGCTTGTCCACGGCGAGCAGCCAGTCATCCTCGAACAGCACCCGGTACTGACGCGCCGGAGCCGGCACGCTGTCCGATTGCGGCAGCGCCAGCGGCGGCACGCGTACGCGGTCGTCGAGCGCGAGCTTGCGTGCGGCTTCGGCGCGCGAGCCGTTGACCCGCACCTCCCCGGAACGCACGATGCGGTAGATATGGCTGCGCGGCACCCCCTTGAGGCGACGCGCGAGGAAATTGTCCAGACGCTGGCCGACTGCCGCTTCGTCGACTGCAATCAGCTGCGCCGGGCTTGGACTGGAGTGCATATAATGAAATGGCGTAGCGTGCGAGGTACCGTTCTTTCGCCGGCTACGCGGGGAATGTAGTTGCGCGCGACGCTTTTGCAAGTCTTGCAGTTTCTGCAAGTGCTGCCGGTTCCGCGAGCGAAATCCTTTCGTGTGCGACCCGGCAGCAGCCGGCTGCCCACGCGCCGCGCCAGCGCCGCCCCACGGTGCGCCGTCAGCGCAGGCTCAGGATTGTAGAGGGTCGGATGTTCACGGCGTGCCCCGCACGACTGCGAAACGACTCGGCATCCCCGCGGCCGGTTGGAGCTTCGCGCGCGCTGCCCGTGCCCGCCGCCAGACTTCGGCGTCAGGAGCGGGAATGCGCAAGTCTCGAAATCGCGAACCGACAGAATGCCCCGCAGGCCCGGCTCCAGCCGCGGCCGCGACAAGATCATCCGACGTGCTGTCCACTGCCATCGTTCATCGTCCGACCGCCATCCCGAGCGCGCGCGCTGCCGCGCGCCGTCGGCGCGCGGACATGCCCCCGGCAGGCCGCAACCCGCGCGCACCGCACCCGTCTGCCCCTTGTCCTGCGAGCCGCTCCGGAATGTCCCGGTGCCCGGCGGCCGTTCTCCTGTCCCGCTTCGAGCCTGTTGCGCATGTCGGGTCCTCGTGACCCTGTTGCCATCAAGCACCCCGCCCGACGGCGGGATGGAGAACCGAAATGAAACGCATGTTGTTCAATGCCACCCAGGCCGAGGAGCTGCGGGTGGCGATTGTCGACGGCCAGAAGCTGCTGGACATCGACATCGAACAGGTCGGACGCGAGCAGCGCAAGGGCAACATCTACCGCGCCACGGTAACCCGCGTCGAACCCTCGCTGGAAGCCTGCTTCGTCGACTACGGCGAGGAACGCCACGGATTCCTGCCTTTCAAGGAGATTTCCCGGCGCTATTTCCGCGAAGGCGTGTCGGCATCGCAGGCGCGCATCCAGGACGCCATCCGCGAAGGCCAGGAAATGCTGGTGCAGGTCGAGAAGGAGGAGCGCGGCAACAAGGGAGCCGCACTGACCACTTTCATCTCCCTGGCCGGGCGCTACCTGGTGCTGATGCCCAACAATCCCCGTGGTGGCGGAGTCAGCCGCCGCATCGAGGGCGAGGATCGGCAGGAACTGCGCGAGACCATGGAGCAGTTGCAGTACCCCGAGGGCATGAGCCTGATCGCGCGCACCGCGGGCATCGGGCGCGGCGCCGAGGAACTGCAATGGGATCTGAACTACCTGCTCAAGCTGTGGTCGGCAATCGAGGAGGCGGGCAATTCGCAGAAGGGCGCCTTCCTGATCTACCAGGAATCCTCGCTGGTGATCCGCGCCATCCGCGACTATTTCACCAGCGATATCGGTGAGATCCTGATCGACACCGAGGATGTGTACGACCAGGCGCACCAGTTCATGGCGCATGTGATGCCCGACAACGTCGGCCGGGTCAAGCGCTACCGCGACGACCTGCCGCTGTTCTCGCGCTTCCAGATCGAGCACCAGATCGAAACCGCGTACTCGCGCACCGTGAACCTGCCGTCCGGCGGGGCCATCGTCATCGACCACACCGAGGCGCTGGTGGCCATCGACGTGAACTCGGCGCGCGCCACCCGCGGCAGCGCGATCGAGGACACCGCGCTGCGCACCAACCTGGAAGCGGCGGAGGAAATCGCGCGCCAGATGCGGCTGCGCGACCTCGGCGGTCTGATCGTCATGGACTTCATCGACATGGACGAGGCGAAGAACCAGCGCGCCGTCGAGGATCGCCTGCGTGACTGCCTGCGCCAGGATCGGGCACGCGTGCAGACGAGCAAGATCTCCAAGTTCGGTCTGCTCGAGGTATCGCGCCAGCGCCTGCGACCCGCGCTCTCGGAAGGTGCCTATGTGACCTGCCCGCGCTGCAACGGCACCGGGCATATCCGCGACACCGACTCCAGCGCGCTGCAGATCCTGCGCATCATCCAGGAAGAGGCGATGAAGGAAGGCACCGCGGCGGTGCACGTGCAGGTGCCGGTGGAGGTGGCGTCATTCCTGCTGAACGAAAAGCGCGCCGAGATCACCAAGATCGAGCTGCGCCAGCGCGTGGCCGTCCTGCTGGTACCGAACAAGCAACTGGAAACCCCGAACTACAAGCTCGAGCGCCTGAAGCACGACGATCCGAGACTCGACAACCTGCCGGCCAGCTACCGCATGGCCGAGGAACTCGAACAGGAAACCGCGGTGCTGCGCGAGCCGAAGGAAGAGCGCCCACGCCAGGAGGCGCTGGTGCGCGGCATCACCCCGGAGGGCCCGGCGCCGACGGCCGCGCCCAGCGCTCCGGAAGGCGCCGCGCCGGCGCAGGCGGTTCCGGCGCCGGTGCAGCCCGCGCAGGTCGCCGCCGTGTCGGGCGGCCTGTTCGGCTGGCTGCGGCGCGTACTCGGCGCCGCCGAATCTGCGCCGGCGCCGACGCCTGCTGCACCGGTCGAAGAAGCCGCCCCGCAAGCCGCTGCGGCAACCCGCGGCGAAGGCCGCGGTCGCGGCCGGGACGCGCGCGCGCAGGGCGGCCGCCAGGCTGCACGGGGGGAGGCTCGCGAGGGCAATGGCAACGCGCGCGGACGCAATGGACGTGGCGAGCGCGGTGAGCGCGGTGAGCGCGGTGAGCGCGGTGAGCGCGGTGAGCGCGGTGAGCGCGGTGAGCGCGGTGAGCGCGCCGAACACGCCGAACGCGCCGAACGCGGTGAACGCGGTGAACGCGGCGAGCGCGGCGAGCGCGGCGAACGCGTCGAGCGCTCCGGGCGCGGCGAGCGGGCGGATCGCGGAGAACGTGCAGAACGTGGCGAGCGCACCCAGGCACGTGTTGCGCGCATCGAAGCCGAAGGCGCAGCGCCGGAGGCTGCCGCGCCGGCTCAGGCGCCCGCAGCGCGCAATGGCGGACGCGGCGGGCGCGGACAACGCGCCGAGCCGCAAGCCGCCGAGCCGGGCGTGCAGAGTTGGGAGGAGTTCGGTCTGACCCTGCCAGCCGCCGAGGCAGGCCAAGGCCCTGCGGCAGGCGACGAGATCCAGGCACAGGCGAAGGCGCAAGATGCGATCGACACCCCTGCCATGGGTGAAGCCACGGACGGTTCCGCCGAGCCCGCGCGCGCAAGGCGTCGCCGGCGGCGCGGTGGCCGCGGCCGCGGCCAGGAGGCCACCGCCGAAGCAGCGGCCGATGAGCAACCCGAGGCCGAGGCCATGTCGGCGCAGCCGGTGGTGGAGGTCGACATGGCTGCCGCGGCGCAGTCCCTGCACATCGAAGCGCAGCAAGCCGAGATGACCGCCGAGGAAGCTGCGCCGCCGCCCAGGCCATCCGACGAGGAACCGCAGGAAGTGGCTGTTGCCGCCGTATGGGCCGAAGCCCCCGCGGTACCGGCTGCGGACGAGGCCGCAAGGGCTCCTCAATCCCTTCCGGTCGCCCAGGTCGCCGCCACAGATCTGGCGCTGGAAGCACCGGTGGCGGCACAAGCCGCAACACCATCCGAGCTGCCCGCAGCCGCGCCCCGGGAACCCGCAGCGATCGGCGCGCTGGAGGTGCAGCAACTGCAGGAGGTGGTACAGCAGGCCGGGCTGGAGTGGGTACAGTCCGATCCGCAGCGGGTCGAGCAGGCGCAGCGCAAGGCACGCCAGACGGCCCCGGTGCGGCATCCGCCCCGCGAGCGCAAGCCGCGCGTGCTGCGCGATGAAGGGCCGCTGGTGCTGGTGGAGACCCGCAAGCCGCTGCCGGAACTGCAGTTGCCGGAAAGCGCCGACCACGCTTCCTGAGCGCGGGCGCGCCGCGTGCGCGACGATCCGCAGCGGTGGCGAACCCGGGCCGGCTCAGTCTGGCCCGGCGCCCCTTGCGAGCAGGCCGCTGCGCACGTCCGCGTACAGCAGACGCGCGCCGAGTTCGGCGTGCATGCGGCCATTGTCCAGCCGCCGGGATTCGGACAGAAAGCTCAGGGCCATCGGCGACAAGGCACTGCCGGCGAGCTGCTCGCGGCTGCGCCGTGGCGGCGGCGGCTCGCCCAGGCAGGCAGCCGCCAGGTCGAGGTAGTCGCCGGCCAGGATGCGGGTATCGTCGCAGACGTTGTAGACACGCTGCGGGGCGGCGCGCCACAGCGCCAGGCGCAGCACCCGGGCCAGATCGTCGGCATGGATGTGGTTGGTATAGACATCGTCCTGCCTGCGCAGCGCTGGCAACCCACTCCGCAGTCGAGCGCGCGGCGAGCGCGCGGCGGCATCGTAGATGCCGGGCACCCGCAGCACGCCGACGCGGGCGCCGACGCGTCCCAGCGCGCGCCACTGCGCCTCGGCATGCAGGCGGCGGCGGGCGCGCTCGGTTTGCGGCTTGGGAACGCGCGTCTCGGGCACCACTTCGCCGCGGCAATCGCCGTAGACACCGCTGGTGCTGGCGTAGAGTATGCGCAGGCCCGGCCTGCGCGGTGCTGCCCCTATCATGGCGCTGCGCAGCACGGTGGCCAGATGCAGTGCGCGGGTGTCGGTCGTGCCCCGGGCGGGCGGCGGAGCCAGCATCACCACGCGGTCGGCCAGGCCGCGCAGCCGCCACAGGGTGTCGATGCGATCCAGATCCCCGCGCAGCGCGACGATGCCTGCCTGGCGCAGCAAGGCCACGCGCTCGGGGCTGGACGTCAGCGCCAGCACGCGCAGGCGCGGCCGCAGCAGCGCGGCCAGGCGCAGGCCGATGTCCCCGCAGCCGACGATCAGCACCCGGGGTTTGCGCAACACAGTGGTCAACATGGAATGAACCGGAACATGAGCCGTACCGTGACAGTCTTGCCCGCAGGGCACCGCTTCGATGTCGCCGACGACGAGACCGTGCTCGCCGCGGCGATACGCCAGGGCGTCGGTCTGCCCTACGGCTGCCAGGACGGTGCCTGCGGAAGTTGCAAATGCCGCTGGGTGCGCGGCGACTTCGAACTCGGCCCGCACCAACTCAAGGCGCTGTCGGTCGCCGAGCGCGATGAGGGAATGGTACTGACCTGCCGCATGCGCCCGCAAAGCGACGTCGTGATCGAATGCGCCGAGCTTCCCGCGGCCGACATGTTCCCGGTGCGCAAGATGCCCTGCAGGGTGCTGGAGATCGAACACCCCGCCCCCGACGTCGCGATCCTGCGGCTGCAACTTCCGGCCCAGGAGGCCTTCGGCTACCACCCGGGCCAGTACCTGCAGTTCATCCTGCGCGACGGAAGCCGGCGCAGCTACTCGATGGCCAGCGCACCGGTCGCGCACGCGCCGCTGGAACTGCACATCCGCCACATGCCCGGCGGCAAGTTCACCGACCCGGTCTTTTCCAGCCTGAAGCCGCGGGACATCCTGCGCGCCGAAGGCCCTTTCGGCAGCTTCTACCTGCAGGACGACGGCACGCAGCCGCTGCTGCTGCTGGCCTCGGGCACCGGGCTGGCACCGATCAAGGCGATCCTCGAGCAACTGCGCGCCGACGGCAGCACGCGCCCAGCCAGGCTGTACTGGGGCGCGCGCAAGCGCGTCGACCTGTACCTGCTCGACTGGGCGCTGCGCCAGGCCGAGGAACTGCCGTGGCTGAGCTTCATCCCCGTGCTGTCCGAGCCCGATGCCGACTGGAGCGGCCGCCGCGGCCTGGTGCACCGCGCGGTGATGGAGGATCTGCCCGACCTGTCGGGCTTCCAGGTCTACGCCTGCGGCGCGCCGCCGATGGTGGAGGCTGCGCGCGGCGATTTCAGCACGCACTGCGGCCTGCCAGCCGTTCACTTCCATGCCGACGCCTTCACCAGCGAAGCCGACAAGGCCGGCGCGCAGGGACAGTGAGTCCGCTGCGTACGGGAGCAACGGCGGAGCCGGACAGCGTCCGGCCCGCCGAGGGGCTGGCCTACTCGCCGAGGTAGGCGGCGCGCACGCGCGGGTCGTGCAGCAGTTCCTGGGCCTGGCCGCCCATGGTCAGCGTGCCCGAATCGAGCACGTAGCCGCGCTGGGCCAGTTCGAGGGCC
>JAJZEC010000095.1 GCA_021805825.1 Pseudomonadota bacterium
GTCGGCTGCGGTCAGCGGGCTCGAGTCGGCTTTCGCGCGCGACGCGATGGCGTCTCCCGACGCGCCCAGACGCAGGATCGCGTCGCCGGCGTCGCGCACCAGCGTGCACAACGACGCAAGGAGTTCGGAATACGATCGATCTTGGCGCATTTTGCGTTTTCCTGGTTGAGTTTCTGCAAATCGTAGTGCTAGATTCGACCTAAATGAAAAAAACTCACGATGACCTGCATGTTTCGCCAAGCTCTGGGCCGCCGTTTGCGTTTGCCCCAGACCCCGATTGCGTCTGGAACACCGCGCAAGCCTGCTCCGAGCTGCAGGCCCGCGGCCAGGCCGACAGCGTGCGTACCGCCGAGCGCAGATTGAGCGGCTGCGGACTGCTGCCCGCAGCGCTGGACGTCGATGCGTTGCGCGACGAGCTCGGCCGCGTGCCGCGCATGCTGGTGCTGCGCGACGCGGTGGCCCGGGCGCGCGCTGCCCGCCAGCTGGTGCTGTTCGCGCAACTGCACGATGGACCCGACGCGCACCCGCGGCTGCACGCCAACGATGCGCGAGGCGCGCGCCACTGGATCGCGCTCGACCCCGCGCGCGCACCGACGGTTGCTGCGCTGCACGCGCTGCAACGGCTGCAGAGCACGCTGGCGCGTCCCATCGTCGTGTTCCCGCATGGCGCGCTGGTCGGACTGCTGCGCGACGCGCCCAGCAGCGCGCTGCTGGGGCTGCGCCCGCACGCCTACGCGCCGCGGCTGAGACTGCCGGCGATCGCACCGCGGCCCGATCTGCCGCGCAGCCCGCAGCTGCGCCGGCTCGAAGCCGAGAGCATCGAAATCCTGCGCGAGGCCGTGGCCGAAGCCGAGCGCCCGGTGATGCTGTACTCGATCGGCAAGGACAGCTCGGTGATGCTGCACCTGGCGCGCAAGGCGTTCTTCCCGGCACCACCTCCGTTTCCCCTGCTGCACGTCGATACTCGCTGGAAATTCCAGGAGATGTACCAGTTCCGCGACGCCATGGCGGAGCAATGCGGCATGCGGCTTCTGGTCCACGTCAACCCGGAAGCGATCGCGCGCGACATCAGTCCGCTGCGCCACGGCTCGGCAATGCACACCCGCATCACCAAGACCGAGGGCCTGAAGCAGGCGCTCGACGCCGGCGGCTTCGACGTCGTGTTCGGCGGCGCCCGCCGCGACGAGGAGGCCAGTCGCGCCAAGGAGCGCATCTTCTCGTTCCGCAGCGCGCACCATGTCTGGGATCCGAAGAACCAGCGCCCCGAGTTGTGGAACCTCTACAACACGCGCAAGGAACGCGGCGAAAGCATGCGCGTCTTCCCGCTGTCGAACTGGACCGAGCTGGACATCTGGCTGTACATCGCCCAGGAAGCCATCCCGGTGGTACCGCTGTACTTCGCTGCCCAGCGCCCGGTGGTGCGGCGCGACGGTCTGCTGCTGATGGTCGATGACGACCGCTTCGAACTGCTGCCCGGCGAAACCATCGAGCTGCGCCGGGTCCGCTTCCGCACCCTGGGCTGCTATCCGCTGAGCGCGGCCATCGAGTCCGACGCCGCATCGGTCGCCGACATCGTGCTCGAGCTGATGCGCACCCGCAGCTCCGAGCGCCAGGGCCGCCTGATCGACACCGACTCGAGCGCCAGCATGGAAATGAAAAAACGCGAGGGCTATTTCTGATGCCGCGCACCAGCAAGACACAAGCGCAGCCGCCGGCCACCACGCTCGATGCCGTCGTGCGCGACCAGGCTGCGCTCGACCTGCTGCGCTTCATCACCTGCGGCAGCGTCGACGACGGCAAGAGCACGCTGATCGGGCGGCTGCTGTGGGAATCCAGGCAACTGTTCGACGACCAGGTCGACGCCCTGCGCCAGGCGTCCGCGCGCTTCGGCACCCAGGGCGACGCGATCGATTTCGCGCTGCTCGTCGACGGCCTGGCTGCCGAGCGCGAACAGGGCATCACCATCGACGTGGCGTACCGCTATTTCTCGAGCGCGCACCGCAGATTCATCGTCGCCGACACGCCGGGACACGAACAGTACACACGCAACATGGCGACCGCGGCGTCGACGGCCGACTGCGCGCTGCTGCTGGTCGACGCCCGCGCCGGACTGCGCACGCAGACCCGGCGTCACGCTTTCATCGCCTCGCTGCTCGGCGTGCGCCACGTGCTGCTGGTGGTCAATAAAATGGATCTGGTCGACTTCGATCCCGCGCGCTTTGATTCGATCCGCGATGCGTTCTCAGGCTTCGCCGCCACGCTGGGCTTCACCAGCATCGGCGCCATTCCGATCAGCGCCCTGCACGGCGACAACATCACGCAGCGTTCGCCGCGCGCGCCGTGGTACCACGGCCCGACGCTGGTCGGCTACCTCGACGGAGTCGACCCGCGCCAGGCCACCGACTCCCGGCTGGTCTTCCCGGTGCAGTGGGTCAACCGTGCGCACGGCGACCAGCGTGGCCTGTCCGGCACCGTCGCCAGCGGCCAGGTGGCGGTCGGCGACCGCGTGCGCGTCAGCGCTTCGGGCCAGATCGCCGAAATCACCGAAATCGTCACCATGGACGGCGCGTTGCGGCGCGCCGGCGCCGGCGACGCCGTCACCTTGCGCCTGGACCGGCCGCTGGACGCGTCGCGCGGCGACGTCATCGCCGCTGCCGACGATCCGCTGCACACCAGCGACCAGTTCGAAGCCACGCTGGTCTGGATGCACGCCGAAAGCGGGTTGATCGGGCGCAGCTACGAGCTCAAGCTGGCGACCCAGTGGACCACGGCGTCGCTGACCGCGATCAAGCACCGCATCGACGTCAACACCCTGGCGCACGAGCCCGCGCGGCAATTGCAGCTCAACGACATCGCGGTCTGCAACGTCGCCTGCAGCAAGCCTCTGGTATGCGATGCCTACGGCCGAAGCACGACTCTGGGCGCTTTCATTCTGGTCGACCGCTACAGCCACGCCACACTGGCCGCCGGAATGATCCGCCACAGCCTGCGCCGCGCCGACAACGTGCACCGGCAGGCGCTCGCGATCACCCGCGCCGCGCGCGAGCGGCTCAACGGCCACGCCGCGCGCGTAGTCTGGTTCACCGGACTGTCGGGCTCGGGCAAGTCGACGCTGGCCAATGCGCTCGAAGTCGAACTGCACCGCCGCGGACTGCGCACCTACATTCTCGACGGCGACAATGTGCGCCAGGGGTTGAACCGCGACCTCGGCTTCACCGACGCCGACCGCGTCGAGAACATCCGCCGCATCGCCGAAGTGGCCCGGCTGATGCTCGATGCGGGCCTTGTCGTGCTCACCGCGTTCATCTCCCCGTTCGCGCGCGAACGCGCGCTGGCACGCGAGATCATCGGAGCCGAGCGCTTCATCGAAGTCTACGTAGACACCCCGCTGGCCGTCTGCGAACAGCGCGATGTCAAGGGACTGTACCGCAAGGCGCGCGCTGGACAGATCCCGAACATGACCGGACTCGACAGCCCGTACGAGCCACCGCTGCAGCCCGACGTCATCGCCGACGGCGCTGGCGACGACATCGCCTCCGTGGTCGCCGAACTGGCCGGGCGCGTCACCGCAGCCGATACCGCGAATGATTCCATATGAAACAAACATTATCGGAACATCGCAAACGTTGCATATTGTCGCTAGACTGCCTCCGGCCATCTGGGCTTTGAATCGGTGCGCGCTGCGCACCAACGTACGGGAGATCGCATGTTTGAGCCGACGCTGC
>JAJZEC010000048.1 GCA_021805825.1 Pseudomonadota bacterium
TGGTCGCGCGGGCTCGCCGCGCGGCCGGTGCGGCGGCCGCCTGGGCGTGGGCCGGACGCGCGTGGATCGCCTTTGGCGCGCTGCTTCCGCTGCTGCTGGCAGGCGTGGCGCTGCAGCCCGACACGACGCGCGCGTGGCGCTGGGCGCACCGCGTGGCGCGGGCGATGCTGCGCCTGGCCGGGGTTCCGCTGCTGGTCGGGGGAAGCTGGCCGCGGCGCGCGGTGGTCGCGGTGGCCAACCACGCCAGCTATGCCGACGCCCTGGTGCTGCTGGCTGCGGTGCCGCAGCCCTTGCGCTTCGTGGGCAAGCGCGAACTGCAGCGCCATCGGCTGTTCGCCTACGTGCTGCGCCGCCTGGGCGTGGTGTTCGTCGAGCGATTGTCGGCGCAGCACAGCGTCGACGACGCGCGGCAGCTGCTCGCCTGCGCGCGCGGCGGCGACACCCTGTGCGTGTTCGCCGAGGGCACCTTCCGCCGCGCGCCGGGGCTGCTGGGCTTTCATCTCGGCGCCTTTGAAACGGCGGCGCGCGCCGGCCTGCCGGTGCTGCCGCTGGGGTTGCGCGGAACCCGAGAACTGCTGCCTGACGGCAGCTGGCGTCCGCGACGCGGCGCGGTCGAATTGCGCATCGGCGAAGTGCTGGAGGAGGCAGTCGCGAACGATGCCTTCGCAACCGCCGCGCAGCTGCTGCGCAGCTGCCGTGCCGCGCTGCTGCGCCTGTCGGGCGAGCCCGACGCCGGCCATCCGATCGCGGGTGTGGGCGTTGTTGACGGGGAACAATGTAAACAGGTGTGACAAAGCCTACAACCTGCCCATGGTTGCCAAGTTTGTGCAACCCAGGAACCAGGGAGTCAGCCATGAACAAGAAACTGCATGTACCCGCCAGGCGCTCGGCCCTGCTGGCCGGTCTGGCCGCGCTCAGCCTGCCGGTGCTCGCACTGGCCGCCGGTGGCGGCGGCGGTGGCGGAGGAGGTGGTGGTGGCGGCGGCGCGGGAGGAGGCGCGGGCGGCGCCGGCAGCGGCGGCCCGGGATCGGGCATGGGAGAGGGGGCGCCGGCGCACGATCAGCAGCAGGAGCAGTACCAGGAACGCGAGCAGGAGCAGAACCAGGAGCAGAACCAGGAGCACAACCAGGAGCGTGACCAGGAACAGGATCAGGATCGGACGCGCGACCAGGATCGGACGCGCGACCAGGATCAGACGCGCGATCAGGATCGGACGCGTGACCAGAATCAGGTGCGCGACCAGGATCGGACGCGCGACCAGGATCAGACGCGCGACCCGAGCAACGACTGAGGGCACGCAGCCCGCCCAGCTTGCCTGTCGCAGGGGACGAACGATGAAGCTGTCGCATGCTCCTTTGGCCGCGCTCGGACTGGCGGTCGCCCTCGGTGCGGCGCTGGCCGGCTGTGGCGGCTCCGGATCGGGCCTGACCCCGATGACGCCCTATGTGCCGGGCGACCAGCTCAGCGCCTGTGTGCCGGGCGCGGATGTCGTCGGGCGCTGGAAGACGGTGGCCGACAGCCTGACGCCCATGCCCGACTCGGCCGGGCTGAACTTCTTCAGCTACAACCAGCCCTCGGTCAACCGCCAGGGCATGGTGGTGTTCCGTGGTCGCGCGCGCGGTGCCTCCGGCAGCGACGCCTCGGGGTCGAGCCATGGCGGAGTCAGCCGCGGGGTGTTCGCGGCCGACATGTGCGCGACCACGCCCACGCTGTACACCGTGGGCGACACCGACATGCAGGTGCCCGCGCCGAACGGCAACGGGGCCCTGTTCACCGAGTTTCCGTCGATCCCGCGCATCGACCTGGATTCAGCGCTGATCGCCACCCGCGGGCAGTCGACCCCGGTGTGGACGCTGGACGACGGCACGCAACTGGGAACCACCGGGGTCTACGTGACCCTGCCCGGCGGCCTGGCCACCGGGGCCAATCTCCTGGGCAGCGTGCCGGACTTTCCGTACATGCAGGTTCCGGGCGCCAGCGCCGCGTCGACGCGCTTCGACATGTTCCCCGGTTCGCCCTCGCTGAGCCAGGGGCGCTACGTGGTGTTCAAGGGCAACTACACCGACGGCGGCAACAGCCGTACCGGGGTGTATTTCCGCGATCTGCGGAGCGCCAACGCGCCGGTGCAGCGCATCGCCGACAGCAGCATGCAGATTCCCGGCAGCAGCCTCGACTTCGGCAGCACGGCGCCGCCGAGCGCGGCCGATGGCTGGGTGGTGTTCGTCGGCGTGGACAACGAGGACGCGCCCACCGCCGGCGGCCTGTACCTGGCGCCGTTGGCCGCCGATCCGCAGTTGCGGCAACTGGTGGGCATCGGGGTCACCGAGGTGCCCGATGCCTCCGGCACGCCGCTGCCGCCGGTGGCCGGCTCCAGCACGCCTCCGACGTTCAGCCAGATCGGCGAAGGGCTGGGCTTCGACGGGCGCTACGTGTCCTTCTGGGGCGCCTGGGATACCCACGGCGCGGGGCAGATGCGCCAGGTCGCGCGCGCCTGCCCGAGCGACGGCAACCAGGCCTTGACGAATGCCTGCAATGCGCAGTCGCCGGGAGGCGTGGCGCAGTTGAACGAACCGGTGAACCAGGGGATCTTCGTCTACGACACCCGCAGCGACAAGCTGTGGATGGTTGCCCGCGCCGGCCCCGGCCAGGCCTTCGACGACCTGCTGTTCTGGACCTTCTCCGGTTCGCCGGGAAGCACCGGCTCCTCGGGCTCCTCGGGTTCCTCGGGTTCCTCGGGCTCCTCGGGTTCCTCGGGTTCCTCGGGTTCCTCGGGTTCCTCGGGTTCCTCGGGTTCCTCGGGTTCCTCGGGGCCGACCGATGCCGAGGCCCCGCGCTGGCGCGCATCGGCCTTCAGCGCGGTCGATGGCGGGCATGGGGTGCTGTTCAAGGGCGTGCTGCAAGCGGCGCCTGGTGGCGGCGCGGCCTCGGAGGGAATCTACGGTGCGGTGCTGTCGGCCTCCGGCATGGGGCCGGTCTTCAAGGTGGTGGAGGTCGGCGACGACATGGCCTCCATCGATCCGGCGGCGCCGGCGGGCTCCCGTGTCAGCGCGCTGGGCATGGAGCGCGAGGGCCTGCGCGGCGGCTGGCTGACCCTGACGGTGTCTTCGACGAATGCGGCCGGTGACGGCTGGGCCGGGGTGTACGCAACCGACTTCCCACAGGCCTGGCGGTTGCAGGCCGGGTCCTCGGGAGGCATGGACATCCTGGCCTTGGGATCCTGAACGCAGCGCCGCCCGGGGTCGGGGCGGCACTGCGTGGAGTGTTGGCGAGCGGTCCGGGTGTCGTGCGGCGCCCGGACATTTGGCAGGCACGACCTGGTTCGTGCCTGTTTTTTTGCCCTTGAACCGAAAACGGAGGCCATGATGAAGGCTTCGATGATGCGGGCGACCACCTGTGCCCTGCTGCTTTCCCTGTCCGCGGGCTGCGCGATGAACCAGGAGCAGGGCGGCGCGCTGCTCGGCGGCGTCGCCGGCGCGGCGGCCGGCTCGGCGATCGGCCGCGGATCGGGGCAGACGGCGGCCATCATCCTGGGCGCGCTGCTGGGCAGCGTGGCCGGGGCGAACATCGGCCGCCACATGGACGAGCAGGATCGCGTGCGCGCCGCGCAGGTGTTCGAGAGCTATCCGACCGGGAGCTCGGCGACCTGGCGCAACCCCGACAGCGGCACCGACTACACGGTCACGCCGACCCGCACCTACGACACCGCGCAGGGCCCCTGCCGCGAGTTCACGATGCGCGCGACCATCGGCGGGCGCCCGGACACGGTCTACGGCACCGCCTGCCGGCAGGCCGACGGAAGCTGGAAGGTCGTGCGCTGAACGCGGCTGCTTCAGGCGGCGGCCGGGCGCCGTGCAAACAGCCGGCGCTGTGCCTCCAGCCAGGCAGCGAAGGCCAGCAGCGTGGCCAGCGCGGCGGCCAGCGCGGGCAGGCGCGCGCCGCCGAACCCGAGCAGCCTGCCCAGGCCGGGAAAGGCCATCCACGCCAGCAGCATGGCCAGTGCCGCCAGCGCCAGCCGCGGCAGCCAGGGGTTGCGCGGCAGCAGGTTGCGCCACGCGGCGCGGCGCGGGTCGCGCGCGGCGAGGATGAGCAGCACGATGCCGGCGACCAGCGCGAGGAACATGGCAGCCCGTACCTGCGGCGCAGGCCAGCCCCGCGCGAGCATCCAGGCGCAGCCGCCGAGCAGCAGCAGGGCCAGACCGCCACCCTGCGCGAAGGCCGGGCGCAGGCGCGCCGCGGCGAAGGGCGTGGCGTGGCGCGGGCGGGGCGGCCTGCGCATGAGGTCGGCGGCCGCCGGTTCGGCCTCGAACAGCAGCGAGCAGGCCGGGTCGATGATCAGCTGCAGCAGCACGATGTGCAGCGGCAGCAGCAGGGCCGGCCAGCCCAGCAGCGGCGGCAGCAGTGCCAGCGCGACCACCGGGACATGCGCGGCGGCGATGAAGGCCAGCGCCTTGGCCAGGTTGTCGGCGATGCGGCGACCCTGGCGCATCGCGGCCACCAGGCTGGCGAAACGGTCGTCGAGCAGCACCAGGGCCGCGGCCTCGCGCGCGACGTCGGTGCCGTGCGCGCCCATCGCCACGCCGACGTCGGCGGCACGCAGCGCGGGGGCGTCGTTGACCCCGTCGCCGGTCATCGCGACGACCTCGCCCGCGGCCTGCAGCGCGCGCACCAGCCGCAGCTTGTGGCGGGGCTGCAGCCGCGCGCAGGCCTGTACTTCGCGCATGCGCAGCGACAGCGCGGCGTCGTCGAGGCCGTCGATCTGCGCACCATCGAGCAGCCGCGGCTGCGGCGCCAGGCCGACCTGCAGCGCCAGCGCGCGCGCCGTGGCCGGGTGATCTCCGGTCAGCATGATCACCCGCACCCCGGCGGCGCGGCACTCGTCCAGGGCCTGTGCGACGCCTTCGCGCGGCGGATCGAAGAAGCCCAGCAGGCCGAGGAACTCGAAAGCGAAATCGTGCTGCGACGCCGGCCATTCGACCTGCTTCGCGGCGCGCGGAACCTCCCAGCTGCCACGCGCCACGCCGAGCACGCGCAGGCCGCCGGCGGCCAGCTCCTCGACCTGCGCGCGCAGCGCCTGCGCCTGCGCTGCGGGGAGATGGCAGAGGTCGATCACCGCCTCCGGGGCGCCCTTGGTGGCCAGCAGCAGTTCGCGTCGCGGGGCGCGGGCGTCGGCCTGCAGCACGCGGGTCATGGCCAGGATGGCCGGCGACAGCGCATATTCGGCCTGGGTGCTGGCGCCTTCGTGCAGGTGCTCGGTGCCCTGCAGGCAGCGCGCGGCGAGTTCGCGGATGGCCTGCTCCATGGGGTCGAAGGGATCGGCCGGGGTGGCCAGTGACGCGTACTCGAGCAGGCTGTGGAACTCCTCCGGCAGCGGCTGCGGCGAGCCGGCGTCGAACGAAGCCCGCGCGGTGCGCAGCGCCACCAGCCGCATGCGGTTGGAGGTCAGGGTGCCGGTCTTGTCGACCGCCAGCACGCTGATCGCACCCAGGGTCTCGACCGCCGGGATCTGGCGCGCCAGCACCCGTTCGCGGGCGATGCGCCATGCCCCGAGTCCGAGGAAGACCTGGAAGATCACCGGAATTTCCTCGGGCAGCAGGGCCATGGCCAGCGCGATGCCCGACAGCACGCTGGGCAGCAGGGCCTGGCCGCGCAGCCCCCACTCGATGCACGCCAGCGCGGCCGCGAGCAGCCAGGCCAGCAGCGCCAGGCGGCAGATGAGCCGCAGCGTCGAACGCTGCAGCGGCGAGGCCGCGTGCGGCAGTTGCGCGAGGTCGGCGCCGATGCGCCCGATGGCCGTGGCGGCCGCGGTGGCGACGACCTGCGCGACGGCCATGCCCTGGGTTACCTGGGTGCCGGCGCAGACGAGGTCGCCGGCCGGCTGCGCCGCGCGCGGCGGGCCGCGGTCGACGCTGGAGGATTCGCCGCTGAGCAGCGACTCGTCGACCTGCAGCTGGCCATGCAGCACCCGTGCATCGGCGGCGATGCGGTCGCCTTCGCGCAGCAGCAGCAGGTCGCCGCGCACCACCTCGCGCGCCGGGATGCGCAGTTCGCTGCCGTCGCGGATCACCGCGGCGCGTGGCGCGGCCAGCTCGCGCAAGGCCTGCAGCGCATGTTCGCTGCGCTGCTGCTGCAGCAGGGTGATGGCGATCACCACCAGCACGAAGCCGAGCAGTGCGAGCGCCTCGCCGCGGTCGCCGAGCAGCAGGTAGATGCTGCCGGCGCCGAGCAGCATCAGCAGCATCGGCTCGAGCAGCACGCCGGCGGCCACGCGCAACCAGCCGCGGGGGGCTGCTCCGGGCAGCAGGTTCGGCCCTTCGGTCTGCAGTCGTTGGCGCGCCTGCGCCGCGTCCAGGCCGCGCAAGGCCTGCAGCGGGGGCAACTGGGCGTCGGCGCGATGCGCCACGGGCTCCGGCGCGGGGGTTGCAGGATGCATGGCGGCTGCGGGATGTCAGCGAACTGCACGAGAATAGATCCGCTCAGCAACATCTACCTTGATCGCCCATGCGCTTGAATGACGTTCCGGAGGACACCGAGGATCCGCGCCACACCGTCGAGCAGCGTGCGCAGGCGGCCACCCGCAGCACCTGGGTCAGCGTGGCGGTCAACCTGGGTCTGGCGCTGACCCAGGTGGCGGCTGGCCTGCTGTCGCGTTCCCAGGGCCTGGTGGCCGACGGCGTGCACTCGGCGTCCGACCTGGTGGCCGACTTCGTCGTGCTGCTGGCCAGCCACCACAGTCGCAAGGGCGCCGACAGCGACCATCCCTATGGCCACCAGCGCTTCGAGAACGGGGCCTCGCTGGCGCTGGGCCTGTTGCTGCTGCTGGTCGGCGGGGGCATGCTGTGGGCGGCGGTGGGCAAGCTGGAAGACCCGGCCTCGGTGCCGCGGGTGCATGCCGCGGCGCTGTGGGTGGCAGGCCTGACCCTGCTGGCCAAGGAGGGGCTGTTCCGCTACATGCTGGCGGTGGCCAAGAAGGTGAAGTCCAGCATGCTCGTGGCCAACGCCTGGCATGCACGCTCGGATGCCGCGTCCTCCCTGGTGGTGGCGGTGGGCCTGGTGGGCAACCTCGCCGGCTACCCGCTGCTCGACCCCGTCGCGGCGCTGATCGTCGGCCTGATGGTCGGGCGCATGGGCTGGGGCTTCGCCTGGGATGCGCTGCACGACCTGATGGATCGCGCGGTCGATGAGCAGGAGGTGGAGGCCATTCGCGATACCCTGCGCCAGACCCCGGGGGTGCGCGGGGTGCACGACCTGCGCACGCGCAAGATGGGCGACATGGTGGTGGCCGATGCCCACCTGGAGGTCGATGCCGCGCTGAGCGTCGAGCAGGGGCACGACATCGCCGTGCAGGCGCGCGACCGCGTGCTGCAGCGCCACCGCGTGCTCAGCCTGATGACCCACATCGATCCCTGGCAGCGCCCCGACGGCGACCACGCGCCGCCTCTGGCACGACCCGGGAGCTGAGTCGCCCCTGCGAGCAGTTGCAGCGCGCGCGGCGGCTGGCGCACGCCGCGACGCGGGCTTCAGTCGTCGTCGTCGTCCTCGCCCCGCCCATGGCGCCAGTAGCCGCGGTCACCGCCGCGGTACCAGGGGCCGGGATAGCCCCAGCGGTAGGCGGGTACGTAGCGCTGCGGGTAGTAGACCACCGGCGGCTGCGCCACCACCACAGGCGGCGAGACGACGACGTTGCCCCAGTTGGCGACCACGCCGGGCACGCCCGCGTTCACCGACCAGTAGACAGGGTCGGCATGGGCGCTTGCGCCCAGCGCGGCCAGCATGGCCGCGGCGAGAAGGGTGTTGCGGATCATGTTCGGGCCTCCGTCCGGACGGGGATCATGTTGCTTCAACGCGGAGCACGGCGGACTGCCGACAGCTGTTGCCGAGGTCTTGTAAACAGACATTACGGGCACGCGTGGGCTACGCTGGGCCACGGACGCCCCGGCCGCACCGATCCCGGGGCCTTGCGGAGTACCCAGGTCTTGGCCAGCCGATCCATCAGCTCTGTCAGCCCTTTCTCCAGCCCTGCGCGCGCCGTGGCCGGCGACGCAGGCCAGGCGCCCTCGATCGCACGGCTGCGCGAGCCGGATGCGGACTGCGACATCGAGTACCAGTGGCTGCCGGGGCCGGGGCCGGGGCCGGGGTCGGATGCGCCCTTGCTGGTGTTCCTGCACCAGGGTCTGGGCTCGCTGGCCATGTGGAGGGATTTTCCGAGGCAGTTGTGCAGCATCGCCGGCTGCCGCGGGCTGGTGTATGCGCGTCCCGGCTACGGCCGATCCACGCCGGCGCCTGCGCCACCGCCCTGGGGCCGCGACTACCTGCACCGGCAGGCGCTGGACGTGCTGCCGGCGCTGTTGCGTTGCCTGGGGGTGGATGCGCGGGCGCAGCCGCCCTGGCTGTTCGGCCACAGCGACGGCGGCAGCATCGCGCTGCTGCGGGCCGCGCATGCACCGCGGGAGGTGGCCGGCGCCGTCGTGCTGGCGCCGCATATCCTGGTCGAGGCGCGCACGCTGCAGGGCATCGAGCGCAGCGTGGCCGACTATGCGCCCTCCGGCATGCGGCAGCGCCTGGCGCGCTACCACCCCGATGCCGATGCGGTGTTCGAGGGCTGGAGCCGCAGCTGGCTCGATGCGGGATTTCGTGACTGGTCGATCGAACAGGAGATCGCCGGCATCGGCTGCCCGCTGCTGGCCGTGCAGGGTGTGGACGACGAGTACGGCACCCTGGAGCAGATTCGCGGCATCCGGCGCCGGGTGCCGCACACCGAATTGCTGGAACTCGCCGGTTGCGGCCATTCGCCGCAGCGCGAGCAGCCGCAGCGGGTGATCGAGGCCACGGCCGACTTCCTGCGCCGGCACGCCCGCTGAACCCACCGATCCTTTTGCAAGCACGACAAGGAGTCAGCCATGGAGTACACCCGACTCGGCCGTACCGGCCTGAGCGTCTCGCGCATCTGCCTGGGATGCATGACCTATGGCGAACCCGGACGCGGCAACCATCCCTGGACGCTGGGGGAGGAGGCCAGCCGTCCGCTGATCCGGCAGGCCATCGAACAGGGAATCAACTTCTTCGACACGGCCAACGCCTATTCCGACGGCTCCTCGGAGGAAATCCTCGGCCGCGCCTTGCGCGACTACGCCCGGCGCGAGGAAGTCGTCGTCGCCACCAAGGTGTACTTCGGCTCGCGCAAGGCGCCCAACATCGGGGGCCTGTCGCGCAAGTCGATCCTGTTCGAGGTGGACGCCAGCCTGGCCCGCCTGGGCATGGATCATGTCGACCTGCTGCAGATCCACCGCTGGGATCCGCACACTCCGATCGAGGAGACGATGGAGGCGCTGCACGACGTGGTCAAGTCCGGCAGGGCGCGCTACCTGGGCGCCTCGTCGATGCACGCCTGGCAGTTCGCGAAGGCGCAGGAAGTGGCGCGTCGCAACGGCTGGACGACCTTCGTCAGCATGCAACCCGAGCTCAATCTGCTCTACCGCGAAGAGGAGCGGGAGATGCTGCCGCTGTGCATCGACCAGGGGGTGGGGGTGATCCCGTGGAGTCCGCTGGCGCGCGGCCGTCTGGCGCGTCCCTGGGGGCAGGGCAGTGCGCGCATGGACACCGACGCCTATGGCGCGAGCCTGTTCGACGCCACGCGCGCGCTCGACGCTCCCGTGGCGCAGGCACTGGATGCGCTGGCCGCGCGCCGCGGACTGCCGCATGCCCGGCTTGCGCTGGCCTGGGTGCTGCAGGTTCCGGGGGTCACCGCGCCGATTGTCGGCGCATCCCGCGCACAGCATCTGGACGATGCCGTGGCGGCGCTGGATCTGCGCCTGAGCGCCGAGGAAGTGGCCGAACTGCAGGCGCCCTACCGTGCGCACGCAGTGGTCGGCTACGCATGATGCGTGGAAGCGCGCGCGGCACGCCGCGCGCGCATGCCTCAGATCCCGCGCTCCCGGAACACCTCGCGGGCGACGCGGAAGGCATCGAGGGCGGCCGGCGCGCCGCAGTAGACGAGCGTCTGCAGCAGCACTTCCTTGATCTCGTCCTTGCTCAGGCCGTTGTTCAGCGCGCCCACGATGTGCAGCCGCAGTTCGTGCGGGCGGTTGAGGGCCGTGATCATCGCCAGGTTGATCAGGCTGCGCTCGCGGCGCTGCAAGCCGGGCCGCGACCAGATCTCCCCCCAGGCGAAGCGGGTGACGAGATCCTGCAGTTCGGTGGTGAAGTCGTCGGCCTCGGCCAGCGCGCGTTCAACATACTCGGCGCCCAGCACCTCCTTGCGGATGGCCAGGCCCTGCTCATAGCGTTGTTTCGAATCCATGGGTTCTCCGGATGATGGAGGAGGCGTCGTCGCGGCGATGCGCTCAGGGCTTGGCAGCGAGCAGCGCGCGCACCTTGTCGACGAACTGCGGGGTGTCGGGCGCGGTGAGGCTGGAATATTCCCCGGCGAAGCGGCCGTCGCGTCCGATGAGGTATTTGTAGAAGTTCCACTTCGGCTGCACCCCGCTGGCCGCGATCAGCTGCTTGTACAGCGGGTTGGGATCGGGTTCCGTGACATGGGACACGCCGAACAGGGGGAAGCGCACCTGGTAGTGCTTGCGGCTGAAGGGAACGATGCGCGCGGGATTGGCGAACTCCTGGTGGAAGTCGTCGGAGGGAAATCCCAGCACGACCAGACCCTGCGGCCCGTAACGGTCGAGCAGCTGCTGCAGCTGCGCGAGTTGCGGCGCGAAGCCGCAGAAGCTTGCGGTGTTGACGACGATCACCACCTTGCCGCGGAACTGGCACAGGTCGACCGGCTTGCCGGTGTCGAGGTCGTCGAAGCGGTGGTCGAGCAGGGTCGGACAGCCGTTGTCCAGGGCAGATGCCGCCTGCGAAACAGCGGGCGGGGAGGAAGGTGCAGGAGGGGTCGGGGCGGCGGCAGCGATACCTAACCTTAAAGAGGCGGCGAGGGCCAGTGCAGCAAGGAGTTTCATCGCGGTTGCTCGGCAGGGATGGGAACAACCTCCATGGTATTTGTCCTGGACAAATTTCGCAGGCGGGGCTGCGTCAGTGCCAGGCGCGGGGCTCGGCCAGGGCGCCGAACTGCGCCTTGCAGAAGAGGTGGCCCTGGAACAGGGTGACTCCCTGCGCGAGCAGGAAATCACGCTCGCCCGCGGTCTCGACGCCTTCCGCGACGAGGGCGATGTGCATGTCCTCGGCGAGGCGGATGGCGGCGCGGGCGATGGCCTGGCGCGCTGGCTGGCGATCCACTCCGCGCACCAGATCCATGTCCAGCTTGAGCAGGTCGGGCTGGAAGTCGGCCAGCAGTCGCAGGCCGGCGTAGCCGGCGCCGAAGTCATCGATGGCGGTGAGGAATCCCTGCTTGCGGTACTCGCGCAGGATCTGCGCGAACCAGGGGCCGTCCTCGATGCGCTCGCCTTCGGTGACCTCGAAAATGATGCTGTGCGTGGCCAGTCCTCGACGGCGCGCCACCTGCAGCGTGGTCTGTATGCACACTTCCGGGCGGTACACGGCGTGCGGCAGGAAATTGATCGACAGTCGCTCGCCCTCGCGATCGCTCAGACCGAGGTCGCAGGCCGTTTCGATGGCGCGCACCCGGCAGGCCTGGTCGAAGTTGTAGCGATTGCCTTCGTCGATGCGATCGAGCACGCTGGCCGCGGACTCGCCCTGGGGGCCGCGCACCAGGGCTTCATGCGCGAAGATGCGCCCGTGCGCGAGGTCGACGATGGGTTGGTAGGCGAAGGCGAAATCGAATGCGCAGCCCATGCCGTCGCGGCAGATGGAGCAGCCCGGTTGCGCGCCGGCTTCGTCGGTCGCGGGGGTGCCGGCGGGTTGTTGCGGGTGTTGCGGGTGTTGCGCCATCAACGTGACTCCATGCGGATTCGAACGGCTCTGCGGCGAGCATAGCGCGCGCGGACTTCGCCGCGGGCGCGCAAGAGCAGCGCGTCGGCGACCTGCCGAGGATGCAGGCAGCACTTCGACGCGCAGGTTTCACCTGGTCACGAGTTGCGCGTACAGGGCGCTCAGGCGCAGTGGTCGTTCGCCGGGATTGCGCACCAGCGCGAAGGAGCCCGTTCGGCCAGCAACAGGCCCTGGGAGCGCGCCCGCGAGGCTTCGCCTGCGGCCTGTTAGGCTGCGCGGATGGCTGCTGACTGGCTCGCGCTGGCCGCGATCGTGCTGTGGGGTTCGCTGGCCACCCTCGGGGTGGCGCTGGCCCGTGTTCCCCCCTTTCTGCTCACCGGCAGCGGGCTGCTCATCGGCAGCCTGATCGCGCTGCCGCTGTCGGGCTTCGACCCCAGGCGCTGGCGGGTTCCGCTGCCCACGCTGCTGGTCGGCGTGGGCGGCCTGTTCGGCTTTCACTTCCTGCTGTTCATGGCGCTGCGCACCGCGCCGCCGGTGCAGGCCAACCTGCTGAACTACCTGTGGCCTCTGGGCATGGTGGTGCTGGCACCGCTGTTCCTGCCGGGCCTGCGCCTGCGGCCGCGCCACGTGGCGGCGGCGCTGCTGGGTTTTGCCGGCGCGGCCATGGCCATCCTCGGCCGCGGTGCCGGCGCAGGGGCTGCGGGGCTGCACTGGGGCTACCTGTGCGCCCTCGGCTCGGCTCTGGTGTGGGCCAGTTACTCCTTGCTGACCCGCCGCCTGCCACCTTTTCCGACCGCTGCCGTGGGGGGCTTCGCGGCGCTTTCCGGCCTGCTGGCCCTGCTCTGCCATGCCTTGCTGGAGCCGCCCATGGCGGTCTCGGCGCGGCAGTGGTTGCTCATCGCCCTGCTCGGGCTGGGGCCGCTGGGCGGCGCGTTCTTCCTCTGGGATGCCGCGCTCAAGCGCGGGGATCCGCGGCGCATCGGCCTGCTGGCCTTCCTCACCCCGCTGCTGTCGACCGCGCTGCTGATGGCCGTGCACCACCAGCGCCCGGGCCTGTCGATCGTCGCCGCCACCTTGATGATCGTCGGCGCGGCGTTCTGGGGCAGCCGCGCCGCGGACGCGCCGCGGTAGTCGTTCCGCGGCCGCGGCGGCGAACCGGAACAAGCCGACAGACCCCGCAGAAATTCAAGTATCGAATCCGGGATGGCTTGCGCTGGATCAAGAACGCCGCCGCGAGACAGGGCAATGATGTGACCAAAGGAAAACATCGATGCCCGCCGGGAGCCAGAACGACAATGCAGGGGGTTCGCGGGCGACCCCGTCCCGTACCGTGATCGGCGCGGAGGGATCCGCGCAGCGACCACCTCGGCACGTGGTGGGCATCGGAGCTTCGGCAGGCGGCCTCGATGCGCTGGAAAAGCTGTTTGCCGCGTTGCCGGTCGATACTGGCGCCGCCTACGTGGTCGTCCAGCATCTGTCGCCCGACCACAAGAGCATGATGGCCAGCCTGCTGGCGCGCCACACGAGCATGCCGGTGGTCATGGTCGAGGACGACATGCCCGCGCAGGCCGATCGGGTCTACCTGATCCCGCCGGGGTCGATCATGCACCTGGACGGCGCGTACCTGCGGCTCACACCCAAGAGCCGCGGCTCCTTCAGCCTGCCGATCGACATCTTCTTCCGCTCCCTGGCCGAGCATTTCCACGAGGCCTGCGTAGGGGTGGTTCTTTCGGGAACCGGATCCGACGGCACGCGCGGCGCCGGTGCGATCAACGAGGCGGGGGGATTGCTGATCGCGCAGGATCCCCAGGAAGCCAGGTTCGACGGCATGCCGCGCAGCGTGATCGCCACCGGGCTGGTGGATGCCGTGCTGCCGGTCGAAGCCATCGCCCAGCGTCTGGTGGCGCATCTGCGGGGGCGCACGTTGGTGCCGGGCGCTGGCGGGGAGGGCGCGACGGCCGGCGCCGACGGCGGCACGTCGGTCGCGCGCCCCACCGAGGATTTCGCCGCGAGCGATCCGCAACGCGCGATGCGCGCCATCCTGCATCTGCTGCTGCAGAGCAGCGGCATCGATTTCGGCGACTACAAGCCGGGCACGGTCAGTCGGCGCATCGAGCGCCGCGTTGCGGTGCGCCGGGTCGGCTCCCTCGACGCGTACCTGACGCTGCTGTCGGAGGATCGCGACGAACTGCAGACCCTGCGCCGTGAGATGCTCATCCCGGTGAGCAGTTTCTTTCGCGACACCGAGGCCTTCGACGCCCTGCGCCGCAAGGTGGTCGAGCCGCTGGTGCAGCGCGAGGGCGCCGGCGCCGCGCTGCGGGTGTGGTGCGCCGGGGTGTCGACGGGGGAGGAGGCCTATTCGTTGGCCATGCTTTTCCTGGAGGCCTTCGAGGAGCACAAGCGTTGGCCCGCTCTGAAGATCTTCGCCACCGACGTCGAGCAGGCCCATATCGACGCAGGGGCCGCGGGCGTCTATCCGGAGTCGATCGCGGCCGAGGTCTCGGCCCGGCAGTTGGAGCGCTTCTTCGTCCGCCGGGGTGAGCATTTCGCGGTCAAGCCCGAACTGCGGCAGTGCATCGTGTTCGCACGCCACAACCTGCTGGTCGATCCGCCGTTCACCCGCATGGATCTGGTCGTCTGCCGCAACACCCTGATCTATTTCCGCCCGCATGCCCAGGAACGCATCCTGCGCCGGCTGCAGTACGCGCTGTCGCCGGGCGGGCACCTGTTCCTGGGTTCCAGCGAGTCGCTGGGCGCGCTGGAGCCGGATTACGCGACGGCCAGCGCCCGCCACAAGATCTGGCGGCTTGTGCGCGCGGCCGTCTCGCCGCTGGATCTGGCCGCCGGACGGGGCGGGGGGCGCTTGAGCGCGCAGCCAGGTCGGCCGGCCGACGCGGTGCGGCGCCCGGATCCGGGGCGCAGCGCGGTCGATCTCGGCTACCGGAGCCTGCTGCAGGCCTACGCGCCGCCGCCCGCGATCCTCGTGCATGCGGGGCGCGAAGTGGTGCACTGCTACGGCGAGGTTCATCGTTACCTGAAGCTGCGCGAAGGCCAGGCCAGCCTGGAGGTCGGCCGCATCCTGTCCGAACCGCTGGTTCCGGTGGCGGCGGCGCTGCTGTTCAAGGTCGAGCGGGAGAAGCGCAGCGCCAGTTCCGAGGTGCTGCTGCTGCCGCCGGCGGCCGGTGACGAGGCCGCGCCCACCCGCCGGAACCTGCGCCTGAGCGCATGGCCGGTGGGCGAGCATGACGAGCAACGGCTCGCGCTGCTCGTCTTCGAGGAATTGCAGATCCCGCCGCGGCAGGATGCCCCGGTCACCATCGACCTGCCGAGCGAAACCTCCGAGCGCATCGAGGTGCTGGAGCAGGAACTCGCGGCAACCCGCGAGAGCCTGCAGTCGACCATCGAGGATCTGGAGGCCTCGAACGAGGAACTGCAATCCACCAACGAGGAACTGATGGCCTCGAACGAGGAACTGCAGAGCTCCAACGAGGAACTGCAGTCGGTCAACGAAGAACTCAACAGCCTGAACTCCGAATACCAGGAGAAGATCGATATCTTGCACCGCATGAACGCGGATCTGGAGAACCTGTCGAAGGTGGTTTCCTCGGGCACGGTATTCGTCGACCAGGACTTCCGTCTGACGCGCTTCAGCCCCGAGGCCAGCCTGATCTTCCACCTGCGCGACAGCGACATCGGGCGCCCGCTGTCGGATCTGAACCATGTGCTGGAGTATCCCGAGCTGATCAGCGACCTGCGTGCCACCCTGTCCTCGGGCGAGGCGCGATCCAAGTCGGTCAGGGGGCCGGGCGGGCGCTTCTACCTGGTCAAGATGCTGCCCTACCGGATCCCCTCGTCGGCCTCGATGGGGGTGGTGGCGACCTTCATCGACACCACGTCGATCCACGACGCCAACCGCCTGCAGAACATCCTGGACGCGCTGGCCGAGCATGTGGCCGTGGTCGACGAGCACGGGCGCATCGCACTGGTGAACCGGGCCTGGCGGGACTTCGCCACCGACAATGGCGACCCCGAATTGCGCACGTGCGGGCCCGGAACCGATTACCTGGAGGTCTGCCGGAACGCCGGCGACGGCCCGGATGCCGCATGCGCGCAGCGCGCCCGCGACGGCGTGCGGGCCGTGCTGGAAAGCCGCCTGAGCAGCTTCAGCATGGAATATCCCTGCAACTCGCCGAGCGAGGAGCGATGGTTCGTGATGCATGTGCGGCCGCTGCCGGGCGAGCTGCGCGGTGCGGTCATCAGCCACGTCAACATCACCGAATGGGTGCGCGGCGGCGGCGCAGAGGCTTTGCCGCTCATGGTGCAAGGACGCGATGATGGATGATCTGCCCGCACAAGCCCGGCGTTCCGGCGGCAGCAGCCCCGAGGGGCCGGGCATGGCGTGCGGGCAGCAGCCTTGCGCGCCTCCGTGCGTCGAGCGCCTGGCCTGCGAGCATGAGGAATTGCTCGATGTGCAGCGTCAGCTCGGCGCGGCCCATGAGCTTTTGGCCGGGCTGCTGGACGCGATTCCGGTGGCCCTGCTGCTGGTCGACCGCCAGGCCATGCTGCTCAGGGCCAATGCGCAGGCGCGGCAGTGGCTGGGGCTGGCGGCCGATGCGCCGCGCACGCATGGGCGCCGGCTGCTGGAGATGCTCGACGGCGCCCAGCGCGCGACGCTGTTGCGGGCGATCGACCAGGCGCTGCGCGGCAGCGTCGGCGGCGATCGCGGCGAGCCCGACGCCGCATGCCCGCTGGCGCTGGACGCCGGGGACGGCACGCTGCGGCTGGTGCAGGCGCAGGCCCGCGCGCTGCCGTCGCGCGACGGCGTGCAGCGCGCGGTGCTGGCCCTGCTCGATCGCGAGGATCGCAGCCGCCACGCGCGCAACCGGCGCCTGCTCACCGCACTGCTCGATTGCAGCGAGGATCTGGTATCGGCGGTCGACGTGGACGGCCGGCTGCTGTTCGGCAACCGCGCGCTGGCCCGCCTGGTGGGCATGCAGGCCGACGAAATGGGCGGTCGCTCGCGTGCCGAGGTGCTGCCGCTGGAACTGGCGATCGCCGAGCGAGCTTCGGACGAACGCGTGCTGCGCGACCGCCTGCCGCACAGCCTGCGCTCGTCCTTCCGTGGCCGCGACGGGCAGGCCGCGCGCCTGTTCGCCACGCGCAAGTTCCCGATCATCGACGACGGTGGCGAACTGCTGGGCATCGGCGCCGTGGCGCGCGACATCACGGCCGACAGCCAGTTGCGTCGCGACCAGCGCATCAGCGAACTGGTGTTCCAGCACAGTTCGGATGCCATCATCATCACCGATCCCGCGCTGCGCATCCTGCGCGTCAACCCGGCCTTCGAACGCCTGAGCGGCTTTCGCCAGGCCAGCGTGCTCGGCCGCAAACCCTCGATCCTGCGCTCGGGGCGGCAGTCGCCCGGCTTCTACCGTCGCATGTGGCACGAGATCGGTGAGGTCGGCCACTGGGCCGGGGAGCTGACCAACTGCGACGCCCGCGGCGAGGACTACAGGGTATGGGTCAGCATCAGCGTTCTGCGCGACGAGGATCAGGCGCTGGCGGGTTACATGGCGGTGCAGACCGACATGACCGCGCTGTGCGCGTCGCTGGCCAGCATCGAGCAGTTGTCGAATTTCGATGCCCTGACCGGGCTGCCCAACCGGACGCTGCTGATGGATCGCCTGCAGCAGATGATCCGCAGCGCCGCGCGCCGCAGGCAGTGCTTCGCCGTGCTGTTCCTCGATCTCGATCACTTCAAGGACGTCAACGACAGCCTGGGCCATGCCGTGGGCGACCAGTTGCTCAAGCGCGTCAGCCAGTGGCTGAAGCGCGAGCTGCGCAGCGACGACACCGTGGCGCGCATCGGTGGGGACGAGTTCGTCGTGCTGCTGCCGGAGACGCAGGCCGAGGCGGCCCTGCAGGTGGCCGACAAGCTGATGCAGGCCCTGGGTCGTCCGGCCGACCTGCCGCAGGCCGTGTCCTACCCGGTATCGCTGTCGATCGGCCTGGCGGTCTATCCGCTGCACGGCGAGCAGGCCGAGGTGCTGCTGCAGCACGCGGATACCGCGATGTACGCGGCGAAGAGCGCCGGGCGCGGGCGTGTCACGCTCTACGAGGGGGCGATGAGCGAACGCCTGGACTGGCAATTCCGCATGCGCAACGACCTGCGGCTGGCCCTGGGGCCCGGGAGCGAGCAGCTCGAGCTCTTCCTGCAGCCGAAGTTCCGCCTGTCCGACGGCTGCATCGTCGGCGCCGAGGGGCTGATCCGCTGGCATCGCGAGGCCGGCGCGCCGCCGCTGCTGCCCGGCGCGTTCCTGCCGGCGCTGGAGCAGCAGACCCTGCTGCGCCAGCTCGACGAATGGGTGCTGGCCGAGGGCATCCGGCTGCTGTCGGCCTGGCAGCGGCGCGGCCTGCTGCAGCCGGGCTTCTGCCTGTCGGTGAACCAGACCGTGCTGGATCTCGAGTCGGCCGACTGGCTGCCGCGCGTGGCTGCTCAGCTCGAGCAGGCCGGCCTGCCCGAGGGTTCGCTGGAAATCGAGCTGACGGAGAATATCCTCGCCCAGCCCGATACCCAGGTGCTGCACAACCTGGAGCGCATGCGCGGGTTGGGGATCTCGCTGGCCATCGACGACTTCGGCACCGGCTACTCCAGCCTGGCCTACCTGCAGCGGCTGCCGGTTTCGATGATCAAGATCGACCGCGCCTTCGTGCGCGACATGGTCGACAACCCGAGCAACCGTTCCCTGGTGCAGATGATCGTCGCGCTGGCCAACAGCCTGGGGCACCACACCATCGCCGAAGGCGTCGAGACGCAGGCCCAGCGCAGCTTGCTGCTGCAGCTGGGATGCGAATGCGGCCAGGGCTACCTGGTGTCGCCCGCGGTGCCGAGCGGGGAGTTCGAGCGGCGCTTCCTCGCCGCGCTCGAAGCCGGCGACGAGGCGCCCACGCGCTGCCTGTCCTGAGCGCGGCTGCGCCTCATCGGCGGGCTGCGTCGGCCGCGAGTTGGCGCACGATCTGCGCGAGCCAGCCCAGCAAGGCGTCCGCGGCCGCCATGCGTTCGTCGGCGCCGCTGGCTTCGTGGTAGCGCGCGTGCCATGCCAGCGCCTGCCGGTCGTCGACCCGGTGGGCGCGCAGGAAATGGGTCAGCGGACAGTCCTGCAGCCCTCCGGGATGCACGTCGCCCCCTGCGCGGTCGTGCACGGCGCGCCAGTGGTAGGCCAGGGCACCGGGCCAGGTGCGCAGCGCGCTGCCGTCCGGCGTCGGCTGGCCGCGCCGGTGCAGCCAGTCCCGCAGTTCCGCGGCCGGCATCGGGCGCGCGATGCCGTAGCCCTGGCCGAAGGTGGCGCCGAGCAGGCGCACGGCCTCGACCAGGCCCTCGTCCTCCAGCCCCTCGACCACGGTGACCGGGGCGAACTCCTGGCCGATGCGCAGCAGGGTGGCGAGCAGGCGAACGGTGCGCAAGGGCTCCTGCGGAAGTTCGCGCACCAGCGCCTGGTCGATCTTCACGGTGTGGATGGGTAGCGAGGCCAGGCGGGTGAGGCTGCTGTAGCCGGCGCCCAGGTCGTCGAGGGCGATGTGCACCCCGAGGGCGCGCAGCGCATGGATGGCCTCGTCGGCATGCTTGCGGTCGAGGTTCTCGCTTTCCAGGACCTCCAGCGTCAGGTGCTCGGCGGCGACCCGTGCCTCGCGCAGCGCGTTTTCCACCCACAGCGCGCAGTCCGGGTGCAGCAGCGTCGACGGCGCCAGGTTGACCGAGACATCGATGCCCAGGCCCTCGTCGCGCCATCCGTGCAGCAGTTCGAGCGCCTGCGCCAGGCCCTGCAGGAACAGGGTCTGCAGCTGCTGCTCGCCGAAGGCCGGCAGGAATTGCGCCGGGCCGTGCAGGCTGCCATCGTCGGCCTGCAGGCGGGCCAGCGCCTCGACCTTGACCACCGCGCCGCTCTGCAGGTCGACGATGGGCTGGCACCACATGCGCAGGCCGTTGCCGTACAGGAGTTCGCGGTACTGCCGCAGGCGCGCCGCGGCGATCGGCTGGTAGCCGCGCGCGGTGAAGGAGAACACGGCGTTGAGGCGGTTGTGCATCGCGCGCAGCCAGGGGCGGGTCCACTCCGAGGAAAACTGCATGGGGTAGGCGCCGAACAGCATCAGCACGCCTTCCGTGGTGTCGCCGTGCACCACCGGAATGGTGGCTGCGCTGCGCCAGCCGAATTCCTCGGACAACTGGTGCCAGCGGGCAAGGTGGGCATCGCTGCGGTAGCTGTCGACGATCTGCACGTCCTGCGCGAACCAGGCCGCCGATACCGGGCCGCGTTCGACTCCGGGCGGCGGGTTGAGGTTCGGGAACAGGCTGCGTGCGCGCAGCGCCTCGCACAACCGCGCCGACCCCGCGCCGGAGGCCATCTCGTCGACCAGGAAGCCGTGCTCGTCGGGGCGGAAGAGGATGGCGTAGGGAATGCCGGGCAAGGATCCGATCTGCTGCAGGATTGCCGGCAGGACGTCCAGCCAGCGTTCGCCGCTGGCCACCGAGGCGTTGAGCAGTTCGGAATACAGACGCATGGTGTGATCCACCGCGTCGAGCTGGGTCAGCACGTCCAGGCGCAGCCTGGACGTGCTGACCCGCATCAGGCGATAGCGCTCGCGGGCGGAGAAGGGTGCGTTCTCCAGCGCGCTGCGCAGCAGATCCTCGTAGAGACCGAAGCCCTTCTCGATGCGCGCGCTGGACACGCCGACCAGCGCGTGGGCAACGCCCACCCGATGCGCCTCCTGCTCCAGCGCCTGGCGCGAGGTGTTGCGGTCGAGCAGGAACAGCAGGTGTTCGCTCTGCGCCTGCTTGAGGTGTTCGAGGCCTGCGTCGCCCAGGCCGCGCAGCAGGCTCCCGAACTCGGGGGACTGCTCCAGTTCCGCGTAGAAGGCGGCGGTGAAGCTTGCGGCGACCCCGCGCAGCATGTCGTTGTCGACCGCAGCGAGCAGCGCCTGCGCCTCGGCACCGAAGGGATCGAGTTCGAGCTCGCGCGTCGGCTCGGCCGCCGCCGGCAGCAGGTTGTCGCACAGCATCCACCAATGTTCCCGGTGCACCTTGTGTGCCTTGCCGAAGTACATCGCGGCGTCGGCCAGCCGCAGCAGCGCGTCGGCCTCCTCGGCGTGCTGGGGGTACAGCGCCAGCCCCATGGTCATGCCCACGCGCACCAGGCGCTGCGCCCCGAGGTCGTGGACGCACTCGACGGCGCCGTGCAGTCGATCCAGCGCTGCCTGCAACTGAGCGCGCGCCTGCTGCGCCTCGATGTCCTCGAACAGCACGACGAATTCGTCGCCGCCCAGGCGGGCCAGGTAGTCGCTGCGGCGCAGCCGCTTGCGCAGCGCCGTGGCCAGCCTGCGCAGCAGTTCGTCGCCCGCCGGATGGCCGTAGCGGTCGTTCACCGGCTTGAAGTCGTCGAGGTCGAGCACCCCGACGGCCACCACCGTGCCGCGACGCTGTGCGCGGGCCAGGGCGCCCGGCAGGTGTTCGCCCAGCGCCAGCCGGTTGGGCAGGCCGGTCAGCGGGTCGGTGCGGGCGCGCTGGCTTTCGCGCGCCTGCAACTTGCTCAGCATCGCCTTGTGGTCGCGCTCGTCGAGTCCGTGTCCGAGCAGAGCGGCGACCTGCTCGCAGGCGTCGCGGCTGGTGTCGTCGAACCAGTCGGCCTGCCGGCTGACGTAGACGAGCGCCCCCCAGGGCCGGCCGCCGCGGCAGACCACCGTGGCCAGGGTCGACGCCCACTGCAGTCGCTGCAGGTCGGCGACGAAAGGCGAGGCCTGCTTGCGCGCCAGGTTGTCCTGGTGGATCACCGTGGTACGGCCGTTCCAGGCCTGCGCGATGGCCGTGTCTGCGTCGTCGACCGGGATGCGCAGATGGTCGATGAAGGACAGTCCTTCGCGGGTCGCGCTCGCCCGCCCCATGGCGCGGAAGAAGCCCTGGTCGTCGGGGTGGCCCAGCCACACCGCGCAGAACTCGCTTCCCGCGACCAGGCTCTGGCACAGCCGGTTGATCATGCCCGCCTCGGTCGCGCTGTGCAGCAGCGACTGCGCCGCGGCCACCAGGGCCCGGTAGACGCCCTGGCTGCGCTGCATGCTGCGGGCCTGCTCCTCGCGTTCGCCGACGTCGGTGAAAGTCCAGACCGCCGTCTCTCCGTCGGGCAGCAGGCGGCCGCGCAGATCGCAGCACAGCACGCGCCCGCCGGCGGCCAGGAGGCGAACGTTGGCGCGACTGGCCGTACCGTGGGCGAGCAGGTCGCCGTGGGTGGATCCGACCCTGGAGAATTCCTCGTCGTCCGGGTAGAGCATGCGCGCCGAGCCGCCGACCACCTCCTCCTTCGTGCGCCCGAGCATCTGCAGCATCGCGCTGTTCACCGCCACCAGCGTGCGCCGCTGCGCGACCAGGATGCCCGAGGTGGTGTTCTCCAGCAGCGCATCCTGCAACTGCAAGGCCTTGCGCCGCTCGGTGACGTCGTGGACGATGGAGTACAGCAGGGTGCGCCCGTCGGCCACCGAGGGCCCGGAATACACCTCCACATCGCGCACCGCGCCGGAGGCCAGGCGGTGGCGGAACTGGAAATGCTGGCGGTGCTCGTCGCGCGCGCGCGCCAATTCCTCCTCGATCTCCTGCGCGCTCAGGCAGTTGATGTCGTGGATGCGCATGCCCAGCAGGCGTTCGCGCGCATAGCCGTAGAACCCGATCGCGGCCGAGTTGGCATCGGTGATCAGGCCGCTGGCCGGATCGATCACCAGCTTGATCGCCGTGTTGTTCTCGAAGAACTGCCGGTAGCGCTGCTCGCTGGCGCGCAGCGCTGCCGCCGCGCGCCGGCTTTCGGTGATGTCCAACCCGGTGGTGATCAGGTAGCGGGCCTCGCCCTGCGCGTCGCGCAGGATGGTGTTCGTCCACGCGAACAGGTGCTGGTTGCCGTGGCGGTCGACCCAATGGTTCTCGTGGTTCGCCGGCACGCTGGCCTGCGCGAGGCCGGTGAAGACCTGCTCCACCGATGCGCGCTCCTCGGGGGGCAGGAAATCGCGCCAGAGCAGGGGCTTTCCCCGAATCTCGGCTTCCTCCCTGCCGGTGAAGTCCTCGGCGGCCTTGTTGAAGCGCACGATCGCGCCGTCGCGGTCGATCACCAGGCCGACCCCGCCCAGGGTGTCGAAAATGGCGTTGGCGAAGCCGCGCTGTTCCTCGAGGTCGCGGGTGCGATCCTCCACCGCCTGTTCGATGGACGCCAGCCGCGATGCGCGCTGCCGCACGTAGACGCCCCACAGCAGCGAGGCCAGCAGACCGAGCGCGAGCACCGCGCTGCTGCCCGCGTGGTCGGGCACGAAGGCCCCGGGCGCGGGGGTCGCGCGCAGCGTCCAGTTCCGCCCGGCCACGCGCAGTGTGTGGCTCATGTCGGTCGCGCCGACCGGCGATGCGGCCGGCGCGGAGCCCGCCGGGTACAGCGTGCGTTGTCCGGCGGGCGCGTTGTCGTCGATCGCGCGCAGACGGATCGACGACGGGCCGCCGGATGATGCGCCGGCAAGCAACTGGTCGACGCGGAAGACCCCCAGCGCGAAGCCTTCGAGGCTGGCGGCACGCTGCGCGGCCGTCGCCGGCGCGACGCCGCCGGCGTACACCGGGCGGAACACCAGGAAGCCAAAGGAGCCGGACGCAGCCTGCACCAGGCGAATACGCCGCGTGGCCTGCAGGCGCGCCGTGCGCATGGCCCGCTTCAGCGCGTCTCGCCGCGACGGCCTGGACGCGAGGTCGAATCCCAGCGCCTGGCGGTTGCCGGCCAGCGGCTGGACGTACAGCACCGGGTAGTACTGCGGTCGCGGGCCTTCGGGAATCAGTTGGCCCTGAGCGTTCTGTGCGCGCACGCAGTAGTCCGGGAAGCCATCGCGGCGCGCGGTGGCCTCGAGCGTGGCGCGCTGGCTCTGCGCCACGCGCGGAATCCACTCCAGCGCCTGGATGGGCGCCCCGCGGCCGAGCAGCGGGCGGGTGAGCCTGTCGAAGTGCGCGGCATCGACCGGGCCGTGGGCGTCGAGGTAGCCACCCAGCGCGCGCAGGCGGCCGAGTGCCGCGTGCATGCGCTCGTCGAGCAGCGCGAAGCGCTGCGAAGCCGCGTAGCGGAAGCGCTGGTGCGCATCGTGATCCTCCCGGGAGCGAACGATGCCCGCCGCGACGACCACGACGAGGGCCGCGGGGAGCCAGGCTCTGAGGAACAAACCCAGGTTTCTGGAGGGCGGTGCAGTGTGCAAAGGGAGTCAAACCGCGAAGGCGGCGCAGTCGGGCTCGAAAGGACGCCGCCACGTGCGGCGGCGTCGGCGCAGGCATGGAGCCCTTCGCGGGTGGGGCCCTTGGCCGATCCTCTGCGGGATCTGGAAGCAGCACGCTGCATCGGCCGATGAGGTCGATACCCGGATTTTGCCAGTTGCAGCGCACGACGGACACTTTCCCCTCGCTGAAAGCCGAAGATTCTGCTGCGTTCAGTTGCGGAAGGGAAACGCATCTGCGTCGTTGGACGAATGCACGAAATCGCATTCCACGCCTACGCTTCCGGCATGCGCAGCGCCGACTGCGCTACGCTGGCGCCACGCGACATCCGGGAATCGCGCGCTCGCCCGACGTGATGGTTTCTGGATATCGGTCTGCCATGCCGCTTCCGAAGAGCCTTCCACGAATCTATCTGGTGACCCCGGAGCCGCGCCCGGGGCGGCCGCTGCAGGACTTCGTCGACGCCCTGGAACGCAGCCTGCAAGGCGGTATCCGGCTGGTGCAGCTGCGCGCGAAGACGATATCCGATGCGGATTACCTCGTGCTGGCTCGGCACGCCGTGGACTGCTGCCATCGATACGGCGCCTCGATCGTCCTGAATGCGCCGCTGGACATCGCGGACGCCCTGCAGGCCGACGGCCTGCATCTGACGAGTGCCCGCCTGATGCACTGTGCGCAACGCCCGCTGCCGGTCGGGAAACTGCTGTCGTGTGCCTGCCATGACGCGCACCAGGTGCGGCAGGCGCATCGACTGGGCGCGGATCTGATGACGATTTCCCCGGTCCTGCCGACG
>JAJZEC010000003.1 GCA_021805825.1 Pseudomonadota bacterium
GAAGCACCCGCATCAGCCACTGCTTCGTATTCGATCTTCCCTGCTACCACAAGCTGCTGGCGCTGGCCGACTGCGTGGTCAACATCGCTCCGGACGGTCACACCAAGGCGGACATCCTGTCGAACGCCCTGGACATGCTGCGCCGCCTCGGGGTCGCGCGCCCGAAGGCTGCCGTGCTGGCCGCGGTGGAAACCGTCAACCCTGCGATCCCGGCGACCGTCGACGGCCGCGAACTCGCGCTCCTGGCGGCGCGGGGACGCTTCGGCGAAGCCCTGGTCGAAGGCCCGCTGGGCTTCGACGACGCGTTTTCCCTGCAGGCCGCGCGCATCAAGCACATCGCCACGCAGGCTGCCGGGGATTTCGACCTGCTGCTGGCGCCCGACCTGAATTCGGGCAACATGCTGTACAAGAGCTTCGTCTACGTCGGCGGCGGGGAATGCGCGGGCATCGTGCTGGGCGCGCGCGTCCCGGTCGTGCTGACCTCGCGCGCAGACTCCCTGTCCGCGCGGCTGGCGTCGGTGGCGCTGGCCGTGCTGGCCAGCCGTGCGAAGCAGCCGGCCTGAGGTAGCTGCGATGAGGCAGGCCGCGGGGCCTCGAATCAGCCGGCGGCGGAATCCTCCAGCGGCTCGGTGATCGCGGCCAGACGGGCACGCATGGCCTGATCCAGCGCGGGCAGCACCTTGATTGCGTCCAGGTTGTGCCGCAGCTGCCCGGGGCTGGATGCGCCGAGGATCACGCTGCTCACCGACTCGTGGCCCGCCGCCCAGGCAATGGCCAGCTGGGCCGGACTGCAGCCGATCTCCTCGGCGACGGCGGCCAGCGCGCCGACGGCGCGGTTGCGCGCCGCGTCGAGCAGGCCCGCGCGCAGGAAGCCCGCTCCCGGGTGGTCGCCACGGCTTCCCAGGGGCACACCGTCGCGGTACTTGCCGCTGAGCAGCCCGGAGGCCAGCGGGCTCCACACCGTCAATCCCAGCCCCAGATCCTCCACCACGCGGCGGTACTCGACCTCCACGCGCTGGCGATGAAACAGGTTGTACTGCGGCTGCTCGACGACCGGCTTGTGCAGGTGGTGGCGCTCGGCGATGTCCCAGGCCGCGCGGATGTCCTGCGCGCTCCATTCGCTGGTGCCCCAGTACAGCGCCTTGCCGCGGCATACCAGATCGTGCATCGCCCACACGGTTTCCTCCAGCGGGGTCTGCGGATCCGGGCGATGGCAATAGGCAAGGTCGATGTAGTCGAGCCCGAGTCGGCTCAGACTGCCGTCGACGGCCTGCAGCAGGTACTTGCGGTTCAGGGTGTTGCGTCCGTTGGGGCGCCCGGCATGCCGCTCCAGCCCCCAGTAGTACTTGCTCGACACCACGTAGTCCAGGCGATCCCAGCGCAGTTCACGCAAGGCCTGACCCATGACCCGTTCGCTGCGCCCGTCGGCGTAGCCCTCGGCGTTGTCGAAGAAATTGACCCCGTGGTCGAAGGCCAGGGCCATCATTTCGCGCACCCCGTCGGCGCCGACCTGGTCGTGGAAGGTCAGCCAGGAGCCGAGCGACAGCAGGCTCAGCTGCAGGCCGCTGCGGCCCATGCGGCGGTAGGGCATCGGCGAGGCTTGGGAATCCGGGGATACGGGGCTCATGCGGGTCTCCTGTAGGGGCGTCAAGCATAGCCGGGCGGCGCGCCTCTGCCCGTACACTGGCGAACCATGTCAAGCCGCCCCACCGCCCCTGCCGGGATGTCCACGGGAATTTCCTCCTGGCCCTTCGAGCTGCTGATCGGTTGGCGCTACACCCGCGCAGGCCGCCGCACACGGAACAACGGATTCATTTCCTTCATCTCCCTGGTTTCGGTGGTGGGCATCACCCTGGGCGTGGCGGCGTTGATCGTCGTCCTCTCGGTGATGAACGGATTCCAGAAGGAAGTGCGCGACCGCATGCTCGGGGTCATACCCCATGTGCAGGTGCTGAGCGTCGACGGCAGCTCGCTGGGCGGCGACTGGCAGCAGCTAGCGCAGCGCCTGCGGCGCAACCCCGCCGTCACCGGCATCGCCCCGTTCGTGCAGGGCCAGGCGCTGCTGGCGCAGGGCAACTCCGTGTATGGCGTGCTGGCGTGGGGCATCGAGCCTGCGCTGGAGCCGCAGGTCTCGAGCATCGCCGCGCACATGACCGCAGGCTCGCTGCACGCCTTGCGACCGGGCAGCTTCGGCGTCGTGCTCGGCGACGCGCTGGCGCAGCGCCTGGGCGTGGGCGTCGGCGACCTGGTGACCATGGTCGTGCCCAGCGGGTCGCTGACCCCGGCCGGCATGATCCCCCGCCTGCGCACCCTGACGGTGGTGGGCATCTTCCGCATCGGCAACTACGAATACGACTCCAGCCTGGCGCTGCTCGACCTGCGCGACGCCTCGCGGCTGTTCCTGACCCAGGGGCCCACCGGGCTGCGGGTACAGACGCGTTCGATCGACGACGCACCGCGGGTCGCACAGCAGCTGCAGGCGCAGCTCGGCAGCAACCTGGTGGCGCAGCCCTGGACGGCGCAGAACCGCACCTGGTTCGAGGCCGTGGTGATCGAGAAGCGGATGATGTTCATCATCCTGGCGATGATCGTCGCGGTCGCGGCGTTCAACCTGGTGTCCACCCTCGTGATGACGGTCACCGACAAGCAGTCCGATATCGCGATCCTGCGCACCCAGGGCGCGAGCCCGCGCTCGATCATGGCCATCTTCCTCGTCCAGGGCGCGGTCACCGGAGTCTTCGGAGTGCTGTTCGGCGTCGCCCTCGGGCTGCTGATCGCCTTCCACGTCGACCCTATCGTGGCCTTCCTGGAGTGGGTGTTCCATACCCAGTTCCTGCCCAGCAGCGTGTACCTGATCCACACCATGCCCAGCGACCCCCGCCTGGGCGACGTGCTGGAGATCACCCTCATCGCGCTGGGCCTCAGCCTGCTGGCCACGCTGTACCCCAGCTGGCGGGCATCGCGCCTGCGTCCGGCGGCGGCGCTGCGCTACGAGTAGCGCGCACGGCCCGGCACTTTCGGCAGGGCTCGCTTACACTGCCGTTTACACGGCATTACATGTCGTGCGTCCTGCCGCAGCCCTGCGGCGAGGAAGGATTGTTCCCCCGATCGGTTCCCTGCGACACAGCGATGAGCGAACAAGGTGTACATGCCCATGCGGTTCACGAGGAGATGCTGCACCATGCCGCGGCCCCGCGACCCTCGCGGATGAGCCAGTGGATCGCGGTGTTCACGGCGATCCTGGCGGCGCTGGGTGCGCTGGTCAGCTACCAGGGCAGTCTGCTGATGGAAGAAGTGCTGCTGGCGAAAAACGAGGCCGTGCTCGAAAAGGCGCACGCCACCGACGACTGGAACTACTACCAGGCGGTCAGCACCAAGCTGCACCTGGCCGAACTCGCGCGCGACCTCGCGCCGCCCGCGCGCCGCGCCGCACTCGACGCCCGCATCGTCAAATACCAGACGCAGAGGGAGGAACTGGCGGCCAAGGCGCGCAAGCTGGACGATGCCTCGACGCGCTCCGACGCGCGCTCGGCCCTGCTCAGCCGGCCGCATACCGAGATCCTGCGCAGCGTCATCGCCTTGCAGGTGGCGATCTCCCTGGCCTCGATCGCCGCGCTGACGCGCCGCCGCTGGCTGCTCGGAGGCGCGCTGCTCAGCGCCCTCGTCGGCGTCGCGCTGTGGCTGAGCGCGCTGGGCTGGCAGGCTCTGGGCTGAGGCCATGAGCGGCCCTTGGTGGTACGACTGGGGCGGGTGGAACGCCAGGTTGTTCCTGCTCATCAACCACGCGGGAAGCGGTTGGGCCTGGGATCACCTGGCGGCCTGGGGCAGCGTCGCCGGCGACCACCGCGGCTACCCGGTATGGGCCGCCGCCTGCCTGGCGCTGGCGCTGCGGCGCCCTGGCGCGCTGAGCCAGCGCGCGGTGCTCTCGATGCTGGTGGCCTACCTGATCGACTGGGCGCTGGTCGGCTCGATCAAGCCCTGGCTGGACTTCCCGCGCCCGCTTGCTGCGCTCGGCCGGGCCATGGTGCATGGCATCGGCCCCGCCGAGTGGTTTCATTCCTTCCCTTCCGGGCACGCCGCCTTTGCCTGCGTCGTCGCCGCCAGCCTGTACCGCGGCGCGCATCCGCTGCTGCGCGTGCTGCTCGTGGTGTTCGCGCTGTGGGTCGCCTGGGCGCGCATCGCCGTCGGCGCGCACTTCCCCGCCGACGTGCTCGGCGGCGCGCTGCTCGGATGCTTCTCGGCCTGGCTGGCCTCGCGCCTGCTCGTGCTCAGCGGCTACGGCGCGCGCTGAGCCAGCAGCGGCGGCCACGCACGCTCCAGCAGGCCCTGCGCCTGCGCCGCAGCGAGTCCGACGCCGAACACCCGGCCGCCGCCCTGCTGCTGCAGCCGGGTGGCCACGAAGGCCTCGGCGACCGCAGGCGGCGCGTGGGCGGCGAGCAGCGCGGACTGCACCAGCAGCACCAGTTGCTGCGCGACCTCGCGGGCCAGCGAGGCATCCTGCAGCGCCTGCGCAACCTGCCGATCGAAGGCGCGCAGGGTCTGCGCCGGCAGCGCGCCGGAGGCGCCCAGCCAATCGCGCAGCGCGGCCGCCGCATCCGGATGGCGGCGCAGCGCGCGCAGCACGTCCAGCGCAACCACGTTGCCGCTGCCTTCCCAGATCGAATTCACCGGAGCCTCGCGCAGCAGCCGAGGCAGATCCGATTCCTCGACATAGCCGTTGCCTCCGAGCACTTCCATGCACTCGGCCAGCGCCTGCACCGCGCGCTTGCACACCCAGAACTTGGCGGCCGGAGTGAGAATGCGGTGCAGCCCGGCGGCCAGCGCATCGTCGTCGGCACGCTCGCAGGCGGCCGCCAGGCGCAGCGCCATGGCGGTGGCGGCCTCGCACTCGAGCGCCAGGTCGGCCAGCACCACCTGCATCAGCGGTTGCCGCCACAGCGGCTGGCCGAAGGCGCGCCGCTGCGCCGCATGGTGCAGCGCGGCGACCAGCCCGGCGCGCAGCAGCGCCGTCGACCCCAGCACGTTGTCCAGCCGCGTGTAGTGGGCCATGCGCAGCATGGTGGCGATGCCCCTTCCCGACTCACCGAGCATCAGGCCCCAGGCGCCCTCGAATTCGACTTCGGCGCTGGCGTTCGATCGGTTGCCCAGCTTGTCCTTCAGGCGCAGCAGGCGCAAGCGGTTGCGCGCGCCGTCAGGGTTCCAGCGGGGCACGAAGAAGCAGCTGCAATCGCCGTTGTCCTCGCGCGCCAGAACGAGGTGGGCGTCGGCCTGCGGCGCCGAGTAGAACCACTTGTGGCCGACCAGGGTGTAGGGTCGGCCCCGACCGCCGACACCGATCGGGCGTGCGAGCGTAGCCACCGCCCGCAGATCGGAGCCGCCCTGCTTCTCCGTCAGGCCCATGCCGACGAGCATGCTGCGCTTGTCCGGCAGCGGCAGGTCGGCCGCGTCGTAGTCGAAGCTGAACAGCCGCCCTTGCTGCGCAGCCCAGAGCTCGGGCTCGGCGCGCAGCAACGGGATCGCGGCGAAGGTCATGGTCGTTGGACACAGGCTGCCGGCCTCGACCTGCCCTTGCAGCAGGAAGGCCGCGGCGCGCGCGACAAAGGCCCCGGGGCGCGGCTGGCTCCACGCCGAGGCATGCAGGCCCCGGCTCCAGATGCCCCGCATCAGTTCGTGCCAGGCGGGATGGAACTGCACGCGGTCGGCGCGCCGGCCCTGGGCGTCATGGCTGTGCAACTGCGGAGCACAGGCATTGGCCAGCCGCGCCAGATCGCGCTGCCGCGGCGTTCCGAGCTCGGCGCCGATGCCGTGCAGCCAGTCGTCGGCCCAGGCCGCTCCTTCGCGCAACACGGCTTCACGCAACGCGGCATCGCTGTCGTACAGGTTGCGGGACGCGATGTCCTCGACCACGTTGTCGACTTGGTGGGTGCTCCAGGAATCCATGGCTGGCGGCGCAGGGGCGGCCCGGCGCTTGCGGCGGCAACGACCACCGTTGCACCCGCGTTATAGGCCGTGCCGCGGCGCCCGGCAAGTGCCGGCGCAAGTACCATATGCACCCATCGACCGTCATCCGCCACCGTTGCGCACCCTGTCTGCCGTGATCCACCGCCACCGCCCTGCCCGAGGGCAACCCCGTCTCCCGCAAGGCGCCGCCGCGCGCCGCCGCCCGCGATGACGGCGCGCAAGGCCGCGTTGTTCGAGCTGCGCGCCGGAGGCATCGACGTGCTGCACCTGAGCCCGCGCACCGCGGACGCCGAGGCCCTGCGCCAGGCGCTGCAGGAACGCCTGGACGCAGCCCCCGACTTCCTGCGCGGCGAATCCCTGGTCATCGACCTGCGGCGCATGCCCGAAGGCCCGGCGCTCGACGTCGACGCGCTGGCCGACTGGCTGCGCGCGCGGGGCGTGCAGGCGCTGGGCGTGGTGGCCGGCGCGCAGCCTGCCGCCGCGGCCCGGCTGCCGCTGCTGCACAGCCAGGAACGCCGGGCCGGAGAAGCCGCGCAGGACGAGGCGGCAGCCGCGAACCCGGCGCCCGCGCCGGGCAGCGCGCCAGCCCCGGCCACCGTGCTCGTCGATCGTCCCTTGCGCTCGGGCCAGCGCGTGTATTCGCCCGGCGACCTGATCGTGCTCGACGCGGTCAGCCACGGCGCCGAGGTCATCGCCGCCGGCAACATCCACGTCTATGCGGCATTGCGCGGGCGCGCGCTGGCCGGAGCCCATGGCGACGCCGCGGCGCGGATCTTCTGCAGCCACCTGGAGCCGGAGCTGGTCGCGGTGGCCGGGGTGTACCGCACCGCCGAGCAGCCGCTGCCGCCGGAAGTCGCCGGGCAGGCAGCCCAGGTCTGGCTGGACGGCGACACCCTGCGCATCGAGGCGCTGCGCAGGCGCTGAGCCACGAACCGGCCGATCCGCACCCCGCAGCCACGCTCCATTCCCCCACGACCACCATCCCAGGATCTTTCCGTCATCATGGCAAACATCATCGTCGTCACCTCGGGCAAGGGCGGAGTCGGCAAGACCACGACCAGCGCCGCATTCGCCTCCGGCCTGGCGCTGCGCGGCCACAAGACCGCGGTCATCGACTTCGACGTGGGCCTGCGCAACCTGGATCTGATCATGGGCTGCGAACGCCGCGTGGTGTACGACTTCATCAATGTCATCCAGGGCGAGGCCAACCTGAATCAGGCACTGATCAAGGACAAGCTCTGCGACCAGCTCTACGTGCTGCCCGCGTCGCAGACGCGCGACAAGGACGCGCTGACCAAGGAAGGCGTGCACAAGGTGCTGCAGGAGCTCGATGCCATGGGCTTCAGCTACATCGTCTGCGACAGCCCGGCGGGTATCGAGAGCGGCGCGCTGCTGGCCATGCACTTCGCCGACGAGGCCTTGATCGTCACCAACCCGGAGGTGTCCTCGGTGCGCGACTCCGACCGCATCCTGGGCATCCTGGGCTCGAAGACGCGGCGCGCCATCGAAGGCGCCGAACCGGTGCGCGAGCACCTGCTTGTCACGCGCTACAACCCGCGCCGGGTGGTCGAGGGCGAGATGCTGTCGATCGACGACATCCAGGAGATCCTGCGCCTGAAGCTCATCGGGGTGGTTCCCGAAAGCGAGGCCGTGCTGCAGGCCTCGAACCAGGGCACGCCGGCGATCCATCTGCAGGGCAGCGACGTCGCCGCTGCGTACCAGGACGTGGTCGGACGCTTCCTCGGCGAGGAACTCCCGCTGCGCTTCACCAACTACGAAAGGCCCGGGTTGTTCAAGCGGCTGTTCGGCGGCCGTTGAGCAGGAGCACCCCGATGTCCATCCTTTCCTTCCTGCTGGGCGAGAAGAAGAAGACCGCGAGCATCGCCAAGGAGCGGCTGCAGATCATCCTGGCGCACGAACGCGCCTCGGGCGCGCCGGCCGACTACCTGCCGGCACTGCAGCGCGACCTGATGGAGGTGATCTCACGCTATGTCCGCATCGACCCCAACGACATCCAGGTCAAACTCGAGCGCCATGAATCCCTCGAAGTGCTCGAGGTGAAGATCGAGATCCAGCAATCCTGAAGCCCGCGGTCGGCGCACGCCGCTGCGCGCCGCACCGCCTCAGGCGCGTAAGCCGAAGGCCTCGTCGAGCATGCGCTCGACCTGCGGCTGCCAGGGCGGCAGGTGGACGCCCAACCACTGCTGCAGCGCGCTGCAATCGAGCCGCGAATCCGCCGGGCGCGGCGCCGGCAGCGGGTATTGCGCGCTGCCGATGGCCTGCACCTGCTCGGCGCTGCAGCGCAGCGCCATGCCGCGCGCGGCGACGTGGCGCAGCACATGGCAGGCGTAGCCGTGCCAGCTCGTGCTGCCGCTGCTGCTCAGGTGGTAGAGGCCGGCGTTGCCGCGCACCAGGTCGGGCTCGCGCAGCAGCCGGTGCAGCGCCAGCGCGCTGACGTCGGCGATCAGCTCGGCCCCGGTCGGCGCCCCCACCTGGTCGGCCACCACGCGCAGGTGCTCGCGCTCGCTGGCCAGGCGCACCATCGTGCGCGCGAAATTTTCCCCCCTGGCCGCGAACACCCAGGAGGTGCGCAGGATCAGGTGGCGACAACCGCTGGCACGGATCGCCTGCTCGCCCTCGAGCTTGCTGCGGCCGTACACCCCGAGAGGATTGGGGGCATCGCTCTCGCGCGATGGCCGCCCGGCGCTGCCGTCGAACACGTAATCCGTCGAATAATGCAGCAGCCATGCTCCGGTGGACGCCGCATGCTCGGCCAGCAGCCTCGGTGCCTCGGCGTTGATCCGCAGCGCCGCATCGGGCTCGCTTTGCGCGCGGTCGACCGCGGTGTAGGCCGCGGCATTGACCACCACCTCGGGCTGCAGGGTTCGCAGGCACTCGCGCAGCCGGGGCGCGTCGCCGAGGTCGACCTGCGCGCGTCCGGCAGCCACCACCTCGCCGATCGGCTGCAAGGCGCGGCGCAACTCCCACCCCAGCTGGCCATCGGCACCCAGCAGCAGTACGCGCCGCGGCGCGTTCATGCCTGGCCCCCGGCTTGTGCGCGGTACTGCCCGCTGAGCACATGCTCGACCCAGTCCGCATGCTCCAGGTACCACTGCACGGTGCGCCGCAGGCCGCCGGCGAAATCCACCTGCGGCGTCCAGCCCAGTTCGCGCTCGATGCGCGTGCAGTCGATCGCATAGCGGCGGTCATGCCCGGGACGGTCGGCGACCATGCGGATCTGCTCGGCGTAGCCGCGTGCGTCGGCGCGCGGGCGCAATTCGTCGAGCAGGCCGCACAGCGTGTGCACGAGGTCGAGGTTGCGCACCTCGTTGCGGCCGCCCACGTTGTAGCTGCGCCCGGGAACGCCCGCGTGCAGCACGGTGGCGATGGCCCGGCAATGATCCTCGACATACAGCCAGTCGCGCACGTTCAGGCCATCCCCGTACACCGGCAGGGGCTTGCCCGCCAGCGCATGGTGGATCATCAGCGGAATGAGCTTTTCCGGGAACTGGTACGGGCCGTAGTTGTTCGAGCAGTTGGTGGTCAGCACCGGCAGGCCGTAGGTGTGGTGCCAGGCGCGCACCAGGTGGTCGCTGGCCGCCTTGCTCGCCGCGTAGGGACTGTTCGGTGCGTAGGCCGTGGTCTCGCGAAACGGCGCGTCCAGCTCGCCCAGCGAGCCGTAGACCTCGTCGGTCGAGACGTGCAGGAAGCGGAAGTCCTGCGCCTGCTTTGCCGGCAGCTCGCCCCAGTAGGCGCGCGCAGCCTCCAGCAGCTCGAAGGTGCCCTGGATGTTGGTGCGGATGAACTCCGCGGGCCCGTCGATCGAGCGGTCGACATGGCTCTCGGCGGCGAAATGCAGCAGCGCGCGCGGGCGGTGCCGCTGCAGCAACTGCGCCACCGCCGGTCGGTCGCAGATGTCGATGCGCTCGAATCCCAGACGCGCATCGGCGCGCAGGTCGGCCAGGCTCTCCAGATTGCCCGCATAGGTCAGGGCATCCAGGATGAGCAGCGGCTCCTGGCCCGACCGCAGCCAGTAGTGCACGAAATTGGCGCCGATGAATCCTGCCGCTCCGGTAACGAAAATCATGATCCGCCTGGTGTCGAGGGTTGGGAGATGGGTCGCAGCGGGCATTCTAGGAGCGCGCGGCCGCCCCGCGGCGCGCCGTCGGACGCGCCGGGCCGTAGAATCCTCGGTTGCGCCGTACACGGCGTCCCGCCGCTGCCGCGGCTCCCCGCGATGAGTCCGGGCGTCCAGGCATGGCGCGCCGGCCCGATGCCCAGATGCTCCCCAACCCGATCGTCGATACCGCAGGACTGCGCCTGGAGTTCACGCGCCACGGCGCGCAGGCCCTGGCCACCGCGCGCACCACCCTGGCCAGCCTGCCGCAGCAGCCGCGCGACCTGGTCTGCAGCACGGTGCTCAATGGCAGCGAGGGACGCCCGGCGTGGCACCTGCTGGCCCGCCTGCAGGCGCAGGGCCTGGACGCGGAATCCCGCGCCGCCGCCCGCTTCCTGCATGCCGAGCACCAGCGCATGGTGGACTGGAGCGAAGGACTGCTGCGGCAGGCTGGCCGCGTGCCCGACATCATCCACCTCGGTGCCGGAGGGTCGGAGACGCCGATGCTGGCGCTGCACACCGCCTTGTCGGTGCTGCGGCAACCGCGCTGCCGGCTGCACTGGGTGGCCAACCTGGACGGCGCCACCCTGGATGCCGCGTTGCGCGACAGCGATCCGGCGAACACCTGGGTGCTGATCAACAGCAAGTCCTTCCGCACCCAGGAGGTCATGCGCAATGCCGCCGCGGTACTGCAATGGCTGGAATCCCACCTGGGGGCCGAACAGGCGCGCAGCCGCCTGGTGGCACTGAGCTCCAACGCCGAGGCCGCGCAGCTGCGCTTCGGCGTGCCGGCGACGCAGGTCTTTCGTTCCCTGCCCGAGATCGGTGGGCGCTTCTCGGTGTGGAGCTGCCACGGGCTGGCGCTGCTGCTGGCTTTCGGCGCAGAGACGGTGGCCGAACTGCACGCCGGCGCGCTGGCCATGGATCAGCATTTCCTGCACACCCCGCTGGTCGACAGCGCGCCGGGCCTGCTGGCCGGGCTGTCGCATGCCTACCGCGTGCGCTTCGGACTTCCGCTGCTGTCGATCGGCCTCTACGGCGACGCCTTCGCGCACATGCCGCTGTACCTGCAGCAACTGCTGATGGAATCGCTGGGCAAGTCGACCTCGGCCGACGGCCTGCAGCCGGTGACGGTCAGCGGTCCGGCGGTGATCAGCGGCGTGGGCACCCCGGTGCAGCACACCTATTTCCAGCTGCTGCACCAGGCCGCGGTTCCGGTGTTCCACGAGATCGTCGCCGTTGCGCAGCCGTGGCACGCGCGCCAGGACGAGCATCGGGCGCTGCTGGCCAATGCCCTCGGGCAGGCCGACGCGCTGTGGCACGGCAAGGACGCGTCGAGCTGGCAGCTCGAGCTGATGCAGCAGGGAATGCCCGCCGCACAGGCCTTGCGCGCGGCGCACCACCGTGCCTGCCCGGGCGGACGTCCGTCGACCTTCATCTGGATGCGCAACCTGCACCCGCGACAACTCGGCGCCTTGCTGGCGCTGTATGAACACCGCACGGTGGTCGAGGGCTGGCTCTACGGCATCAACCCCTTCGACCAGTGGGGGGTGGAGCTGGGCAAGACCCTGGCCAGCCGCATCGAACGCGCGATGCTCGAGCAGGACCCCAACGGCCTGAGCGAGGAAACCGTCGCATCCCTGGACTTTCTCCGCGAATCCGACGAATGAGCAAGCAACCGGCCCAGCCCGGCGCCGCAGCGACGCCAGCCAACACCTCGAACCTGCTCGCCGAGCGCCGCGCCAAGCTGGCCGCGCTGCGCGCGCAGGGCGCGGCCTATCCCAACGACTTCAAGCCCGATGCGCAGGCCGCCGCGCTGCACGCCGAGTTCGACGCCCTGCCGCCCGACGAAGTCGTCGCGCAGGCGCGGCAGGTCGCGGTGGCGGGCAGGCTGATGCTCAAGAGGGTGATGGGCAGGGCCAGCTTCGGCACCCTGCAGGATGCCAGCGGGCGCATCCAGGTCTATGTCGGCAACGACCACACCGGCGAGGCCGGGCACGCGGCCTTCAAGCACTTCGACCTCGGCGACATCGTCGCCTGCCGCGGCAGCCTGTTCAAGACGCGCGCCGGCGAACTCACGGTGCAGGCGCACGAAGTACGCCTGCTGGCGAAGAACCTGCACCCCCTGCCCGACAAGTACCACGGGCTGGAGGATGTCGAGACCCGCTACCGGCAGCGCTATGTCGACCTGCTGGTGAGCCCCGAGGCGCGCCAGCGCTTCGTGCACCGCGGGCGCATCGTCTCGGCGCTGCGTCGCGAAATGGAGGAGGCCGGTTTCGTCGAGGTGGAAACGCCGATGCTGCACCCGATTCCGGGAGGCGCCAATGCCAAGCCCTTCGTGACCCACCACAATGCGCTGGATCAGCAGATGTTCCTGCGCATCGCCCCCGAGCTGTACCTCAAGCGCCTGGTGGTGGGCGGCTTCGAGCGGGTGTTCGAAATCAACCGCAATTTCCGCAACGAGGGGATCTCGGTACGCCACAACCCCGAGTTCACGATGATGGAGTTCTATTGTGCGTACTGGAACCACCAGGACGTCATGGACTTCACCGAAAGGCTGCTTCGCCAGGCTGCCATCCGTGCCTGCGGGTCGGCAAGGCTGCAATACCAGGGCCGGGAGGTCGATCTCGAATCGGCCTTCGAGCGCCTGAGCGTGCGCGAAGCCGTACAGCGTCATGCCGGGCTGCCGCCGCAGCAGGTCGACGACGTCCAGGCGCTGCGCGCCGCGCTGCAGGCGGCGGGTGCGCCGGCACCCGCGCACTGGGGACGGGCCGAACTGCAGTTCGGGGTGTTCGAGGCCCTGGTCGAACCCAGGCTGTGGCATCCGACCTTCATCGTCGACTATCCGGTGGAGGTCTCGCCGCTGGCGCGCAGCAGCGACCACGACCCGTCGCTGGCCGAGCGCTTCGAACTGTTCGTCAGCGGGCGCGAGATCGCCAACGGCTTTTCCGAACTCAACGACCCCGAGGATCAGGCCGCGCGCTTTGCCGCGCAGGCGGCGAACAAGGACGCCGGCGACGAGGAGGCGATGTACTTCGACGCCGACTACATCCGTGCGCTGGCGGAAGGGATGCCCCCGACCGGCGGCTGTGGCATCGGCATCGACCGCCTGGTCATGCTGCTGACCGACGCCCCGAGCATCCGCGACGTCATCCTGTTCCCCACGCTGCGCCGCAGCGCGGAGTGAAGCGCCCGATGCTGCGCCGCCGCCTCCGCCGCCAGGCCCGGCCCTTCCTCTGCCAGGAGCGTGGAGAGGTGTCGCTGCACTTCGGCATGCAGGCCCTGCAAAGCCGCATGCTCGCCGCCGACCCCAACCGGCTGGTGCTCGACTACACGCGCGCGGTGATGAGCTTCCTGCTCGTGCACCCCGAGCCCCGGCACATCGTGATGATCGGCCTGGGCGGCGGCTCGCTGGCCAAATACTGCCATGCCTACCTGCCCCGGGCGCGTTTCACCGCCGTGGAGATCAACCCCGAAGTCATCGCCATGCGCGGGCTGTTCGCGGTGCCGCCGGACGACGAGCGCTTTGCGGTCGTCGAAGGTGATGGCATGCAATGGGTACGCGAGCACCCGGATGGCTGCGACGTGCTGCTGCTCGACGGATTCGACTCCGGCGGCCTTCCCGACGCCTTGAGCAGCCAGCAGTTCTACGACGACTGCGCCCGCGCGCTGTGCCCCGGGGGCATCCTGGTGTCGAACCTCTGGGCGCCGCCGCGCAAGCGCGACCTGGCGATCGAGCGCCTGCGCGCAAGCTTCGAGTCCGGCGTGGTCACCCTGGACGCCGAACAGGGAGAGAACACGGTCGTGCTGGCACGCCGCGCGCCGTCCTGGCCGACCCCGGATCTGCTGCACCGGCGCGCGCGCGAACTCGCACCGCAGCACGCTCTGGATCTGCAGGCCGCGGCGCGTCGGCTGGAGGACGCGCTGCTCGGGGCACGCCTTGACGACGACACGAATGCGTCTTGAGCTAAGCGCGGGTTAAACCCTGCGAATAGCATAGGAAAGCCCTGCGCGCGGGCGCCGCGAGGCGCTACAGTGTCTGCAGCGCGTGGCCCCATGCCGCGCGGCCGCATCGTCGAGGATCCGCCGATGAGCACCGTGCAACATGTGATTTTCTGGCGCCATGCCGAGGCCGAGGATCAGGCCCCCGGCGGCGACGACCTGCGACGCGCGCTGACCCGCCAGGGGCGGCGCGACGCCAGCGCGATGGCGGCCTGGATCAAGGCCCATGTTCCGAAGCCGTGGACGCTGTGCTGCAGCCCGGCCCTGCGCAGCCGCCAGACCGCGCTGGCGCTGGCCGACTACCCGATCGAGGAACCGCTGCTGGCTCCGTCCTGCGACGCCGGCGCCGTGCTCGACTTGCTCGACGAGCGGCGCGAGCCGGGCAAGACGCTGGTGCTCTGCGGCCATCAGCCGGGGCTGGGCAGCGCCGCGCTGCGCTGGCTGTGCGGCGCGCAATCCGCGTTCCCGGTACGCAAGGGCGGCTTGCTGTGGATCGGCGAACGCGCCCGCGAAGGCCAGGTCGATCGCCTGCTGCGGGCCTGCATCGACCCCGAACTGCTCGACTGATTCCCCCGGCCGCGCGCTGTCATCGACGCGTCATCGACGCGTCATGGAACCGACATGCGTGCTGGCTATCGTGCCTGCCAGGACGAGTGGAGGAAACACGCATGTTCGACCAGGATCCGGCGCAGACCGCTGGCAGCGACGGCGGCATCGATCTGCAGCAGGCGGCGGGTGCCCAGCCGCGGCATCGCCTGAGCATCGCATGGGCGCGGCACGCCGATGAAGTGCGCGAGGCGCAGCACCTGCGCTGGAAGATCTTCGTCGAGGAAATGCAGGCCCGGGTGGCAAGCCCCGAGCCGGGTTACGACATCGACATCTTCGACCCCTACTGCGACCACCTGCTGGCACGCGACGAGGACGGGCGCCTGGTCGGAACCTACCGCGTGCTGCCTCCGCACCAGGCGCGCCGCATCGGCGGCCTGTACGCGGAGAACGAATTCGACCTCACCCGGCTGCTGCACCTGCGCCCCCGGCTGCTCGAACTCGGACGCGCCTGCGTGCATCGCGACTACCGCAGCGGCGCGGTGATCATGGCGCTGTGGGCCGGTCTGGCCGACTACATGCGCCGGCACGACCTGCACGCCATGGTGGGCTGCACCAGCGTCCCGATGCACGACGGCGGGCACTATGCCGCCAGCCTGTGGGCGCGTCTGCGCAGCAGCCACCTGGCGCCCATCGAGGATCGCGTGCAGCCTCGGCTGGCGCTTCCGGTGGACAACCTGCGCCAGGATCTTCCGGCGCAGCCGCCGGCGCTGCTCAAGGGCTACCTGCGGGTGGGTGCCCGCGTGTGCGGGGCGCCGGCCTGGGATCCGGACTTCAACACCGCGGATTTTCCGCTGCTGATGCGCCTGGACGAGGTACACGAGCGCTACGCCCGGCATTTCCTGCACGCCTGAGGCGCGGCGCGCCCGCCCTCAGCCTCCCGGCAGGGCGTGGAGCTCCATGTCGAAGCCCACGCGCTGCCACTCGGCGACCTCCTGCTCCAGGCTGTACTGGGTCAGGGGCGAGGAACGCAGCCAGCGCGCATCGACCTCGATGCGGGTTCCCGACACCCCATGGGGGCCGGGCAGCAGGCGCAGGCCGCGCGGGTCGATGTCGTGCCGGTTGCGTGCCAGCAGCACGGCCAGTCGCAGCACGAGCAGCGCGCGCAGGTCGATGCTCGATCCGGGCAGCGCACCGAGCTTCTTCAGCTTGCCCCCGTGGCACAGCAGCATCTCGGCCATCGTCGCCTGCTCGCTGCGCGAGAAACCCGGCATGTCCGCATTGGCGGCGATGTAGGCCGAATGCTTGTGGTATGCGGCGTGCGAGATCGAAAGCCCCATCTCGTGCAGGCGCGCCGCCCAGCGCAGCGACTGCCGGCATTCCTGCGTGGCCGCGGGGTCGATCTGCTCCAGCAGCTGCAACGCGAGTTGCTCGACGCGCGCAGCCTGGCCGCCGTCGACCATGTAGCGCTGCATGAACTGCTGCACCGTCAGATCGCGCATGTCCTGGCGCTGCTCACGGCCCAGCAGGTCGTACAGCACGCCCAGGCGCAGGCCGGCGTCGGTGGCCTCCATTTCCTTGAGCCCGAGCTCCTCGAACACCGCCAGCATGATGGCCAGGCCGCCGGCGGCGACGGCCAGGCGGTCGGACTTGAGTCCGGGCAGGCGCAGCGTGGCCAGATCCTCGGCCTGCACATAGAGCTTGCGCAGGCGGCGCAGTCCGGTGCGGGTGATGCCCAGCGAGGCCGCCGAGTCGTTGAGCTGGCTGCCCACGAGGATGTCGGCCAATGCGCGTGCGGTGCCGCTGGAGCCCACCGCCGAGGTCCAGCCGGCCTTGCGGAAGTCGCGGGCGATGATCTGCACCTCGCGGCGCGCGGCCAGCACGGCTGACTGCATGCGGTGGGCGTCCACCCGCCCGGCGGGGAAGAACTCGCGGCTCATGGACACGCAGCCGATGTACAGCGACTCCATGATGCGCGGCTCGAGCCCGGAGCCGATGATGAACTCGGTGGAGCCGCCACCGATGTCCACCACCAGGCGGTTGCCGGCCGCCGGCGCCACCGAGTGCGCGGCACCGATGTAGACGAGTCGCGCCTCCTCGCGGCCGGCGATGACCTCGATCGGGAAGCCCAGCGCCTCCTGCGCGCGCGGCAGGAAGGAGGCAGCGTTCTTGGCCACGCGCACCGCATTGGTGGCCACCGCGCGCACGCGCTCGGGGTGGAAGCGGCGCAGGCGCTCGCCGAAGCGCCGCAGCGCATCCAGCGCGCGCTGCTGGCTTTCCTCGGTGAGGTTCTTGCTGGCGTCGAGCCCGGCTCCCAGGCGCACCGGCTCGCGCAAGGAGTCCAGGGGATAGATCTGCGCGCCGTGCGGGCTCTCCGCCGCCTTGCCGACGAGCATGCGGAAGCTGTTGGAGCCGAGGTCGACCGCGGCCAGGTGCTGGACGGTGAGGGACATGCGTGGAGTGGAACAGATGGGAATGACATCCGCTTGACGATGTCATGTAGATTTCACCGGAGTATGAAATGCTATACAACCCGCGCGACCAACGATCATTGTCCTTCATGGCCCATCCTCCGCCGCCGCCCCTGCTGAATCGCGAGCTCGGCACCCTGGCCTTCAACCGCCGCGTCCTGGCGCAGGCGCTGGACAGCGCGATCCCGCCCCTGGAACGCCTGCGCTACGTATGCATCGTGGCGTCGAACCTCGACGAGTTCTTCGAAACCCGGGTCGCCCAGCTGCAGGACGTGCTGGAGCATGAGCCGGTGGCGCTGACCCCGGACGGACTCACCGTGGCCGAGGCCCTGCAGCGCATCGCCGACGAGGCGCACGCGCTGGTGGCCGAGCATTACCGGGTACTCGACAAGGCCATCTACCCGCTGCTCGAACAACAGGGCATCGCCTTCCTCGGCAGCGGCCAGTGGACGCCGCGCCAACGGCGCTGGGCGCAGGACTACTTCGAGCGCGAAGTGCTGCCGGTGCTCACCCCGATCGGTCTCGACCCCGCGCACCCCTTTCCCAAGGTGCTCAACAAGAGCCTGAACTTCGCCGTCATGCTGCAAGGCAGCGATGCCTTCGGACGCCACGTCGACCTGGGCATCATCCAGGCCCCGCGTGCCCTGCCGCGGGTACTGGCAGTACCCCGGCAACTGCTGGGCGAGGGCGGGAAGCGCCACAGCTTCATGCTGCTGTCCTCGCTGATGCATGCCTTCGCCGGCCATCTCTTCCCCGGGCTGAAGGTGCTCGGCGTGCACCAGTTCCGCGTCACCCGCAACAGCGAACTGTTCGTCGACGACGACGCCATCACCAACCTGCGCACCGCGCTGCAGGGCGAACTGCGCGCCCGCCACTACGGGGACGCGGTACGCCTGGAGGTGGCCAGCGCCTGCCCGCAGCCGCTGCTCGAGCGTCTGATGCGCGAAAACGGGCTGCAGCCGCGCGACTGCTTCCGCGCCGACGGCCCGGTGAACCTGGCTCGCCTGGATTCGGTGATCGACATGGTGCAGGAGGACGGGCTGAGCTACCCGCCGCACCTGCCCGCGCCCATACCCGGGTGGCCCGGCGCCGAGCCCGAACTGTTCGACCGCATCCGCGACTCCGACATCCTGCTGCACCACCCCTACGACAGCTTCGCTCCGGTCGTCGACCTCGTGCGCACCGCAGCGCGCGACCCGCAGGTGCTGGCGATCAAGCAGACCATCTACCGCGCGGGGCAGACCTCCGAGTTGATGGAAGCCTTGATCGAGGCCTCCCGCAACGGCAAGGAGGTGACGGTGATCCTGGAGCTGATGGCCCGCCTGGACGAGGAAACCAACATCAACTGGGCGGCGCGGCTGGAGGCGGAGGGCGCGCATGTGGTGTACGGGGTCGTGGGCTTCAAATGCCATGCCAAGATGCTGCTGGTGGTGCGCCGCGAGCGCAGCGGCCGGCGCGGCGAGCGGCTGCGCCGCTACGTCCACCTGGGAACCGGCAACTACCACATGCGCACGGCCCGGATGTACACCGACTTCGGCCTGCTCACCGCCGACGAGGCGATCTGCGCCGACGTCAACCAGGTGTTCCTGGAGATCACCGGATCGTCGCACTTCGCGCCGCTGCGCAGGTTGTGGCAGTCGCCGTTCTCCCTGCTCGACAACCTGCTCAAGGCCATACGCCACGAGGCTCGACTGGCCCGCGCAGGCAAGCGCGCGCGCATCTGGGCGCGGGTCAACGCCCTGGTCGAACCGACGGTGATCCAGGAGCTCTACAGGGCCTCGCGCGCGGGCGTGGAAATCCGCCTGCTGGTGCGCGGGCCCTGCATGTTGCGCCCCGGCGTGCCGGGCCTGTCGGAAACCATCCGCGTGCGTTCGGTGATCGGCCGTTTCCTCGAGCATTCGCGGGTGTTCTGCTTCCACAACGACGGGGCCGAGGATGTGTGGATCTCCTCGGCCGACTGGATGGAGCGCAACCTGTTCCGCCGTGTGGAGATCGCCGCGCCCATCCTGGATCCTGCCGCCAAGGCGAAGGTGCTGCGCGAGGGCCTGCGCGTGCACTGGGAGCTTCCCGGCAACGCCTGGGACATGGATGCCGCGGGGAACTGGCGCCGCGCGCGCGGCTGGCGGCAGGGGCGCGGCAGCCACCAGGCCTTGATCGACTCGCGCGCGCGTCCGGCCTGAGCTTCGCCGCGGTGGCGCAGGCGCCGCTCAGGCCGCAGCGTTCTCGGGATCCGGGGTGGACTGCGCGAGCAGCGGCACCACGCGCTGCGCGGGAAAACGCGCGCTGAAGGTGCTGCCCTCCCCCGGGCGGCTGGTGATGCGCAATTCGGCCTGATGGCGCAGCAGCGCATGCTTGACGATCGCCAACCCCAGCCCGGTGCCCCCGGAGGCGCGCGAGCGCCCACGATCGACACGGTAGAAGCGCTCGGTAAGCCGGGGAATGTGCTCGGGCGCGATGCCGATGCCGTTGTCGCTGACGCTGAATTCCCCCGTCGCTTCGTCGAGCCCGGATTCGAGCACCCGCCAGCGGATCTGCAGCAACCCGCCCTCGGGGGTGTAGCGCACGGCATTGCTGACGAGGTTGCCGAAGGCACTGGCCAGCTCGCCGCCCGCACCACGCAAACGGCTGGCGTCCGCGCTGGCCTCGATGCGATGGCGGCCGCCCGACAGCGCGCGCGCATCGGAAGCCAGGCGGGCGACCAGCGCCGGCATGTCCAGCAATTCCTCCCCCGGAGGGTGAGGATCGCCCTCCAGATGCGCCAGGGTCAGCAGATCGTCGACCAGCTGGCGCATGCGGTCGCTTTGCTGCTGCATCAGTTCCAGCACATGCTCGCGCTCCTCGGCCGAGAACTCCAGGCTGCGCAGCGACTCGACGAAGCCGGCGATCACCGTCAACGGAGTTTTGATTTCATGCGACACGTTGGCGACGAAGTCGCGGCGCATCGCCTCGGTGCGCTCGAGCTCGGTCACGTCGCGCGAAAGCAGCAGCTTGTCGCCCTCGCCATAAGGGATCACCTGCACATTGAGCAGCAGGTTGCCGCGGCCGGTGCTGCGGCGCAGCAGCAGCGGCTCGGTGAACTGCCGCGCCGCCAGGTAGGCGACGAACTCCGGATTGCGGATCAGGTGCACCGCATGCTGGCGCAGGTCGCGCCGCGGGTCGAGGCCGAAGTGCGCCGCCGAGGTGGCGTTGCACCAGTCGATCTGCCCCTGGGCATCGATCAGCATGACCCCGTTGGGAGAGGCCTGCAGGGCCTCGATGAAACGCTGCAGCTTGTCGGCCTCGCGCTGCACCCTGCCCTGCCACAGCCGCAGCTGTCGACCGCTGCGGTAGAACACCTCGGCCCAGGCTCCGGGATAGCGCGGCAGGCCGTCGCGCTGCGGCAGGCGCAACCACTCCAGCAGACGCGCGCGGGCCAGGGTGTCGAAGGCAACCACGCCGAGCGCGATCAGCGCGGCCAGCGCCAGCGCCACCGACGCGCCCAGCCAGTGCGCGGCGGGCCATGCGAGCACCGCAGCGGCCCCGACCACCAGCAGCAGACGCAGGATCACCGAACGCATGCGATGGGGCCTCGGGCGGTAGGAAGGCTGCGGCGCGGGTGTCGATCCGGGGGAGCTGCGGCGGCCCGCGCTCAGCTGGTGGTGGCGCCCTGGCGCTGGGTGAAGCGGTAGCCGGCGCCGCGCACGGTTTCCACCAGATCTGCGCAGCGCGCCGGAGCCAGCGCCTCGCGGAGGCGCTTGATGTGGACGTCGACCGTGCGCTCCTCGATGAACACATGATCGCCCCAGACCTTGTCGAGCAGCACGCTGCGGCTGTGCACGCGCTCGGGGTGGGTCATCATGTAGTGCAGCAGCTTGAATTCGGTGGGTCCCAGGCGCAGCTCCTGCTCGCCACCGTCGGCGCCGCTGTAGGTGACGCGGCGGGTTCCCGGATCGACCGCCAGCCCGCCGGCACGCACCGGTTCGTCGGTCAGTTGCGGCGAGCGCCGGCGCAGCACCGCGCGGATGCGCGCCAGCAGTTCCTTGGGCGAAAAGGGCTTGGTGATGTAGTCGTCGGCCCCGGAATCGAGCCCGACGATGGTGTCGCTCTCCTCGCTGCGGGCGGTCAGCAGGATCATCGGGATGTCGCGGGTGCGCGCCCCCTGGCGCAGTTCGCGCAGCAAGGCCACGCCGGACATGCCGGGCAGCATCCAGTCGACCAGCATGACGTCGGGCAGCACGTCGCGGATCAGGCGCAGCGCCTCCTCCGCGCTGCGCGCGAGGATCGGGCAGTGCCCTGAGTGGCGCAGGTTCAGCGCCAGCAGCTCGGCGATCGCCGGCTCGTCTTCGACTATCAGGATGTTGCTCGCCATGTCGATGGTTCTCGGGGTAGCTGCCTCGGCCCGCCTCCGGAAGGTTCAGAGCGTTCCGGCGACTTCGTTGAAGGCGTCCTTGTTGTGGCGCACGTCGGTTCCGCGCACCACATAGATGACGAACTCGGCGATGTTCTTCGCGTGGTCGCCGATGCGCTCGATGGCCTTGGCGATGAACACCATGTCCAGGCTGGCGGAGATGTTGCGCGGATCCTCCATCACGTAGGTGATGAGCTTGCGCATGAACGAGTCGAACTCGGCATCGATCGCGCTGTCAGCGGTGACGATGTCCACCGCGGCACGCTCGTCGAGGCGGGCGAAGGCGTCGAGGGCCTTGCGGATCTGCGCCACCGCGAGGTCGGATTCGCGGATGATCTCGCCGAAGGAGATGCTCACGTTCGCGCCTTCCTCGACGAGGTCGCGCGCCATGCGCGCGATGCGGTCGGCCTCGTCGCCGACCCGCTCGAGGTTGGTGATGGTCTTGGAGATCGCGAGCATCAACCGCAGGTCGCGCGCCGTCGGCTGGCGCTTGGCGATGATCTGCGCCACCTCGGCGTCGATCTCGACCTCCATGCGGTTGACCCGCTGCTCGTTGAGCACCACACCGCGCGCCGCCTCGGCGTCGAAATGGCGAAGGGCATAGATGGCCTGCGCGATCTGCGCCTCGACCAGTCCGCCCATTTCGAGCACGCGGGTGGTGATGGCGCTGATCTCGGCGTCGAACTGGGTGGAAAGATGCTTGTCCATGTCGGAACCTCCTGCGGGCGCCTCAGCCGAAGCGCCCGGTGATGTAGTCCTCCGTCTCCTGCCGGGTCGGCTTGAGGAAGATCTGGTTGGTGTCGCCGAATTCGATCAGCTCGCCCAGGTACATGTAGGCGGTGAAGTCCGAGACCCGCGCGGCCTGCTGCATGTTGTGGGTGACGATGGCCACCGTGTAGTCGGTCTTCAGTTCGGTGACCAGTTCCTCGATCTTGCCGGTGGAGATCGGATCCAGCGCCGAGGTCGGTTCGTCGAGCAGCAGCACCTCGGGCCGGATGGCGATGGCGCGCGCGATGCACAGCCGCTGCTGCTGGCCGCCCGAAAGGCTCAGGCCGCTCTGCCGCAGCTTGTCCTTGACCTCGTCCCACAGCCCGGTCTTGGTCAGCGCCCACTGCACGCGCTCGTCCATCTCGGCGCGCGAGAGCTTCTCGTAGAGCCGGATGCCGAAGGCGATGTTGTCCGCAATGGACATCGGGAACGGCGCCGGCTTCTGGAACACCATGCCGACGCGCGCGCGCAGCAGCGACACGTCCTCGCCGTTCGACAGGATGTTGCGCCCGTCCATCAGCACCTCGCCCTCGGCGCGCTGCTCGGGGTAGAGCTCGAACATGCGGTTGAACACCCGCAGCAGCGTGGACTTGCCGCAGCCCGACGGGCCGATGAAGGCCGTGACCTGGTTGCGCGCGATATCCAGGCTGACATCCTTCAGCGCATGGTACTTGCCGTAGTAGAAATTCAGGTGCTGCACCGAAAGGCGCGCGGGATGGCCCTGGGCAGGCTCCTGCATCGCTGGGTTCATCGAAGGTTCCTCGGAGTCGGGCAACGGCCGCACGCGGCGATCATGCGACGCGCTGCGCCCGGGTCAGCAGCAGGCGCGCGGCGATGTTGATGAGCAGCACCATGGCGACCACCAGGAAGGCGGCGGCGTAGGCCAGCGCGTGGGCGCTGGCGAAGGGCTGGTTGATGAAACTCCAGATGACGTAGGTCAGGTAGCCGATCGGCTCCTTGACCATGTGGCCGCTCCACAGGTAGTTCGACCAGCCCGCGGTGTAGAGCAGCGGCGCGGTCTCCCCCACCGACATCGCCAGCGAGATCAGCACCCCGGTGAGCACCCCCGAGCGCGCCGCCGGAAGCAGCACCTTCATCGTCACCTGCGCCTCGCTGCAGCCCAGCGCGTAAGCCGCCTCGCGCAGGCTCGAGGGATTCTGGCGCATCGCCAGTTCGGCGAAACGGGCGATGTACGGCGTGATCATGATCGCCAGCGTGATAGCCCCGGCCAGCGCCGAGAACTGCCAGCCCAGGCCGATGACCAGGGTCACGTAGCTGAAGTAGCCGAGCACGATCGAAGGCACGCCGGTCAGCACGTCGGCGAGGAAGCGCACCATGCGCCCCCAGCGGCCGTTGCCGAATTCGGCCAGGTAGATGCCGGTCAGTACCCCGATGGGCGCGGCGAACACCAGCGACCCCAGGCTCAGCACCAGCGTGCCCTCGATGGCATTGAGCAGGCCGCCGCTGATGCCGTTGGTGACCTGGCTGAACAGTTCCCAGGACACCGCGCGTCCGCCGCGGGCGACGGCCATCCAGATGATGTCGGCCAGCGGCAGCACGACGACCAGGAAGGCCAGCAGGCACAGCAGCGCATAGAGCCGGTTGCCGAGCAGGCGGCGCCGGTGGCGGGCCAGCACCCGCTCAGATGCGCTCGGTGCGGACGTTGCGGGTGAGGAAGCGAGCGAGGACATTGACAATCACCGAAATGGCCAGCAGCACCACCGCGATCTCGGCCAGCGAGCGCACCGCCATGCCGGTCGGATCCTCGAGGGCACTGTCGAGCTGGGAGGCGATGAAGGCCGCCATGGTGGAAATCGGGCTGTAGATGCTGTGCGGCAGGTAGTTCAGCGCGCCTCCGCTGACCATCAGCACCGCCATCGTCTCTCCCAACGCGCGACCGAGGGCGAGGATGACGGCGCCGATCAGCGGCAGCCGCACCGCCGGCAGCAGGGTCTTGCGCAGCATCTCGGCGCGGGTCGAACCGAGGGCGAAGGAGCTCTCGCGCAGTTCGCGCGGCACGCGCTTGAAGGCTTCGACCAGGGTGCTGGTGATCACCGGCAGCACCATCAGCGCCAGCACCACCCCCGCGGTCAGCAGCCCGAAACCGCTGTTCGCCGGGGTCGAGAAAAAGGGAATGAAGAACAGCAGGCGGGACAGCACCGGAGCGACGTCCTTGAGGATCATCGGAGCGAGGATCTCCAGCCCCCACAGGCCGTAGACCACGCTGGGAACCATCGCCAGCAGCTCGACCACCTGCGCCAGCGGTCCGCGCAGGCGATGCGGAACGTATTCGCTGAGGTACAGCGCGACCCCGATGCCCACCGGAAGGGCCACCACCAGCGCGAGTGCCGAACTGGCCAGGGTGCCGACGATGAACACCCAGATGCCGTAATGCGCCCCGATGGGAACCACCAGGCCGTTGGCGCGGGTGGTCGGGTCGGCGTAGAGGTTGCCCAGACTCCAGGTCTGGGAGAACAGGAAATGCAGGCCGTTGAAACGGATCGCCGGCCAGGAGTAGAGAATGAGGAAGACGAACAGCGCCAGCAGCGCCAGCGGAATCAGCGCGGAGACTGCCTGGAGGCTGCTGCGAAACGGGCGCATCGAATCGTTGCTGGATCTGCAAGACGCGCGCCGCGCGCCCGCTGTGCGGGCGGCGCGGCGCGCCGGGGAAGGATCTGCCTGATTACTGGATCTTGGCGATCTGCTGCTGGCTCAGATGCTGGATCCGAGCCGGCAGGGCCACGAAATGCACAGCGCGCAGGTACTTGGCCTGGTTGCCGCCGCTGGAGCTGACAGCCCAGTCGAGGAAATCGCGCACCGCAGTGGCCACCGCCGGATTGGCCTGCTTGGTGTTGACGATCGCGTATTCGTAGTTGATGATCGGGTAGGAGTTGGCTCCGGCCGAGAACACCAGGCTGATGCGCTCGTCGACCGGGGTCTTGGCGATCAGGCCCGCGGCGGCGTCGCTGATGGTCCGCTGGCTCGGCAGCAGGAACCTGCCGGCACGGTTCTTCAGTTCCGCGGTTCCCAGGCCAGCCTGGTCGATCTGCTTGGTGAAGCTCACGCCGATGTAGGCGATCGAGTACGGCGTGCCGTGGCAGGCCTGGACCATGCCGGGGTTGCCGTTGGCGCCCACGCCGCCCTGCACCGCCGGCCAGCTGATGGTGGTGCCGTAGCCGACGCTGTTGCTCCACTTCGGAGTCGAGAACGACAGGTACTGGCTGAAAATGAAGGTGTCACCGCTGCCATCGGTACGGTGGATCGGGACGATCACGTGGTCGGGCAGCTTCACGCCAGGGTTCATCGCGCGGATCGCCGGGTCGTTCCACTTGGTGATCGAACCGTCGTAGATGCCGGCCAGCACCGGGCCGCTCAGGCGCAGGTGGTGCTCGTTGAGCCCGGGCAGGTTGTAGTTGATCGACTGCGCCGAAATCGCCAGCGGCACGTTGATGATGGTGCCGGCCTTCTTGATCTGCGCATCGCTCATGTAGGCGTCCGAGGCGCCGATCTGCGCCACGCCCGAAATCGCCTGCGCGATCCCGGTGCCGCTACCGGTGCCCTGGGTCGTGATCTTCACCCCAGAATGCATCTTGGTGTAGTCGGGAACCCACAGGTTGAACAGCGGGTACAGCAGCGTGGAACCGGTTTCCACGAGGTTGACGCTACCGGCGGCGTGGGCCGACAGGGGCATCACGGTGGCGGCCATCGCCAGACCGGCGGTGGCGAACATCATCTTCAACTGGGTGCGGCGGGGCGCTTGCATCGACATTCGTCTTTCTCCTGAGTGCACGCACCGCGATCGTCGCGGTGTCTGGCTCGCCATTGGAGACGCGAATTATGACATTTTGGTGAATGTCCCGGATCGTTACATGGCCGGGATCTGCGCTGCATCAGGCCACCTGCAGCGCGACGGCCAGGCCCTGCGCATAGTCCCGCCCGCGCGCGGCGTCGGGGTGTTCCACCATGATGCGCAGCACGGGCTCGGTTCCGCTGGGCCGCACGAGCAACCGCCCGCGGCCGTCGAGCTCGGCCTCGGCCTGCGCGCGCGCGGCGGCGAAACCGGCATGCGATTTCCAGTCCACGCCCTGCGCCAGGCGCACGTTGAGCAGGGTCTGGGGCAGCAGTTGCAGGCTGCGCAGCTGTTCGCCGACGCCGCGTCCGCTGCGCACGACCAGTTCCAGCATCTGCAGCGCGGCGACGATGCCGTCGCCGGTCGTATGGCGATCCAGCAACAGCAGATGGCCCGAACCTTCTCCGCCGAGTTGCCATCCGCGCGCCAGCAGTTCCTCGAGCACGTAGCGGTCGCCGACCGCCGCGCGCACGAAATCCATGCCCTGCGCGCGCAGCGCCTGCTCCACCGCGAGGTTGGTCATCAAGGTGCCGACGACGCCGGGCGGGCGGCGATCCATGGCCAGCAGGTACAGCAACTCGTCGCCGTTGAACAGCCGGCCGTCGGCACCGACCAGCTGCAGGCGGTCGGCATCGCCGTCGAGGGCGATGCCGTAGTCGGCGCGATGCTCGGCAACCGCGCGCATCAGCGCCTGCGGCGCGGTCGCGCCATAGCCCTGGTTGATGTTGAAGCCGTCGGGCGAGGCGCCGATGGCGACGACGTCGGCACCGAGTTCATGGAATACCGCGGGCGCGATGTGGTAGGCCGCGCCATGCGCGCAATCGACCACCAGCCGCAGGCCCTTGAGCGTTCGGTGGTTGGGAAAGGTGCTCTTGCAGAACTCGATGTAGCGCCCGGCCGCGTCGTCCAGGCGACGCGCCTTGCCCAACTGCTCGGAGTCCACGCAGCCCTCGGCCCGATCCAGTTCGGCCTCGACCGCAAGTTCCCAGCTGTCGGGCAGCTTGCTCCCGGAGTCCGAGAAGAATTTGATGCCATTGTCCTCGTAGGGATTGTGGGAGGCACTGACCACCACCCCCAGATCCAAGCGCAGCGCGCGCGTCAGGTACGCCACTCCGGGAGTGGGCAGCGGGCCCACGAGCACGACATCGCAACCGGCGGCGGCGAAGCCGCACTCCAGCGCCGCCTCGAGCATGTAGCCCGAGATGCGGGTGTCCTTGCCGATCAGCACCGTCGGCCGCTGGCCATCGCCCTGCGCGCGCAGCACGCGGCCGGCGGCATGGCCCAGACGCAGCCCGAACTCGGGGACGATGGGTGCGCTGCCGACGCGTCCGCGCACCCCGTCGGTGCCGAAGAAGGTTCTCTGGTTCATGTTGGTGGTTTCCGTTTTCGATGATGCCCAGGCCCAGCCGGCAGGCTTCAGCCGCGCAGGGCCTCGAAGGCGCGCACGGCGTCGCGGGTGGCGGCCACGTCGTGCACCCGCAGCACGCGCGCGCCGGCGGCCACGCAGGCCAACGCGGCACCGATGCTGGCGTGCACCCGCTGCTGCGGCGCGACCGCCGCGAACTCGGCCAGCATCGACTTGCGCGACACCCCGGCAAGCAGCACCGGGCCGAGGTCGGCGAACGCGCGCAGATTGCGCGCAAGTTCCAGATTGTGCACGCGCGTCTTGCCGAAGCCGAAGCCTGGGTCGATGCAGATGCGCTGCGCACCCACGCCCAGCGCGCGCGCGGCCTCGACGCGTTGCAGCAGGAAATCGCGCACCTGCACCACCACGTCGTCGTAGTGGGGCTGATCCTGCATGCTCGCCGGTTCGCCCTGCATGTGCATCAGGCACACGCCGGCGCTGTCGCTGCCGGCCAGCGCCTGCAGCGCCCCGGGCTGGCGCAGCGCATGGATGTCGTTGATGATGTCGGCGCCGAGATCCAGCGCGGCCAGCATGGTGGGCGGGTGGTAGGTGTCGATCGACACCGGAACCTTCCAGCCGACCAGCTCGCGCAGCACCGGCTGCAGGCGCTGCCATTCGGTGGCGTCGTCCACCGCCTGCGCCCCGGGACGGGTCGATTCGGCCCCGAGGTCGAGGATGTCCGCCCCTTCGTCGAGCAGCCTTCGGCAATGCTCGAGCGCGGCCGTCGGGCTGGGCAGCCGGCCCCCATCGGAGAAGGAATCGGGCGTTAGGTTGACGATCCCCATCAGCAGCGTGCGCTGCAGGGGCAAGGCGAAGCGCCCCGCCTGCCAGGTCGCGCAGGTCGGGGCGCCGTCGCCCGCGGGGTGTCCGGCCGTCGCCAACGGCACCGGGCGCTCAGACGGGGCTGGCGGTCGGCGCGTCCGAGGGCAGGCCGCTGGAGCGACCGGCGCTCGGCGGCTGGCTGCTCGGTAGGGCTCCGGGCGGCCGCGGCGGGCGCGGCGGCCGCCCGGCCATGATGTCGTCGATCTGCTCGGAGTCGATGGTTTCCCACTCCAGCAGCGCCTGCGCCATGGCGTGGATCTTCTCCTGGTTGTCCTCGATCAGCTTGCGCGCCAACGCGTACTGCTCGTCGATGATGCGGCGGATCTCGGCGTCGACCTTCTGCATGGTCTGCTCGGAGACGTGGGTGGTCTTGGTGATCGAGCGCCCGACGAACACCTCGCCCTCGTTTTCCGCGTACACCATCGGGCCGAGGGAGTCGGACATGCCGTAGCGGGTGACCATGTCGCGCGCAAGCTGGGTCGCGCGCTCGAAGTCATTGGAGGCTCCGGTGGTCATTTCCTTCATGAACACTTCCTCGGCGATGCGCCCGCCGAACAACACCGAGATCATGCTCAGGATGCGCTCGCGCCCCATGCTGTAGCGATCGGCCTCGGGCAACTGCATCGTCAGCCCCAGCGCGCGGCCGCGCGGGATGATCGTCACCTTGTGCACCGGATCGGTCTGCGGCATCAGGCGGGCGACCAGCGCGTGGCCAGCCTCGTGGTAGGCGGTGTTGCGGCGCTCCTCCTCGGGCATGACCATCGAGCGGCGCTCGGCGCCCATCATGATCTTGTCCTTCGCGCGCTCGAAGTCCTCCATCTCGACCAGCCGGGCATTGCGCCGCGCCGCGAACAGCGCGGCCTCGTTGACCAGGTTGGCCAGGTCGGCACCCGAGAAACCCGGGGTGCCGCGCGCCAGGATATCGGCGCGCACGTCGGAGCCGACGGGAGCCTTGCGCATGTGCACGCCGAGGATCTGCTCGCGGCCGCGGATGTCGGGCAGCTGCACGTAGACCTGGCGGTCGAAGCGGCCGGGACGCAGCAGCGCGGGGTCGAGGATGTCCGGGCGGTTGGTCGCCGAAATCACGATCACGCCGAGGTTGGTGTCGAAGCCGTCCATCTCGACCAGCATCTGGTTCAGCGTCTGCTCGCGCTCGTCGTTGCCTCCGCCCAGGCCGGCACCGCGGTGGCGGCCGACGGCATCGATTTCATCGATGAAGATGATGCAGGGCGCGTGCTTCTTCGCCGTTTCGAACATGTCGCGAACCCGCGACGCGCCGACACCGACGAACATCTCGACGAAATCCGAACCCGAAATCGAGAAGAACGGCACCTTGGCTTCGCCGGCGACACTTTTCGCCAGCAGGGTCTTGCCGGTTCCCGGAGGGCCGACCAGCAGCACCCCGCGCGGGATGCGCCCGCCGAGCTTCTGGAATTTCTGCGGATCGCGCAGGAAGTCGACGAGTTCCTTGACCTCCTCCTTGGCTTCGTCACACCCTGCGACGTCGGCGAAGGTCACGGTGTTGCTGGATTCATCGAGCAGGCGCGCCTTGGACTTGCCGAAACTGAAGGCACCGCCACGGCCACCGCCTTGCATCTGCCGCATGAAATACACCCAGACCCCGATCAGCAGCAGCATCGGGAACCAGGAAATCAGGATCTGCATCAGGAACGACTGTTCCTCGCGCGGCGCTCCAACCACCTGCACGCCATCCTTCATCAGGTCGCCGGTCATCCACAGGTCGCCCGGGGAAGTCAGCGAGTAATGGCTGCCATCGGTGGTGGTCACGTCCAGGGTGCCGCTCTGGTGCACGACGACCTTCTTCACCCGTCCCTGCTTGGCTTCATGCATGAACTGGGTGTAGCTGACGGTCGCGGCCGGCGCGCTGCGGTCGAACTGCTTGAACACGGTGAACAGCACCAGGCCGATGACCAGCCAGATTGCGACCTTGGAAAACCATTGATTGTTCAAAACAGACTCCTCGAGCGCCAGGGGCAACGGCGTCTTGCGCCTCCCCCTGCCATGTGCTGCCGATTCTAGGGGAATCAATACCCCAGGCCCTGATTCTGCGCAGAACCAGCACCGAAGGATGTGCGAAATCCCCGATTCCCTTAAAACAACAGTGGGATTGCCCCACCCCCGCGCGCACACTCGGGCCCTCGCCCGGCCGGCTGCATCGAGCGGGGGAAAAATGTCTTTCCTCTATCGATCGTTGTCTGATGATAGTTCTTTTGGCTGATCGCTGCCCGCCTTGGGCTGCAGGGCGAGCAGGAAGACCTCGGCCGAGCGCTCCCGGGAGGCCTTCGGCTTGAGGGTCTTGACGACCCGGAAGCGCTGCTTGTAGCGGGCGACGATCTGGCTGAAGTAGCCGCTGTGGAAGGTCTTCAGCACCAGCGCCCCGCCCGGAGCCAGCCAGTTGCCGGCGAATTCCAGGGCCAGGTCGGCCAGGTGCTCGACGCGCGCGGCGTCCGCCGAGGCGATTCCCGACAGGTTCGGCGCCATGTCCGACAGCACGAGATCGACACGGCGCCCGCCCAGCAGTTCCTCGAGCCGGGCCAGCACCTGCGGCTCGCGGAAGTCGCCCTGCAGGAAGTGCACGCCTTCGACAGCCTCCATCGGCAGCAGGTCGACGGCCACCACCTGGCCGCGCAGCGCGCCCGCGGCATCGTGGCCTAGGCGGCGCACCAGGTACTGCGACCATGCTCCCGGGGCGCTGCCGAGCTCGACGATGAGCTGGCCGGGGCGCACCAGGTGGTGCGCTTCATCGATTTCCTGCAACTTGTACACCGCCCGCGAGCGGTACTGATCCTTCTGCGCCTGCTTGACGAAAGGATCGTGCAGGTGCTCGGCGAGCCAGCGTTTGTTGAGTCGCTTTTTTTTCATTCCGGAAGGCGCCGCGGCAACAGCGGCGATAATGGAGGCATGGACATTCTTGTGCTGACCCCGGCCGAGCGCAGCGCCAAGCGCGCGCAGGCGCATTCCCTCAAGCCCAGCGTGCTGATCGGCGAACAGGGCCTGAGCGATGCCGTGCTGGCGGAGATCGACCGCGCGCTGCACGCCCACGACCTGATCAAGGTGCGCGTGGCCGGCGACGACCGCGCCGGGCGCGAGCAGATGCTGCGGGACATCTGCCTGCGGCTGCATGCCGCACCGGTGCAGAGCATCGGCCGCATGCTGGTGCTGTACCGCCCGCTGCCCGAGCCCCGACCCGCGGCGCGCGACATCGCGGCGGGACCCGCGCCGCGCAAGATCAAGGTGGTCGTTCCCTCCAGCAGCCCGACCCACCGTCCGAAGGTCAAGCGCCTGACCGTGCTGGGCAACCAGCGGGTCACCGCGGCCGGCAAGGTCAAGCGTGCCAAGCCCCGGCGCTCCAGCGTGAAGAAGATCCGCCTGGGCTGAGCGCGCCCTGGCTCAAGCCGCATCGCGGGCGCCGGCGGCGCCGTCAGCCTGGTGCGCGCCGGCATCGTCGCTGTCGCCGCTGTCGCCGCGACCGGCAAGGCGCGACGGCAACAGCCAGGCGTAGGCCAGCACGCACAGCGCCTGCCCGAGATAGGCCAGACTGGCGAACACGTGCCAGCGCGCGACCGCCGGCGAGCCCGCTGCCGCTGCCGCGAGCAGTTGCGGCACGACGACGAACTCCCCCAGCACGTCGAAGAACAGCGCGCCCATCACCAGCAGCAGGCCGGCGCCCAGGGTCGAGGCATCGCGCCGGCGCTCGATGAACAGCAGCAGCGCGCCCAGCACCACCCCGGACAGCGCCATGGTGTGGAACATGCGGCTGGCCACCGCCGCTGCCGCCAGCTTGTGGGGGATCAGCGCGAAGACGGTCGGCGCGCCGATCAGGCCCACCGCGGCCAGCCCGCCCAGCCACAAGCCGGCCAGCACCACCTGCAGGCGCAGCAGCTTCACGCGTAGCGCACCTTGACAATGCTGTAGCTGCGCGTGCCGGCCGGGGCGACCACCCGCACCAGGTCGCCCTCTTCCTTGCCGATCATCGCGCGCGCAATCGGCGAGCTCACCGAGACCATCCCCTGCTTGAGATCGGCCTCGTCGTCGCCGACGATCTGGTAGCTCACCTCGTCGCCGCTGTCCTCGTCGCATAGATCCACGGTGGCGCCGAACACCACCCGCCCGTCGGCGTCCAGCTCGGCCGGGTCGATGATCTGCGCCGAGGACAGCTTGCCCTCGAGTTCGGCGATGCGGCCCTCGATGAAACCCTGGCGATCCTTCGCGGCCTCGTATTCCGCGTTCTCCGACAGGTCGCCCTGCGCGCGGGCTTCGGCAATGGCCTGGATGACCGCGTGACGCTCAATGGTCTTCAGGTGCTGCAATTCGGCGCGCAATTTCTCGGCGCCACGTCGGGTCATGGGTGTGGGCATGGGCAAAGGAGCCTTCGAGACAACGCCCCCAGGGCCTCGGCCCTGGGGGCGTTGTCGTGAAAATGCAAAATTTCAGTGTGCCAAAACAAGGCTTTGATGTAAAGCCTGCAAGGGGTACGGCTCCAGGCTGTGCAGGCATTTGAGTCCCTCGACGGCCGCCTCGGCGCCGGCGATGGTCGTGAAGGTCGCCACGCGCGCGGCCAGCGCGCTGGTGCGGATGGCGCGCGAGTCGGTGATGGCATTGCGCTTCTCCTCCACCGTGTTGACCACCATCGCGATGTCTCCGGTCTTCATCATGTCGACCACGTTCGGGCGGCCCTCGGCGACCTTGTTGACCACCTCCACCTGCAAGCCGGCCTGGCTCAGCGCCTGCGCGGTACCGCGCGTGGCGCTGAGCGTGAAGCCCATGGCCGCCAGTTCCCGCGCCACCTCGATCATGCGCGGCTTGTCGCTGTTCTTCACCGACAGGAACACCTTGCCGGCGCCCGGTTCGGGCAGGCGCGTGCCGGCGCCGATCTGGCTCTTGACAAAGGCCTCGCCGAAGCTGCGGCCCACGCCCATGACCTCGCCGGTGGACTTCATCTCCGGGCCGAGGATGGGGTCGACGCCGGGGAACTTGACGAAGGGGAACACCGCTTCCTTGACGCTGTAGTAGCTCGGTGTCGCCTGCTGCGCGACGCCCTGCTCACGCAGGCTGCGTCCGGCCATGCAGCGTGCGGCGATCTTCGCCAGCTGCAAGCCGGTGGCCTTGGACACGAAAGGCACGGTGCGCGAGGCGCGGGGGTTGACCTCGAGCACGAAGATGCGATCCTCGTCGCCGTCCTGCTGGATGGCGAACTGCACGTTCATCAATCCCACCACCTGCAGTGCCTTCGCCATGGCCACCGTCTGGCGCCTGAGCTCGGCCACTGTCTGCTCGCGCAGCGAGTACGGGGGGAGCGAACAGGCCGAATCGCCCGAATGCACCCCCGCCTGCTCGATGTGCTCCATGACTCCGGCGACGAACACCTGCTCGCCGTCGCAGATGGCATCGACATCGCATTCGATGGCGTCGTTGAGGAAGCGGTCGAGCAGCACCGGGGAATCGTTCGACACCTTGACCGCCTCGCGCATGTAGCGCTCGAGATCGCGCTGCTCATGCACGATTTCCATCGCCCTCCCACCCAGCACATAGCTGGGCCGCACGACCAGCGGGTAGCCGATCTCCTCCGCCCGCGCGATCGCCTCGACTTCGGAGCGCGCGGTGCGGTTGGCCGGCTGCAGCAGGCCGAGGCGCTGGATCAGCTGCTGGAAGCGCTCGCGATCCTCGGCCGCATCGATCATGTCCGGGCTGGTGCCGATGATCGGCACGCCAGCCTCGCCGAGCGCGAGCGCCAGCTTCAACGGCGTCTGGCCGCCGTACTGCACGATCACGCCGACGGGCTGCTCCTTGTCGACGATCTCCAGCACGTCCTCGAGTGTCAGCGGCTCGAAATACAGTCGGTCGGAGGTGTCGTAGTCGGTCGACACGGTCTCCGGGTTGCAGTTGACCATGATGGTCTCGAAGCCGTCCTCGCGCATCGCCAGCGCCGCGTGCACGCAGCAGTAGTCGAATTCGATGCCCTGCCCGATGCGGTTGGGGCCTCCGCCGAGCACGATGATCTTCCTGCGCGTGCTGGGCGCGGCCTCGCACTCGTCCTCGTAGGTCGAGTACAGGTAGGCGGTCTGGGTGGCGAACTCCGCGGCACAGGTGTCCACGCGCTTGTATACCGGGCGCACCTGCAGTTCGTGGCGGCGCTTGCGCACCGCGGCCTCGCTGGCATGCATCAGGTAGGCCAGGCGGCGGTCGGAGAAACCCTTGCGCTTGAGCCAGCGCAGCGTCGGCGCGTCGAGATCCTCCAGGCGCCGGCGCTCGAGCTGCAGCTCGATGTCGACGATGTCGCGGATCTGCGCCAGGAACCAGGGGTCGATGCGCGTCAGCTGGTGCACGTCCTCGAGGGAAAAACCCTGCGCGAAGGCGTCGCCCACGTACCAGATGCGCTCGGGGCCCGGCTCGCCGAGCTCGCGTTCCAGCACTTCGCGATCGGTGGTCATCTGGTTGAGCCCGTCGACGCCGACTTCCAGCCCGCGCAGCGCCTTCTGGAAGCTTTCCTGGAAGCTGCGCCCGATGGCCATGACCTCGCCGACGGACTTCATCTGCGTGGTCAGCCGCGGATCGGCCTGGGGAAACTTCTCGAAGGCGAAACGGGGCACCTTGGTGACCACGTAGTCGATGGTCGGCTCGAAGGAGGCCGGGGTCGCTCCGCCGGTGATGTCGTTGCGCAACTCGTCCAGCGTGTAGCCGACGGCCAGCTTGGCCGCGACCTTGGCGATCGGAAAGCCGGTGGCCTTCGAGGCCAGTGCCGACGAACGCGACACGCGGGGATTCATCTCGATCACGATCATGCGGCCATCACGGGGGTTGATCGCGAACTGCACGTTCGAGCCCCCGGTGTCGACGCCGATCTCGCGCAGCACCGCGATGCTGGCATCGCGCATCAGCTGGTATTCCTTGTCGGTCAGCGTCTGCGCCGGCGCCACGGTGATCGAGTCGCCGGTGTGCACGCCCATCGGGTCGAGGTTCTCGATCGAGCAGACGATGATGCAGTTGTCGGCGCGGTCGCGCACGACCTCCATCTCGAACTCCTTCCAGCCGATCAGGGACTCCTCGATCAGCAGCTCGCTGGTCGGCGAGGCCTCCAGCCCGCGCTTGCAGATGGCCTCGAACTCCTCCGGGTTGTAGGCGATGCCGCCGCCGGTTCCACCGAGGGTGAAGCTGGGGCGGATGATGGTCGGGAATCCGATGTCCTTCTGCACCGCCCAGGCCTCTTCCATCGAGTGCGCGACCCCGGAGCGCGCCGATTCGAGCCCGATGGCGGTCATCGCCTGCTTGAACAGCAGTCGATCCTCGGCCTTCTCGATGGCCTGCGGGCGCGCGCCGATGAGCTCGCAGCCGTAGCGCTGGAGCACGCCATGGCGGTGCAGGTCGAGGGCGCAGTTCAGCGCCGTCTGCCCGCCCATCGTCGGCAGCACCGCGTGCGGACGCTCGCGCTCGATGATGCGCTCGAGCACCTGCCAGGTGATCGGCTCGATGTAGGTCACGTCGGCCATCTGCGGGTCGGTCATGATGGTCGCCGGGTTGCTGTTGACCAGCACCACCCGGTAACCCTCGTCGCGCAGCGCCTTGCACGCCTGCGCCCCGGAGTAGTCGAACTCGCAGGCCTGGCCGATGACGATCGGGCCGGCACCGATGATCAGGATGGTTTGGATGTCTGTGCGCTTGGGCATGGGGCGGTTCGCGGGATTCGGGGGCAGGCCGCGGGCGGGGCGCCGCGGCGGTGCGGGTTCAATGCGGGTTCAATGCGGGGATGCGGTGGCCAGGCGCGCGCTGAAGGCCATGAAGGCCGCGCCCAGCGCGCCGGTCAGGCCGGCCGATAGCCGGCGCCGCCGCCGGAACGCGGCGGCCAGCCGCGCACCGCTGAGAATCAGCAGCGACAGGTACAGCCCGCTGACCACCTGCACGATCGCACCGAGGATGAGGAAGGACAGCGCCGGGTAGGCGTAGGCCGGATCGACGAACTGGATGAAGAAGGACACGAAGAACAGGATGGCCTTCGGGTTGAGCAGGCTGATGAGCAGCGCCTTGGGCAGCGGATGCGCGGAATCCACGCGCGCGGGCGCCGGCGGCGGGGCCTCCGAGCGCCTCCAGTTGCGCAGCCCCGCGCGCAGCATCCCCCACCCGATCCATGCCAGGTACAAGGCCCCGGCCAGCTTGACGACCACGAAGATCCAGGCCACGGTGCGCAACAGGCTGGCCAGTCCGGCGGCGGCCAGCAGCATCAGCACGCTGTCGCCGAGGAAGATGCCGCAGGCGCCGAGGTAGCCGGCACGCACGCCGCGCTGTGCGGCCACCCCGAGCACGTACAGCGAGTTCGGGCCCGGCAGCAGCACGATGAAGATCACGCCGACGACGTACAGCGCGAGGTTGGTGATGCCCAGGGACGGCATGGCGGCTCCGGCGTGGATCGGCGCTCAGGATGCGACGCGCGCGCGCTGCATCATCGCCGTGAAGCGATCGAACAGCTCGCCGATGTCGTGCGGGCCGGGGCTGGCCTCCGGGTGGCCCTGGAAGCTCATGGCCGCGCGGTCGGTGTAGGCCAGGCCCTGCAGCGTGCCGTCGAACAGCGAGACATGCGTCGGACTCAGGTTCGAGGGCAGCGAATCCGGGTCGACCGCGAAGCCGTGATTCTGGCTCGTGATGCTCACCCGCCCGCTGTGCAGGTCGCGCACCGGATGGTTGGCGCCATGGTGCCCGAACTTCATCTTGAAGGTGCGCGCGCCGCCGGCCAGCGCGAGGATCTGATGCCCCAGGCAGATGCCGAACACCGGCGTGCCCTGCCGCAGCAGGGCGCGCGTGGCGGCGATGGCGTAGTCGCAGGGCTCGGGATCTCCCGGCCCGTTGGACAGCAGCACCCCGTCGGGGTCGAGCGCCAGCACCTCGGAGGCCGGTGTCTGTGCCGGCACCACAGTGATGCGGCAGCCGCGGTCGGCGAGCAGGCGCAGGATGTTGTGCTTGACGCCGAAGTCGTAGACCACGACCCGCGGCCCGCCGGCGTGGCCCTGGCCATGGCCGCGACCGAGCTTCCAGGAGGCCTGTGTCCACTCGTAGGCCTGCGTCGTGCTGACCACCTTGGCCAGATCCATGCCCGCCAGGCTCGGCGTGGCACGCGCACGCTCCACGGCCTCGGCCCGCAGCGCATCGTCCAGCGCCTGCCCGGCAGGCAGCGCCAGGATGCAGCCGTTCTGCGCACCGCCGGTGCGCAGCAGGCGCGTCAGCCGCCGGGTGTCGATGTCGGCGATGGCCACCGTGCCCTGGCGCCGCAGGTAATCTCCCAGCGGCTCTGCGCTGCGGAAGTTCGAATCCACCAGGGGCAGGTCGCGGATGACCAGGCCGGCTGCATGCACCCGCGACGACTCGGCGTCCTCGGGGTTGCTGCCGACGTTGCCCACATGGGGGTAGGTCAGGGTGACGATCTGGTGGCTGTAGCTTGGATCCGTCAGGATTTCCTGATAGCCGGTGATCGCGGTGTTGAACACCACTTCGCCTGTGCTGTACCCGCTGGCGCCAATCGACACCCCTGCGAAGATCGATCCGTCGGCCAGTGCCAGGATCGCCTTCGGTTGCAACGGCAGCATGAATGCTTTCTCCACTCGTGCACCGCGCCGGTGGCCTGCGGTTCCGCATCCCGGAACGCGTCAGCCGCGGTCGGCTGCGCTGACTCCGCCCGAACCCGTGCTGGGTCGCGGACGCGCATCCGGACACGAAGCCGGGCGGCAGCGGTATGGCCAGGCGCCCCGGGCGCGGCGGTATGGGTTGAACGCCGACCCGCTTGCGCCTGGCCGGCAGGGCATGGGATCTCGACGATCGTGCCCGGCAAACCAAGCGCGCAGGGCGCGCGCAAATCCTGCGTAGTATACAGCCGGCCGCCGGCCCGCAGGCGGCTGGCACCGGCCCTGCGCGGCGCGGCAGGGCACTGCTGCGGGCACCATCCAGGCGGCCGAGACAGTCCTTCAGTCCGGCTTCAGCAACTCGGTCTACACTTGCGCTCACGATCGCGAAAGCCTCCGACGCTGAGCATGCGGCCTTGAAAGGCCGGCCACGGCCAGCATATGGAGAGTCACGATCGACCATGACGGGAGAACCCAAGCAATGACCGACCGCTTCCAACCGCAATTTCCCCCCTACGCCGCCGGGAGCTATTCCGCCGCGCGCAACCGTGTGCTGCGCAACACCTACACCCTGCTGGCCATCTCTCTGGTGCCGACGGTGCTGGGTGCATGGGCAGGACTGCGCACCGGGCTGGGGCAGTGGATGCTCCTCAACCCGGGAATGGGCATGCTGCTGTTCCTCGGTGGCGCATTCGGGCTGATGTTCGCCGTGCAGCGCAACAAGGAATCCGGACTGGGGGTGGGCCTTCTGCTGGGCTTCACCTTCTTCATGGGGCTGATGCTCTCGCAGATGCTCAGCGTCGTGCTCGGCCTGGGCAACGGGGTGCAGCTGATCAGTCTGGCCTTTGGCGGGACGGCCATCGTGTTCGCGGCGATGGCCTCGCTGGCCACGGTGGTCAAGCGCGACCTCAGCGGACTGTCCAAGTTCCTGTTCGTCGGCGTGATCATGCTGCTCGTCGCGGGAATCGCCAACATGTTCCTGCATCTTCCGGCGTTGATGATCACCTTCTCGGTCGCCGCGGTGGGCATTTTCTCGGCCTTCATGCTGATCGACATCCGCCGCGTGCTCGACGGGGGCGAGACCAACTACATCTCGGCCACGCTGGCGATCTACCTCGACCTGTACAACGTGTTTGTCAACCTGCTGGCGCTGCTCAGCATCTTCGCCGGCGGCAACGGCCGGCGCTGAGCCTCTGCCGAGGCCCGGCCGCTTCCCTGCGGCCGCCTCTGCTGCATCGTCCAGGCCCGGCCTCGCCGGGCCTTCTTGTTGCTTGAGCCTTGTCGCATGGGCGCCGGGAACGCGGGCCTCGCCGGCTACACTGTGACGCAACCTGCGGCAGAATGGCACTCCGGCTGGAGCGTCGCGCCCTGCCATGGATGCCCGATCCTGCCCACATGACCCTTTCCCACATGACCCTTTTCTACATCGCCCTGTTCGCGGTCGCGGGCGCCTTCGCGCGCTACGGCCAGACGCTTGCGGTACAGGCCGTGCTCGGCCGCGCCTTTCCCTTCGCGACACTGTCGATCAACGTCGCGGGCTCCCTGCTGATGGGCTTCCTGTTCTTCGCCACCCTGGATCGCGTGACCGTGGATCCGGCGTTGCGCACCGGCATCCTCACCGGCGGCCTCGGGGCCTACACCACCTTCTCGACCTTTTCGCTGGAAACCCTGAACCTGATGGAAAACGGGGACTGGGGCAAGGCCGTGCTCTACGCCGCGGGCTCGGTGGTGCTGGGACTGGGCGCGGCGCTCGTCGGTGCCTGGCTGGCGCGCAACCTGGGAGCCTCCGCATGAACACCGTGACCATCGCGCGCATCTACATCAAGGAAGGCGACAAGGTGCAGGGCCACAACCTGCTGCGCGAACTCTTCGACCTGCTGCACACCGAGCTGAAGGTGCGCGGGGTGACGGTCTTCCGGGGCATCGCCGGCTTCGGCAGCCACGGCGAGGTGCACGCGGAGGATCTGCTGCGCCTGAACGTGCATCTGCCGCTGGTGGTGGAATTCTTCGACGCCCCCGAGACCGTGCAGGCGGCGCTGCCGCGCATCCAGAAGATGGTTCCGGCCGGGCATATCGTCTGCTGGCAGGCACAGTGCGGCGCCTGAGCAGTGCTGCGGCGCGCCACCGGCGCGCGCCCCCGCCGATTCCGGCCTGGATGCCAAAGCCTTGATCCGCGTCAACCCCCGCGTCCAAAGGGGGATCTACGCTGTGTCTGCATCTCCTCACATGGTGTATTCGCCCGGCAGCCGCCGGGCTTTCTTTTGGGTGCCCGCCATGGTCGTTCGCGAAGACCATGCCCGCCGGCGCAGGGGCGATGACGCCAGACTCGAAGCGGTTCGCCCGATGTCCCGGGCAGCCCCGTGCGAACGCTACCCGCGCTCCGCGCGCGGCGCATCGCCGGCTTCCGCTTCGAAGGCCTCGCGTGCGCGCTGGCGGCGCTGGATCGCCGCGTGCAGCACCAGCACGACCCACAGGCAGGCCATGCCGAAGGCCAGCGTGGCCAGGGCCCAGCCCCAGACCACGCGGTTGCCCTGGGAGTCGTTGAGCGAGCCCAGCGGAAGGTGGGACATGGGGATCAGCATCCACGCCGACACCGCGGTGGCGGCGAGCACGAAGATCCCGACGGCATGGGTGAAGGTTGCTGGTCGCATGCGGGCGATGGTAGCGTGCACGTCGCCACGGCGTGCGCTGCATCAAGGCACCGCGCCCCTGCGCGACCTAGAGTTCGCGCTGGAGCCGGGAGCGCGTCCGCGCGCGATCCGGAGCGCACGACATGCAAGCCTCGTTGGCTGGAGATCGACATGCACACAAGTCATCGGCTTTCCCTGCTGGGCGCCGCGGTGGTGGCCGCGGCGGCACTGGCTCTTCCGGCCCAAGCGGCCAGCCCCAGCGCCTCGGATGTGCCGGCGGCGGCCGCCGCACCCGGCTACGGGCCGGGCCCGGGCCGCCCCGGAGCGGGAGGCGGGCCGCGGGCGATGATGCGCGGAGGCTACGGCGGAGGCTACGGTTCCTGCGGCGAGGGCTACGGTGGAGGCTACGGTGGCGGTTACGGCCCTGGCAGCGGCGCGATGATGGGTGGCTGGGGTGGCTGCGGGATGATGGGCGGCTTCGGCGGCTGGGGCGGCGGGCCCGGGATGATGGGCGGCTGGGGCGGCGGGCCCGGGATGATGGGCGGCTGGGGCCGCGCCGCGCTGGCCGGGCTGCACCTCGACCGCGCGCAGATCGACCGTATCGAGGCCATCGAGAAGACCCAGGCCGACAAGCAGTGGGCCTTGATGACCCAGATGCACCAGCTCATGTTCGCGAACATGCGCCAGTGGGATCAGGCCACTCCCGACATCGACGCCGTGATGAAAAGCGCCACGCAGATGTCGGATCTGCGGCTGCAGATGCTGCGCAATCGACTGGAGACCAGGGCGCAGATCGACAAGGTGCTGAGCGCGCAACAGCGCAAGCAACTGCAGCGGTACCGCCGCGCCTGGTGAGCGTCCCCGCGCCCGGCCGCAGGCGCGGCCGGGAGTCGGCCGACGCGCGGGCGGTTGAAGCTCAGGCGGCCGCCTGCGGGCGGTCGAAGTCCGCCGCGTCGTGGCGCTCGGCGAGTTGCAGCGCGGGGTCGCCGAAGACCCGGTTCACGCGCCGTCCACGCCGAACCGGCTCGCGCGCGGCCAGTTCGCGCGCCCAGCGCAGCAGGTGGGTGTAGTCCTGCACCTGCAGGAATTCCGCGGCGCCGTAGAGGTCGCCGAGCACCAGCTGGCCGTACCACGGCCAGATCGCCATGTCGGCGATGGTGTAGTCATCGCCGGCGACGAAGGGGGTATTCGCCAGCCGGCGATCCAGCACGTCGAGCTGGCGCTTGGTTTCCATCGCGTAGCGGTCGATCGCATACTCGATCTTCTGCGGCGCATAGGTGTAGAAATGCCCGAAGCCGCCTCCGAGGAACGGCGCGCTGCCCATCTGCCAGAACAGCCAGGACAGGCATTCGGCGCGCAGCGACGGCTCCGTGGGAACGAAGGCGCCGAACTTCTCGGCCAGGTACAGCAGGATGGCCCCGGATTCGAACACCCGGATCGGCTGCGCACCGCCGCGATCGACCAGCGCGGGGATCTTGGAATTGGGATTGATGTCGACGAAGCCGCTGCCGAACTGATCACCTTCGGTGATGCGGATCAGCCAGGCGTCGTACTCGGCGCCCCGGTGTCCGGCGGCGAGCAGTTCCTCGAGCATCACGGTGACCTTCACTCCGTTCGGAGTGCCCAGCGAATACAGCTGGAACGGGTGGCGTCCCACCGGCAGCTGCTTGTCGTGGGTGGAGCCGGCCACCGGGCGGTTGATGCTGGCGAAATGCCCGCCATTGGCAGCCTTCCAGGACCAGACGCGCGGGGGAACGTAGGCAGATGCATCAGACATGCGGATCTCTCCGAAGAAAACGGGTTTTTGTGGGTCTTCCAGGAGAAACCATAGCTGCTGCAGCGCAAGGCTGCAGGAGACGACTCAGATTGTCGGGCGCTGGCGCAGTCCGTGCACGAAACCACCCAGCCGCTCGAGCCCCTGCTGCAACTGCGCGCGCGAGGCCGCGTAGGACAGCCGCACATGCTGGCGCGCGCTGCACACCCCGAAGTCATGCCCCGGAGTCAGCGCGACGCCCGCTTCGTCGAGGGCCCGCTCGCAGAAGCTCATGGCATCGAGCCCGGTCGAGGAGACATCCACGTAGACGTAGAACGCTCCGTCGGGCGGTACCGGTACCCGCAACCCGGCCTCGTGCAGCCCGTGCAGCACCAGCGCGCGCCGGGCGGCGAATTCGGCGCGCCGCTGCTCGCACACGGCAATCGACTCCTCGCTGAAGCACTGCAGCGCCGCGTGCTGCGCCAGCGTCGACGCACAGATGTAGTAGTTCTGCGCCAGGCGCTCGACGACATCGACCATGTCCTCGGGCACCACGCACCAGCCCAGGCGCCAGCCGGTCATGCCGAAGTACTTGGAAAAGCTCTGGATCACCACCGCCTGGTCGTCGAACGCCAGCGCGCTGCGCGCCACGCCGGGCACGGGATCGGCCAGGTCGAGGTAGATTTCATCGACCACCCGCCACGCCCCGCGCTCCCGTGCGAAAGCGCAGATCGCCTGCAGTTCGTCGGGCGCCACCGAGGTGCCCGTGGGGTTGGACGGGCTGGCGATCATCAGTCCGCGGCTGCGCCCGCTCCAGTGCGCCTGCAGCAGCCGCGCGTCGAGCTGGTAGCGCGTGGATGCGTCGGTGGGCACCAGCCGCACCTCGGCACCGAATCCACTCAGCAACTGGCGGTTGCAGGGATAGGAAGGATCGGCCACCAGCACCTCGTCGCCGGGATCGACCAGCGCCGCGGTGGCCAGCAGCAGCGCCGCCGAGGCGCCGGCGGTGACCACCACGCGCCGCGCGTCGACGCGCACCCCGTGGGCACGCAGATGGAAGGCGGCGATGGCCTCGCGCAGTTCGGGCAGCCCGAGCGCGCCGGTGTAGGTCAGGCGCAGCTCGCGCGCAGCCTCGCTGGCCGCGCGCAGCACCGCGGGCGGGGCGCCGAAGTCCGGCTCACCGATGTTCATGCGGACGATGCTGCGGCCGCCGGCTTCGAGCGCGGCAGCGCGCTTGGCGAACTCCATGGCCAGGAAGGGTTCGACGGATCGGGCGCGTGCGGAATAGGGCATGCGGGCAGTGTAGTCGGGCGCTGCGCATGCCGCCGCGCCGGCCTCCGGCGCCTGTGGCTACACTGTCGGGCGCGCGCCGGCCCCTCCTGCCGGGGCCGGCGGCCGGTTCTGTCGCGCCGTTGCGCTGTCGTCATCGCCCGCCCGGGCGCCACCGTTCCATGCCTTGCGCCAGCCACCTCTTCGTTCGCGGCCGCTTCGAGGCCGCGCGCCGCCTGCCGCGCCTGCCGCGGCAGGCGGCGGAGCATGGCCTGCACGGCCACGGCTTCGAGGCGCTGGTGCGCGTGCCGCTGGCCGCGGGCATGGCGCCGCCGGCGGACGCGCTGCAGCAACTGCGCCAGCGCCTGGCGCTGGCGCTGCAGCCGCTGCAGTACCGCGACCTCAACCAGCTGCTGGAACACCCTGACGACGAGGCCCTCGCGCGCTGGCTGGCTCTTCGGCTGCAGCCGAGCGCCGGCGGCCTGCGCATGCAACTGCACAGCACGCCGGAGCGGGGAGTGGCCGGCGACCCGGCGCAAGCCCTGGACAGCCTGCGCCGTTACCGCTTCCTCGCCGCGCATTTCCTGCCCAGCGTGCCTGCCGGACACAAGTGCGGGCGCCTGCATGGACACGCCTTCGAGGTCGAGCTGCGCGCCGGGCAGGCCGCATACCCCGAACTCGACGCATGCTGGCAGGCACTGGCGGGACAGCTCGAACACAGCCTGCTCAACGACATCGAAGGCCTGCACAATCCGACCAGCGAAATGCTGGCGGCGTGGATCTGGCAGCGCGCGCGGCCCCGGCTGCCGGGCCTGCGCTCGGTCTCGGTACTCGAAACCGGTTCCTCCGGGGCGCGCTTCGACGGTTCGGCCTTTGTCATCTGGAAGGAATTCAGCCTCGACAGTGCGCTGCAGGTGCAACGCGCGGTTCCGGGCAGTGCGCAGGCGCGGCTGCATGGCCAGACCTTCCGCCTGCGCCTGCGGCTGAGCGCACCCCTGCACGAGGTCCTGGGCTGGGTGGTCGATTTCGGCGACGTGAAGACGCTGTTCCGTCCGTTGTTCGAGCGCCTCGATCACCAGCCCCTGCACGAAATCGAGGGCCTGCCCGACACCGACACGCCGACGTTGGCGGCCTGGGTGTTCGAGCGTTGCCGCCCGCAGCTGCCGCAGTTGTGCGGGGTCGATCTGGCCGAGGCCGACGGTTGCGGAGCCGCCGCGCGGGCCCCGGCGCCACCGCCAGCCCACCGATGAACACACCCTGCGCTGCGCCCACCAAGCTGCCGCACAGCCCCTGCGTGAACATCTGCACGGCCGGCCCGGACGGGGTGTGCAGCGGCTGCGGACGCACGCTGCAGGAGATTTCCGATTGGCTGCGCATGGACGACGCACGGCGCCGCGCCGTGTGGCAACGCCTGCTCGCGCAGGGCTGGCAGCCGGTGCGAGGCATCAGCGGCCGTGCGCGGGCCACCAAGCAACCCGGGAGGAACACCTGATGGATCATGCCACCACCGACCTGCTGCGGCGCACGCGCACCCGCGGCCGTCAGCCCCTGAGCGGGCTCAGCGTGCAACAGGCACGTCAGTATCCCAGCTGGTTCGAATTGCTGTTCGGGCCGGCGCCGGAGCTGGCGGTGATGCGCGACGTGCGCATTGCCGCCGCCGACGGCACGCCGCTGCATGCGCGCCTGTATTGCGATGACCCGCATGCCGACAGCCTGATCGTGTACTTCCACGGCGGCGGCTGGGTGCTGGGTTCGGTGGCGTCCTTCGAGTCCTACACCGCGCTGCTCGCGCAACGCACCGGATGCGCGCTGCTGTCAGTGGATTACCGCCTCGCCCCCGAGCATCCCTTCCCGACCCCGGTGCGCGACGCCGAATCGGCGCTGCAGTTCGCCGCCGCGCAGGGCGCGCAGCTGCTCGGACGCCCGCTGCGCCGCCTGGTGGTGATGGGCGACAGCGCCGGGGCCACGCTGGCCACCGTGGCGGCACGCAAGCGCGCACGACTGGAGGGGCTGCGCCAACCCGACCTGCAGGTTCTTCTGTACCCCGTCACCGATGCCGCCTGCGACACCCCGAGCTACCGGGAATTCGCCGAGGGTCATCTGCTCAGCGCCTCCGACATGCAGTGGTTCTGGGGCCACTATTGCGCCGATCCGGCGCTGCGCCTGCACGCGGACGCCTCGCCGCTGCGCGCCGCCGACCTGCAGGGTTTGCCGCCGACCCTGCTGTTCAGCGCCGAATACGACCCGCTGCGCGACGAGGGCGAGGCCTACGGTCGCAGGCTGCAGCAGGCCGGGGTGGATTGCCAGGTGCATCGTTGCCCCGGCGTGCTGCACAGCTTCGTGGCCATGGCCAAGGTGCTGCCGCAGGCCGCCGCTGCCTTCGACGCCATCTGCGACGGCCTGCGGCTGCGCATCCGGCCGGCGCAAACGTGAAGGAATGCACAGGGATCAGGTTTTTGTCGACCTCCGCCCCCCGACGACGCTGCGGGTCGAGCCATACTCGGTCTGCAGGCGGCCGCAGTGCCGCCACGAGTCCGGGAACGCGATGGAAACCTTGCTCGACTTTCTGCAACTCAGTGATGAGGAGGCCCAGGCCCTGCGCCAGCACGCCCCGGCCCTGCAGCAGCGCGTGGACAGCGCCTGCGAGCATTTCGCCAGGCAGGCGCGCGCGCAGCGGGTGAAGGGGGATCTGCTCGAGGCGCTGGGGGACGGGGAACTGCAGCAGCTGCTGGAATGGCACCGCCGGCACTACCTGGAGCTGCTGGCGCAGCACTACACCCCGCAGCTGCAGCAGCGCATGCTCGGCCTGGGCCAGCTGTTCCACCGGTGGGGGCTCGCTCCGCTGTGGATCATGACCATGTCTTCGGGCTTCGCCGCGGAATTCGAGATGTTCGCCGCCGGCTTGTCGCTGCGCCAGCGCCGCCCGCTGATGGGCGCGCTGTACAAGAGGCTGCGCCGTGACGAGGCCTGGCAACTCGAGGGCTACCGCTTGGCCAGCGACAAGGCGCGCCGCGAGCTCGAGCAAAGCCCGCTGCGCGATCGCCTGACCGGGCTGCTCAACCGCGCGGCCCTGCAGGAAATGCTGCCCCTGGCGGTCGAGCGCACGCGGCGTGGCGGATCCAGGCTCGCGCTGGCGGTGCTGGATTTCGACGACTTCGAGTCCCTGAACCGCCACCACGGGCGGCCGGCCGGCGATGCGGTGCTGCGGCAGTTCGCGCAGCGCCTGCAGCGTGCGCTGCGCAAGACGGATCTTCTGGCGCGGATCGAAGGCGACGAATTCGTGCTCGTGCTGGAATCGATAGGCGACGCCGGCAACATCGCCCCACTACTCGAGCGCCTGCAACTGGACTTCGACGTGCCCTACGCCCTGTCCGACGCGCTGTTCTGGCAATGCCCGATCAGCATGGGCGTCACCCTGTTCCCCGACGACGACGCCGAAGCCGACGAACTGCTGCTGCACGCGCGCTGCGCCATGCAGCAGGTCAAGGCCACCAAATCGCAGCGCGAATTCTTCTGGTCCTTCTACCGGCCCTGAGCGCACGCCCCACGATGGTGCGGGCCTGCGGGCAGATCGGCCGGCCTCGGCGTTGCGGCTTGTCGCGCGCCGGACGTGGGTACACTGGGCGTGGCGGCGCAATCCGTGGCCGCCTACAACCACAATAGCGGCGATGCCGGCTCCAGGGCCCTGCCCCGGGCGGCTACGCTGCCGAACCCGGAGCCAGCAGTCCCATGAATGCCATACCCCAGGGCGCCGCGGCGGGTGAGGTACCCGCCCACGTGCGCAATGCCAAACTGATCGACTGGGTCGCCCGCATCGCGCGCCTGACGCAACCGGCGGCGATCCACTGGTGCGACGGCAGCCAGGAGGAATACGAGCGCCTGTGCCAGCGGCTGGTCGACGCCGGAACCTTCAAGCGCCTGAACCCCCAGTTGCGACCCGGAAGCTACCTCGCCTGTTCCGACCCCTCGGACGTGGCGCGCGTGGAGGATCGCACCTTCATCTGCAGCGTGCGGCGCGAGGACGCCGGCCCGACCAACAACTGGGTCGACCCCGGGGAGATGCGCCAGCTGCTGCAGACGGGCGACAAGGCCTTGTTCCGCGGTTCGATGCGCGGGCGCACGATGTACGTGGTGCCCTTCAGCATGGGGCCGCTGGGCTCGCCGATCTCCCATATCGGAGTCGAGCTGTCGGACTCGCCCTATGTCGCCGTGAACATGCGGCTGATGACCCGCATGGGGCGCCCGGTGCTCGAACTGCTCGGCAGCGATGGCGACTTCGTTCCCTGCGTGCACAGCGTGGGCGCGCCGCTGCAACCGGGCCAGGCCGACGTGCCCTGGCCGTGCAACGCCGAGCAGAAGTACATCGTGCACTACCCCGAAACCTCGGAGATCTGGTCCTACGGCTCCGGCTACGGCGGCAATGCGCTGCTGGGCAAGAAATGCTTCGCGCTGCGCATCGCGTCGCGGATGGGGCGCGACCAGGGCTGGCTGGCCGAGCACATGCTGATCCTCGGCGTGACCACGCCGGGCGGCCACAAGTACCACGTGGCCGCGGCCTTCCCGAGCGCCTGCGGCAAGACCAATTTCGCGATGCTCATTCCCCCGGCGTCGATGCCGGGCTGGAAGATCACCACCATCGGCGACGACATCGCGTGGATCAAGCCCGGCGCCGACGGCCGGCTGTACGCGATCAACCCGGAAGCCGGGTACTTCGGGGTCGCCCCGGGGACGAATGTCGAGACCAACCCCAACTGCATGCGCAGCCTCGAGCGCGACGTGATCTTCACCAACGTCGCCCTCACCGATGACGGCGATGTCTGGTGGGAGGGCATGGGCCCGGCGCCGGCGCATGCGATCGACTGGCAGGGGCGCGACTGGACACCCGAGCTCGCCGCCACCAACGGAACCAGGGCAGCGCATCCGAACGCCCGCTTCACGGTCGCGGCAACCAACAACCCGGCGCTGGATCCGGCCTGGGACGACCCTGCCGGGGTGGCCATCGATGCCTTCGTGTTCGGCGGCAGGCGCTCCACCACCGTTCCCCTGGTGACGGAGGCGCGCAACTGGCTGGAAGGCGTCTACATGGCCGCCACCATGGGCTCGGAAACCACCGCCGCTGCGGCCGGCCAGCAGGGCGTCGTGCGCCGCGACCCCTTCGCCATGCTGCCCTTCTGCGGCTACCACATGGGGGACTACTTCCGGCACTGGATCGACATGGAGAACCGCCTGCGCGGGCTGGGCTCGAAGTTGCCGCACATCTTCTGCGTCAACTGGTTCCGCAAGGGATCGGACGGGCGCTTCGTATGGCCCGGCTATGGAGAGAACGCCCGGGTGCTCAAGTGGATGATCGAGCGCATCGAGGGCACCGCGCAGGGGCAGGCGAATTTCTTCGGCGTCAGCCCGCGGCATGCGGATCTGGACTGGAGCGGACTGGATTTCGATGCCGCGCGCTTCGCCACGGTGATCGATTCCAGCGCCCCGCAGTGGATCGAGGAACTGCGGCTGCACGACGAACTGTTCGCCAGGCTGTCCCCGCGGGTTCCCGATGAACTCCAGGCCACGCGCCAGGCCTTGCAGGCGGCGCTCGAAAGCTGAGGCGGCGCGCGCGCCAGGGGGCCCGCCGGGGCGCCCTGCCGCGCGGCGATTCAGGGCTTGCCGTAGCTGAGCACCAGGCTGGCCACGCGCACGCCGAACTTGCGCAGTTCGGTATACCCGAGCAGCATCTTGTCGCCAAGCAGGTACATGCTGTCGTCGACCTGCACGCGCAGAACGCCATGGCGCAGCGCCAGCGCCAGGCAGTAGTTCCAGCGCAGCACATGCCCGCTGCCGCTGCCGCGCGCGCGCCCCACCACATCGGCCGCGCTGGCCTCGTAGCGCCGCAGCGACTGCTGCGGCGGCAGTCGCCGCAGATTCCAGGTGCGGTGCTGGCGCTCGCCGTCGTCGAACAGATAGGACTCCTGCAGGCGCCCCCAGTCGCCTTCCCACAAGGCCTGCATGTCGACATGGAAGCGACGGCGCTCCCGCCCGCGGCGGTCGAGCACCACGCCGTCGGCCCACAGTCGGCCGTTGAAGTACTCCTCCAGCCGAAGTTCGCGCTGCGCCAGCACCGGCTCGCCCACCGCGGCGAAAGCCGCCTGCACGGCCGCCGGCGGCAACGGTCGCGCCCCGCGCGCGATGCAGTCGCCCTCGGCACCCAGGGTGTCGAGCACGGTGTCAGGCTGCAGGTCGAAACTGGCGGGTCTGCGCTGCATGGTCGAATGTCGGGACGGCCCGGGATGCTGCACGCCAGCCGCCTCGGCCGGCGTCCAGGCGGCATGCGGGCTGCGCCTGTGCCGCCCATGGTACTGCGTGGAGCAGGCAACGGCGCAGGCAACGGCACAGGCGAAGGCGACAGCAGGAGCAACGCGCAGGCGCCGCGGGCAGGGAACAGCCCGGACAAAAACCCGAATGACCCGGCCATTGTCCTGGACATCAAGGGAATTTTGTCCACGCAAAGACAGGATCGGGCTACCATGGGCGCCAGGAACCACCGATTCATGCCCGACTCATCCTCGAACTCCGTGCACCCCCCGCAGGCCGATGCGGCCGGCGGAACCGCCTGCGCCCCGGACACCGCGCACAGCCTGGGGATCGCGGCCGTCGAGCGCGACACGGGCCTGGCCAAGGACACCCTGCGCGTGTGGGAGCGCCGCTACGGCTTTCCGCAGCCACTGCGCAACGCGGTCGACGAGCGGCTGTACCCGCCGGAGCAGGTGCACAAGCTGCGCCTGCTGCGCCGACTGCTCAGCCTCGGGCACCGCCCCGGACGCATCGTCGGCCTGCCGGTCGAGCAGCTGGAGGCGATGCTCGCGGGCCATGCGCCCGACGTCGCGCAGCAACCCGCGGGCGCGCCAGGCTTGCGGCACTGGTTGTCCCTGTTGCGCGAACACGACGGCGAACGGCTGCTGCGGGAGCTGCGTCAGGCACAGATGCGCCTGGGGCTGGAGCGCTTTGTCCTCGAGCTGGTCGCCCCGCTGACGACCGAGGTCGGGGCGGCCTGGATGCGCGGCGAACTCGAGGTCTTCGAGGAACATCAGTTCTCCGAAATCCTGCACCGCCTGCTGCGCAACGCCATCTCGGCCTTCCCTGGCAGCGGCGCGGCGCCGCAGGCCCGCCCGCGGATCCTGTTGACGACCATCGCCGAGGAGCCGCACGGCCTGGGACTGCTGATGGCCGAGGCCATGCTGGTGCTGGAGGGCTGCCACTGCGTATCGCTGGGCGTGCAGACCCCGATCAGCGACATGCTGCGTGCCGCCGATGCGCATCGGGCCGACGTCGTCGCACTCAGCTTCAGCGCGCTGCCCACGCGCGCTCAAGTGCTCGATGCGCTGGGCCTGCTGCGCGCCGGGCTGCCGCCGCAGCGGGAACTCTGGGCGGGCGGATCCTCTCCCGCCCTCGAACGCTGCCCGCTCGGGGTGCAGGCCGTACGTTCCCTGCAAGCCCTCGCACCGCGCGTCGCGGCATGGCGCGCCAGCCACGGCGCGCGCTGAAATACCGCGCAAGCACCCGTCGCCGCTCTCGCGCCACCCTGGTGCTTGTCGTCGCCCAGGTCCTGCCTATACTGGGCGGCGTCCCGCGCCACGCAAAGGAGAGCGATGTGTTTCCCGAATACCGCGACCTGATCTCCCGGCTCAAGGCTTCCGACGCGCATTTCGCGAAGTTGTTCGAGCGCCACAATCAGCTCGACGAGCGCATCCGCCAGTGTGATCAGGGCATCGAATCGGCCGATGACCTGACCATCGAAACCCTGAAAAAGCAGAAACTCAAGCTCAAGGACGAGCTCTACACCATCCTGCGCAAGGCCACCGCCTGATCGTCGCCATGCCTTGCTGGGCCCGCTGGCTCACTCCATGTAGCGGCCGAGCGGGCCGACATCCCAGTCGGATGGATTCTCCAGTCCGGCGATGCGCTCGCTGCAGCGCGGCTGCGCCAGATCCACCAGGCGCGCAGCGTGCACGCGCCGCGTGCCTGCCTCCAGGAACACCCGCACCTTCGGGGTGAGCAGGGAATCGGCGCTCTGGTCGACGACCACCCCCAGCCAGCCGGAATCCAGACGCACGAAACTGCCGACCGGGTAGATGCCCACGCTCTTGACGAAATGCTGGAAGACAGCTTCGTCGAAGTGCGATCCGATCCAACCGGCCATGCGGCGCAGCGAACCGGCAGGATCCCAGCCCTGCTTGTACGGGCGGTTGGAGGTGATCGCGTCGTAGACGTCGCACACCGCGGCCATGCGCGCGACCAGGGAAATGCGGCTTCCCGGTGCACGGTTCGGGTAGCCGCTGCCATCCATTTTCTCGTGATGGTGCAGGCACACGTCGAGCGCCGCGGGCTGCACGCCGTCGAGCCCGCGCAGCAGCTCGTAGCCGAGCTCGGGGTGCTTGCGCATCACCTCGAACTCCTCGGGCGTCAGGCGGCCGGGCTTGTTGATGATCGCCGGCGGAATCATGGCCTTCCCGACATCGTGGAGCAGGCCGGCCATCCCCGCGTCGCGCACCTGCTGCGCATCCAGGCCGAGCTGGCGCGCCAGAGCGATCATCAGCGCGCACACCGCGGCCGAGTGCATGTAGGTGTATTCGTCTGCCTTCTTCAGGCGCACCACGCTGAGCAGCGCCCAGGAATTGCGCTCCATCGAATCGGCGATTTCATCGACCAGCTCTCCGGCGCCCACGGTATCGATCGCCCGCCCCATGCGGGCATGTTCGAACATGGTGCGCAACAGCGGCCGCGATCCCTCGCAGATCCGGCGCGCCCGCTGCAACTCGAACCGCAGTTCGGACGGCACGGGCGCCGGCGGTGGCAAGGGGGCCTCGGCTGCCGCGGGAAGCTGCGGCGCGCGCGCAGGCGCATCGGGCGGCGCGGGCTCGGCAAGCCCCAGGCCCCTGTCCGGGTCGATCCACAATGCGGCCACCGCACTTTCGCGAATGGCCTGCAGTTCCTCCTCGTGCCGCACCAGGAAGGAGCCGCGCCAGAAGGGATGGTCGAGCCACGACCCCTCCAGGCGGTCGACGTACATGCCGATGCGCAATTGCTGAACGCTGATCTTCTGGAGCATCGACAAGGCGCTGGCGCGCAGGCGGGGCCGAACCGGAAAACGCCCCCGCGCTGCGCAGCCCACTACAGGGCGGAGCGTTGCACTCTACCATCGACCCGCCATGGCCGAAACCGAAAACGCACGCCCTGCCTCGCCCGGCTCGTCCCGCGCCATGCGCCTTGCGCTGCGGCTGCTTGCGCTGCTGTGCGCATGCCTGGGAAGCGCGGTCGCGCAGCCTCTGCTTTCGGATACCGTCATCGGCGGTGTCTCCAGCTATTGCGTGCGCCCCGGCGACACCTTGAGCGCGATCGCGGCGCGGCACGCTGAACCGCTTGGTCGCCTGCTGCGCGACAACGGGCTGCAGATGCACGACATCCTGCGCCCGGCGCGCTGCCTGCGCATCGAAAACCGCAAGGTCGTGCCTGCCGACGGGCCACGCGACGGCGTGCTGATCGACATTCCACAGCGCATGCTGTATCTGAGGCGCGACGGCGCGCTGTCCGCCGCCTACCCGGCGTCATTGGGGCGCGTCGACTGGCCCACGCCGACCGGTGACTTCCGCGTCACGCAGCTGCGGCGCGACCCGGTATGGCATGTTCCCCGATCGATTCGCGAGGAGGCGATGCGCAAGGGCACTGCCCTGCCCGCCGAGGTACCCAGCGGGCCGGCCAATCCGCTGGGACACTGGTGGATCGGCCTCGACCTCGCAGGCTACGGCATCCACGGCACGAATGCGCCGTCGAGCGTCTACGGCTTTCGCACCCACGGTTGCATCCGCCTGCTCGACGAGCAGGCCGCGGCACTGTTCGACGCGGTGCGTCCGGGTACACCGGTGGCCCTGCGCTACCGCACCTGGGCGCTCGCGCAACGTGCCGACGGCAGCCTCTGGCTGCAGGCCGACCCCGATCCCTACGGGCGCAGCAGCCTGGCCGGCGAGTTGCAGGCGCTGCGGGCGCTGGCCCGCCGGCACGCGCTGGAGCAGCGCATCGACTGGCCGCTGGCCACCCGCCTGCTGGCGCAGGCGCAGGGGATCGCCGAGCGGGTGGATCGGGCGACCTGCGCGGCTCCAGGCTGCAGCCCGTCGCCCGGCGGGGTTGCTGCCGCCGAGCCGCCCGCGGCCGCAGCGTCTCGCGTAGGATCGCCGCCTTCCCTGATCGATGAAGCCGCGGAGGCAAGGTCGCGCCGCCGATGAAGACACCCGATGATTCCTGCCCTGCCCGGCGCAGGCTGCTGGCTGCCGGCGCCGCCAGCGTGTCGCTGGGCCTGCTGCCCCCGCGGCCCGTGCTTGCGCTGCCGGCGCGGCCTCGGGGCGCGACGCGCCGCCTGGTCTTCGAGAACCTGCACACCGGAGAAAGCCTGAGCACGATCTACTGGGAACAGGGACGCTACCTGCCACAGGCGCTGCGCGAACTCGAACACCTGCTGCGCGACTTTCGCACCGGCACCGCGCATGCCATTGCTCCCGGCCTGCTCGACCTGCTGTGCGCGCTGCGCCTGCACAGCGGCTCGACGCGCCCGATCCAACTGATCAGCGGCTACCGCTCGCCGGCGACGAATGCCGCGCTGCGCGCCCGCAGCCATGGCGTGGCACCGCTGAGCCTGCACATGCGCGGCATGGCGGCCGACATCCGCATCCCCGGCCTGCCGCTCGAGCGCCTGCATGCGATCGCGCTGTCGCTGCGCGCCGGGGGCGTGGGTTTCTACCCGCGCTCGAATTTCGTGCATGTCGATGTCGGCGCGGTGCGGCGCTGGGTCGGCGCATGAGCGCGGGAGCCGCCACGCCAGGCGCAAATTTTCCTGGATTGCGTGCGCGCAATCGGATAGGATTACAGGTTCGACACGGGGGTATAGCTCAGTTGGTAGAGCAGCTGACTCTTAATCAGTAGGTCCAAGGTTCGAATCCTTGTGCCCCCACCAGATCCAGGCAACGGCCCGCATGCTCCGGCATCCGGGCCGTTGCTTCATGAGGATCGGTCGCGACGATTCGCTAGCATGCGCTGCAAGAGGCGCCTGGCGCCGCACGTTCTGCAGGATCCCTGATGTCGATGACCCAACCGATTCTCGTCACCGGCGGCGCCGGCTACATCGGCTCGCATACCTGCGTCGCCTTGATCGAGGCCGGATACGCGCCGCTGGTGCTGGACAACCTGTGCAACAGCAGCGTCGAGTCCCTGGCCCGGGTGCAGCGCATCACCGGGGTGCGCCCAGGCTGGATCGAGGGCGACATCCGCGATGCCGCCCTGCTGGAACAGGTGCTGGCCGAGCATCGGCCGCGCGCGGTCATCCATTTCGCGGGCCTGAAGGCGGTCGGCGAGTCGGTGCAGGAGCCCCTCGCCTACTACGACAACAACGTCGGCGGAACGACCATCCTGCTGCAGGCCATGCAACGGGCTGGTTTGCGCAACATCATCTTTTCGTCCTCGGCGACCGTCTACGGAGACCCGGCGACGGTACCCATCCGCGAGGATTTCCCGCGCAGCGCGACCAATCCGTATGGGCGCAGCAAGCTGATCATCGAGGACATCCTGGACGACCTGCAGCGCGCCGATCCGGCGTGGCGCATCGCCAGGCTGCGCTATTTCAATCCGGTCGGGGCGCACCCCAGCGGGCTGATCGGCGAGGATCCGCGCGGCATACCCAACAATCTGATGCCGTACATCACCCAGGTCGCCGTCGGCCGGCTGCCGGCGCTGCAGGTGTTCGGCGGCGACTGGCCGACCCCCGACGGCACCGGCGTGCGCGACTACATCCACGTGATGGATCTGGCCGAAGGCCATGTCGCGGCGCTGGCCTACCTGCTGGAGGCCGGTGCGGGGATGTTCACGGTGAACCTGGGCACCGGTCAGGGTGTCTCGGTGCTGCAGATGGTGCAGGCCTTCGAGCGCACCAGCGGGCACCAAGTGCCCTACCGCGTGGTCGAGCGCCGCGCCGGGGACATCGCCGCCTGCTGGGCCGACCCCGCACGGGCGCGCCGCCTGCTGCACTGGCAGGCGCGCCGCGACCTCGACACCATCTGCGCCGACGCCTGGCGCTGGCAGCAGGCCAACCCCCGGGGCTACGCCTGAGCTCCGGTCTCAGGCCTGCGGCGAGTACACCGGGAAGGCGTCGGCGAGCTGGCGCACCTGCTCGCGCACACGCTGCAGCACGCCTTCGTCCTGCGGGGCGTCGAGCACGTCGCAGATCAGCTCGGCGGTGCGCACGGCCTCGGCCTCGCCGAATCCCCGCGTGGTCACTGCCGGAGTGCCCAGGCGGATGCCCGAGGTGACCATCGGCTTTTGCGGGTCGTTGGGAATGGCGTTCTTGTTCACCGTGATGTGCGCCGTGCCGAGCACGCGCTCGGCCTCCTTGCCGGTGATGTTCTTGGCCCGCAGATCGACCAGCATCAGGTGGCTTTGCGTGCCCCCGGAGACGATGCGCAAGCCGCGCCGGCGCAGCGCCTCGGCCATGGCCTGCGCATTGGCCAGCACCTGGCGCTGGTACGCGCCGAAGGCCGGCGACAGCGCCTCCTGGAAGGCCACCGCCTTGGCCGCGATCACATGCATCAGCGGCCCGCCCTGCAGCCCGGGGAAGATCGCCGAGTTGATCGCCTTCTCGTGCTCGGACTTCATCAGGATGATGCCCCCGCGCGGCCCGCGCAGGGTCTTGTGGGTGGTCGAGGTCACGACGTCGGCGTGCGGCACCGGGTTGGGATAGACCCCGGCGGCCACCAGGCCGGCGTAATGCGCCATGTCGACCATCAGCTTGGCGCCGACCTCGCGGGCGATGCGCGCGCAGCGTTCGAAGTCGATATGCAGGCTGTAGGCCGACGCGCCGGCGATCAGCAGCTTGGGACGGTGCTGCAGCGCCAGGCGGTGCATCTGGTCGTAGTCGATGCGCTCCTGGGCATCGAGTCCGTAGGCCACGACCTGGAACCACTTGCCGCTGATGTTCAGCGGCATGCCGTGGGTGAGGTGACCGCCCTCGGCCAGGCTCAGCCCCATGATGGTGTCCCCGGGCTGGAGGAAGGCCAGGAACACCGCCTCGTTGGCCTGTGCCCCCGAATGCGCCTGCACATTGGCCGCCTCGGCGCCGAACAGACGCTTGACACGCTCGATGGCCAGGCTCTCGGCGACGTCGACGTATTCACAGCCGCCGTAGTAGCGGCGTCCGGGATAGCCCTCGGCGTACTTGTTGGTGAGCTGCGAACCCTGGGCCTGCATCACCGCCGGCGAGGCATAGTTCTCGGAAGCGATCAGCTCGAGGTGCTCGTGCTGGCGGCGGTTTTCCTTCTGGATCGCCGCCCACAACTCGGGGTCGGTCTGGGCGATGGCGATGGAACGGTCGAACATCGGGGATCTCCTGGCGGGGCAAGCGCGCATCGGGGATGCGCGATGGTGCATTCCGGAAAGCCGCGGACGACCACCTCCGGGAACGAAGGCAGCGCCACGGCATCGGCCCAGGCGAACGGCAACGCAGGCTGCGCTCCCCGGTGGTTCCGCCCACCTCGGCCATCCCGCCCCGGGAACAGGCCCGCATCGGCCTGTGCACCCGCAGCGCGGCCTCATCGCCAGTCGCGCAACAGCACGAATGGTACCCCAGCCGCGACGCCGGGGCCGCCGCCGCGATCGGCGGCTCAGGTAGCCGCGGGAACGGCCTCGGCGCTGCCGCGGCCTTCGTCGCTGGCGGTCTGCGTGGCCGCAGCCGGCCGGCGCGCCTGACGCGCCTGCGCCTGTGCGATGATCTGGCGCAAGCGCGCCTGCTCGGCCAGCACCTTGGCCGCGTAGCCCCCTGAGCTCGCGGTCGATGTGGCGCCGACATACATGCGCAGCCCGGCCTGCAGCGAGCCGCCGCGCTGGATGGCATTGCGCAACACCATCGCCCCCACATGCAGGTTGGCCAGCGGATCCAGGCTGGCCTGCGGGCCACCATAGGGAGCGAACTTGTCGCGGTGCACACTGGTCATCACCTGCATCAGCCCGGTCGCTCCGACCGCGCTGTGGGCGTAGGGGTTGAACGAGGACTCGACCGCGGTCACGGCGAGGATCAGCGTCGGATCCAGATGCTCGCTGCGCCCGGCGGCCCAGGCGCCGGCCACCAGTTCGCGCATCGCCCTCGGCGCGATGCTGTAGCGCCGGGCCAGATAGTCGGCAACCGCCAGTTGCGCGGCGTCAAGGTGATCCGATGCGGGCGACTGCGCCACCTCGCCCACATCACCCGGCGCGTCCAACGTGGCCTGCGCCGTCTGCTGGCCCAGGCTGCGCAGCTGCTGCATCGCGGCCTTGCGCGCCGCCACCCACTGCACCACGCCATGCTCCAGGCCCATCACCGAACCCGGGTTGGCATACAGGTAGGCTCCGGCGGCAACCACGAAGAACCCCACCATCATCAGGGTGTAATGCGTCCACTGCAGAAGCTCCGCCCCGATGCTGCGCCAGCTCGGGAACTGCATGCGAGAGTCTTGCGACATCATGTTCTCCTGTGTCGATCGGCCGCGGCCGGCGCGACGCCCGCAGGCGCCGCGGATCCGCGGTTGGGCACAGATCCGGAACCACGGCAACCATGCCCGCGTACCTGGCCTACGATGCGGCGGTAGCTGCGGCGGGTACCTTGCGCCACCGACCGAGCGGCCGGGGAGGTTCCGGGGCGACTGGATCGCGCGCCACGGCGGACACCGCGGGCATCCGACCCGCATCCGCCAGCAGGCATGCGTAAGAACCGGACGCTGCCAAGCGCACGAAAACGGCCACATTCTAATCACCGCTTATATCATGTCAATGCATAGACGTCGCAACTAAACAACTAATTGATCTATGAAATACCGGGATCTCAGGGATTTCCTGCATGTACTCCGATCGCAAGCGGATCTTGTCGATGTCGATCGAGCGGTGGATCCGCGGCTGGAAATGACCGCGGTATGCGATGCGATGCTGCAGCGCGGAGGCCCCGCGCTGCTCTTCCGGAAGCCCACCGGGCATGCGATGCCGGTGCTGGGGAACCTGTTCGGCACCACGCGCCGCGTCGCGCTGGCGATGGGCGTGGCCGAGACCAGCGAGTTGCGGCGCATCGGCGAGGTGCTGGCGGCGCTGCGCCAGCCCGCGCCTCCGCGCGGTCTGGCCGACGCCGGCGAACTGCTGCGCCTGGTGCGCGCGGTGTGGGACATGCGCCCCAGCCTGCTGCGCCGGCCGCCTTGCCAGCAACGGCAACTGCAGGGCGCGCAGGTCGATCTGCATGCCTTGCCGCTGCAGACATGCTGGCCCGGCGACGCCGCACCCCTGCTGACCTGGGGCCTGGTGGTCACGCGCGGGCCGCGCAAGGCGCGGCAGAACCTGGGCATCTACCGCCAGCAGCGCATCGGACGCCGGCAGCTGATCATGCGCTGGCTCTCGCACCGCGGCGGCGCGCTGGACTTCCGCGACCATGCGGCGATGCACCCGGGAACTCCCTTCGCGCTGGCGGTGGCTCTGGGGGCCGACCCCGCGACCCTGCTCGGCGCGGTCACGCCGGTGCCCGACAGCCTGTCGGAATACCAGTTCGCCGGGCTGCTGCGCGGCGGGCGCACCGAGGTGGCCGACTGCCTGAGCGTGCCGCTGCAGGTTCCGGCGCATGCGGAAATCGTGCTCGAGGGCCACATTCCGCCGGCGGCCAGGGGATACAGCGGGCACAGCGACAGCGGCGTGCCGCTGAAGGAGATCGACGGCTGGCTGCACGCCCTCGAGGGGCCCTTCGGCGACCACACCGGCTACTACAACGAACAGGACTGGTTTCCGGTGTTCGAAGTGCAGTGCATCAGCCATCGGGAGCAGCCGATCTACCACTCGACCTACACCGGCAAGCCGCCCGACGAGCCGGCCGTGCTCGGGGCCGCGCTCGGCGAGGTGTTCGTTCCGCTGTTGCGCCAGCAATTCCCCGAGATCACCGATATCTACCTGCCGCCCGAGGGCTGCTCGTACCGCCTGGCGGTTGTTTCGATGCGCAAGCAATACCCGGGACACGCCAAGCGCGTGATGATGGGGCTGTGGAGCTTCCTGCGCCAGTTCCTGTACACCAAGTTCATCATCGTCACCGATGACGACGTCGACATCCGCAGCTGGCGCGATGTCATCTGGGCCCTCACCACGCGCATGGATCCGGTGCGCGACACCACCCTGGTCGACAACACCCCGATCGACTACCTGGACTTTGCCTCACCCCAGGCCGGCCTGGGCGGCAAGATCGGCATGGACGCAACCCACAAGTGGCCCGGCGAGACCAGCCGCGAGTGGGGCCGAGCGATCGTCGCCGACCCCGGCGCGCGGCAGTTCGCCGAGAATCTGCTGCAGCAGATCTGGCCGGCCGGGCGCGCGCCTTCGTCGGCCCTCTGAGCGCCCGGCAGCAGGGGCGGCTGCAACAGCATGCGCAACCGGGTGTTTCATCAAGCACGCGAACCCGCGCAGTCTCCATAATGCAAGGGTATGCAGATCGTTGCACACAAGTTGCTGCGCTGGGTGCTTCGCGTCGCCGCGCTTTTCGCGGGGCTGGCGCTGCTGCTGCTCGCCACCTCGCCGTGGAGCGTTCCCCCGCTGCTGCGGCGTGAACTGCCGCGCCTGGCACAGCAGCGCCTGGGCCGGGTGCTGAAGGTCGGCGCGTTGCAGTTCAACCCCCTTCTCCTGCGGCTGCGGCTGCACGCAGTGCAACTGCGCGATCCCGATGGCCGCAGCGACGCGCTGCGCCTGGCCGAGGCCAGCGTGCGCCTGGGCTGGAGCAGCCTGTGGGGGCTGCACCCGCGCTTCGACTCGATACGCCTGCAGGGACTGCAACTGCGCATCGTGCGCGAAGCCTCCGGGCAGTTCGATTTCGAGGACATGCTGCGGCGCCTGCAACGCGCACCGGCAGCCCGCAGCGGCACGACGGCCCCGGCCTTCGCCGTGGATGCCCTGCAGTTGCGCGATGGCAGCGTGCTGTATGTGGATCGCGGCAGCGGCCTGCGCAGCCACCTGCGTGATCTGCGCCTCGACCTCACGCGCCTGTCGACCCTTGGCGGCGCACCGGGCACGCTGCGCGCAAGCGCCGCGGGGCGTTTGGACGGAGCGGCGCTGCAACTGCAACTCGACGGCCCGCTGTTCGGCCCGCAGGCGCGGCTGCAGGCGCAGCTGCAGCTGCAGCGGCTGCCCCTGCTCGACTGGAAGGCCCTGCAACCGGCCTGGCGCGATGTGCAACTCGGCGGCGGCACCCTGGATGCCAGCCTGCACCTGGAGTGGCCGCTGCGCGCGACGGCGGAACCCGACATCGGCGGCGACCTCCAACTGCATGGGCTGCAACTGCAGCGCGCGAAGCAGCCGCTGCTGGACGTCGCCATCGTGGATGTCCCGCTGCTCGCGCTGCGGCCGGCGCGCCGCAGCCTGCAACTGGGCGTGGTGCGCATCGATGGTATCGAGGGCCGCCTGGGACCCTGGCTGCTGCGCCCGGCTGCCGCGGCGCCGTCAGCCGTCCCCGTGGCAGCCGGCAAGCCGGCAGCCACGGGGGCTGGATGGCAGCTGCAACTGCAGGGGCTGCAACTGCAGCAGGTGCAGCTGCGCTGGCAGGATGCCTCGGTGCACCCGGGTGTCGACTGGAATTTCCGCATTCCCCGACTGCAGCTCGGCGCCGCGCAATGGCCCCTGGCGGGCAAGGTGGAGGCCAGCGGCGACCTGCTGGGACCGCGGGGCCTGGAGCTGCAGGTGCAGGCCAGCGCCGCCCCGGACAGCGCCGACGCACAGCTGCGGCTGCAGGGCCTCGACCCGCGGCTGGCGCAGCCCTACGCGGCCGCCTGGCTGCACGGCAGCCCGCTGCCCGACGGGACGCTGCAAGGCCGACTGGATCTGCGCTGGCAGCACCGAGCGCTGCAGCTGGACGTGGTCGATGCGCAGTGGCAGCATTTCCGCTGGCAGCCGCGGGGCGCCGCCGCCGGCAGCGGCCCTCATGCGCAGGACATCCGCGTGCGCCAGGCGCGCCTGGATTTCGGGCGATCCCCGCGGCTCGACCTGGCCGCGCTGGACATCGAGCGCCCGGCCAGCGGACGTGGCGCGGGGGTGCGCGCCGCGGCCCTGCAACTGCGCAACGCGAGCCTGGATCTGCGGCAGCACCGTGTGCACATCGGAAGGCTGCAGTTGCTGCAGCCGCAGCTGTCGCTGGCACGCGATGCGCGGGGGCGCTGGTCCTTCGGCTCGCTGCTGCCGAGCGGTCTGCTGCCGCGCCCGACAACGCCGCAGCAGGCCAAGGCTCCCGCGGCCAGGCCCTGGCGGGTACAGGTCGATGAGGCCTCGGTGCACGCAGGCAGCGCCTACTTCGCCGACAGCGATGCGGCACAACCGGTGGTTCTGGCCCTCAGCGGCATCGACCTGCGGCTGCGGCATGCCGGCTGGCCGCTGCGCACGGCGGCGGCCTTCACGCTGCAGGCGCGGCTGCGCGATGCCCGCCAGGCGCCGCGCGCCGGCGCATCGACCCCCGGCAGCGGGCTGCTGCGACTGGACGGCACGGTGCAGGGCGCACCCTGGAGGCTGCAGGCAACGCTGCACGCACAGGGGCTGCCGGCACAGGTGGCGGCCGCGTACCTGCCGGCGTGGAACCTGCGGGTGCTGCGCGCCAGCGCCAGCGCCGACGGGCGCCTGCGGCTGCGCCTGGCTGCGGGCGGGCCGGAATTCGCCTATGCCGGCAGCCTGGACATCGGGGATTTCGCCGCCAACACCCGCCACCCCGATGCCAGCCTGCTGGGCTGGCAGACGCTGCAGCTGCAGCGTCTGCAGCTGCGCCTGGCGCCGCGCGCCGCAACGCACATGGCCATCGGCCAGGTGCTGCTGCACCACTTCTATGCCCGGCTGACGCTCAGCCGCGACGCCAGGCTGAACGTGGCCCAGGTCTTCGCGCCGGCACGACGAGCCGCTGCCCGAGGGGCGACGGCGGCGGCGCCTGCGACCGCGGCCCGACCGGGCCTGCTGTTGCGCATCGGCGGCATCGCGGTCGACGGCGGGCGCATCGACTGGAGCGACCACTTCGTCGAGCCGAACTATTCGGCCAGCCTCAGCCGCGTGCAAGGCCGTGTCGGCGGCTTCGCCTCCGACTCCCCGCAACTGGCCACGGTCGACCTGCGGGGCATCGCCGAGGGCACCGCCCCGCTGGCCATCTCCGGGCGCATCAACCCGCTGCTGAGCCCGCCGCAGCTGGATCTGCGCGGTCGCGTGGATCAGCTGCAACTGGCGCCGCTGTCGCCGTATTCGGTGCGCTATGCGGGCTACGGCATCGAGCGCGGACTGCTGTCGATGAGCGTGCACTACGCCATCGACCCCGCGGGCAAGCTGCAGGCCGAGAACCAACTGGTGCTGCGCCAGCTGAGCTTCGGCCCGCCCGTGCACAGCGCCAGCGCGACCAAGCTGCCGGTGCTGCTGGCCGTCAACCTGCTGAAGGATCGCAACGGCACCATTCATCTCGACATTCCGATTTCCGGCTCGCTGCGCGACCCCGAATTCAACCTCGGCTCGGTGATCGCCGAGGCCGTGGGCAAGCTGCTGCTGCGCGCGGTGACCGCGCCCTTCTCGCTGATGGGCCAGCTGTTGCAGGGCGAAGCGCCGCCGCCCCAGCTCAATGTCGTGCGCTTCGCCGCCGGCTCGGCCCGGGTGCGGGCCGAGGATCGCGCGCAGCTGGCGGATATCGCCCGACTGCTGCAGGCCAAGCCGCAGCTCGTCGTCACGGTGACCGGGCAGGCCTGCAGCGCCAGCGAGGCGCAAGCCTACCGCCAGGCGGTGCTGGAACAGCAGTTGCTCGCGCAGTGGAAGCGCGATGCCCCGCGCGCGGAACTGCTGGCGCATGCCGATGCCCACCGCGTTCCCGCCGCGGATCGGCAGCGCGTCCTGGCCGCGCTCTACCGCAGCACCGCGCTGCCCGACAAGCCGCGCAACTTCCTCGGACTCGCGCGCAGCGTGCCGGACGCGACCATGGAGCGCCTGCTGCAGCAGGCCATACCCGATGGCCCAAGCCACCTGCAGGCGCTGGCCATGCGCCGCGCGGTGCACCTGCGCGATGCCCTGAACGACCTGGGCGTGCCGGCGGTGCGTCAGTTCATCGCCGCGCCCCTGCTGCTGGGCGCCCAGCAGCCCGACTGCGTGCCCAGCGCGCGCCTGAGCGTCAGCCTGCCCTGATCACCACCGGCGCGCAGGGTCGTCGATGCACAGCCTTGACGAATCGGTGCCGCAGGCCTAGATTGGGAAGCGTCGTGACGGTGCAGCCGCCGCGGCACGGAATCCGGGTTCAGCCCGGGTTCGGCAAGCCAAGCCCGCCACTCGGTGGCGGGTGCGGTGCGAGGCAGCAAACCCGAGCACCGCAGCAAATCAGGCCGCGTCGCCGTGATGGGCGCGCGGCCTTCTAGTTTCCGGCGGCACCGCGTTGGCTGCCGGATCCGGTTTCCGCTCTTCCCCGGCGGCCCTGCCACCTCGCGCGCGCCCGCCGTCCCGTGCACGCTGCAGCCGCCGCGGTCAGGGCCTACACTGCCCGGAAGGCCACAGGAGACCGATGCGATGCCCACTGCAGACACCCAGGCGGCGCCAGCCGCGCCGCAGCCGCCCCTGGAAACCCTGACCCTTGCAGGGGGCTGCTTCTGGTGCGTGGAGGCCGCGGTGCTGGCACTCGAAGGCGTGCTCGAAGCCACCAGCGGCTATGCGCAGGGCCACATCGAGCGACCTCGCTACGAGCAGGTGTGCAGCGGCCGCAGCGGGCATGCCGAAGCGGTGCGTGTGCGCTTCGATCCCCGGGTGCTGAGCCTGGAGCGCCTGCTGGACGTGTTCTTCACCATCCATGACCCGACCACCCGCGACCGCCAGGGCGCCGACGTCGGCCCGCAGTATCGTTCGGGCATCTACCACGAGCATCCGGGGCACGAACAGCGCATCGCGCAGTACCTGGAACAGATGGGCCGGGAGGGCCGCTTCGGCGCGCAGCCGATCGTTACCGAGGTCGAGCCGCTGCGGGTATTCTGGCCGGCCGAGGACGAGCACCAGCGCTACTTCGAACGTCACCCCGGGCAGGGTTACTGCCAGGTCGTGATCGCGCCGAAGATGGCCCGGCTGCGCCAGCGCTTCAGCGCCCAGTTGACGAGCGACGCCCGCAGCTGAGCGCTCAGGGCGCCAGGCGCTGCCGGATCCATCCGCCGGCTTCGTCCTGCCGGTAGGCCAGCCGATCGTGCAGCCGTGAGCGGCGCCCCTGCCAGAATTCCCAGGCATCGGGCACCAGCCGGTAGCCCCCCCAGTGCTCGGGGCGCGGCGGGTGCAGCCCGAATCGCGCACCGAAGCTCGCGGCGCGCTGCAGCAGCACGCCGCGGTCGGAGATCGGCTGGCTCTGCTCGGAGGCCCAGGCGCCGATGCGCGAGGCCAGTGGACGACTGGCGAAGTAGGCGTCGGATTCCGCCGCACTGGTCTTCTCGACCCGACCCTCGATGCGCACCACCCGCTCCAGTTCCACCCAATGGAACTGCAGCGCGGCCTGGGCGTGGGCCTGCAACTCGCGACCTTTGCGGCTGTGGTAATTGGTGTACCAGACGATGCCCCGCGCATCGACCCCCTTGATCAGCACCACCCGGGTGGACGGCCTGCCGTCGGCGCCGACGGTGGCCAGGGTCATCGCGTTCGGCTCGGGCAACTGCGCCTGCACCGCCTCGGCCAGCCAGCGCTCGAACTGCTTCAGCGGGTCGGCCTCGGCATGCGCCTCGTCGAGCTCGGCGCGGGCGTAGTCCTTGCGCAGGGCGGCCAGGTCATGCATGGTGGATGCGCGGGGGCCTGGATTCAGCGCGGCAGTTCGCTGCTGCCCATCAGGAAGCGGTCGATGGCACGCGCGGCCTGGCGACCCTCGCGGATCGCCCACACCACGAGGCTCTGCCCGCGGCGCATGTCCCCGGCGGCGAACACCTTGGCCACGTTGGTGGCATAGCCTCCGGCGTCCTCGGTACCGGCCTGCGCGTTGCCGCGGGCGTCACGCTGTACCCCGAAGGCCTCGAGCACGCTGGCCAGCGGATGCACGAAACCCATCGCCAGCAGCACGAGATCGGCCTGCAGAATGAACTCGCTGCCGGCGACTTCCTGCATGCGACCGTCCTTCCACTCCACGCGGCAGGCCTGAATCTGGCGCACGCGGCCCTTGTCCTTGCCCGTTCCGGGCAGGAAGGCCTTGGTCGCCACCGACCAGTCGCGCGAGCAGCCTTCCTCGTGGCTGCTGGAGGTACGCAGCTTGATCGGCCAGTACGGCCACACCAGCGGCTTGTCCTCCTGCTGCGGGGGCTGCGGCAGCAGTTCGAACTGCGTCACGCTGGCCGCTCCGTGACGGTTGCTGGTACCGACGCAATCGCTGCCGGTGTCGCCACCACCGATGACCACCACGTGCTTGCCCGTCGCCAGCAGCTGTCCCTTGAGCTTGTCGCCGGCGTTCACACGGTTCTGCAGCGGCAGGAATTCCATCGCGAAATGGATGCCGTCCAGCTCGCGCCCGGGAACCGGCAGGTCGCGTGGCTGCTCGGAGCCGCCGGCCAGCAGCACGGCATCGAAGCCTTCCAGCAGATCCTGCGCGCTGCGCTGCTTGCGCGACAGGTTGCCGACGGTCGCGCCGGGGCCCTCGGAGGGCAGCTCGCCGATCAGGGTCGCGGGCTCGAAATGCACTCCTTCTGCGCGCATCTGCTCGAGACGACGGTCGATGTGGATCTTTTCCAGCTTGAAGTCGGGAATCCCGTAGCGCAGCAGGCCGCCGATGCGGTCGTTCTTCTCGAACACCGTGACCTCGTGCCCGGCCCGCGCCAGTTGCTGCGCTGCGGCCAGCCCCGACGGCCCCGAGCCGACCACGGCGACCCGCTTGCCGCTGCGTCGCGCGGCGGGTTGCGGCTGTACCCAGCCCATCTCCCAGCCCTTGTCGATGATCGCGTGCTCGATGGACTTGATGCCCACCGGCGCGGCGTTGATGCCCAGGGTGCACGCCGCCTCGCAGGGCGCCGGGCAGATGCGCCCGGTGAATTCGGGGAAGTTGTTGGTCGAGTGCAGCACCTGCAGGGCCTGCTGCCACTGTCCGCGCCAGACCAGGTCGTTGAAATCGGGGATGACGTTGTTCACCGGGCAGCCGTTGTTGCAGAACGGTATGCCGCAATCCATGCAGCGGCCGCCCTGCACTTTGGCCTTCTCGTCGACCAGCGGGTGCACGAATTCCTTCCAGTTCTTCACCCGCGCGGAGGCCGGATCGTAGCTTTCCTCCTGGCGCTCGAACTCCATGAAGCCGGTGATCTTTCCCATGTCCGTTCCTCGGTCGCTGGGCCCTGCGGCATCGGAGCGCCGCAGAGCCCGGGTTTCACTTAGCCGGCACCTCGGCCGCAGCCGCCGCCTTCGCCGTCGCCGCGGCCGCCTCGCGGCGGGCGCCGATCTCGCCCAATGCGCGCTTGTACTCGTGGGGCAGCACCTTGACGAAGCGCATGCGCGCCTGTTCCCAGTTGTCCAGCAGCTCCCGCGCGCGCAGGCTTCCGGTCCAGCGGTGGTGGTCGCGCAACAGCGCGCGCAGCTGGGCGTCGTCGGTCTGTCCGCGGTGCCACAGCGCCTCGGCCATGGAAGCCCGCTGCTCGGCCTCGGGCAGCACCTTGTCGAGTGCCACCATCGCGGTATTGCAGCGGCCCGCGAAACGGCCGTCCGGATCGTAGACGTAGGCCACGCCGCCGCTCATGCCCGCGGCGAAATTGCGCCCGGTCTCGCCGAGCACGACCACGGTGCCGCCGGTCATGTATTCGCAGCCATGGTCACCGGTGCCTTCGACGACTGCGATGGCGCCCGAATTGCGCACCGCGAAACGTTCGCCGGCCACGCCGCGGAAGAAGGCCTCACCCTCGAGCGCACCGTACAGCACGGTATTGCCGACGATGATGTTGTCCGGCGCAGCGCCGCCGAACTCGATGCTCGGGCGCACGACGATGCGCCCGCCGGACAGTCCCTTGCCGGTGTAGTCGTTGGCGTCGCCGATCAGGTACAGCGTGATGCCGCGTGCCAGGAAGGCGCCGAAGCTCTGTCCGCCGGTGCCTTCCATCTGGATGTGGATGGTGTCGTCAGGCAGCCCTTCGTGGCCATGGCGCCGGGCCACCTCGCCGGACAGCATGGCGCCCACGGTGCGGTGGACGTTGCGCACGTTCTGGATGAAATGCACCACCTGGCGCTGCTCCAGCGCCGGGCGGGCACGCTCGATCAGGGTCAGATCCAGCGCGCGCTCCAGTCCGTGATCCTGCTCCTCGACCTGGCGCACCGCGACCTCGGCGGGCAGCGCGGGCTTGTGGAACACGCGCGAGAAGTCCAGGCCGCGCGCCTTCCAGTGCTCGATGCCGCCGCGGGTATCGAGCAGGTCGGAGCGTCCGATGAGCTCGTCGAAGCGGCGCACGCCGAGCTGGGCCATGATGGAGCGCACTTCCTCGGCGACGAAGAAGAAATAGTTCACCACATGCTCGGGCTTTCCCTGGAAGCGGCGGCGCAGCTCCGGATCCTGCGTGGCCACGCCCACCGGGCAGGTATTGAGGTGGCACTTGCGCATCATGATGCAGCCCTCGACAACCAGCGGAGCCGTGGCGAAACCGAATTCGTCGGCTCCGAGCAGCGCGCCGATGACCACGTCGCGCCCGGTCTTGATCTGACCGTCGACCTGCACGCGGATACGCCCGCGCAGACGGTTGAGCACGAGGGTCTGCTGGGTCTCGGCCAGCCCGATCTCCCACGGCGAGCCGGCGTGCTTGATGCTCGACAGCGGCGAGGCTCCGGTACCGCCGTCATGCCCGGCGATCACGACATGGTCGGCCTTGGCCTTGGCCACGCCGGCGGCAACCGTGCCCACGCCGGACTCCGATACCAGCTTGACGCTGATCGACGCGCGCGAGTTGACGTTCTTCAGATCGTGGATCAGCTGCGCGAGATCCTCGATCGAATAGATGTCGTGGTGCGGAGGCGGCGAGATCAGGCCCACGCCGGGAACCGAATAGCGCAGCATGCCGATGTATTCCGACACCTTGCCTCCGGGCAGCTGCCCGCCCTCGCCGGGCTTGGCTCCCTGCGCCATCTTGATCTGGATCTGGTCGGCACTGGCCAGGTACTCGGCGCTGACTCCAAAGCGGCCGCTGGCCACCTGCTTGATCCGGGAGCGCAGCGAGTCGCCGGCGCGCAGCGGGATGTCGCTGACCACCCGCTGCTCGCCCAGCACGCTGGCCAGGGTGGCGCCGTCGCCGATGCCCGAGGCTCCGTCGCGCATTTCGGCGCGGTAGCGCAGCGGATCCTCGCCGCCCTCGCCGGTGTTGCTCTTGCCGCCGATGCGGTTCATCGCCACCGCCAGCGTGGCATGCGCCTCGGTGGAAATCGACCCCAGCGACATCGCCCCGGTGGCGAAGCGCTTGACGATCTCGCTGGCCGGCTCGACCTCCTCCAGCGGGATCGCGCGCGTCGGGTCGAGGCGGAACTGGAACAGGCCGCGCAGGGTCAGCATGCGGCGCGACTGGTCGTTGATGATCTGCGCGTATTCCTTGTAGGTCTGGTAGTTGTTCGCACGCGTCGAGTGCTGCAGCTTGGCGATCGCGTCGGGCGTCCACATATGCTGCTCGCCACGCACCCGCCAGGCATAGTCGCCCCCGGCGTCCAGATCCTGCGCCAGCAGCGGGTTGTCGCCGAAGGCTTCGCGGTGCAGCCGAAGCGCCTCCTGCGCCACCTCGAACACACCGATGCCACCGACCTGCGAGGAGGTGCCGCTGAAGTACTTCGCGATCAGCTCCGCGGACAGGCCGACGGCCTCGAAGATCTGCGCTCCGCAGTAGCTCATGTAGGTCGAGATGCCCATCTTGGACATGACCTTCAACAGCCCCTTGCCGATGGCCTTGATGTAGTTCTGGATCGCCTTGTCCGACGACAGCTCGCCCGGCAGTTCGCGCGCCAGCTCGGCAACCGTGTCGAGCGCCAGGTAGGGATGCACCGCCTCGGCACCGTAGCCGGCGAGCACGGCCATGTGGTGGGTCTCGCGTGCGCTGCCGGTTTCCACCACCAGCCCGGTCTGCGTGCGCAGCCCCAGGCGTGTCAGGTGCTGATGCACCGCGCTGGTGGCCAGCAGCGCCGGGATGGCCACGCGGTCGGGGCCCAGGCCGCGGTCGGTGACGATGAGGATGTTGTGGCCGCTGCGCAAGGCGTCCACGGCCTCGGCGCAGATCGACGCCAGCCGGGCCTCGATGCCCTCGTGCCCCCACTGCGCGGGGTAGCAGATGTCGATCTCGTGGCTGCGGAACTTGCCTCCGGTGTGGGCGGCGATGGTGCGCAGCTTGGCCATGTCGCAGAAGTCGAGCACCGGCTGGCTGACCTCCAGGCGCATCGGCGGATTGACCTGGTTGATGTCGAGCAGGTTCGGCCGCGGCCCGATGAAGGACACCAGCGACATGACCATGCTCTCGCGGATCGAGTCGATCGGCGGGTTGGTGACCTGGGCGAACAGCTGCTTGAAGTAGCTGTAGAGCGGCTTCGGGCGATCCGACAGCACGGCCAGCGCCGCGTCGTTGCCCATCGAGCCCACCGCTTCGTTGGCGTCGGCGGCCATCGGCGCGAGCAGGAACTTCAGGTCTTCCTGGGTGTAGCCGAAGGCCTGCTGGCGGTCGAGCAGCGGCACCGCGGAGGGCCCGTCCTGGCCGACGTGCTCGATGTCGTCGATGCGAATGCGCAGGTTCTCGATCCACTGCCGGTACGGGCGCGCGGCAGCCAGTTGCTCCTTGAGCTCCTGGTCGTCGACGATGCGCCCGACCTCCATGTCGATGAGGAACATCTTGCCCGGCTGCAGGCGCCACTTCTTGACGATCTGGCTTTCCGGCACCGGCAGCACGCCGGCCTCCGACGCCATGATCACCAGGTCGTCGGAAGTCACCACGTAGCGCGCAGGGCGCAGGCCGTTGCGGTCGAGGGTGGCGCCGATCTGCCGTCCGTCGGTGAAGGCGATCGCCGCCGGGCCGTCCCACGGCTCCATCATCGCGGCGTGGTATTCGTAGAAGGCGCGGCGACGTTCGTCCATCAAGGCGTGCTGCTCCCACGCCTCGGGGATCATCATCATCATGGCGTGCGACAGCGGATAGCCTGCCATGACCAGCAGTTCCAGACAGTTGTCGAAACTGGCGGTGTCGCTCTGCCCGGGATAGATCAGCGGCCACAGCTTGCGCAGGTCATCGCCCAGCACCGGCGAACTGACCGCACCCTCGCGCGCGCACATCCAGTTGTAGTTGCCACGCACGGTGTTGATCTCGCCGTTGTGGGCGACCATGCGGTAGGGGTGGGCCAGCGGCCATTCGGGGAAGGTGTTGGTGGAAAAGCGCTGATGCACCAACGCCAGCGCCGAGACCACCCGCGGGTCCTGCAGGTCGCGGTAGTACTGCCCGACCTGATCGGCCAGCAGCAGCCCCTTGTACACCACGGTGCGCGCCGACATCGAGGGCACGAAGTACTCGCGGCCGTGGCGCAGATCCAGGCGCTGGATGGCATGGCTGGCCACGCGGCGGATGACGAAGAGCTTGCGCTCCAGCGCATCGGTGACCATGACGTCGGGGCCGCGCCCGATGAAGATCTGCCGGATCACCGGCTCCTTGGCGCGCACCGCCGGCGACATCGGCATGTCGCGATCCACCGGTACGTCGCGCCAGCCGACCACCTGCTGGCCCTCGGCGCGTACCGCGCGCTCGATCTCCTGCTCGCAGGCCAGGCGCGACGCCGACTCCCGCGGCAGGAAGATCATGCCGACCCCGTATTCCCCGGGCGGCGGCAGCTCGACGCCCTGCAGCGCCATCTCGGCGCGGTAGAAGGCATCGGGGATCTGCAGCAGGATGCCCGCGCCGTCGCCCATCAGCTTGTCGGCGCCCACGGCGCCACGGTGATCCAGATTCTTCAGGATCAGCAGGCCGTTGCGCACGATGTCGTGCGACTTCTGGCCCTTGATATGGGCGACGAAGCCCACGCCGCAGGCGTCGTGTTCCTGCGTCGCCTGGTACAGGCCGTGCCGGGACAGGGCCTGGATTTCGGATGGCTCGGGCTGTTGCATGGTCTGCTCCGCGATCGTCGATGGCTGGACGCAACAATCTACTGCAACGCAGCAGCCCAGGCAAGCTTCGTTTCATTATTCTGTCCCCTATTAATGCTCACGAGAACGTTCTTGGCTAAAAATAGGGGACAGATTAATCAGTCATCGGCGCGCCTCGGCCTGCCGCGTGGCCGAGGACGCAGCGCGCGTCCGACCCGCGCCTCGGCCCACTCCAGGTAGGCAGCGTCGCCCAGCGCCCAGCCGCCCTGCACGGCCTGCAACAGGCGTGGCCATTGCTGCCGTGCAGCATCGGCGGCGAGCAGACCGGCATAGGCCGCCTCGCGGGCATACGGGGTGTTGCCCAGATCCCAGTACGCCGCCGCCTCACGCAGCCAGGCCACGGACTGGCTGCCAGCATGGTGGGCCAGGCTGCTCCACGGCCAGGCGGCGGCATCACCGCACAGACCCTCGGACGCGGCCGCGCGGTCGACCGCCACCAGCGCCGGCAGCAGCCAGGACGGCTCCTGCACCAAGGCCGTGCGGAAGCGCCCCTGCCAGGCTGCCGCGCCCTGCCCGCGGCGGCGGCTGGCGCAGCGCGCCAGGATCTGCATCAACGCCGACAATCCGCGACAGTCGGCCGGCCGCAGCAGCAGCCAGACAGCTTGCGGCAGCAGGCAGTAGCCATGGATCTGCACCTGCTGCTGCGCTGCCGTCTGGGCCAGGCGCTGCAGGTAATCGCGGTAATCGCCCTCGTCGACGAACATCGGAACACGCGCACGGTGCAGCACCAGGTGTGGCTGCCCGGCCAGGCAAAGGCGGGATGGGCGGGCCATCGAGCGCGGATTGCCGGAGGCAGCGCCTTCAGGCGCTGCCGGCCACGAGATCGCGCCAGCGCAGCGCGGCATCGACCACGGCGCGTCCGGCGCGCAGCGCCTGCGCGGGATCGGCGGCGTCGACCACCGCCCCGATCACCGCGATGCCGTCCAGGCCGCAGTCCATCGCCGCGGCCGCCCGCTCCAGCGTGATGCCGCCGATGCCCACCACCACGTGGCGGGGCTTGCAGCGCTGCACCCATTGCCGAAGGCGCCCGAGCCCCAGCGGTGGATGCGCAAGCTGCTTGGCGCGCGTGGGCCACACCGGGCCGAGGGCGATGTAACTCGGCTGCAGCGCGTGCGCGCGCGCCAACTCGGCCAGGTCGTGGGTGCTCACTCCCAGGCGAAGCCCCGCCGCGCCGAGCGCACACAGCACCTGCGCGTCGGGCAGGTCGTCCTGCCCGAGATGCACGCCGAAGGCCTGGTACTCCAGCGCAAGCTCCCAATGGTCGTTGAGGAACAACTGCGCGCCGCGACTGCGCGCCGCCTCGGTCGCCACCCGCACCTGCGCGCGCAGCTCGGCCTGCGGCATGTCCTTGATGCGCAGTTGCAGGGTGTCGGCGCCCGACTCCAGCGCGCGCAGCACGCCATCGGCATCGGGCAGCACCGGATACAGGCCGGGTCGCCGCAGCAAAGGCGCGAAGGACGGCATGGCCTGCGCTGGATCCCCCTGCAGCCACGGCAGGTCGCTGCTGTCGGGTTCAGCCTGCGGGTTGGCCATGGCCCGCCCGTCGGCGCCGCGCCAGGCCGCCGCGATGGCCGCATGGGTGCGCGCCTGCGCCTCCACCGCGGCCTGCACGACGCCTGCGCCCTGCGCCAGCCTGCCGGCCAGCGCCGAAGCGTAGACACAGCCGGTGCCGTGCACGCGGCCTCCGTCGCCTTCGGTCAGGCGCGGTACCGCCAGCGCCAGCAGGCGATCACGGGTGCACAGCCAGTCCACGCTGTGCGCGCCTTCGGCATGGCCGCCCTTGAGCAGCACCGCCTGCGTGCGCGCCCCCGGGGGTAGCCACTGCGCGCGCATCGCCTCCACCCAGGCGGCAGGTGGCAGCCCGGCCTGCGTCCAGCCCGGCAGCCCGAGCAGCCGCGCGGCCTCGACCCGGTTGGGCGTGATCACCAGGCTGGCGCGCGCCAGTCGCTGCAGCGTGCGCGCGCCGGCGTGCAACAGGGAGCGGCCGTCGGCCGCCGCCGCGAGCACGGTGTCCCACACCACCGGAACCTGCAGCGCCGCACAGGCGGTGGCGACCTCGTCGGCCGCTTCCTCGCTGCCCAGCATGCCCAGCTTCACGGCGGCCGGTGGAGCATGACGCAATTGCGCGGCCAGCGCCGCGCGCAACAGCGGCAGCGGTGTGCCTTCGATCTGCCGCACCCCTGCTCGATCCTGCACGGTCAGCGCGGTGCACACGCTGGCACCGTGCAGACCCATGGCCTGCCACACCGCCAGGTCGGTGCCCAGCCCGGCGCCGCCGCTGGGGTCGTGGCCCGCGATGCTCAACAGCGCGGCAGACAGGATCAGCTCCCCGCGGGCGACGGCTGCGACGCCGGTTGCGCGCCCGCCTCGTGCCAGAAGGGTATGCCGACCGTCGGCGTCGACGCCTGCGCGGTGTCGCGTTCGGGCATGATGCCGGCGCGCCAGCCATCGCGCCCGGCGCGCACCGCGGCGGCGAAGGCGGCAGCCATGCGCACCGGGTCGGCGGACTCGGCCACCGCGGTGTTCAGCAGCACGGCATCGAAGCCGATTTCCATCACCTGCGCGGCGTGCGAGGGTCGGCCCAGTCCGGCGTCGCAGATCAGCACCGCATCGGGCAGGCGCTCGCGCAAGGTGCGCAGGGCCTGCAGGTTCTGCGGCCCCCGCCCCGATCCGATGGGCGCCGCCCACGGCATCACCGCCGCCACTCCGGCGTCCAGCAGGCGTCGCGCCAGCACCAGGTCGTCGGTCGTGTAGGCGAACACCGCGAAGCCCTCGGCGGCGAGCACGCGCGCCGCCTCCAGGGTGCCGAAGGGATCGGGCTGCAGGCTGTAGTCGTCGCCGATGACCTCGAGCTTGATCCAGTGGGTGGCGAAGAGTTCCCGCGCCATGCGCGCCAGGTTCACCGCCTGCTGCGCATCGTGGCAGCCGGCGGTGTTGGGCAGCAGGCGGCCGCCGAGCGCGCGCACCCGCTGCCAGAAGGCCTGACCGCCGCCGCTCTCGGGCTGCAGGCGGCGCAGACCCACGGTGAACACTTGCGCGGCGCTGGCCGCCGCGGCCTGTTCCAGGGCCTGCGGACTGGGATAGCGCGAGGTGCCCAGCAGCAGGCGCGAATGCAGGCGCGCGCCCCCGACGCTCCAGGCATCGGCGTCGGCGCCGACGTCCGCGCAGGCGACCTGCATGGCCAGGGCCTCGGCGGCCTGCCGCGGTGGCGGCAGATCCACGGCCGAGGCGGTGATTTCGCTTTCCATGGTCTTGCTCTCCAGGCCGCGATCGCTTGCGTGCGCGCGGCTTCAGCCACCCACGACCGGGGCGACGATGTCGACGCAGTCGCCTGCCCGCAGCGCCTGCCTGTCCCAATGCGCCCGTGGCACGAAGCAGCCATTGACCGCGCAGGCGAACGAGGCCTGCCGCGCATCGAAGCCGCGCTCGGCCAGCAGTTGGGCCAGAGTGCAGGCCTGGCTGCGCACGGCCTGGCCGTTGACCGACAACGACCGATCCGCCGCGAGGGTGTCGTCGCTCATGCCGCGAGGCCTGCAGCGTCGACGTCGGCCGCATCGCCCGGCGCCGCCAGCCCGAGCGCGCAGGCAATCCCGGCCTCGACCTGCGCCACCACGGCCGGCGCGATCAGGTAGCCGTGGCGGAACAGCCCGTTGATGCGCCAGACGCCCTCGGCGTCGGCCCCCGCCAGCGGTTGGCGATCGGGCAGCGCCGGGCGCAGCGCGGCGGCCAGGCGCAACACCCGGGCCTCGCCGAATTCGGGGTGCAGGCTGTACAGCGCACTGCCCAGTTCGAGGGTCGAACGCAGGCTGATGGCGCCGCCGTCCTCGCTGTCGAGTTCGGTGGCGCCGACGACGAAGCGTCCGCCCGGACGCGGCGCCACGTACAGCGCATAGCGGGGATGGATCAGGCGCACCGGACGGCGCAGCTGCACGCCGGGCGCGTGCACCGTCAGCACCTCCCCGCGCACCCCGTGCAGGCCGGGGATCTCGCCGCGGGCGCCGATGCCCCGACAGTCGACCGTGAGGTCGAAGGCATGCCGCGTGCCGTCGCGTGCCAGCAGCTCCCCCGCCCGCACGAGGTCGATCGGGCAGCCCTCGTGCCAGGCGCCGCCGCTGCGCTCCAGCGCGGCGTCGAGCGCGGCGGCCAGGGCCTCGTACAACTGATCGTTGGCCAGCTGGCCCTCGACCGGCAGGAACAGGCCGTCGTCGAAACGGCCGGCAAGCAGCGGCTCCAGCGCCGCGATGTGCGCGCCATCGACCGCCTGCACCATCGCATCGAACTGCGCCTGCGCGAGCTGCGCGCGCAGCAGTCCGGCGTAATGCCGCAAGGCGTTGCGGTCGGGCGCATGCGCGACCACCAGCGTGCCTTCCTGGCGGAAGTACACCGACCTGCCGGACTCTTGCTGCAGCTGCGCGAGCCATGGCCTCCACAGGCCCAGCGAGCGCTGGCCGAGCTCGTGGATGCGGGTGTCGGCCACCGCCAGCTCCGCGGTCGGCGACAGCATCGCGGCCGCGGTCGGCCCGGCACTGCCGCGGTCGTCGCGGGAAGCCGCATCGAAGAGGCTGACGCGCGCCCCGCGGCGCAGCAGCCGCCAGGCCAGCAAGCGGCCGGCGAGGCCTGCTCCGGCAATGCCCACATGCATCATGATCGATCTCCGCCAGCCGGCCTACTGGTAGATCTCGCCTCCGGATTTGCGGAACTCGGCGGCCTTGCGCGCCAGCTCCTCGCGCAGCGAATCAGCCGGCGTGGCATCGGCGGAGGCGCTGGCCGCCGCGTTGCGGATGTCCTGGCTGATCTTCATCGAGCAGAACTTGGGCCCGCACATGGAACAGAAGTGCGCCGTCTTCGCCGCCTGCTTGGGCAGCGTGGCGTCGTGGAAGGCGCGCGCGGTGTCGGGATCGAGCGCCAGCCGGAACTGATCCTCCCAGCGGAACTCGAAGCGCGCGCGGGAGATCGCGTTGTCCCACAACTGCGCCCCGGGATAGCCCTTCGCCAGGTCGGAGGCGTGGGCGGCGATGCGGTAGGCGACCAGGCCCTGCTTGACGTCCTCGCGGTCGGGCAGCCCCAAGTGTTCCTTGGGCGTCACGTAGCACAGCATCGCGGTTCCCGCCCAGCCGATGTTGGCCGCGCCGATCGCGCTGGTGATGTGGTCGTAGCCGGGAGCGATGTCGGTGGTCAGCGGCCCCAGGGTGTAGAAGGGAGCCTCGTAGCAGTGCTTGAGCTCCTCGTCGACGTTGACCGCCACCATGTGCAGGGGCACGTGCCCCGGGCCCTCGATCATCACCTGCACATCGTGCTTCCAGGCGATCTGGGTGAGCTCCCCGAGGGTGCGCAGCTCGCTGAACTGGGCCTCGTCGTTGGCGTCGGCGATCGAGCCGGGGCGCAGTCCGTCGCCCAGCGAGAAGGTGACGTCATAGGCCTTCATGATGTCGCAGATCTCCTCGAAATGCTCGTAGAGGAAGTTCTCGCGGTGGTGCGCCAGGCACCACTTGGCCATGATCGAACCGCCACGGGAAACGATGCCGGTGACGCGGTTCGCGGTCAGGGGCACATAGCGCAGCAACACGCCGGCATGGATGGTGAAGTAATCCACGCCCTGCTCGGCCTGCTCGACCAGGGTGTCGCGGAACAGTTCCCAGCTCAGTTCCTCGGCGACGCCGCCGACCTTCTCCAGCGCCTGGTAGATGGGCACCGTGCCGATGGGCACCGGGCTGTTGCGCACGATCCATTCGCGGGTCTCGTGGATGTGCTTGCCGGTCGACAGATCCATCACGGTGTCGGCACCCCAGCGGATCGCCCACACCATCTTGTCGACCTCGTCCTCGATGTCGGAAGTGACGGCCGAGTTGCCGATGTTCGCGTTGACCTTGGTGAGGAAGTTGCGGCCGATGATCATCGGCTCGATTTCCGGATGGTTGATGTTGGCAGGAATCACCGCCCGCCCGGCCGCGACCTCGCTGCGCACGAATTCGGCATCGATGATGCGCGCGGCGTGGAACCAGCTGCCGCGGTGCTGCCCGCCGTTCTGCTGCAGCGCCTGCGGCAGTTGCGCGCGCTGCAGGTTCTCGCGCAAGGCGATGAACTCCATTTCCGGAGTGATGATCCCACGCCGCGCCAGGTGCATCTGGCTGGCGTTGGCGCCTGCGCGCGCGCGCCGCGGTGCCGGCGGCCTGGCGAAGCGCAGCTCCGCGGTGGCAGGGTCGGACTGGCGGGCGCGCCCGTACAGGCTGCTCGGGCCCTCCAGGCGTTGCAGCTCGTCGCGTGCGTCCAGCCACGGCCCGCGCAGCGCCGGCAGTCCGGCACGCACGTCGATCGCACGCTGCGGATCCGTATAGGGCCCGGAGGTGTCGTAGACCCGCAGCGGGGCGTTCTTCTGCAGCTGGGTGACCCCGGGGGCGGTCTCCAGCAAGGTGTCGGACAGCGAGATCTCCCGCCACGGCACCGGAACTCCGGCGACGGTGTCGAGGTAGACCTTGCGCGAACCGGGAAAGGGGCTGCGCGTGATGCGGCTGGAAAGGCGCGCCGGATCGACGCTGCGACGGACTTCGGACATGGCGTGTCTCCTGGGACGGAAGAGCCTGCCGAAGCGCCGGGGCGACTTGGTTTCCTACGCGGGGATGACCCCGATCAGGTTCAGCGGATTCCGCGCGACGCGATCTCAGCCGGCCCCGCGGGGGCGCCGGCACTCCGACAAGCTGAAACCAGTATAGCCCTTCGCCCGCGTGCGCGAAATCCACGTTTGCCGCGTGTGCGGCCTGGCAGTGCGCCCCGGCCCATTCTCAGGATCGGGGCGCAGCCGACGGGCTCAACCGCGGTCGACCGCTGCGTAGCGCTTGGCGCCAGCGGCAATTTCGGCACGCGCGGCGTCGACCCCGGCCCAGCCCTCGGTCTTCACCCATTTGCCGGATTCGAGATCCTTGTAGTGGTTGAAGAAATGTTCGATCTGGCGCAGCAACTCGGGAGCCAGATCCTCGGGCGAGCGGATGTTGCGGTACAGCGGCAGCAGCTTGTCCACCGGCACCGCGATCAGCTTGGCATCGGGCCCCGCCTCGTCGGTCATGTTCAGCATGCCCACCGGACGGCAGCGCACCACGCAGCCGTGCACCAGCGGGATCGGGGTCACCACCAGCACATCCACCGGGTCGCCGTCCTCGGACAGGGTCTGCGGGATGTAGCCGTAGTTGCAGGGGTAGTGCATCGCGGTCGACATGAAGCGGTCGACGAACAGCGCGCCGCTGGCCTTGTCGACCTCGTACTTCACCGGAGGCGCTCCGGCCGGGATCTCGATCACCACGTGGAAATCATCGGGCAGGCCTTTGCCGGCAGTGACTTGCAGCAGACTCATCGCAGGGAACCTTTGTCGGGATGGTGGAAGGTAGAGGAAGACCTGGGGAAAAGCAGGGGAAAAGCAGGGGAAAAGCTGCAGGAAGCCTGTAGACAGCGCGTGGACAAGCCGCGCACACGCGGCTGGCCGAACCTGCTGTCCAGGCCGCGCCTGCCGTCAAGGCCGCGCCTTCCGTCAAGGCCGCGCCTGCGGCGCCGCGGGCGCCGAGCCGGACGGCGTGACCGGAGTCTGGGATGTGTTGCGGTACTGGCTCTGCAGTTGTTGCGCGTTGATCATATCGAACAGCGTCACCACCTTCTTCACGCCCGAGACCCCGGCTGCCACCGAGGCGGCTTCCTGGGCCTCGGCCGGGGTCACCAGCCCTTGCAGATACACCACCCCCTGCGAGGTGGTGATCTGGTAGGCCTGGGAGTAGAGCTTGGAGTCGGCGATGAAGGCCGCGCGCACCTTGGACGTGATGAAGGTGTCGTTGGCCTGCTGCTGGAGGCTGGAATCGGGCCCGACCTGCAGCATGTTGGCCACCGACTTGACGTTGGGGATCTGCACCACGACCTGCTGCGCCTGCTGCTTGTCGGCGGCGGTGGGCACCTGGCCGGCCAGCAGCACCTGCTGGTTGTAGCTGCTCACGTTGACATTGCCCCGACCGGCCAGCACCGCGCTGATGCGCGAGGACGCGGTGAGCTGGATGTTCTGATCCTCGAGCTGCGAGCCGGCGGTACGGCGGTCGGTGGCCACCAGCGCAGTGCCGCCGACGGCGGCCGCGCCGAGCACGAAGCAGCCCTGCAACTGGGTCGCGGTCAACGCCACCATGAGCGCCCAGGCCGCACGCCGCAGCCGGGGATGCCGTGCCGGGCGGTCGGGGCGATCCGGTTCGCGAGCGAGGGGTGGGGATTGGGTGGCATGGCTCATGGGGATTCCTCCGGGTTGCCCATCAACGTGCAATCGACTCCGTCGCACAGGCAATGCAACAGCAACAGGTGCAGCTCCTGGATGCGTGCGGTGCGGTCGTGCGGCACGCACAGGTGCACGTCGACATCGCTGAGCAGCGAGCCCAGCTTGCCGCCGCCCTTGCCGGTCAGCGCGACGACCAGCATGTCGCGTTCCTGGGCGGCGCGCACGGCCTCGATGACATTCGGCGACGAGCCGCTGGTGCTGATCGCCAGCAGCAGATCCCCGGCCTGGCCGAGGGCGCGCACCTGGCGGGCGAACACCTGGTCGAAACCGTAGTCGTTGCCCACCGCGGTGAGAATCGAGCTGTCGGTGCTCAAGGCCAGCGCGGCCAGCTCCGGGCGCTCGCGCTCGAAGCGGCCGACGAGTTCGGCGGCGAAATGCTGGGCGTCGGCCGCCGAGCCGCCATTGCCGCAGGCCAGGATCTTGCCGCCGTTGCCCAGCACGTTGGCCATGGCGTCGACGGCGCGTGCCACCGGCTCGGCAAGCAATGGCGCGGCCTGCAGCTTGAGCTGGGCACTTTCCTCGAATTGCTGGCGGATGCGTTGTTCAAGCATGGTTTGGCCTGTGGATGCTACTCCGGCATTCTTCCACGATTCGCCGCGACCCTGGAGGCCCTGGCCGGCGCGGACCCTCCATCGCCCGCGTCGAAGGCGTTGCGAATCCAGCGCAGCTGGCTGCCGTCGATGGCGACGACATCGAAGCGGCACGGCGCCTGCGCCCAGGCAGCCCCCGGCCCGCCGAGGAAATACCGGGCCGCGCGAACGATCCGGGCACGCTTGCGCGCATCGACGCTGGCGGCTGCGCCGCCATGGCCGGCCTGCACGCGCAGGCGAACCTCGACGAACACCAGCACCTCGCCGTCGCGGGCGATGATGTCGATCTCCCCGCAGCGCACGCGATAATTGCGGCGCAGCAGGCGCAGGCCGCAGCGCTGCAGCCGCTGCCACGCGGCGGCCTCGGCCGCCGCGCCGCAGCGCTGCGACGCCGGTTGCATGCCGCCACGACCAGGCTGCCCGACCATGTCCGAAACCCCGCGCTTTGCAGACCCCGCTCCTGCCGCCGCCCCCGGCGAGGACAGCCGTATCGACCACGGCGACCACGGCGACCGCGACAGCGCGATGCGCGCGGCGCGCGCCGCCGCGAAGGCATTGTGCGCCGGCCAGCAAATCCCCGACGCCTGCCTGTTGATGGTGGCCACGCCGATCGGTAACCTCGCCGACGTCGGGCTGCGCACCCTGGCGATGCTGCAGCGCTGCGACCTCGTCGCCGCCGAGGACACGCGCGCGGCGCAGCGCCTGCTGCAGGCCTGGGGCCTGTCGCTGCCGCTGCTGCGCGCCGACCGCCACCGCGAGCAGGAGGCCGCGCAGCAGGTGCTGGCGCAACTGCGGGAAGGCCGCCGCGTGGCCTTTGTCAGCGACGCCGGAACACCGGGAATCCGCGACCCCGGAGCGGTGCTGGCGCGCAGCGCGCGCGCTGCCGGCTACGCGGTGCTGGCGCTGCCCGGGCCGAGCGCAGTGACCACTGCGCTGAGCGCCAGCGGCATCGACCTCGAAGCCGGCTATGTGTTCGCCGGCTACATCCCCGCCACCGAGGGGCGTCGGCGCGACTTCCTGGCCGAGGCCCTGGGGCATGCGCGCACGGTGGTGTGCTTCGAGACTCCGCACCGCATCGAGTCCACCGTGGAATGGCTGCAGCGGTTGGCGCCGCAGCGCAAGCTGCTGCTGGCCAAGGAGCTGAGCAAGCAATTCGAGACTTATGTCGACGGCGACGCCGCTGCCCTGCTGCAGTGGCTGCGCACGGATCCGCGGCATGCGCAGGGGGAGTTCGTGCTGCTCATCGGCGCCGACGCCGAGGTGGCAGGCGCCGACCTGCCGCTGCAGGCACGGCGGTGGGCGCTGCGCCTGGCGCGCGAAATGCCGGCGTCCCGCGCCTGCGCGCTGGCGGCAGAGATGAGCGGCGCGCCGCGCCGCGAACTCTACCGGTGGCTGTTGCTGCAGCCGGCCGGTCACGGGCGCGCCGACGACGCGTCGCAGTAACGCGCAGCGCCGCCGGCAGCGACTCAGGATTCCTGGGTCTCGACCGCCGACAGGCGCTTGCGCATGGCCTGCAGGCGCGCCAGAGCCTCCGACCTGCCCCCGGCAGCGGGCAAGTCGGCGCGCAACTCCGTGAGGAAGCGGCTGGGCTCGCAGGCCCGCCCGCCGCGCCCGCCACCGCCGCGCCGCCTGCGGCAATGGCTGAGACTCAGGGTCTGGCGTGCGCGCGTGACCCCGACGTACATCAGTCGCCGCTCCTCCTCCAGGCCGCTGTCGCTCAGCGGCCGCTCGTCGCTGTACAGCGGCAGCATGCCCTCGTCGCAACCGGCCAGCCAGACATGCGGCCATTCAAGCCCCTTGGCCGCATGCAAGGTCGACAGGGTGACCGCGTCCTGCTGCTGGCCGCGTTCGCCGAGCTGGGTGATCAGCGCCACCGTCTGCGCAATGCGCTTGAGGCCTACGCCGTCTTCGGTGGCCTTGCGCCCGATCCAGTCGCACAGGTCGTTGACATGGCTCCATCGCTGAGCCGCCTCGCGGGGGTTGTCGGAGTTGTCGCCCAGCCACGACTCGTAGCCGATGCCTTGCAGCAGTTCGCGCAACAAGTCGCCCGCCGCTTCGCTGCGCTCGCGCCATTCGATGTCGTGCAGCAGGCGGGCGAATTCGCGCAGGCCCTCGGCCTGCCGCGCGCCGACCACGCCCGGCAGGGCGTCGCGAAACAGCGCCTCGAACATCGACACCTTCCATTGCGCGGCAAATCCCCCCAAGGCCTTCAGGGTGGCAGCGCCGATTCCCCGTCGCGGGGTCGTCACCGCCCGCAGGAACGCCGGATCGTCGTCGGGGTTGGCCAGCAGTCTCAGGTAGGCGCAGACATCCTTGATCTCCGTGCGATCGAAAAAGCTCTGCCCGCCGCTGACGACATAGGGAATGTTGGCGCGGCGAAGCGCCTGCTCGATCGGTCGCGACTGGTGGTTGGCGCGATACAGCACCGCCACCTCCGACCACTTGCAGCCGCGCCCGCCGCGCAGCGCCTGCAGCCGGGAAACGATGCATTCGGCCTCGTCCTCCTCGCCGTCGGTGTCGCGCACCTGCACCGGCTCGCCGTCGCCATGCTCGCTCCACAAGCGCTTCGGATAGATCTTGGGATTGCTGGCGATCACCGCATTGGCCGCGCGCAGGATGGCATTCGTCGAGCGATAGTTCTGCTCCAGCTTGATGACCTCCAGGTTCGGGTAGTCCTCGGGCAGCCGGCGCAGGTTTTCCAGGGTTGCCCCGCGCCAACCGTAGATGCTCTGGTCGTCGTCTCCAACCGCGGTGAATCGCGCGTCGTCCCCGGCGAGCAGGCGCAGGAGCTGGTACTGCGCGTCGCTGGTGTCCTGGTATTCGTCGACCAGGATGTAGCGCAGGCGCCGGTTCCAGCGCTGGCGCACCTCGTCGTGCTGCTGCAGCAGGCGCAGCGGCAGCACCATGAGGTCGTCGAAGTCCACGGCCTGGTAGGCGGCCAGCGCCTGCTGGTAGCGCTCCCAGACCCTGGCCGCCTGCGCTGCCTCGGCGTCGGCCGCGCCCGCGGCGGCCTGCCGGGGATCCAGCAGGGCGCTCTTCCATTGGCTGATGCGCCACTGCCACGCCCGCGCCTGCTTGATTTCGGTGGTGCCCCCGGCCTCGCGCAGCAGCCCGGTGACGTCATCGCTGTCCAGGATCGAGAACTGCGGCTTGAGGCCCAGCGCCTGGCCGTCCTCGCGCAGGATGCGCACGCCCAGCGCATGGAAGGTGCAGATCAGCAGTTGCTGCGCCGTCTGCCGCTGCTCGAGCAGATCGCGGGCGCGTTCCCGCATTTCGGCGGCCGCCTTGTTGGTGAAGGTGATCGCGGCGATCTCCCCCGGGGCGTAGCCGGCGCGCAGCAGGCGCGCGATCTTGTGGGTGATGACCCGGGTCTTGCCGCTTCCGGCACCGGCGATCACCAGGCACGGGCCTTGCAGATAGGCTACCGCGCGCTCCTGGGCAGCATTGAGCATGCAGAACATTCCCTCCAGAATCAAGGTTTCCGTGCCAGCAGGGCACGGAGGGTCGGCCGCCCGGCAGGCGGCTGCGGGCGCCGGGGGCCGGGCTCAACGCCCGCCGTGCACGCGCCAGCGACCGCGGACGTCCGGCGCCTCCGGCGGGCGCAGCCACAGCGGCGCCAGGGCTTCGAGCACCGCGGGATGCGCGACCTCGAGCTCGGCCGCGAAGCCTGGCAGTTCTCCGCCCGGCACGCTGGGCAGGCGCAGGGAGTCGAGATTGTCGCGGCTGAGCAGCGGCTCGCCCGGGGCCTTTTCCATCAGCCACGCAAGCACCCGCGCCGCGCCCTGCGGCAGCGCCAGCACCGGACGGCCGTGTCCCGCGCACACCCCGGCCGCGGCACCGGCCAGACGCGCCAGCTCGCCCAGGGTGTAGACACGCGGGCCGCCGAGCTCGTAGATGCGGCCGACGGTTTCGGACGCGCGCGGCCCGTGCAGCGAGGCCGCGATGGCCTGCGCGACGTCGCCGACGTAGACCGGGGCGAAGCGTTGCTCGGCGCCACCAAGCAACAGCACCGGCAGGCGCCGCTGCAGCCCGGCGAACAGGTTGAGGAAATGGTCGCCCTCGCCGAATACCACCGAAGGCCGGAAGATGGTCCAGCGCAGACCGGCATCGGCCGCGCGCAGCGCGGCTTCGCCATCGCCCTTGGACCGCAGGTACATCGACGGCCCGTGGCTGTCGGCGCCGATGGCGCTGACGTGCACCAGACGTGGCACGCCACGATCGATGCAAGCCTGCGCCAGCTTCTGCGGCAGCCGTACATGGGCACGCGCGAAATCGGCGCCATAGGGAACGCCGCGCCGGCCGTGCAGAATGCCCACGAGGTTGACGACCGCGTCACAGCCCCCCACCAGACGGCGCAGCGTGGCGCTGTCGAAGGTGTCGATCTGCGCCAGTTCCACGGTGGGCAGGGGCAGCAGGTGCTTGACCCGCTCGCGCCTGCGTGTGGGAACCAGCACGCGATCGCCCGCCGCGGCCAGCCGCGCCACGACTTGCGTACCGATGAAACCGGAACCCCCGAATACGACGATCTTTGGCATGGTGATGGCCGCGCGGCGGAGGCCGCTGGCAGGACGCGCGCAAGTCTCGAAAGGCCGCCCCGGCGCGCTTCAGGGCATCGGCTGGCGGGCGGACATCCCCTGCGCGTCAGCCAGCGCAAGCCGCGATTCTAGGGATTGCTGCCGGGCCCCGAGCAGCGCGGCGTAGACGGTCGCGTTGGCCAGCACGCTTTTCACGTACTGGCGGGTTTCGGCAAAGGGAATGCTTTCCACGAACACCGCGCCGTCCAGCGTGCCACGCCCCGGCAGATCCATGGATCGCCAGCGCTCGATGCGCAACGGGCCGGCGTTGTAGCTGGCCGCGGCCATCGCCTGCGAGCCGCCGAAGCGCTGCAGCAGCATGCCCAGGTAGGCCGAACCCAGCGTCAGGTTGGTTCCGACATCGCTCAGATCCCGCGGCGGCGGCGACGGACGGCCGATCTTGCCCGCGACCCAGCGCGCGGTGGCCGGCATCAGTTGCATCAGGCCGTCGGCACCGGCGGACGAGCGGATGTTCGCCGAGAAGCGCGATTCCTGGCGCATGATGCCGTAGATCAGCGCCTGACTGACCCCGCTGCCCCGCGAAGCCGCGGCCACCTCGGCGCGGAAGGGCATCACGTAGCGCTGCTTCCAGTCGACCCCGCCCTGCATGCGGTCGCTGGCCCAGATGCACAACAGCCAGGCCTGCCGGTCGCAGGCCAGCTGCGCCGCGGCATGCAGGCCGGCATCGTCGGCCTGGCCCAGCGCCATGCGCCATTGCGCCACCGCCGGGGCGTAGGCACCGATGCGCGACAGCAGAAGCGCGCGCTGCACGTCGACACGCCTGGCCTGCTCCAGCAGGGCCTGCGCGCCGGGCTGCCGCGGTCTCACCGCAGGCAGGCGCAGGCCTTGCCCCAGCGCCTCGCTGGCCAGCTGGCCGTAGTAGCTCCAGGGGGCGGCAATGCCGCGCCACAATCGACGCGCCTGTTGCACCTGGCCGATGCGGCGCAGCGCCACGGCCTTCCAGTAGATCGCCTCGGCGTTGCCCGCATCGCTGCGCAGCAGCGCCGAGCTTGCGACCCCCACCAGGCGCCAGTCGGCCGCGCGCAAGGCCGCGCGGAGGCACCACTTCCAGCCTTCGGCGTCGGGCTGCCAGTTCGGAGCCAACGCCCGCGCACGGCGGAACAGCGCGTCGGCCTGCGGCAGCAGCCGAGCCGACGCGCTGCGCGCCGCCACCCAGGCCACGCGCGCGCGCTGCGTCGCCGGCAAGCGCCGCAGTCGGGGCCCGTCGAGCAGTTGCACCGCCTGCTGCGGATCCTGCCGCGCCATCACCAGCAGTGCGACCTGCGCCAGTTGCTGCTGGCGCGCGTCCAGGCTGGCGCCGCCGTCGCGCCATGCGAGCAGCAGGCCCAGCGGGTCGGTGGCGGCGCGCCGGAACTGCGCCTCCAGGGGTACGCCGAGCCACTGCGCGAAGTACAGCGCCTGCGTGAGCTGGCCTTCGGCGACAAATTCCTGCAACCGCGACCACAGCTGCCGCCGGTCGATCAGGCCGGCTTGCAGCAGCGCACGCGCTGCCGGGTTGCAGCCGTAGCCGCCCGCCGGCTGGCCGCGCCACAGCGCCAGCACCTGTGCGCTGGTATCGACATGTCCGGTGCTGAAGCGGGCCTGCGCAGCCATGCACTGCAACTGGGGATCGTCGTCGTCCCGCGCGGTGTAGGCCTGCAGGAATCCGGCCCAGTCCTGACGGCGCGCAAGCTCGGCCAGCCAGCGCTGACGCAGCAGACGCTGCGGCAGGGTCTTCGGCCAGGCGCGGGCATAGGCATCGACGTCGGCCTGCGTGGCCTGCTGCAGCCGCGGCGCCAGCGCCCAGAAGTCGATCCAGGGCTCAAGCACCGTGCCCCGCAAGACCGGCACGGCGGCCAGGGCCGGCTCGGCCTCACCGCGCTCGAAACCCTCCCAGGCCCGGCGCGCCGCGCGCCGCGCCGCCGGATCCAGGCGCGGCAGCGCGGCCAGCGCATCGCGCCGCGACAACGCGGCCGCCGAGGTCGCCGCAAGGCGCGTGCCCGCCGGCGGCACCACCTCGCGTGCTGCCGGCGCCGCCTGCGCCAGGTGCGCAAGCAGCAGCACGCCGCCCAGCAGGCACGCAGCCCAGGCGCCCACGCGCCTCGCCCCACCTCCATCCACAGCCGGCACAATACCTCCCCCGACGCACCCAGCATGCACAACCCCAAGCTTAGCGTGACCCAGGCTTTCGCGACACCCTCGGCACTGCAGGCGGCAGGCCGCCCGCGCAGCGAGCTGCGCGCATTGCTGCGCTCGCTGCGCGACACGCTTCCGCAACGCGCGCTTCGCGAACGCGGCATCGACGCCATGCTGACGCAGGAACTGCACGAACTGCGCGCGCATTGCATCGGCGTCTATTGCGCCAGTCGTGGCGAATACGACGCCCTCGCGGTCGTGCAGCGCATGGCTGCCGCGCAGGATCGGAGCTGGAGCATCGCCCTGCCGGTGGTGCGCCCCGGTGCCGGCCGCATGGAGTTCTGCTGCTGGCGGCCGGGGCAGGCGCTGCGGCGCGGGGCCTTCGGGATCGACGAGCCGGTCGACTGCACGCAAGTGGTCGAGCCCGATGTACTGGTGCTGCCCTGTCTGGGCTTCGGCGACGACGGCCTGCGCCTGGGTTACGGTGGCGGCTACTACGATCGCTACCTGGAACACCGCCGGGTGCACACCATCGGCGTGGCCTTCGATGCCTGCCGCGTCGAGGGCCTGGCCGCGCAGGCCCACGATCGCCTGCTCGACGTAGTGCTCACCGAAAGCCGTCGGTACACGTGGCCGCTGCGCAGCGCCACACGCTGAGGCGCGGCCCTTTCCGCCATTCCCCCAATCCCGCCATGTCGTCAGACGCCCGGCCAGGCCAGGATCTCGCGCTGCACCGTGAAAGCCTGCAGCGCACGCCCGAGGGCGAAGCCTTCAGCGCGCGCTACGGCGACGTCTACGCCAGCCGCGCCGGCGCCGCCGGACAGGCGCGAGAGGTATTCCTGCAAGGCTGCGCGCTGGCCGGCGCACAGCCCTGCTGGCAGGGGCGCCGGCAGTTCACCGTGCTGGAGACCGGCTTCGGGCTGGGAAGCAATTTCCTGGCTACCTGGCAGGCCTGGCGCGACGACCCGCGTCGCCCGCAGGTGCTGCACTACGTGGCGCTCGAACTGCATCCGCTGCATGCGCGGGATCTGGTGCAGGAATGCGCCGATCCGCGATGGCGCGCACTGGCTGCCGAAGTCGCCGCGCAGTGGCCGCCGGCGATGCCCGGTCTGCACCCCATCTGGCTGGATGGCGGCCAGGTGCGGCTGTTGCTGGCGCTGGGCGACGCGCCCTCGCTCCTGCCGCAGCTGCAACTCGGAGCCGACGCCGTCTACCTCGATGGCTTCGCGCCGGCGCGCAACCCCCGCATGTGGAACCCCGAACTGCTGCAGGCGGTGACCGAGGTCTGCCGCGGCGGAGCGCGCCTGGCCAGCTACAGCGTGGCGCGCCAGGTCTGCGACGGCCTGCGCGCGGCCGGGTGGGAGGTGCACAAGATGCCCGGCTACGCGGCCAAGGCGCAGCGCCTGCAGGCCTTGCTGCCGATGCCGGCGCGCCCTGGGCGGGCGCGCGCCGCGGCGCTGCGCGCCGAAAGCGCGCTGGTCATCGGCGCCGGGCTGGCCGGCGCGGCCGCCGCGCAGTCCCTGGCTGCGCGGGGGTGGCAGGTACGCGTGCTCGACCCGCAAGGAGTCGCCGGCGCGACCTCGGCGCTGCCCGCCGGGCTCGCCCATCTGCGCCCGGCCGCGGCCGACGATCGGCTGGCGCGCCTGAGCCGCAGTGCGCTGGGCTGGCTGCGCCTGGCATCGCCGCTGCCGTCGGCTGCGCTGCAGTGCGGCGACGGCGTGCTGATGGCTGCAGCCGAGCCGCGGCTGGGCCGGCTGCCGACGCAGGCCCAGGCCTGGGATGCGCAGTGGCTGCGCGAACTGACGCCCGCGCAGGCGGCGGCCCATGCCGGAGTCGCTCAGGCGCCGGCAGCCTGGTGGACGGGCGGCAGCGTGTTCGCGGCCGACGCGCTGCGCCGCCGCTGGCTGGCGCGGGACGGCATCGAACTGTGCCCGCCCGCCCGCGTGGAATCGCTGCGCCGCGGCACCGACGGCTGCTGGGAGGCATGCGATGCACGCGCGCAGGTACTGGCGCGTGCCCGCGTCTGCGTGCTGGCCTGCGCGGGCGACGGCCCACGGCTGCTGCACGCCAGCGGTCTGGATTGCAGCGCGCGCGCGCAGCTGCAACTGCAGCAGGGACAAGGCTTTGTCGTGCCGGCGGCGCTGCTGCCGGCGCTGGGCGACCTGCGCACCGGAGTGATGGCGGGCGCCTACGCCCTGCCCCTGCCGATGGCGGCGGTCGAGGCCTGCGGGCTCGACCCGGCGCAGCGCTGGCTGTTCGTCGGCGCCACGCACGAGCACGCGCACCAGCCCCCGCTCTCGCCGCAGCAGGCCTGGGAGCGGGTGGGTGCCGGACTGCGGCCGTGGTGCGCCGACGCCAACGCCGCCGCCCGCTGGCCGCAACAGCCGCCACCGCAGGCGCGGGTGTTCCGCGGCACGCGTGCGATGGGGCCCGGGCGCCTGCCCCTTGTCGGATGCTGGCCCGAGGGCGGGGACGACCTCCATGTCAGCCTGGGCATGGGCTCGCGGGGTCTGCTGCTGTCGGCACTGGCGGCGCAGTGCATCACCAGCGCCATCGAGGGCGACCCCGCGCCGCTGGAAGCCGATCTGCTGCAGGCGCTGGATCCGCTGCGCGCCGAGCCTCAGCCCCCGCTGCTCAGGCCGCGCCCAGCCCCGGAACCAGCGAACCGGGCGCCTGCACGCCGCGATGGCGGGCCGTGAAGTCGAGCATGCGCTGCACCGAAACCCTGGCCCGCGCACCCAGCGCTGGATCGAGCATGACTTCCCCGCTGCCGGTGCGCAGCGCATGCTCGAGGCCTTGCAACTCGTTCATCGCCATCCACGGGCAATGGGCGCAACTCTTGCAGGTGGCGCCGTTTCCCGCGGTGGGCGCGGCGATGAACCGCTTGTCGGGATTCTGCCGCTGCAGGGCATGGAACATTCCGGTGTCGGTGGCCACGATCACCGTGTCGGCCTTCGATTCCCTGGCCGCCTGCAGGATGCGCGAAGTCGATCCGACGACGTCGGCCAGCGCGATCACCCCGGCCGGGCTCTCCGGATGCACAAGCACCAGCGCCTGGGGATGCTGCTTGCGCAGCAGCTCGAGTTCGAGGGCCTTGAACTCCTCGTGCACGATGCAGGCGCCGGGCCACAACAGCATGTCGGCGCCGGTTTCGCGCTGGATGTAGGCGCCGAGGTGGCGATCGGGGGCCCACAGCAGCTTGCGCCCCTGGCGGTGCAGGTCGGCCACGATGTCCAGCGCGCAACTGGAGGTGACCACCCAGTCGGCACGCGCCTTGACCGCCGCGCTGGTGTTGGCATAGACGACCGGCGTGCGTTCGGGGTGGGCATCGCACCAGGCGGCGAAGGCCTCGTGCGGGCATCCCAGGTCGAGGGAACAGGTGGCCTGCAGCTCGGGCATCAGCACCCGCTTGTCGGGTGACAGGATCTTCGCCGTTTCCCCCATGAAACGCACGCCGGCCACCACCAGCGTGGAGGCCGGGTGGGCTGCGCCGAAACGCGCCATCTCCAGGGAATCGGCCACCGTGCCTCCGGTCTGCAGCGCCAGATCCTGCAGATCGGGGTGCACGTAGTAGTGCGCCACCAGCACCGCGTCGCGCTCGGCGAGCAGCGCGCGGCATTGCGCCAGCAGGCGCAGGCGCTCGCCCGGCGCGGGCTCGACAGGAACGCGCGCCCAGGCCTGTCGGGTGCCTTCGACAGGCCCGGGAACGTCGATCACGAGGGTTTCGGACATGCTCAGACTCCGGCGAAGCGCATCGAGTAATCCGTGGCCACGACATCCTTGGTCAGCTTGCCGATGGATATGCGGTCGACTCCCGTGCTTGCAATGGCCGCCACGCTGCCCAGGTCGACGCCGCCGCTGACCTCGATCTGCGCGCGCCCGCCGGCGATGTCCACCGCCTGGCGCATCTGCTGCAGATCCATGTTGTCCAGCAGCACCAGGCGCGCTCCGGCGTCGAGGGCCTGCCGCAACTGCTGCAGGGTCTCGACCTCGATCTGCACGAACACCCCCGGCGGCGCGAGGGCCTGCGCGCGGCGCAGCACGGCCTCGATGCTGCCGGCGGCGGCGATGTGGTTTTCCTTGATCAGGATGCCGTCGTACAGGCCCATGCGGTGGTTCAGTCCGCCCCCGATACGCACCGCGTACTTCTGCGCGACCCGCAGGCCGGGCAGGGTCTTGCGGGTATCGACGATCCGCGCGCGCGTGCCCGCGACAGCCGCCACGTACTGCGCGCAGCGGGTGGCGACCCCCGACAGCAGTTGCAGGAAATTGAGCATGCTGCGCTCGGCGCTGAGCAGGCTGCGGGCCGCGCCGCGGACTTCGAACACCACGTCGCCGGCGGCCACCGCGGCACCTTCGGCGACCTTCCACTCGATGTGCGCCTGTGCATCGACCTGACGCAGCACGGCCTCCACCCATGGACGCCCGCAGACCCGTGCCGTCTCGCGCGCCAGCACCCGGGCCTGGGCTTGTTGGCCGGCCTCGATGAGCAGGGCCGTCAGGTCGCCGCTGCCCAGATCCTCGGCCAGCGCCCGGCGCGCGTCCTCGGCAGCCACTGCGGCCAGCGCGCCATGGTTGTGTGCGTCGGAAGTTGGTGCGACTTGGGATTGCGCATCTTCGCGCAGCTTCGAAGCATCCATGACCGATCGTCCGGGGGGTTGAAACCTTCCAGTGTAGGCGCTGCGCCAGGAGCGGGCGGGGATCGGGCGCAACCCTCTTGCTCGGGATCGTGGTCGACACCGGACGCGAATATCCTTGACAGACGTATATCAGTAAACGCTAATATTGAGACAGCACAAGGCAAAGGAACCGACCATGGACCAGGCCATTGATCTGTCGCGGCTGCCGCCGGACGCCGTGCAGGCCCTCGGCGGCGCAGCGTCTGCGCGGCTGGCGTCGTGCCCGCCGGCGCGGATCGGCCGCAAGGAACTGCTGGGAGCGTGGCGCGGAGCATCGGACTGCCGCAGTTGCGGGGTGCGGCGCATCGCGCTGTTCGGGGCGCTGGGGGTCGAGGATTTTGCGCAGATCCATCAGGTCATCGATGACATGCAGTACGCCACTGGACAGAACCTGTTCGGAGAAGGCGAGCATGGCCGGTATCTGTTCACCGTGAAGACCGGCTTCGTCAAGCTCGAGCGCCTGCTGCCCGACGGCACGCGGCGGATCACGCGGGTGGTTCGGCGCGGCGACCTGATCGGCCTCGAGGCCTTCATCTCCCAACCCTATATGCACCATGCCTCGGCCATCGGCACGGTGCGGGTATGCCGCATTCCGGTCGAACTGATCCGCTCGCTGGAGGATCGCGTGCCCACGCTGCGGCAGGAGTTCCTCGAACGCTGGCACCACGCGCTGCGCGAGACGGACGAGTGGGCCTTGCTGCTGGGATCCGGTTCGATCGCCTCCCGCATGGCCCGCCTGCTGCTGCGTCTGGCCGAGCCGGAGCTCAACGACACCATCGTGCTGCCCAAGCGCGGCGACCTGGGGGCGATGCTGGGCGTGGCGCTGGAAACCGCCAGCCGAACGATTGCCGATTTCGAGCGCCGTGGCCTGCTCGAGCATGTGGGCCCGCGCCTGTTCCGGGTGCAGCGCGACGCCTTGCAGCAACTGGTGGCTCCGGCGCCCAGGCTCGCCGCCTGAGGCGGCGGCAGGCGCCGTTGGCGCCGCCCACCCCCGGGCTCAGGCGGAGGCGTCGGCCCAGGACAGGATGTCCTGCCACTGCTGCAGGTCGCGTTCGGCCTGCGCCGCGCGCAGATCCCACAGGCTCAGCCCCTGTGCCGCCATGTGGGAATAGTTGGTCGTCGAGCGCAGCATGCCCAGCAGCGGATATGCGAGGCCGCGCAGGAATTCGCGCAACTGCTCGGCCGCGCGGGTGCGCTCGTCCACGCGCACGCCGATCAGCCCGATGCGCAGTTTCTGCAGCTTGCGCTGCTCCTTGATGCGGTCGAGGAAATCCTGCACGGCGTAGATGTCGAACACCGAGGGCTGCACCGGAACCAGCAGGCTGTCGGCGCAGCGCAGCAATTGCTGGAAACGCTGGCCGTGCAGGCCGGCCGGCGTGTCGACGACGACGTGGGTGGTTCCGGCCGGCGGCCGCGCCACGCCGTCCGCGCCGATCTTCCAGCCGGCGATCTGCGGCAGCGCCGGACTGCGCAGCGAAAGCCACAGGCGCGCGGATTGCTGGCGGTCGGCGTCCCCCAGCATGACCCTGTGGCCTCGACTGGCCCAGTAACCGGCCATTTGCGTGGCCACGGTCGATTTGCCCGCTCCCCCCTTGGGGTTGGCAACCACCAGCACCGGCATGACCCCTCCTGACGCCGCGAACCACCAGGCGCGCGGCCTTGCAGACGACGGCTTTGTCCCCCGGGGTCGAGCTTAGCCGGGCACGGGCTGGCTGCGCAACGTCGCCGAACGCGGCACAATGCGGCGCAACCGGCGCGTGCAGGGCGCCGTCGCAGCCATCAGATCCCTCATGTTCAACCCCAGCCAGACCGAAGTTCGCAGCTTTTTCGTCGACACCTGGCGGCAGCGTGCCGGCGGCGTGCTGACCCCACTGCAGACGCTGGCGCTGCGCTGGATCGACGAACACCCGGAATACCACACCGACCTGCAGGCACCCGATGCCCTCGAGCGTGACTACAGCGTGGAGGCCGGGCGCAGCAATCCCTTCCTGCACCTGTCGATGCATCTGTCGATCAGCGAGCAGGTGTCGATCGACCAGCCGGCCGGAATCCGGCAGGCCTGCCAGCTGCTCAGCGCCAGCCAGGGCGAACACCAGGCGCACCATGTGATCATGGAGTGCCTGGGGCAGATGCTGTGGACCGCGCAGCGCAGCGGCCTGCCCCCGGACGGCCAGGCCTACATCGACTGCGTGCGCCGCGCGGCGACACGGGACTGAGGAAACCGGGCTGAGGAAACCAGGCCCGGTGGCAGCGCGCGCGGTACATCCCCGGCCAGCAAGGACCACGCGCACGCAGCGATTCTCAGGCTGCGATGCTGCGTGATCCCAGCCGGATCACCAGCACCCCGCAGACAATCAGGGCGATGCCGATCCAGGCCGGAAGGTCGAGCTGCTGGCGGTACACCAGGCGCCCGACCAGTGCAATGGCCACGATGCCCACGCCGCACCACAGTGCATAGGCCAGCCCCAGCGGAATACGCCGCAGCGCCAGGCTCAGGAAGAACCACGAGCCGCAGCCGCCGAGCAGCACGAACAGGCTGGGCAGCCAGCGGCTGAAGCCGCGGCTGGCCTGCAGGCTGGAGGTGGCGGTGATTTCCAGCAGAACCGCGAACAGCAGGTAGGCCCAGTGCATCGGCGCATCATGCACCGGGCGGGCGCCACGGGCAAATGCCCCGGGGCAAGACCCTTGAAGACGCGCTCCCTCCGGAACGCCTGCGTCAAGGAATGCGGCGGCGCGATCTCAGGCCGACTGACGTGCGATCAACGAAGTCGGCAACGTCCGGTTGCTGGGCTTGCGCCCGGCGACGATTTCCAGCAGCGCATCGACCATCTGCTCACCGGCCAGCTCGACATGCTGGGTGATCGTGGTCAACGGCGGATTGAACGAGGCCGCCATCGGGACGTCGTCGTAGCCGACGACGGCAACGTCCTGCGGCACCAGGATGCCCTGGGCGCCGAGACCCTGGATGGCGATCATCGCGAGCAGATCGCTGGAGGCGAAAATGGCGTCCAGCCTGGGGCGCGTGGCCAGGTACTGGTCGATCGCCTGCCGGGCCTGCTCGGCGGCGAACGGCACGTTGACCTGCAGGCGTTTGAGCACCTTGCAGCCGCATTCGGCATGCGCCTTCAGGTAGCCTTGCAGGCGCAGGCCGACTTCCGGCAGGTCGGCGTTGCCGAGGAATGCGATCTGGCGCGCTCCGCGCTGCAGCAGATGGCGGGTCGCCAGGTAGCCGCCGAGCTGATTGTCGCCGCCCACCGTGGCATAGGACTGCCTGCTCAGCACGCCGCCCCAGACGACCAGCGGAACGCCGCGCCGGGCCAGCCGGTTGAGCTGCCCATGCTGATGCCACTGGCCGATCAGGATCACCCCGCAGGCACGACCCGATTCGAAGGCCGAGGCCACCTGGTCGATCGCCGTCGCATCGACCCGCGAGACCAGCATTTCGAAACCGCGATCGGTGACCGCATCGGCCACGCTTCCCAGCATGCTCAGGAAGAAGGGATCGGAGACCGCCTGGCGCACGCTGGTCTGGTAAGGAATCACGAATCCGACCGTCCGGTTGGTGCCCTGACGCAGGTTCTTCGCGCCGACGTTGACGGTGTAGTTCAGACTCCTGGCGATCTCGCGCACGCTCTGCTTGGTCTGCTCGCTGATCGCAGGACTGTCGCTCAGCGCCCGCGAGACGGTTGCCCGCGACACACCCGCGAGCCTGGCCACATCGGCCATCTGCGGCCGGCGCCGCGGCGACCAGTCGTCCTCGCTCATGGCGCGTACCTTGGCTGCGCAAGCGGCATGGTCTCAGCCATGCGCGCCGGGTGCTGCCGCGGTATCAGGAAGGCCCGCGGCGTCGCTGGCCGCTGGCTCGCTGACCAGCCGCATCGAAGCGGCTGCCAGCAGCAGCAGGATGCCGGAGAAGATGATGGCGTTTTCCGAATTCCCGCGGAGCAGCCCGTTGTACAGCAGTGGCATGGTCAGAATCTCAATGATCATCGGGATCACGATGAAGGTATTGAAAATGCCCATATACACGCCCACCCGCCGGGCCGGCACTGCGCGTGCCAGGATGACGTACGGATTGCCCATCATGCTAGCCCAGGTCATGCCCACCCCGACCATCGGCAGCAGCAGCCATCCCTCGCTGCGCAGGTAGGGAATGGCGATCATGCCCAATCCCCCGCAGGCCAGCGCGATCGCGTGCATCAGGCGCGGCCCGAAGCGCCGCGTCAGCGGGATCGTAGCCAGCGCGGCCACGAAGGCGACGGCGTTGTAGAAGCCGCCGATCTGCCCGTTGAGCAGCACCGCGTTGCGGAAGGCCGGAGTGCCCTGGGCGGTGGTGCCATAGATCGACTGCGCCAGGCACAGCACGATGTACTGCCAGTAGCAGAACAGCGCGTACCACTGGAACAGGCTCATCCACGCCATCTGGCGCATCGGGCGCGGCATCTCCAGCACGGCCTGCAAGATCTCGCGCCAGAGCCCGCTGGCGGCCCCGGGTGGCCGCGCCGATGGCGCCAGCGGAACCTCGCGGGTGCTGAACACCGTCCACAGGATCGACGCCAGCGAACACAGTGCGCCGATGAAGAACGCCGCACGTGTCACTTCCGGGATGTGGTTGCCCGCGATCGCGTTGTCGCTCATGCCCAGCCAGACCAGCAGCGATGGGGTCAGATAGGCCAGCGTCTGCCCGAGACCGGTGAACGCGCTTTGCGCCAGGAAGCCCGACGCATACTGATCCGCGGGCAGCAGGTCGCTGACAAAGGCCCTGTAGGGCTCCATGGTCACGTTGTTGGCCGCGTCGAGAATCCACAGCAGACCGGCGGCCATCCACAGCGAGGCACTCAGCGGCATGGCCAGCAGGCTGACACTGCAGATCAATGCTCCGGCGAGAAAGAAGGGCGTGCGCCGCCCGAGGCGCGAGGTTGTGCGGTCGCTGATGTTGCCGATCACCGGCTGCACGATGAGCCCGGTGACCGGGCCGGCCAGCCACAGCAGGGGCAAGGTCGATGCATGCGCGCCGAGGTACTTGTAGATCGGGCTCATGTTGCTCTGCTGCAGCCCGAAACTGAACTGGATGCCGAAGAAGCCGACATTCATGTTGATGATCTGCCACAGACTCAGGCGCCGCTTCATGTCCTGACTCCGCGCTCCATCTCGCCGTCGAAGGCCCGGCGCCAATCAGCATAGAAATCGAGCCCGGCGGGCACCGCGCCCGGCACCCCGCAAATGGCCGCGGCGAAGTCCGAGGCGCGCTGCATGGTCTGCTGCAGCGGCCAGGCTCGCGCCAGGCCGAGCAGGATGACGGCGCAATAGGCATCGCCGGCGCCGACCGTGTCGACCACCGGCACACCTTGTCGCGGACGCACGGACAGGGCCGGCCGCCCGCCGCGTTGCAGGCACAGGCTGCCCTGCGCGCCCCGCGTCAGATGCAGGCGCTGCAGGCGCTCGAGCCCCAGGCCGCGGGCGAGCGCTTCGCCGATCTGCGCCTCCGGCATGCCGGCCGCGTCGAGGCCGAGCAGGCGGAGCACGGTCTCGAGTTCCTCCTGGCTGAGCTTGAGGTCGACGCTGCCGTGCAGCAGATCGGCCAAGGCACCCGCATCGACCACCTCGGCGCGCAGGTTGAGGTCGGCACACCCCTGCACGCCCGACGCGCCGCGCAGCACGCGCAGCGCCTGCCGCGACGCGGCTCCCCGCTGCGCCAGCGTACCGAAGTACAGCAGAGGCTCCTGCGTGCGCACCTCGTCCAGCACCCGGGACGCGGCATCAGCATCGATGAAGTCGAAGGCGGCGACGGGCGGGATCTCGAAGCGCGGCCCCTGCGGCCCGAGGAGCACCTGCGCGACTGCGGTGGGCAGCTGCGGGTCACGCTGCAGCCCGCGGGGATCGAGGCCGAAGCCTACGAGTTCGCGCGCCGCCAGATCCCCCAGCGCGTCCGCGCCGACTCGGGAGATGAAGCGCGGCACGCAGCCCAGCCCCGCCAGGTGCCTGGCCACGTTGCACGGCGCACCCCCGAGGATCTGCCGACCCTCGATGCAGTCGACGATGGTCTCGCCGAAGACGACGACCTCCCGGCTCGTCGCGGCCACAGCGCGCTCGTCGGACATCAAGGCCGCACGCCGTCCAGCGCGACCTGCCACAGCCCCGCGATGTCGCGCAGGGTTCCCCGGGCATGCAGCGCGACGCTGCGGGCGATCGCGTGCGCCTGCGCGATGCGACCGGCGCCAGCCATCGATTGGGCCAGCCGCAGGTTGACCAGATCGGCATCGGGCAAGGGCGCCGCGCCTTCGGCCTTCTTCAGCAGCGTCAGGCCCGCCGCGACCTGACCCGCATCGACCATTGCCAGCGCGGCGTTCAGCTGCTCGGTGCGCGACGCCGATGCGATGCGCGCCCACTGCCCCGGCTGCGCCGCCAGCCGCGCATCGACCAGCTTCACCAGCCGTGCCTGGCGCGGCGCGCCTGCGCCGGTACCGAGCACGCCCGACTTGTAGCCTGCCTGCAGCACGCTGCTGGCGGCCCGGGGATCCTGCGCCTCGAGCTCCAGCATGGCCAGGTTCATCGACTGCGATGCGGTATCGAGCAGGCCCAGGCGGCTGCGCAGGCGCAGCAGATCGAGGGCATAGCGATCGCCGGCACCCTTTTCCCGGGATGCCAGCGCCAGCGCGATCTTCCAGTTCTGCGCGCTCGGCTGGACGCGCAGCAGCCGGACGACCGCAGCGTATTCGGCGCGCGCGTCCCCGGCGGCCTGGTAGCAGGCCGCAAGCGACGCCAGCCCAGCGGGGTCGCGGCTGCCGCGCCCAAGCAGCTGGTCGAGCGCTGCGCACTGACGGGTGGAGGCGTAGGCCTGCAGCAGCATCGGGCGGATCTGCGCCTGTCCCTGGAGTTGCGCCGACCATGTCCGCGCGTCGGCGATCACCGCGGCGTAGTCCCGCAGTTGGTAATGGTCGTACACCAGGGTCGCCGCCAGCGCGCCGACGGCGCGCGGGTCGCCCGCAGAATTGTGCAGGGCCGAGGCGAGCGCGGTGGCCGACTCGCCGTAGGCACCGGCGGCAGCCGCCACGCTGCCCAGACTGCGCTCGACCAGGTAATCCTGGTAGGCGTCGAGTCCGCCTTGGCGCTGGATGGCGTGCAGGCGCTCCAGCGCAGCAGAGTAATCGTGCGCCGCGTAGGCCGCCTGCGCCTTGTTCAACGCCAGCGCCAGCGTGCGCGGAACCACGGGCGCGGCACCGGCGGACGCGGCCAGGCTGACTGCCGCGATCCACGCAGCGCCAAAGGTGCGAATGTGCTTCATCTGCGACTCCCGCTTCAGCTTGCGTTGGCGAACTGGTCGTTGCCGACCAGGCCCAGCTTGGTGATCCCGTCGCGCTGCGCCATAGCCATCAGCCCGGCGACCACCCGATAAGGGACGAGCTTGTTCGGACGCACATGGATCTCCGGCTGCGGCGACGTGTGCGCGGCCTGCACCAGCAGGCTGGACAGCTGGGCGTTGCTGTCCACCGGCGCCCCGTTCCAGGAAATCGTGCCGTCGAAATCGATATCGATCTGCACGACCTTCGGTTGCACCTGGGCCGCCGGCGGCTTGCCGCTGGGCAGGTTCAGGCCCACCGCGTGCATCTGGATCGGAATCGTCAGGATCAACATGATCAGCAGCACCAGCATCACGTCGATCAGCGGAGTCGTGTTCATCTCGACCATGACTTCGGGCTCACCGCCCCCACCGCCACCGCCAACGTTCATTGCCATTTCACACTCTCCGTGACCGGCTCACCGCGATGGCGGCTGGATGATGAAACTCACGCCGGTCAAGCCGGCCTTTTCGCAGAGGTAGACGATCTTGCCGACGTACTCGTAGCGGGCGCTCTGGTCGCCGCGGATCTCGATCCGGGGCTGCGGACGCATCCGTGCCTGCGCCACCAGCCTGCGCAGCAGGCTGGCGCTGCCATCGACCTTGTCCTCCCCCCAGTAGATGTCGCCATCCCGGGTGACCGAAATGGTGATGTTCTGCGGCTTGGTGACCAGCGGCTTGTCCTTGGCCCGCGGCAGGCGCACAGGAACCGTGTGGGTCACCACCGGAATGGTGATCAGGAAGATGATCAGCAGAACCAGCATGACATCGACCAGCGGAGTGGTGTTGATGCTGGCGTTGAGTTCGTCCTCGTCGCCTGCGGACGATGGGAGTTGCATGGCCATCGCCGACTCCTCAAGCCTTCTGCGCCTGTGCACCCATCAGCACGGAATGCAGATCCGATGCGAACGCGCGCACCTGTTCCATGGCCTTCTTGTTGCGACGCACCAGAAGGTTGTAGCCCAGCACCGCCGGCACTGCGGTGGCCAGGCCGATGGCGGTCATGATCAGCGCCTCGCCGACCGGCCCTGCCACCTTGCCGATCGAGGCCTGCCCGGCGATGCCGATGGCCGTCAGCGCGTGGTAGATGCCCCAGACGGTGCCGAACAGGCCGACGAAGGGCGCGGTCGATCCAACGGTAGCCAGGAACGCCAGCCCATCCTGCAGGCGGTTCTGCACGCCTTCCTGCGCGCGCTGGATCGACATCGACGACCAGGTGTAGAAATCGACGTCCTTGAGCAGGCCGTCATGCTTGCTCGTGGCCTCGAGTCCGCGATCGACCAGGAAGCGGAACGGACTGGCGTCGTTCAACTGCTGCGCACCCTGTTCGACGCTGCCGGCGGTCCAGAACACCTTGTTCGCACTGCGTGCCTGCCGGTACATCCTGGCCTGCTCGAAGAACTTGGTGATCATGATGAACCAGCTGCCCATCGACATGATCACCAGGATCAGCAGGGTGCTGCGTGCCACGAGATCGCCGTTGTGCCACAGCGCGCCGAGCCCATAGGGGTTGCCCTGGGCAACCGGTGCCGGGGCCTGCGCGGTCGCCAGAGGCACCGAGGCCGGCGCGGAGGCCGCGGGAGCCGAAGCCGCCGAAGCCGAAACCGCGGGAGTCGATGCGGCAGCAGCCGGTGCGGCCACCGCCCACAACGGGCTGAAGGACGCCGCGCTCATCAGCACGGCAGCAGCGAGGGCCTTTCGGGCACGCGGATTCTGGAACATGGAAGTCTCCTGGATGCTGGGTCGTTGACTCAGTTGCTGGCCTGGAAGCCAATGGGAAGCAGCACGCGCACGTCCACCCCCTGGCCGGTACATTGAAGCTGGCGGGCGACGTTGATCGCCGCCTCATTGAATACATGGTTGCTCGAACTGCGGATGGCGAAATCCTTCGGGTGACCCTGAGGATCGATGGTGAACTCGACGACCACCTGCCCCGAGTAGATGCCGTCGCGCATGGCCAGCGACGGATACACCAGGTGGCGGGCCAGGGTCATCAGGTTGCTGCACACTGCAGCGACGTTGTGGTTGACCGGCCTTGGCGGAGCGGGCCGGGGCTTGGGCGCCGGCGGCGCGATCGGCGCCGAATGCACCGGCTTCACCGACTGCGCGGTGATGGTTGCGGCCCTGGGCGCAGGCGGCGCCACCACCGGTATCGGCACGAAGGGCGGCGGCGGAACGGCGACCCGCGGCGGCGGCGGCGGCCGCAGCTTGGGCGGGGGCGGCGGCGGTGGCCGCACCTCGTGCACGATCCTGGTCTGCATCGGCTGCACGACCATCTTCACGACCTTGGACGCCAGGCCGTTGATCAGCGCATAGATCAGTACGACGTGCAGCAGCACGACCGCGCCGATGCCGCCGAAATAGCGCAGCGGATCCCGCCGCTTTTCTCCATAGATCATCATGACTCCCTGCTTGGCCAGGCGCCGACGTTCAGGTCGGCTCCCGGTGCTGCAACCACGCCTGCCCGAAGGCGGGAAGCTCGACCGCCGTGCGTACCTCGCCCGGCTGCTCCTGCCACGGCAGGTACGCCTCCCAGGCTCCGTCGGAAAGGGCAAGCCGCTGCACCTGTCCGGAAAAATTCGCCAAAATCCGCCATTGTCCGCGCTGCAGGATCAGAACCCCATCGGAGGGGCCGGAAAGCACCTCGACGGTGTCGGTCTGCCCGCCCTGGCGCAGCCTGCGACGCATGGAGTCGAGCCACCGCAGCAGGGCGAACATGCGTTGCGGCAGCGTTCCCGGCACGTGGCGCAGGCGCGCCGCGGCGACGTCGAAGTACGGGCGATGCAACCAGCGCGTATCGAGCTCGGGCACGTCGGCCGGCAGGACGGCGTTGGCCTGCCCGAGCTCGTCGCCCATGTACACCAGCGGCAGGCCCGGCATCGCGAACACCACGCAGTAGGCGAGCGCGAAGCGCCGCAGCGAGGCCTCGTCTTCGAGCGCCAACCCTACGAGCGCGGAGGTCATTCCGCTGGTGCCGTGCAGGGCGTCGTGCTGCTGGCTCGGAGTGCCCCGCGCCCAGGACGTCGTGCCGGCGCCGTGCAGCGCGGCCACCGCGCTGCCCACGTCGACCTCGAAGGATCGGCCCGAGCCCTGCACGTCCTGCCGCAGAACCCCCCAGATGATGTCGTCGTGACAGCGCAGGTAATTGACCCAGGCGCAATCCGGGGGCAATTCCGGGGTCGAGCGGATCACGTTGCGCAGCACGCCGACGTCGCCGTTGCCCAGGGCCAGCCAGATCGAGGCCATCAAGCCGGCGTTGTAGGCCAGAGTGCATTCGGGAACTCCGGCTGCGATGCCGAAATAGTTCTGGATTTCCGCCCGGTCGACAATGGCCTCGGCGTTCATCGCAGCCGCGGGGCTGACGATTCCCAGCACCAGGCGAAGGCCCTGGAGAATCGTGTGCACCTCGGGCTGGTTCCTGCAATCCGTTCCGGGGCGCTTCCACATGTACGGGGCGGAATCGACGCGGAAGACCTCGACCCCCAGGTTGGCGAGCCGGATCATCGCCAGCGCCATTTCGCCGAAGACCTGCGGGTTCTGATAATTCAGATCCCACTGATAGTCGTAGAAGGTGGTCCAGACCCAGCGCTTCAGCGCCTCGCTCCAGGTGAAATTGCCCGGTGCCTGATCCGGGAACACCTGTTCGAGGTCGGATTCGATGCGTGCGACCGCCTCGGCGCTTTCGAAGCCGAGGAAATAGGCTGCCTTTTCGGCATCGCCTGCGCGCGCCGCGCAGGCCCAGGGATGGTCGTCGGCCACGTGGTTCAGCACGATGTCGGCCATCAGGCTGATGCCGTTGCTGCGCAGCACCTGCGTCAGGCGCGCCAGATCGGCGTTGCTGCCCAGGGCTGGATCCACGACGCCGAAGTCGCTGACGGCGAAGCCGCCGTCGTTCGCCTCGGGGCGCATTTTCAGGAACGGCAGCAGGTGCAGCATGCCGATGCCGAGCTCGCGCAGATAGGGGATGCGTTCCTCGATGCCTGCCAGCGTCGCGCCGAAGCGGTCGACGTAGCAGGAATAGACCATGGGCGCGTTGCAGACCAGCCAGTCCGGCTGGGCCAGGCGCTGTTCGTCGAGCCGGCGCAGATCCTGCGCCCTTTGCGACTCCACCGCGGCAAGATCGCGGATGAATCCCTCGAACCACGAGGCGAAGTCCGCTCGCTGTCCGTACAGTCCGCGCAGCAGCGCTTCCAGCGTGCTGCCGTCCCGCTGGAACCTGTCCCTTGCGCCAGGACTGAATCCGGCTGGATGCGCAACCCCCGTGGACGCGGGCAGGCGCAGGCCTTGAGCCATGCTCATAGATGCAATATCCGGGAAAGGCGGGGCGCCCGGAAGGGCGCCCCGGCAAGGCTCAGAAGGAGTAACGCAGCGAAGCCGTGACGGTTCGGCCCATGATGGCGCGGGCCACCGAAAGGCCGTTGGCCGGCGTGTTCGCTTCCGTGTACGCGAGCTTGTTGAACAGGTTGTTCGCCGCCAGCGAGATCGTGACGCGATCCGACAGGTTGTAGTTCACGAAGGCGTTGACGAAGGTGAAGGCCGGCATCGACAGCGTGTTGTGGTTGTCCGCATACGACGAGGACTGCCCGATGATGCTTCCGCCGAACAGGAACTTGCCGTAGCTGTAGGTCGGGGTCACCTGGTACATCAGATCGGGCAGGCGCTGCGGGATCTTCCCGATCGATGCGGTATCGGTCGGTGCGGCAACGATGCGCGAATGCGTGTAGGTCAGGCCGGCGTGCAGTCCGAAGGCGTCGTGCAGATAGCCGGCCTCCAGTTCCAGCCCGTAGGCGTGGTAGGTGTTGTTGGTGAAGGCGTTCTGCGTCAGGTCGTAGTTGCTTTCCTGGGTCTGCGCGGCGAACAGCGTGCTGAACATGCTGAAGCCCCCGCGCTTCCACTTCACCCCGAGTTCCTGCTGCTTGACCTCGTTCAGGGGAATCGGCGTGCTGCCGTTGAGCGGGTTGCCGTACAGGATGCGGTCGCCGTTCATCGACACGCCATCGCTGTAGCGTGCGAAGTAGGCCAGATCCGGCGTCATGCGGTAGTTGGCGCCGACCGAGTACGAAGTATGCGAAACGCTGTAGTTGACCGCCGACAGGTTGGTGCCGTTGGAGGTGTAGGGTCCGTACTGGGTCGGGTTGGAGTTCGCCACACCCTGATCCTGCCAGCCGTTGGCGCGCATCGAGTCATGCCGCACGCTGGCGTCGACGGACAGCTTTCCCACCGTGGCCGCGACATCGACGAAGGGCGAATTCTCGGTGTACTGGACGCTGAAGTTGCGCACGCAGGCCGCCCCGCAGCCGAAGCCGATTCCCGGGGTGGTTCCGGTGCCCAGCAGGGTCGCCCCGCCGGTCTGGATGTTCATCGTGTAGACGTTCCAGTTCCAGGTCTCGGCGACGTTCTGGATGGCGGTGAACAAGCCCCCGGCCACGTGCATGTTGATGCCGCGCGCGACAAAGTCCTTCGACAGCTGGAGATTGTTGAAGGTGTTGTTGAGGTTGTTCAGTGCGACATCGAACATCTCACCCTGGTAGGTCGTCGCGGTCTGCCCGCCTTGCGACGCGTCGAGTCCGAGGAAGTTGCCGGAATTCTGGGCGGTGCTGAATTTGTCATCCAGGTGCAGCCCTTGCTCCAGGTCGAGCGCCACATGCACGCCGACCTGATCCGACTTGACCGACAGTCCGTTGTTGGTGCTGTTGGTCACGATCTGCCCGCCGGGCCCGACGTAGCTGTCGCTGACGATGTTCGTGCCGTTCAGAGGGTAGTAGGTGCGCGGATCGACCCCCGCCAGCGTGGTGATCTGGCCGTTGACCACCCGAACCGGAACATCGAGGTAGGTGGGCGTCTTGTCGTCCAGGTGCTTGAAGTACAGCGTGATCGAGCCGTTGTTCAGATCCTTGGTGACGTTGAACTTGAACTGCCCGCCGTTCTCCGAGGTGAAATTGGTTCCCTTGGAACTGTTGCCCTCGCGGAAGAAGCCGCCGAAGTGGAAGCGGGTATCCGGACTCAGATGTCCTCCGTAGTCGAAGTCGAGGCGGTTCAGGCGGTAGTTCAGGCCTTCGGTGAAACCGATGTCGCCCCCATCGGAGCGCCCGGTCTTGTCGATGAAGTTGACGATGCCGCCAGGCGCGTTGCTGGCCAGCGTGGAGGCCGCGCCACCCCGCACGACCTGCAGTTGCGAGGTATTGAAGTCCGAGCGCATGAACTCGTCGGGCGTGGCGAAATCCAGATCGCCGAACAGCAGGACCGGCAGGCCGTTCTCCTGGTACTGCACATAGCGGCTGCCGCCAGCCGAGATCGGCAGGCCACGCACTGTCAGGTTGGCATTGCCCTCGCCGCCCGAGGACTCGGCGTGCACGCCGGGAACCGATCCCAGGATGGCCGCGGTGTTGGTCGCGCCGGTCTCCTGGATCTGGGTGGAATTCATCGTCGTCACCGAGACGCTCTGCTTCATCACGCTTTGCTTCTGCGTGGTGCCGGTGACCAGGATCGCATTCAGATTGACGATCGGCTGCGTCGCCTGATCCGCGGTGGCGCTCGCCTTCGAGCCCTGCGTGCTCGTGGACGCCGATGCGGACTGCCCGCTGGCCTGGTTGGTGACGGTGCTCGCGTGTGCCACGCCCGCGGCGAATGGCGCGCCCCCGGCCAGAAGAGTCAGTACGGCGACCGCGATGGCTGTTCGATTCATGTTGTCTCCCAGAAACTTGTCTCGCCCGCGCTGACGCGGGACTCCGGTTCTTTGACGCTGAGGTGTTGCGCCCATCGCCCGCAATGAGCGCAACGAAGCGCAGTAGACCCGGCCGTGCAATCGATTGCAATTAAATAAATTGATCGCGGAATGCAATCGATTGCACGAAGGCGCGAGAGATCAGGGTTTGCCCGCGTTTTGGAGCAGATTTCTCGCCTCCTGGCGATTGCGCCAGCATGACGAGACACGTTTTGTCGCGAACGTTACGTGAAGTCGCGCCCTGCGGAAACCACAGACTGGCTCGCAAGCGTTCCGCTCGGGTGCGTCCGGTTCTGCGGCATGGGCGCCGCCCGGGATCGGTTCGCGGCAGACATCATCGCCCTGCCGCCGGTGGATGCTGGGTGGGGCCTCGGCCCCGGAAACGACGAAGCCCCGACCAGCGGGGCTTCGTACGATCCTGATGCCTCAGGATGAATCTGGTCGGGGTGAGAGGATTCGAACCTCCGGCCTCTACGTCCCGAACCATGCCTCGCAGCCCCAGGAGTCTGGTTTTGCGCGAGTCGCCTCACGCAAAATCAATAGCTTAGCACTCCCCTTCCTGACAATTCCAGCCATTTCCATCGCTTTCAAACCGGCTCATTTGGCACAGAATTGGCACAGCGACGTCCAGCCCGACATCTAGCACCCTTTGTCGGATGATGTCCTAGAGCGGCTACGGCCTGCCGGCTGCAACCCGCCCTGAAGACTCCGAGAGGCGCCGTGCGGGCTGCTCTGAACCACGGCTTGAACATGGAGACCCACGCGGCCTGGCAAAAGTGTGGGCGGCCAGGAAGGTCGCCCACGAACAACGATACGCCAGACGTTCGGCGCCTCTCCCCTGCTGTGCCCCACTGGTTGGCCACGCGCCTCAGTGCACGACCGCAGCGACCTCGCCAGACTCCGCCGCGGTCCCCGTGCCGACACCGTCCTCATGGTGGGGCACGCAGACGAAAATCCACCGCTCCCGCACGCTGAAGCCTGCCACCTCCGAACCGATGTCCTGCTCGACGTAGCGCAGGACCTCGAGCACATCCGCGACCTCAGCGACGCGGTCCGTGCTTTGCCAGCCGGCGAGCCGCTCCTTGACCGCAACCCATTCGGGCCCGGCGAAATCGCGCACCGGCGTCTCCGCGTGCATGACAACCACCTGCTCGCGCTCATCGATAGTCACCGCGACGTAGATGAGACGTTGCTTTTCGACGGACTCAACGAGCCAGTCACGTGCCTCCCCCGTGGCCAGCGGCACGAGACACACGATTTGCGTCCCAGCTGCCTGCAGCGTCAGCGCTGCCACGGGAAGTGCCGCTCCGCTTGAGATTGCGAGCGAGTGCCGAATCGGCACAAGCGGACTCTCAAAGAGACGGGCCACTTCATCCGGCAACTTCACGTACAACGCCCTTCCTTGGTACTGTGGGCGCTGCTTCAGCGAAGCGAGCTGCGCCGCGAATTGAACGGGGTCTAGCACGATGCCGAAGCCGCGGTGCGTAGTGATATCTGAAGTCATTTTTGTTGTCCTCACGTGGGTTGTTGACCTAGGTCCTACGTGTAGACACCCGCATGCCAAGCAATAGAAGACGGGCCCGAAGGCCCGTCCCAAATCAACGCTCAAGCAAGAGCAGCCATCAGCTCAGCTCACATCTCCTCGTCGCCCTTCCCCTCGCCGCCACTTTCGCCGCCCGAGCCACCAGCAGCAACTTCATTGGCGTTGTGCACAACCGCCGCGCGCTGCAGCCAGCGCAACACCTCAGGTAGCCGTGGCAGGTCTGGCCAGTCAAGTTCCCGGTGGGTTGCGTGCACGTCGAGCAGGAATCTCTTGAAGTCCAGCGATGTCTCATCGCAGGCCTCGGGGATGAGTGCGCGCAGCTGTGGGTTCGCACAGAAGCGAGCGAACTCTCGCTCGATGACCTGTTCCTCGGGCTCCGCAACGGTAGCGAAATCGCGGATGGTAATGTCGCCAGTGAGCAGTCGCGCAGTGATGGGTGGGATGCCGAGATAGCGTGCCACGCTGGCGATGAAGGCGCGGTGGCGAAGCAGCGTCAGCGCGTGGCCGCGCTCAAGCAGCTTCAGCTCTTCGATGCTCACACCGAGCTCCTCTGCCAGCTTCGCCGCGCTGTGAAGCCGTAGGCGCGCGTCGTCGAACAGCCACGCCACAAGCGGTCCACCGGGATGTCGGTAGAGCCTGCTCATGCGCGCAGTCGGCGCTTCGGGTTGTTCTGCGGCCTGGTCGAATGCAGCCAGCGCCTCGTCGTCGGGTTCTGTCGTCATAGGTGTCCTAAGAAGTGCACGAAGCCCGTGCACCTCGTGTAGCGACAACGAGACCAGGCCGATGACGGCGCCGGCACAATGACGCGATGAACCTCACCAAACACAACAGCCCTTCAATTCCATTCCGGCGCCCATTGCGAAGATTTCCAGGCGCGGCACGTTTGGAGCTGAACAGCTCTGTCACCATCGGTTTAGTGCAACTGATGCCCCTAAGTACTGTCGAAGAAAGAACTCCACGAGGGCTCTCTTAAGATGGGCACTCCTCATGGGAAACTACATGAGCCACTGGACGCCAGCGCAGGCCCTAGAACGGTTGCGCACGGAAGGACGCGAATTCTCGACGCTGTTTCGACATGGCAGTCTCGAAGTCGAGTTCTACAAGCCGGACCGCGTGGCCAGGCAACAGCCCCATACTCGCGATAAGCTCGACGGCATTGCCGCTGGCCACGGCCGATTCGTCGTGCACGGCCGCGAATGCAATGTGCAACCCGGAGACGTGCTGTTCGTTCCGGCGGGAGCCGAGCACCGCTTCTTCGGCTTCAGCGCCAGCGCCTTGTGGAGTCGCTGACACAGATTAGCTCGCACCAGCTGCGCAGCCCCTCGGCACCCGTCGAAGGTGCCGCTCAGGGCCGGGCGCGCAGTTTCTTGGCGACGTCAAACGCCGCGTTGATGCGTTTGGACTCGCGCTCGGCCAGTGCCACGATATCCGGAGCCAGCCCGCTCACCCGGTCCGGGTGGTACTGCGCAATACGCTTTCGGTAGGCTCGCGTGATGTGCTCCAGCGGCGCGTCTGCGGGCACTCCCAGGACGCTGTGCCAGGGTTCGGGAGGCGGCTCGCGCGCGGGGCCTGCCTGGTCGTTCGTGTCGGATGCGCCGCCGGCGTTCGCCGAACCCTTGGCCTGCTGCGCGTTCTTGTCCTTGTAGGTGTGCAAGAGGGCGCTGACGGCCCAGTAGCCCACCAGGAACGCCACGATGACCACAAACTTAATCACGTGCGTTCTCCTGCAGGGGTTGGAGTTGCTCGAGCACGGCCGTCAGGGCCTGGGCTTCCGGGCTGCATTCGTCGACGCGGGTCTCCAGCTCTCGGGCCAACGCGCTCAGCTGCGTGGCAACCGCAGGCAGTCGGCTTGGGGGCAAGTCCCGCGCCAACACCATCACCGTATTGGCCGGCTGTACGGGCAGCCGCGCGCATAGCCTTCGCACCAGGTTCAGCGCGAACGGCGGGCACGCAAGCGCTGCGAAGGCCAGCGTAGCCCAGCTCTTCAGCGGCATCTGCCAGCTGGCACGGTGCCACCACACGCTCAGCAAGAGCAGCGCGACCAACACGTAGACATCCAGTGCCAGCCACAGCACCACCCTGTCCGAGGCATGCCGCAACAGCGCAAGGGGCAAAGCCACCAACAGGACCGCGACCAGCGCCGTCAAAGGCACGTAGGTTTCCCGCAGCGCGCTCTGTGCAGGGCTTTCGAAGCCTGGCTCCACCAGCGTGTCCGAGCCAAGCGAAGGCAGCCAGCGCAGTACACGCTGGGGTCGATGAGGGGTGAAGGGGTTGGGCACGACAGGGCTTCGTCCTGCCAGCTGCCAAGCCACGCTGGGCAGCGCCACCCGCCAGGCCCGCCCTCGCCGAAATGTCACCAGTACCTGTTCAGGCCGAAGCCACACCAAGGAGTCCGCCAGGTACAACGCCCACACGCCCGCTGCCAGCAGCGCGTTGTCGCCCAGCATCATTCCCTCTTCTTGAAACCCAGGCGCCTGAAGAAGCGCCCGATACCCGCCGTCACGGCCACCGCGGCGGCCGCCACCAGCTTCCAGGCCGCTGCCATCGCAGCCAGCAGCCCCGCGAACACCCCCTTGTGCGCCGCTACCGCAGCGGCTCCTCCCACGATGAGCGCGCCCAAGCCGAACTCGGCCACGCGGTCGCCTTGGCGGAACTCCGAGTAGTGCTGCCCTGGGTCATAGCTAAAGTTGTGCAAGGCCGTGTTGAGCTGAGCCACCGATTGCTGCAACTTGTCTGGCGCGGACACCAGCTCCACGTCCATTACGCCCCCGCGGCCGAGAATGCGCGTGTTGTAGTTCACAACGTTCTCGTGCGTGGCTTCATCACGGTCCAGGAAGGCCCATTCCAGACGGTGAATTTGCTTGTTGTACTCCGGCTTGAAGGCCCATCCTTGCACGGTGATGGCGGCCCATCCCCTGGTCTTGCGAATCTTGTTGGCTTCCTGGCTTTGGTTGACCATCTCCCCCAGGAGCTGGTCGGCATTGAGTTGTTCATCGTCCTTGACGTAGCCAGTGTTCTGGTACTTCAGCACGGCGAACCAGACGGTCGACGCCGGCATCAGTACATAGACGTCCTTGGCCGCAAGGTCCTGATTGAGTTCCATGAACGTGTGCGCATCCGGAGGCGCCAGCATGCCGTACCCATCGGGAACCGTGAAGTTGGCCACCGAAGCGATGGGTACAGTGGTTCCCGCCTTTTGCCAGTGCAGCGCGATGATTTGGTTCAAGGCCTGACGCTGCTGTGCGGTAAGCCCGTCACCGGGCTGCGACGAAGCGGCCTGCTGGGCCAGCACCGCAGGAGCTGCCACGCTCAGCATCACCCACAACGAAAGCCGCAGCCATGCCTTCTTGCTCATGGATTTCCCCCCAAGTGTTCGATGAGCTTCTTTAGCACGACACCTTGACCGAGTATCCCGGCAAGGCCTGTCCGTCGTGCGGCTCCTGGGCGCCCTTTTGGGCGCATCCGATAGTAAGAGGTTTGCCACGCAGCGTCGAGAAGGCGCGCCAGCTTGCCCGGTGTGGCGGAGGTCGACGAGACCTTCTTCCGCAAGTCCTACAAGAGGCAGCGAGTGGGCCTGCCCAGGCCCGCGCGCAAGCGCGCGACGCCCGCCGCGAAGCGCGGCATATCGGCAGAGCAAGTGCCCGTGCTCACCGCGGTGTCTCGTGGCCCGCGCCACAGCCACATGACGGTGCTGCCTGACGTGCCCAGGGCCGCGAATATCGCTGCGGCGCTCAAGCCGATGGTGCAGCGCGACACGGTGCCGTGCGCGGAGACCGCAGGCGTCTACAAGACCGCCGGAGCAACGCTGGGTGTGTCCCTGCACCTCATTTCCAGCGGCTCGCACAAGCTTGGACCGTGCCACGTGCAGAACGTCAACGCGCTGCACCAGCGCATCAAGGACTGGTTCCGACCCTTCCGATGCGTGGCCACCAAGAACCTGGATGCCTACCTCGCATGGTTCCGCCTCTTCTACGCGGCAGCCGAATCGAGGGACGCAGCTGCCTTCCTGCGAGACGCGCTCAATCGAACCGCTGGCACTGGGCCTGCTCCCCTCTGAAAAGCAACCCACACTGGCAATTTCCAATACGTTCACGGAATAGAGCCTTCTTCTATGGCCCCGATGGCGGCGAGGCGGGATGACAAGGCTGACCCTGTACACGGCCGCTCGGCCGCTCCGCCGCCGTGTCGCGCTAGCCGCCCCGCTTCTTCACAAAGCCCTTTGCCTGCAGCGCACGCAAAAGCGACGTATCACTCTCGCCCTGGACCAACTCAAATAGCTCAGACCAGAGCCGATACGTGCGGGTTGTCCGCACCTGCTCAGCCGGCGCATTCCCGTAACGCCCATTCGCGACGGCCTGGGCAGCAGCTCGCACTGCTGACACCGCCTCGGCCAGCGGGTCAGTAACCGACCCCGCCCTCGGCTTGGCCTGGTCACCTGCAACGCGCAGCCGGTCTACCGTCTCCCGCAACCGTGTAACCGTTACAGCAGACACAGGCTGCTCGACGCTGCGCTCAACCGCCTCCTCGACGAGGCGAAACGCTTCGTCGATACGCCAACTGGGGTCACGTTCACGGCGCTCGGCCTGGCGGGCTTTGTCTGCGATGCGGTTGCGCGCCGGTTGGCAAACTGTCTTCTCGACGAACTCGACCTCGTCCTCCGTCAGGCGCTCCCGCAGTTCCGCCGGAACCTCCGTAGCGTCCGCCGCGATGCTGGCCACGTAGACCTGGCGCGTGAACCCATGACTATTGCCCTCCACTCCCTTCGGGACCCACGCGGAGCGGTAGAGCAGCGCGCGGCCGCGGCGCTGTTTGATGTGCATGTCGATGACTCCGATGTTGCTGTGTGCATCGTGTAGTCACCACTGTTGGAAGGCATGCGCCGCCCCGGTACACGCCGCCGTCTAAAACCGCTTTCTACACATCGTCCCGACCAACTACAGGACGATGTCATGCTTCAACTCGCCACCACCACCGCCCGGACTATTCGCCGCAACTCCTATGGCGCGCTCGATACCGCCAGCGCCCTCCAACCCGATGAGCGCGCCGCAGTACGCGTGCTCCTCAATCGGTCCGTCAAGGATGACTTGCTCCCGGAGCCGTATGTCGAACGCTCCAAGCGGGAATTTGAGAGCCTCAATCACCATGTCTACGACGCCCTTCCGACCGAAGGCCCGGCCGTGGACGCTGTAGTTGTGCTGGTGCTTTGGTACTGGAAGGACCTGCGCAAAGAGCGGACTCGGATGGAAAAGACCTACTACCTCGTCCGGCAGACCGCGTCTGGGGCGGTCACAGTCACTGAACTCGACGGCCGCACTTGCGCCAAACGCGCTAAGAACGCAAACGAACTCGGCCAACTCACCCGACACTATCTCGGCCTTGAGCACGTCAAGTGCGCGACGCCGCACGTGCAATCTAGCCTCGGCTATAAGGTGGTCGCTAAGACACCTGAGGGCGCGCTGGTCAGCGCCTTCGATGGCTCGCTCTACAAGCCTGGCACCTGGCGCTCCGAGGCTGCGCAGGACGACCATGGCGGCGGCTTCTACTACTACGAGTCCGAGGACCTGGCCATCAAAACCACGCAACGGGGCCACACCTTTGCGCGATGCGTTTCCGAGGGAAAGTCGCTGGTTCTGTGCGCAGTAGAGGTCTCGGGGCGTGTTGTCGAGTACGACAGCGGAAAGCGAGCCGCATCGAGGCTACGCATCCTCCGGGAGCTCAGCCCGGTGGAGGTCTGCGCTGATGATGACTGACTGGCCATAGTCGTCCGGGAATGCTTGCCACGGTTGGGGCCAACCGCCTCTACGGTCGAGCGCCGGTACTGCATGCGGTATATATTCAACCCAGAAGGTCGGCGATATGCCGTGCGCGGGAGGCCTCCATGCAATCGAAGCAGCACTGGGAACAGGTCTACAAGACCAAGGATGCGACTAGCGTCAGCTGGTACCAGGAACACGCCCAACAATCGCTTGGGCTCATCCGCCAAACCGGTGTGCAGAGAGATGCCGGCATCATCGATGTCGGCGGCGGCGCTTCTACGCTCGTCGATGACCTCTTGGCCGACGGGTACTCGAACCTGGCAGTGCTGGACCTCTCGGAAGCGGCTCTAGCGGAAGCTAGGCAGCGGCTCGGTGGTCGCGCCCAGCAGGTCTCCTGGCTGGTCGGCGACATCACGCAGGTCAACCTTCCGCGCCATGGCTACGCTGTCTGGCACGACCGCGCTGTCTTCCATTTCCTCACGACCGCTGACGAGCGTGAAGCTTACGTTCGCGCAGTGCTGGGCGCTGTCAGACCAGGTGGCCACGTCATCGTCGCGACGTTTGCCGAGGACGGGCCCGAGAAGTGCAGTGGCCTACCGGTCATGCGATACAGCGCGGACGGACTGCACGCGGAGTTCGGTGCGCCGTTCACGCTGCTTCGGCACGAGCGCGAGGAACACCATACGCCGGCCGGAGCGGTGCAGAAATTCATCTACTGCATGTGCCGAAAGGAGTCGACTTGAACATCCCGACCCTTGAATCGGTCCTGACCTGCCCACAATGCGGCTTCGCCAAGCGCGAGACGATGCCGACGGACTCCTGTCAGTTCTTCTACGAGTGTGAGCAATGCAAAGCTGTTCTGCGTCCGCTACCGGGCGACTGCTGCGTGTTCTGCTCCTACGGCTCGGTGCCTTGCCCTCCGATGCAAGAGAGCCGTGCTGCAGGCGCTAGCGGTTGCTGTACGGCCGGGGCTCTTCCTCATGCAGGTGAACAGCCCTAAACTGGGTCACTGGAAGGAGAGCAGATGACATCCCGCCCGCGCGAGACCGCCCATCTCGACTTGCTCATGATGAAGCAGGCCAGCATGGTCCGCATGCTCGCCTCTGCCAAGGCCCTCCACGAGGAGGGTGAGCTGCGGCCTATGCCCCTTCCCACTAACGTCTCGCCGCCTCTGGTCGAGCCTATTCGTGTGAAGTCCAATGAATGAGCGCGCCCGTCGACTGCGACCACGAAAGCCCCGGCGTGGCTGAGACCATCCGCAGCCTGTCAGTGGATGAGGTGCATACGCTCATCGAAGAGGCTCGTGCCTCGGAACTGGTTCGAACGCTCGAGGATGTGCAGGCGGTTATCGCCGCATGGCGCGAGTTCAGCAGCCTGCCCACACCCTCGAAGGACACCGAGTAGCGCTCCCTGTGCATCGCTGCGATGCTCGCAGCGACACCGACGTACGCACCACGTGTGCACACGCCGTGCCTTCACAGTGACCACCTCGCAGGGCAACCGGCGGCACTCTCGCCATCGACCCGCACGCTAACCAGCACGTCTGGCCCGATGGCACCAAACGGCATCGCTTTGATGGACCCGCGGGCGGACCGCGCTGCGTCCAGCAGCGTGCAGCGCTGATAGGTCTGCTGCGAGTAAGGGTCACGCTACTCCCCGTTGATGCAGCAAGGAGGAGGCGCATGCTCGCGACCGGGCAAGGCAAGGCGGTGCGAACCGCCGCCGGCCCAGCGCAGCCTCCCAACGGACGAACCCTTCGGCGCGCCACGCGCCGAGTTCCTGCAGCGCGGGCCCCGCGTTTCCATCGATGAAACTCTGCGCCTAGCCGCCCCCCCAGGCAGGACGACTTTCATCGATGAAAAAACGGGCGGCTTGGTGCTTGCCGGCACGGTTGCATGAAAACGTGGGCAAGCTGCGACGAGACAGCTGCCGGGAGGACAGTTGGAGCCGACGTCGAGAGCACAGTGGCCTCGACCCACATTTGGACGGCGGCGGTTCGCACCGGCGAAGCCGGGCCGAGAGTGCTTAGGGCATTGATGGACGTCGCGACGAATACGTGAGCGACGCGCGCCCCTTGGCGCGCGAGGCTGGCTGCGGAGAGAGAACACATTGCCCATATTCCGCAGGCGGCCGTGCGTGAACCCCTCGACAACACCAACGGCAACTAGGCAGCGGCGTGGTGCGCTGGACATCGACCCTCGATGGCGCAGTAGTCGCTACACGATAGACACCGCCGCTGCCCGAAGGCACAAAGCGCTGGACAGCGGCCCCGAAAACGACATCGAGGAGCCCATGCCCAATGCCAGCACGACTGAAGAAGCGCCAAGACGCCACTCATGGCGCACCCGCGGACACCACAGAGGTACCAGCGACCTGCCCCGGTGATGCCGAAGATGGCACAACAGTGGCGACGAAGAGCGGCATAACGGCTGTAACCCGTAACAGCACCGAGTTGCCCGAAATAGCGCCAGATACGGGATTACAGGGTTACGCGCAATCTGCAACTAAGTCCCCTCCCCCCCGCGGCGCGACGGCCCACATGTCGAGCCTTGCCCTGCGCCACGCAATCTACCTCCGCAGCTTGCTGCTCGCCAATAGGTTCCGCGTCATCCGCACAATCGACATCGCCGCCTACTGTTGCCCCGAACGCCCGTTCAAGGCAGCATTGACAGCAGCTCAGCGAGCGGTGCGGGGCATGGTCAAGGCCGCCCTTCTACGGCGCTACAGAACAGACCGATTTCAGACTGTCTACGGCCTAACGCAGCGCGGGGTGGACTGGCTGGCCGAGCATGGCCATGACGCGACCTCATCGATTCGGCGCGTGAGCGACATGACAAACCCTGAGCACCGGCTCTGGGCACAGTTTCTCGTGATTTGCGCTTGGAGCCGCAACCTCGATGCACTCACCGAGGCCGACCTGATGCAGCGACTTAACCCCGCGGTCAAGCCAGGCGCAAAGGCGGCTAGCGCAACCGTGCAGGGCTACATCACGGTCGATGTGCATAGGACCAAGGGGTCTGTGCGCAAACACCTCCGACCAGACGCTGTCGCATACGAAGACCGCGGTGGCGGCGTCGCGTGGTTCGAGGTCGACCGGAGCAAGCGCGGGAGCGACCGCCAAGCCGACCTGACCGCGCTTATCAGCGCGATTGGCAGCAAGACCGCGGATGGCAAAGTGCTCAGGCGGGTTGTCGTCATGTGCAAAAGCGAACGCATCGAGCGGGACGCTATCCGCATCGTTGAGGCCTTGGCGAGCACGATGAATGCAGCGGTGCTCATCGAAGGGAGACGACACATCAAGCGTTACGACGACGGCGTGTACGAAGTGCTGAGCGCGGTTCCCTTCAAGCGCGCGGACGGGCGCACCGCGCTACGCGACGAACTGGTCGGACACGTCATCGTGCAGATGCTGCCCATTTGGCTGCCGAAAGTTCGACTCGACGCCGGCAACGTCTACAGCATGGACGGATGGTTCGACGACAACTACCTTCCGTACAAGCGGCCCCCGTTGCTCGGACGGTGGTTGGCACCGACTTCGCCGCTGTGGCCGTCCCCCGATGATGTCGATGACAACGACGCTGTATGACGGTCGCTACACGAAGCGGCGACACACTCGTCGCCGTCATTCGAATGAGGACAAGAAATGCAAGCATTTGGCAACGTAGCCACCCAACCCGAGCGCAAGCAGAGCAAGGCCAGCGGCAAGGGCTACTACGAGTTCCGTCTGTGCGAGTCACAACGCGGCGTAGACACTGCGCCGACCTGGTACACGGTCAGGATGATGAAGGACAGCAATCCGATGCTTGACCGGGGCGACTTCGTCAAGGTCACAGGAAAGCTGAAGGCGGACTTCTACCTTTCGCGTGAAGGCAAGCCAACCGGAACGCTCTTGGTCCTGGCGTTCGAAGCCACGAAGCTCGCTCGCAAAGCCGCGACGACCGCGGACGACGCGAAGGCACCGAGCGAGGAGCACAGCGAGAGCTGAGCGCACGACAGCATTGATTCCAAGCCCCCTCGCGGGGGCTTCTTCTTTCGGCGAGCCTGCGATGTCCAGGCGCTCGATGGAGCAACGGTCATCCCAGCGTGTCCAGCAGCCTCATGAAGTTGCGCTTGTTGCCCCAATCGCGCTTCCAGCTGGCAAGCTCTTCTTGGAACTTGTGCGTCTGGTCGAGCGCCGCGTAGACCTCCCTCATCGCTTGCACGATTTCAAACGCGCCCTCGTAGCGAGCCTTCGGCGCACCTTCTTGCACGCGCATCGGCAGCAACCTCCGGTAGAGCGCCAACGCGTCCTGGGGATGCGTTGTAGCCCGCAACTCAGCGAGCGGCTGCCACAGTTGGACCGCCGTCTTGCCTCCGACATACAGCTCCCAGGCGCGCTCAGAGAGGCCTTCCGTGAGGGCAATTGCCAGCAGCTCGGACCGAGGGTGTGCTCGCCATACGCTTGGGCTCTCCGGCGCGGCCTCGGTCGCCTTCATCAGCTCTTCGAAGTGCCACAACGCTTGCTTCTCGAGCTCGCGCTCGCGGCCAATGCGCTTGGCCACTGAGATGAGCTCGTAGAACCCCGATGGCCACCCAAACTCCCCCACCTTTGGCCACCTAAATTCCCCCACCCTGGCCACGGCGCGATGACGCGCTGACAGGCCGGCGAGCACGCCGGCGGCCAGAGGTCTGGCAGGACGTTACTT
>JAJZEC010000096.1 GCA_021805825.1 Pseudomonadota bacterium
CAAGCATCGACTGCGACAGCGGCGAATCCTGGCGCGTCGGGTTCCATCTGCTGCGGCACGTCGTCGACATCTGACCCCCATCACGGGCCCCGCCGCCCGTCAAGAATGGGGATCGCTGGACGCTTACAGTAATCCTCCGCATCCCGCGGATACGGTGCGCGAGTTGGAATGGATTTCTATCGGAAACCCTGATGCGGCGCATGCCCGGGGCCGGCCGCGAGGCCGACGGGCCGACGGGCTGGCGATGCGGCGGGCGCGGTCGCCCCTGTTTCAGCGCGCGCGCTCTGCCGCGTCGGGGGCGCGCCCGGCCTGCGCCGCCCACAGCGCCGCGTAGCGACTGCGCGCATCGGCCATCAACGTGGCATGGGTTCCGCTCTCGACCACGCGGCCGCGGTCGAGCACGACGATGCGATCCATGTCCTTCAGGGTCGACAGGCGATGGGCAATGGCCAGCACCGTCTTGCCCCGCAGCAGTTCGCGCAGCGCGTCCTGGATCAGGGTCTCGGTGCGGCTGTCCAGGCTGCTGGTGGCCTCGTCGAGCACCAGGATCGGCGCATCCTTGAGCAACGCGCGGGCGATGCCGATGCGCTGGCGCTGCCCTCCGGACAGCTTGATGCCCCGCTCGCCGACCCGCGTGGCGTAGCCGGCCGGCAGGCGGCTGATGAAGCCGTGGGCGTGCGCACGGCGGGCGGCGCGCTCGATGGCGTCATCGTCGGCATCCGGGCGCCCGTAGGCGATGTTGGCGCGCAGGTCGCGGTGGAACAGACTGATGTCCTGGGGAATGACGGCGATCGCGCGGCGCAGGCAGTCGGCGTCCACGGCGGCGATGTCGCATCCGCCGACCAGCACGCGCCCGGACTGCGGCCGCAGATGCTTGAGCAGCAGATGCACCAGGGTCGTCTTGCCCGCTCCGGTCTCGCCGACGATGCCCAGTTTCTCCCCGGGAGCCACGGCCAGATCCAGGCCGTCGAACACCGCATGGCCGTCCGCGTGGCGGAAGCACAGGCGCTGGAATTCCACGCCGGGCGCCGCCGCACGCAGGGACAAGCCGCCGTATTCGTCGCGGTCGGCGTCGAGCACCGACAAGGCGCTGTGCAGGCTGCCGAGCTTGTGCACCAGGTTCTGGTACTCCTGGATCAGCAGGAACAGGTTCAGGCTCAGGTTGAACATCAAGCCGAACACCTGGACGACGGAGCCGATGCTGATGTGCCCGCCGGCGCGCAGATGCCATACCGCGGCGAGCATCGCGGCCAGGAAGAGCAGCCCGAGCAGGTCGTTGAGCAGGCCGACGCGGAAGTCCAGCTTCAGCGAGGCCACCTCCTTGGCCACCAGATCCCCGTCCATCGAACGCGCCAGCCTGTCGCACTCGACCTGGCGCGCGGCGAACATCTTGACGGCCGCTGCGTTGCCCAGGATGTCGGCGCATTCGGCGGTGGCGCGATGGCGGGCCTCGGAGCGCTCTCCGACCAGCCGCACCACGGCACGCCCCATGCGCAGGTTCAGCGCCAGCGCCAGCGCCAGCCAGCCCAGCACGATGAGGCCCAGGCGGACGTCGATCCATGCCAGGTTGGCCGCGCTGGCCAGCATGGCCAGCGCCAGGAAGGCCATGCCGCCACTGCACTGGTTCCACAGGTCGTCGTAACCGTCGCTGAGCGCCTTGACCTTGCTGACGAGGCCTCCGACCGCGGCGTTCTGGAAGAAGCCATGCCCGTACGACAGGATGCGCGCCACCGCGGCGACGACGATGCCCCTGCGCACCCACGGCTCGCTGCGCCAGGCGGCGAAGGTCGACAGCCGCCACAGCAGGCCGGTGGACAGGTCGGCGGCCAGCCACAGGGCGATCGGCCCGGCCAGCGTCGGCCAGGCGGGCGCGCGCCCGTCGGCCAGGGCGTCAACGATGCGTTTGATCGCGTAGTAGCACACCGGTATGTACAGCGCGCCCCAGGCCGGCGCGAGCAGCATCAGCGCGTGGTGTCGGCGGAAGCCGGCGACGGCACTCCAGACGAAGCGCAAGGGGTGGGTCGAGGGCGGAGAAGACACGGATCGGGCACGGGTCGGGCACGGATCGGGCATGGATCCGGAGATGGCGGCGCGAGCAGCCCAGACGCCAGCACGCGGACGGTTGCCTGAAACGGCCTTTTCGCGCAGACAGGCACATCAGGGGCAGGTTTTCACGGGGGATTTTTCGAGAAATTCTGTCATTCCATGTGCATTTCCCGAATCAACCATGCAGTAATAAGTCATTTAGGGATGGTGTTCAAAAAGCGCCTCCGCGACCTTGGCGCGTGGCTGCGGCGGTTGGGACAATGGAGGCATGAAGCAAGCCGACCTCGGGCTGGATCTGACCAGCCGCAAGACCCGCAAGGGCAAGTTCCTCGACGAGATGGATCGCGTGGTTCCGTGGGCGCAGTTGCTGGCGCTGATCGAGCCGCACGCGCCGCGCAAGGAGCGAGGCCGGCCGCCGTTTGGCGCCGAGGTGATGCTGCGGATCCACTTTCTTCAGCAGTGGTTCGGCCTGTCGGACATGGCGATGGAAGAAGCGTTGTTTGACGTTCCGCTGTATCGCCAATTCGCTGGCCTGGGCGGCATGAACCGCTTGCCCGACCGCGTGAGCATTCTTCGATTCCGGCACCTGTTGGAGCAACACGATCTGGCGCCCAAGATGCTCGACGTCGTGAACGCCACGCTGGCGGCCAAGGGGCTGATGCTCAAGGAAGGCACAGCGGTTGATGCCTCGCTGATCGCCGCTCCCAGTTCGACGAAGAACAGCACCGGCACGCGCGACCCAGAGATGCACCAGACCAGGAAGGGCAACCAGTGGTACTTCGGAATGAAGTGCCACATCGGTGTCGACGCCGACAGCGGCCTGGTCCACACGGTGGTCGGCACCTCGGCCAACGTCAACGACGTGACCCAGGCGCATGCGCTGGTGCACGGAGAGGAAGCGGACGTGTTCGCCGATGCCGGCTATCAGGGCGTCGAGAAGCGAGACGACACCCAAGACATCCGCACGCGCTGGCACGTCGCGTTGCGCCCCGGACTGCGCAGGCTGCTCGACACGACCAGTCCCAAGGGCGCGATCGCCGAGGAGATGGAGCACGTCAAGGCGCGCATCCGTGCCAAGGTCGAGCATCCGTTCCGGGTAATCAAGCGCCAGTTCGGCCACGTCAAGGTGCGCTACCGCGGCCTTGCCAAGAACACCGCGCAGCTGCACACGCTGTTCGCGCTGTCCAACCTCTGGATGGCGCGCCGACAACTGATGGCCGCGCAGGGATGAGTGCGTCCGCCGTGCGCGAAAACGGCCTCCGGCGAGGTCGAAATGACCGCCGGTGGACGCATCGCAGCGCGCAAATCGCTCGCAACCTCTGATGGGAATCATCTCGTGACCTTCATCGCTTCGTCGCGGTGGCGCTCAGCCGATTTTGGACACCATCCTTAGCAGGCCGTTGAAATACCTGACGAACGGGCGAATTCCCGCCGCTGGAATCGCGTGGCGATGCTCATCGGGTGCGCAGTTTTTGGGCAATACCCCCCATTCCGGTTCGATTTGG
>JAJZEC010000049.1 GCA_021805825.1 Pseudomonadota bacterium
GGCCGGACTGCCGCTGGAACAGGCGCTGCGCCCGTGGCTGCCGCTGCCGCTGGGCGAAGCCCCTGCGCCATGGCCCCAGGCCGACGAGGAAGAGCGCACCCAGGCTCTGCCGCTGGGAATGGCGCTGGCGCAACTGCACGACATCTACATCCTGGCGCAGAATCGGCGCGGGCTGGTGCTCGTCGACATGCACGCCGCGCACGAGCGCGTCGTCTACGAAGGCCTGAAGAAGCAGATGGCGGCGCGCAAGCTGCAGACCCAGCCGCTGCTGCTGCCGCTGAGCCTGCCGGCCGCGCCGGCCGAGCTGGACGCGGTGCAGGAGCACGCCAGGCAGCTTGCCGCCCTCGGGCTCGACATCACCCCGGCCGGCCCGTCGAGCCTCGTCGTGCGCGCGGTGCCGGCGCTGCTCGCCGGCGGCGACGTCGAGCGCATGGTGCGCCAGGTGCTGGACGACCTGGCCGCGCTGGGCAGCAGCGATACCGTGGAGCAGCGCAGCCACCGCCTGCTGGCCGGCATGGCCTGCCACTGCGCGGTGCGCGCCGGGCGCCGGCTGAACCTGCCCGAAATGAACGCCCTGCTGCGCGACATGGAGTCCACCGAGCGCTCCGACCAGTGCAACCACGGCCGCCCGACCTGGCGCCAGCTGACGCTGGAGGAACTCGACGCGCTGTTCCTGCGTGGGCGCTGAAGCGGCCATGCCAGGCACGCCCGCGGGCGACCCGCTGCTGGTGCTCGGCGGCCCCACCGCGGCCGGCAAGACGGCCGCCGCGCTGCGCCTGGCCGAGGCGCTGCCGCTGGAGATCATCAGCATGGACTCGGCGCTGGTGTACCGCGGCATGGACATCGGCACCGCCAAGCCCGACGCCGTCGAGCGCGCCAGGGTGCCGCACCACCTGATCGACATCCTCGAGCCGACGCAGGCCTACAGCGCCGCGCGCTTCGCGGCCGACGCGCGCGCGCTGGTCGAGGACATCCGCTCGCGCGGCCGCCAGCCGCTGCTGGTCGGCGGCACCCTGCTCTACCTGCACGCCCTGCAGCGGGGCCTGCACGAGCTGCCGCCGGCCGACGCCGCGCTGCGCGAGCGCCTGCGCCTGCGCGCGCAGCGCGAGGGCTGGCCGGCGCTGCACGCCGAACTGGGGCGCGTCGACGCGGCCAGCGCGGCCCGCATCGAGCCCGGCGACGCACAACGCATCCAGCGCGCACTCGAGGTGTGGGAACTGCGCGGCCAGCCGCTGTCCGAACTGCTGCGGCAAGCCCCTCCGCAGCCGCCGCTGCCTCTGCGGCTGGTTTCGCTGGAGCCGTCCGACCGCGGATGGCTGCACCTGCGCATCGAGCAGCGGCTGCGCCAGATGATCGACGCCGGGCTGCTGGACGAAGTGCGGGCCTTGCGCGCGCGCGGCGACCTGCACGCCGACCTGCCCTCGATGCGCTGCGTGGGCTATCGCCAGGCCTGGCAACACCTGGAGGGCGCCTGCGACCGCGCGGCCTTCGCGTCCCGGGCGATCGCCGCCACCCGGCAACTGGCCAAGCGCCAGCTGACCTGGCTGCGCGCGCTGCCCGCGCGCCAGGTGGTCGACTGCTGCGCGCCGGACGCCGCGACGCGGGCGGTGCGCGCGCTGCTGCGGCCCTGAGGCGCGCGTGCCTCAGCCGCCCTGGGCCGGCGCGGCGCCGCCATGCTGCCGCATGAAGCGCGCGAGCGCGGCCGCGGTGTGCCCACCGCGGTCGCCCTGGCGCGCGAACTCGGCCGGAGTGTCCTGGCGCACCAGCCGACCACCGCCCGCGCCCCCTCCGGGCCGAGGTCGACGATCCAGTCGCTGGAGGCCATGAGATCCAGGTTGTGCTCGATGACCACCACGGTGTGGCCGGCGTCGGCCAGGCGCAGCAGCACGCGGATCAGCTTGTCGACATCGGCCATGTGCAGGCCTACGGTCGGCTCGTCGAGCACGTACAGCGTCGGGCGGGCTCCCGCGCTGGCCAGCTCGGTGACCAGCTTCAGGCGCTGCGCCTCGCCGCCCGACAGCTGCGGGCTGGGCTGCCCCAGCCGCAGGTAGCCCAGGCCGACTTCGTGCAACAGGCGCAGCGAACGGGTGATGCGGGGGTGGGCGGAGAAGAATTCGAGCGCCGCGTCCACGCTGAGCTCCAGCACCTCGCCGGCCGACAGCCCGCGCAGCCGCACCTGCAGGGTTTCGGGGTTGAAGCGCAAGCCGCCGCAGTCCTCGCAGGGCTGCACGACGTCGGGCAGGAAGTTCATTTCCACGCGCACCGCGCCCTGGCCGTCGCAGCCGGAACAACGCCCGGGCCCGGTGTTGAAGGAAAAGCGCGCGGCGCCGAAGCCGCGGATGCGCGCCTCGGAGGTGTCGGCGAACAGCTTGCGGATGTCGTCCCAGATGCCGGTGTAGGTGGCCGGGCAGGAACGCGGAGTCTTGCCGATCGGCGCCTGGTCGACTTCCAGCACGCGCTCGATGCCCTCCAGGCCGAGCAGGGCCTTGCAGCCGCGCGGCGCGCCCTCGCCGGCCAGCAGCGCGCGCGCGCTGGCATACAGCACGCCGCGCGCCAGGCTGGACTTGCCCGACCCCGACACCCCCGTGAGCACGCTCAGCCGCTGGCGCGGAAAACGCACGTCGATGCCGCGCAGGTTGTGCAGCTGCGCCCCGCGCACTTCCAGCGCCGGGGCACGCGCGCCGGTGGCCGGGCGCGGCAGCAGCGGGTGGTGCAGCGGCTCGCGCAGGTAGCGCGCGGTCAGCGACTCCGGATGGCGCATCAGTTGCTGCAGGTCGCCCATGGCCACCACCTGGCCGCCCAGGCGCCCGGCGCCGGGGCCGATGTCGAGGATGGTGTCGGCGCGGCGGATGGTGTCCTCGTCGTGCTCGACGACGACCAGGGTGCTGCCGCGCGCGCGCAGTTCCTCGAGGGCGTCGAGCAGGCGCAGGTTGTCGCGCGGGTGCAGGCCGATGGTCGGCTCGTCGAGCACATAGGCCACGCCGCGCAGGTTGCTGCCCAGCTGCGCCGCCAGCCGGATGCGTTGCGCCTCGCCGCCGGACAGCGTGGGCGCGGCGCGATCCAGCGCCAGGTAGCCGAGCCCGACGCGCTGCAGGAAGCCCAGGCGTGCCAGGGCCTCCTGCACGAGTTCGCTGCCCAGCAGGCCTTCGCGCGCATCGAGTTGCAGCTGCTGCAGCCAGCCCAGCGCGTCGTCGACGGCGAGCGCCGAGACCTCGTGGATGCGTCGGTGCTGCCAGCGCACGGCCAGCGACACCGGGTTCAGGCGCGCGCCGGCGCACTGCGGACAGGGCGGCGCCTCGCCGGCGTCGCTCCAGCCGCCCTCCTCGCCGCTGTGGCTGGCGTCGAAGCCGGACAGTTGCACGCCGGTGCCGAAGCAATGGCCGCACCAGCCGACCGAGGAGTTGTAGGAGAACTGCCGCGGGTCGAGCTCGGGAAAGCTGCGCGCGCACGACGGGCAGGCGCGCAGGGTGCTGAAGCGCCGCAGCTGCAGCGCGGCATGCGCGCCGATGACATCGCCTCCGGCCATCGCCTCGCGCAGCCGGCGCAGCGGCCAGATCACCTGCACCACCCCCTTGCCCAGCTGTACCGCCTCGTGCACCAGCTTGCGCAGCGCTTCGGCATGCTCGTCGCCGACCTCGACCTCCCCCAGCGGCAGGGAGATGTCGTGTTCGCGGAAGCGGTCGGGACGCGGCCAGGGATCGGTGGGCAGGAACACCCCGTCGACCCACAGGTGGCCGTGGCCGCGGCGCGCCGCCCATTGCGCGAGTTCGGTGTACACGCCCTTGCGCTGCACGACCAGCGGCGCCATGACGCCGATCGCCTCGCCGCGCAGCTCGCGCTGCAACTGCTCGCAGATGGCCTGTTCGCTCTGCGGGGCGATCGGCTGCTGGCAGTCCGGGCAGTACTGGGTTCCGAGGCGGGCGTAGAGCAGACGCAGGAAGGGGTGCACCTCGGTCAGCGTGCCCACGGTGCTCTTGCGGCCGCCGCGGCTGCTGCGCTGGGCGATGGCCACCGTCGGCGGTATGCCGAAGATGGCATCCACGTCGGGACGCGGCGGCGGCTGCACGAACTGCCGGGCGTAGGCGTTGATGGATTCCAGGTAGCGCCGCTGGCCCTCGCTGAACAGCACGTCGAAGGCCAGCGAGCTCTTGCCCGAGCCGGAGACCCCGGTGATCACCGTCATGCCGCCGCGCGGCAGGTCGACGTCGAGGTCGCGCAGGTTGTGCTCGCGCGCGCCGCGGATGGCGACGAAGCCCTCGCGCCCGCGCCGCAGCGCCTGCGCCAGGTAGGCGCCGCCCTGCTCGGCGACCTGCAGCAGCGCGGGGTCGTTGGCCGCGGCCGCGGCGTCCGGCGCCTGCGCCGGCTGGCCGCCGGCGGCGCGCACCGCGGCCTGTTCGGCGGCCTCGGCCCCGACCTGGGACCGGTAGGCGCGCAGCGCCTGGCCGGTGTGCGAATGCGCGCAGTCCTCGACCCGCTGCGGCGGCCCGGCGACGACCAGGCTGCCGCCGCCGTCGCCACCCTCGGGGCCGAGGTCGATGATCCAGTCGCTGGCGGCGATGACATCCAGGTTGTGCTCGATGAGCACCACGCCATGGCCGGCATCGACGAGTTCGTTGAGCGCGCGCAGCAGGCGCGCGATGTCGTCGAAATGCAGCCCGGTGGTCGGCTCGTCGAGCAGGAACAGCGAACCCCTGGCCGCGCCGCGCCCGGCACCGCGCCGCGCCTCGGCCAGGAAGGCGGCCAGCTTCAGGCGCTGCGCCTCGCCGCCGGACAGCGTCGGCGTGGGTTGTCCCAGGCGCAGGTAGTCCAGCCCCACCGACTGCAGCGCGCGCAGCCCCGGCTGCAGATCGCGCTCGCCGCCGAACAGCTGCAGCGCCTCGGCCACCGTGAGCTCGAGCACCTCGGCGATGTGCAGGCTGCGCCCACCGGGCAGCGGCAGGCGCAGCTGCAGCACCTCGGCGCGGTAGCGCCTGCCGTCGCATTCGGCGCAGCGCAGGTAGACGTCGGACAGGAACTGCATTTCCACATGCTCGAAGCCCGAGCCGCCGCAGGCCGGACAGCGGCCGTCCCCGCTGTTGAAGCTGAAGGTGCCGGCGGTGTAGCCGCGGCGCTGCGCCTCGGGCAGCGCCGCGAAGCGCTTGCGCAGGGCGTCGAAGGCACCGACGAAGCTCACCGGGTTGGAGCGCGCGGTCTTGCCCAGCGCGCTCTGGTCGACCAGCAGCACGTCGGCCAGTTGCTCGGCGCCGAGCAGCCGGGCATGCGCGCCCGGCTCGGGGGCGTTCTTGCCCAGCGCCCGCGCCAGCGCCGGCCACAGCACGTCGCCCACCAGCGTGGACTTGCCGCAACCCGACACCCCGGTCACCGCGACCAGCGCGTGCAGCGGGATGTCCACCGTCAGGTCGCGCAGGTTGTGCGCCCGCGCGCCCTCGAGGATCAGCCGCGGCGCCTGCAGCCGACCCTGCTCGTCGCAGCGCAGTCGCCGCGGCGGGCGCGCCTGGCGTACCGTGCGCTCGCCGCGCAGGTAGGCCGCGGTCAGGGTGTCGGCGCGCCGCAGCGCCGGCAGGTCGCCTTCGAACACGAGCTGGCCGCCGCGCTCGCCGGCGCCCGGCCCGAGCTCGATCAGGTGGTCGGCCGCCAGCATGATCTGCGGGTCGTGCTCGACCACCAGCAGGCTGTTGCCGGCGTCCTTCAGCCCGCGCAGCACGGCGTTCAGCCGGTGCAGGTCGCGCGGGTGCAGGCCGATCGACGGCTCGTCGAGCACGAACAGGGTCTGCGTCAGCGAGGTGCCCAGCGCGGTCGTCAGGTTGATGCGCTGCACCTCGCCGCCCGACAGGGTGCGCGACTGCCGGTCGAGGCTGAGGTAGCCCAGGCCGACGTCGAGCAGGTAGCGCAGGCGGGCACGGATCTCCTCCAGCAGCAGGCGGCTGGCGGCGTCGCCCCGGCTGTCCTGCTCGACGGCGGCGAAGAAGGCCTGCGCGCGCGCCACCGGCAGCTGCATGAGCTCGTGCAGGCTCAGCCCGGGCAGCGCGGCCCAGGTCTCGGCGCTGCATTCGACGCCCTGCGGCCGCAGCCGCGGCGCCTGGCTGGCCTGCGCCGCCGCCGCGCTGCCGATGCGCCACAGCAGGCCCTCGAGCTTGAGCCGCGCGCCGCCGCAGGCCGGGCATGGGCTGCTGCTGCGGTACTTGGACAGCAGCACCCGCACATGCATCTTGTAGGTGCGCGTCTCGAGCCATTCGAAAAAGCGGCGCAGGCCGTAGTACTGCTGCTCCCAGCGACCGTCGAATGCGGGGTCGCCGTCGATCACCCAGTCGCGCTCGTCGGCGCGCAGCTCCGACCAGGGCACGTCCAGGCGCACGCCGGCGGCCGCGGCATGGCGTTCGAGGTCGCGCTGGGCATCGGCGAAGCTGGCGGTCTGCCAGGGCTTGATCGCGCCGCCGCGCAGGGTTCTGGCGGGATCGGGGACGACCAGCCCCCAGTCGATGCCCAGCACGCGCCCGAAGCCGCGGCAGGTCTCGCAGGCGCCGATCGCGGAGTTGAAGCTGAACATGCCCGGCGTGGGATCGCGGTAGGCGATGTCGCAGGCGGCGCAGTGCAGCGCCGAGGAGTAGCGCCAGGCCGGCGCCGGCTCGGCCGCGCAATGCGCGGCCTCGCCATCGGCCAGCACCCAGGCCTCCATGCGCCCCTGGCCGCGCGCCAGCGCGGCCTCGATGGCCTCGAGCAGGCGCGCCTCGGCGGCGCCGCCGAGGCGCAGTCGATCCTGCACCACGTGCAACACGCCGTCGCGCTGCGCATGGATGCGGGTGTAGCCTTGCGCGGCCAGGCCATCGAGCACGGCCTGCAGTTCCATGCCGGCCGGCAGCGGCAGCGCGAAACCCAGCACCAGCCGGGGGTCGCCCGCGGCGGCCGCGCGCCGCCGCAGGTCGGCGGCGATGGAAGCCGCGTCGTCGCGCCGCACCACGCCGCCGCAACGCCGGCAATGCAGCTGCGCGCGCCGCGCATACAGCAGCTTGAGGTGGTCGGCCAGCTCGGTCATCGTCGCCACCGTCGAGCGCGAGGTGCGCACCGGGTTGGCCTGGTCGATGGCAATCGCCGGCAGGATGCCGCCGATGTGGTCGATCCGCGGGCGATCCATGCGGTCGAGGAACTGCCGCGCGTAGGAGGAGAAGGTCTCGACGTAGCGCCTCTGCCCCTCGGCATAGACGGTGTCGAAGGCCAGCGAACTCTTGCCCGAACCCGACACCCCGGTGACGACCACCATGCGCCCGAGGGGAATCGACAGATCGAGGTTCTTCAGGTTGTTCTGCCGCGCCCCGCGCAATTCGATGCTTCCGGGATCGCGCGCGGGAGTGGGCTCGGGCATGGTCATCTGCCGAACTATACGCAGTCCCCGAAAGGCCGGCCGGAGGCGCTCGAAGCGAGCCCAATGACGGCAGAGACTTTTGGAAACTTGTCGATCCCTCGGCAACGCGGTTACATTTGACCGGGTGCCCGACGCGGCGAGTGGGCAAGCCACGCCGAGAAGGGGCCGCGAGCGAGCATCCCAGCCTTTTTCGAGCCGCCATGCATCCAGACAAGCCGAAGAAAATCCTGGTCGTCGACGACGACGCCCGTATTCGTGACCTACTGCGACGCTACCTCTCGCAGGAAAATTACGAAGTCTTCGTCGCCGAAGACGCCAAGACCATGCAGAGAGTGATGGTCAAGGAACGCTTCGACCTCATCGTGCTCGATCTGATGCTCCCCGGCGAGGATGGCCTGACGGTGTGCAAGCGCATGCGCGCGTCGAAGGACTTCACGCCGATCATCATGCTCACCGCGAAGGGCGAGGACGTCGACCGCATCATCGGCCTGGAGGTCGGCGCCGACGACTACCTGCCCAAGCCCTTCAACCCGCGCGAGCTGCTGGCACGCATCAGCGCGGTGCTGCGGCGCCAGCCCAACCCGGAGCTGCCCGGGGCCCCGGCGCGCGACGACGAGACGGTGGTGTTCGGGCCCTTCAGCCTCGACCTGGCGCGCCGCGAACTCTCGCGCAACGACGAGTTGATCAGCCTGACGACCGGGGAGTTCGCGATGCTCAAGGCGCTGGTGCGCCACCCGCGCCAGCCGCTGTCGCGCGACCGCCTGGCCGAACTCGCGCGCGGGCGCGACTACGAGGCCTTCGACCGCAGCCTCGACGTGGCGATTTCCCGCCTGCGCAAGATCGTCGAGATCGACCCCGCGCATCCGCGCTACATCCAGACCGTGTGGGGCGTGGGCTACGTGTTCGTGCCCGACAGCAAGGACTCCTGAGTCCGGCGCGCCGCCGCCAGCGGCCGGCCAGGCGCCCGCATGAACGCGCATCCCCACGTCCCCGAAACCCGCCCGCGGCGCTGGCTGTGGCAGCTTTCGGGGCGCCTGTACTGGCGCACCTTCGTGCTCATCGTCGCGCTGCTGTCGGTGAGCCTGGCGGCCTGGTTCCAGAGTTTCCGGGTGCAGCAGAACAACCAGCAGATCGAGCAGACGGCGCGCCAGATCACCAGCCTGATCGACCTCACCCGCATCGCGCTGGTGCATTCGGCGCCGCAGTACCGCAACGCCCTGCTCGACGAACTGGTGCGCCGCGAGGACATCTACATCTACCCGCGCAGCCCCGGCGACCGCTGGACCGCCCTCGAAGGCGGCAAGCTCGCCCGCCGCCTGACCGCCAGCGTCGGCGCGCGGCTGCACGAGCACCTGGACTTCGCCTCCTCGGTGAATGACCAGCGCGGCCTGTGGATCGGCTTCCGCATCGCCAGTACGCGCTACTGGCTGCTGCTCGACCCCTCCCGCATGGACGAAGCGCTGGGCGAGACCTGGGTCGTCGGCGGCGTGCTGGCGACCCTGCTGGCGCTGATCGGCGCGGCGGTGATCGCCGGCTTCGTCAACCGTCCGCTGCGCGACCTCAGCATCGCCACTGCCTATGTGCGCGAAGGGGATTTCTCCCACCAGCTCGACGAAAGCTCCGGCACCGAGGAAATCCGCGAGGTGAACCGGGGCTTCAACCGCATGGCGCGCGCCCTGCAGGAGATCGAGCAGGAGCGCGCGCTGATGCTGGCCGGAATCTCCCACGACATCCGCACGCCGCTGGCGCGCCTGCGCCTGGAGGCCGAGCTCAGCGTCCCGGACGCGCAGGCCCGCCACGACATCGTCGCCGACATCGAGCAGGCCGACTCCATCATCAGCAAGTTCATGGAATACGCGCGCTCGGGCAGCCCGGTGCTGCAGCGCGTCGATCTGCCGGAGCTGGCGCTGCGCGCACAGGGCGACCTCGGCAAGGCCGAGGATCTCGTGCTGCATGTGCGTCAGGGCGTGCGCGCGCTGGCGCTGGCCGACGAACTGGAGACCCGGCGCGTGCTGTCGAACCTGCTCGAGAACGCGCGCCGCTACGGCCGCACTCCGGGCAGCGAGCGCGCCGAGGTGGAGATCAGCTTCCTGCGGCGCACCGCCGAGGTGGCCATGGAAGTGCGTGACCACGGCCCCGGCGTCCCCCCCGACCAGTTGCCGATGCTGACGCGCCCGTTCTTCCGCGGCGACGCCGCGCGCACCGCGGCCAAGGGCACCGGGCTCGGGCTGGCGATCGTCGACCGCACGGTGGCACGCATGCGCGGCAGGCTGGAATTGCTGAACGCCGACGACGGCGGGCTGCTGGTGCGCGTGTGGCTGCCGCGCGATCCCGACGACCTGCCGCATATCGAGGCGCGGCCGTCGACCATGCGCTGAGCGTCGGACGCTGCGCCACCATCGAAGGACGGCTGCGGGATCGTGCACCGCGCCCCTTGCCCGGCCCGGCCTTGCGGGGCGGTTGCTGCGCATCCCGATCGCCGCGGATCCGCACTCCGTGCCCACGGGCGCCGACCCTGCCGCGGCACGCCTGCGTCAGCCTTGCATCAGCCACGCGTAGAACGCGCGTCAGGAGTCCATCCGCCCCCTGCCCAGCCGCGAGCTTCCGATCCACAATGCGCGCATGAGCCCTCCCCCTCCCCATACGCTGCATCGACCGCTGGCATGTGGACAGGCTGTGCTCGTCTGCCGGATGATCGGCGCCCTGCTGCTGTCGGCCACGCTCGCTGCCTGCGGTTCGGGCTCGGGCTCGGGCTCGGGCTCGGGCTCGGGCTCGGGCTCGGGCTCGGGCTCGGGCTCGGGCTCGGGCTCGGGCTCGGGCTCGGGCTCAGCCTCGAGCCCAGGGTCGGCGTCGGGCTCGCCGTCGAGCGCAGCCAGCGGCGGCCATGCCGACGCGGCAGCGGATCACGGCACGCCCCATCCGCCGCCGCCCCCGCCTCCCGCCGCGCTTCCCGCCAATCTGCATGGATTGCCAAACCTGGGAATGAGCTGCTTTTTCAATGCGGCCATGCAGGCTCTGGTGCATCTGCCGAAGCTGCGCGCCGAGGCTGCGAACAACTGGCCGCAGTTGCCCATGCAGGCCTTCTACGAAGCCTACGACAGCGGGCAGCCACAGGCCATCCGCACCGCGCTGCAGAACATTCAGCATGTGCTGCAGCAACAGCCAGGCTGGCAGGCTATGAACCAGTATGGCGGCGAAGTCGCCGAGTTGTGGAACGGCGCCGTTGGGGACTCGGCGGCCGTGCGTGGTTTTGGTCTCGAAGCCGCCGTGCCGACCGACGAAGAGCAAATGGGCGTTCTCTATGCGGCTGGGGATCGGGTCTTCCTGCCCGGCGTCTACAAGATCGGGAATATCTACACCCACGGCCCTGTCAATTTCGCCTTTCTGCCACACCGGCACGAACTGCGCGTGCTGGTGTACCGACGCAACTACCACTTCGTGACGTATCTGCGCCAGCGCGGGCATTGGTATGAACTCGACGATACCCACATACGCGCAGTCTCGGAGGCCCAGGTGGCGGGCCTGCCCTACGGCCCCGGCACAGGCTTCGTGCTGGTGGCCTACAACGGCGCCTGACGCGCAGCGCGTGCGCGCAGCCGGCGCGCCTCCTTGGGGTCGATCCGCAGCGCGCGAGTGATGTCCACCCGGTCACCGTCGCGCAGCGCCTGCTGCGGCGCGCAGGCCCGGCCGTGCACGGCCAGCCGCAGGCTGCCCCCCGGCTGCTCCCAGCTGGCGTCGGGCAGCAGATGCTGCAGCCCGCTGGCGCGCACGGCATCGCCGGCGGTGGCGCCGGCGGCCAGCTGCAGCGTGCGCAGCGCGGCGCGGCCCTGCGCGTCCTGCCAGTACACCTGCACGCGCAGGCCGGGCACGCTCATGAGGCGGCTCCGTAGACCTGCTCGGCACGCTGCACGAAGGACTCGACGAAGGTCTTCGCGATATGTCCGAACACCGGGCCGATCACGGCGTCGACGAGGCGGCTGGAGAAGTGGTATACCAGCTCGAAATCGACACGGCAGGCCTGCTCGTCCTGCAGCGGGCTGAACTGCCAGCGGCCCTGCAGGTGGCTGAAGGGGCCGTCGACCAGGCGCATGTGGATCTCGCGCCCGGGGAGGTGCTGGTTCTCGGTGGTGAAGCTCTGGCGCACGCCCTTGAAGTCGATGCGGATGGTCGCGCGCATCGAGTCCTCGCCGGCCTCGTGGATTTCCACGCCGCCGCACCAGGGCAGGAACTCGGGGTACGACGCGACGTCGCGCACCAGGCTGTACATCTGCTGCGGGCTGTACCAGATGAGGACGGACTTGCGAACCTGTGCCATCGGGGAATCCGTAAAATCACCCATTCTAGGAACACGGCGCGGCGCGCCGCCTGCAGCGGCCCGGGCTTGAAGCCGGCCGCTGCGCCCCCAGCTTCCAGCCCATGTCGATCGCCGAAAACCGCAAGGCCTCGTTCAACTATTTCCTCGAGGAACGCTTCGAGGCCGGGCTGGTGCTCGAGGGCTGGGAGGTCAAGGCCATCCGCGCCGGGCGCGCCCAACTGCTCGACGGCTACGTGCTGATCCGCGACGGCGAGCTGTTCCTCGTCGGCATGCATGTCAGCGCGCTGCAGAGCGCCTCCACCCACGTGCGCCCCGACGCCAGCCGCACGCGCAAGCTGCTGATGCACAAGGAGCAGATCCGCCGCCTGATCGGCAAGGTCGAGCAGCGCGGCTACACCCTGGTGCCGGTGAACCTGCACGAGAAGCAGGGACGCATCAAGCTCGACTTCGCGCTCGGCCGCGGCAAGAAGCTGCACGACAAGCGCGACACCGAGGCCAAGCGCGACTGGGAACGCGAAAAGGCGCGGCTGATGCGCCACCCGGGCTGAGCCCGGGCGATGCGTCGGCCGCGCCCGTGGCGCGCTGCCCGCGCTGCGGGCGGCGCGACCCTCAGGCCACCTTCTGGTCGAAGAACTGCTCGTCCTCGGTCGAGCCCTTGAGGGCGGCGGTCGAGGCCTGCGACTCGATGGTGGTGGTCACCGCGTCGAAGTAGCCGGTGCCGACCTCGCGCTGGTGCTTGACCGCGGTGAAGCCCTGCTCGGCGGCGGCGAATTCCCGCTCCTGCAGCGCGACGAAGGCGCTCATCTGGTTGCGCGCGTAGCCGTGGGCGAGCTCGAACATCGAGTAGTTCAGCGCGTGGAAGCCGGCCAGGGTGATGAACTGGAACTTGTAGCCCATCGCGCCGAGTTCCTTCTGGAAGCGGGCGATCGTGGCGTCGTCGAGGTTCTTCTTCCAGTTGAACGACGGCGAGCAGTTGTAGGCCAGCATCTTGCCGGGGAAACGGGCGTGGATGGCCTCGGCGAAGGCCTTCGCGTAGGCCAGATCCGGCTTGCCGGTCTCGCACCAGATCAGATCGGCGTACGGGGCATAGGCCAGGCCGCGGGAGATCGCCTGCTGCAGCCCGGGACGCGTGCGGAAGAAGCCTTCCACGGTGCGCTCGCCGGTGCAGAAGGGACGGTCGTTCTCGTCGACATCGGAGGTCAGCAGGTCGGCGGCCTCGGCGTCGGTGCGGGCGACCAGCAGCGTGGGCACGCCCATGACGTCGGCCGCCAGGCGCGCGGCGACCAGCTTGGCCACGGCCTCGCGGGTGGGCACCAGCACCTTGCCGCCCATGTGGCCGCACTTCTTCACCGAGGCCAGCTGATCCTCGAAGTGCACCCCGGCAGCGCCGGCCTCGATCATCGACTTCATCAGTTCGAAGGCGTTCAGCACGCCGCCGAAACCGGCCTCGGCATCGGCGACGATGGGCGCGAAATAGTCTATGTAGCCCTCGTCGCCGGGGTTCCGGCCTTCCATCCACTGGATCTGGTCGGCGCGCGCCAGGGTGTTGTTGATGCGCTTGACCACCGAGGGCACCGAGTTCGCCGGATACAGCGACTGGTCGGGGTACATTTCGCCGGCCAGGTTGGCATCGCCGGCGACCTGCCAGCCCGACAGATAGATGGCCTTCAGCCCGGCCTTGACCTGCTGCATGGCCTGGTTGCCGGTCAGCGCGCCCAGCGCGTTGATGAAGGGTTCGGCGTGCAGCTCGCGCCACAGCCTTTCGGCACCGCGCCGCGCCAGGCTGTGCTCGACGGCCACCGAACCGCGCAGCCGCACGACCTCGGCGGCGCCGTAGCCGCGCTGGATCCCGGCCCAACGCGGGTTGTCCTTCCAATCCTGTTCGATCTGGCGAATTTGCTGTTCGCGGTTTGCCATGAGAGCATCTCCATCGATGGGGCTGTTGAATGGCTCTAGCGTAGCGCAAAGCTGCAGCGCAGCAAGCACTTATGTCTTATAGAAGACTATTTTTTATCTCCTTGCAGAACAGATACTTAGACATGACGTACTGCATGGTGCAATGATCTTTCGTGATTCTGAAGACGGACTCCTTGCTGCGCAACATGAATTTTCCACATGACGAAATCGTGATTGCGCCATCCGAAATCCAACCCGGCCACCCCTCGGGGCCACGGCGCATCGACGCCCGGCGGCTGCGCCAGCCACTGCCGCTGTGGGACGAAGCGGCCTTGCGTGCCGCCGAGGCCCGCGCAGCCGCGGCGCTGCCCGCGCATGCGCTGATGGATCGGGCCGGCCGCGCCGTGGCCGCGCTGTTGCGCGCGCGCTGGCCGCATGCGCGCCGGGTGCTGCTGCTGTGCGGGCCCGGCAACAACGGTGGCGACGGCCTGCGCGCGGCCGCCGCGCTGGCAAGCCTGCCGCATGCTCCGCGTCTGCAGGTGCTGCTGGTGGGCTGCGGCGAGCCCGCGCAATGGTGCGCGCCGCACCGCGGCGCCGACTGGTGCTGGGCGCTGCAGCAGGCGCGCGCGGCCGGCCTGCAGCCGCTGCGCTGGGAGGACAGCGAGGGCGCGGCGCTGCTCGCCGACAGCGAGGTGGCCGTCGACGCCCTGCTCGGCCTGGGGCTGCGCGAAGCACCGCGCGGCGCGCTTGCGCAGGCCATCGCCGCGCTGGCCGCGGCGGCATGCCCGGTGCTTGCCGTCGACCTGCCGTCGGGGCTGCAAGGCGGCAGCGCAAACGCGCCCGGCGCGCTGGTGCGCGCCAGCGCGACGCTGGCCATGCTCGGGCTGCAACCCGGGCATGCCACCGGCCCGCATGCCGCGTGCTGCGGCGAGATCTGGCTGACGCACCTGGAAGCCGACCCGGCTGCGGACGGCGCCCTTCCCTGCGCGCTGTGGGGTGGCGGCCCTGAGGCACTGCTGGCCCTGCCGCCGCTGCGGCAGGCGGCGCACAAGGGCGCGCGCGGCGACCTGCTGCTGTTCGGAGGCGCGCGCGGCATGGGTGGCGCGCTGTGGCTGGCCGCACGCGCCGGCCTCGCGCTGGGCGCCGGCCGGGTGTACGCGGCCAGCCTGGACGCGCAGGCTCCCCGGCTGGATCCGCAGTACCCCGAGATCATGCTGCGCGACGGCGATGAACTGCTGCGCCAGGCGCAGGCCGCCGACGCCCGCGACGTCTGCCTGGTGTTCGGCCCGGGGGCGGGAAACGCGCCGGCGGCGGCCGACTGGCTGCGCCGGTTGCTCGCCTCGCCGCACGCGCTGGTGATCGACGCCGACGGCCTCAACCTGCTGGCCGCGCAGCCCCGGGACGGCGCGCTGTGGAACGCGCTGCGCGCCCGCGCGCGGCCCGCGTGGTTGACGCCCCACCCGAGCGAGGCGGCCCGACTGCTGGGCAGCGGCACCTCCGCCGTGCAGGCCGACCGCCTGCGTGCGGCGCGCGCGCTCAGCCAGGCCAGCGGGGCGCAGGTGGTGCTCAAGGGCGCGGGCACGGTGATCGCCTGCCGCGATGGCGCGACCTGGGTCAACTCCAGCGGCAACGGCCTGCTCGCCACCGCCGGCACCGGTGACGTGCTCAGCGGCGCGCTGGGCGCCTTCCTGGCGCGTTGCGACGACGCCGGCGCGGCGGCGCGCGCGGCCGTCTGGCTGCACGCGGCGGCCGCCGACCTGGCGATGCGCGAAGACTCGGCGCTGCGCGCGGCCACGCTGCCCGAGGCGATGCTGCGCGCCTGGGCCGAGGCGTGCCGCCCGCCGTCCTCGCTCTGAGCCTTCGCAGGGCCGGGCGGGTGGCGGCCCTCAGCGCCCGCGGCGCGCGCGGGTCGCCGGCTTGCGCGCCTTGCCGGAGCGCGACTTGGCCGCCCGCGCCTGCCGCGCAGGAGCCTTGCGCGCCTTGCCGTCGCCGCTGGCCGGGCGACCCGCCTTGCGCGCCGGGGCTGCCGCCTCCACCTCCGACGCCGGGGCCGCGACGCGCTTGCGCGAAGCCTTCGCCGGCGGCTGCGGCAGCCTGAAGGTGCTGTCGTCGGCGGCGTCCTCCGCCACCGGTTGCGCCGCGCCGCCGCGCCCGGCCTTGTGCCCCCCGCCCGCCGCCGGCGCGGCACGCAGGCTGTCGGCAACCAGCCGGAAATCGATGCGCCGGCCGTCGAGATCGACCCGGCTGACCTGCACGACCACGCGGTCGCCCAGCGCGTAGCGCTTGCCGGTGCGCTCGCCGCGCAGTTCGTTGCGCGCCTCGTCGAAGCGGAAGTATTCGGCACCGAGCTCGGAAATGTGGATCAGTCCCTCGACGAACAAGGCGCTGAGCTGAACGAACACGCCGAAACCGGTGACTGCGGTGATCGAGCCGACGAATTCCTCCCCCAGCCGGTCGCGCATGTACCAGCACTTGAGCCAGCTTTCGACGTCCCGCGTGGCCTCGTCGGCGCGCCGCTCGTTGGCCGAGCAGTGCAGACCGGCCAGTTCCCACTGCTGCAACTCCGGCGAGGCCGGCTCCGCGGGCGCGGGCGCCGCAGCCGCTGCAGCGGCGGCCCCGCGCCGCGGACGCGGTGCCGGGGGCTCGAGCCCGGCGGGGAGATCCAGGCGGTAGCGCCTGCCCTGCAGCAGGGCCTTGATCGCGCGATGGGTCAGCAGGTCGGGGTAGCGACGGATCGGACTGGTGAAATGGGCGTAGGCCTCGTAGGCGAGTCCGAAGTGCCCGCTGTTGTACGGGGAATAGATCGCCTGCTGCATCGAACGCAGCATCAGGGTGTTGATCTGCTGCGCATCGGGACGCTCGCGGGTGAGCTCGGCCAGGCGCTGGTAGTCGGCCGGCGTCGGCTCCTCGCCGAAGGCCAGCGGCACCCCCAGGGTCTGCAGGAAGCCGCGCAGCAGCGCCAGGCGCTCGGGGGTCGGGCCCTCATGCACACGATACAGCCCGGGATGCTGGTTGCGCCCGAGGAAATCGGCGGCGCAGACGTTGGCCGCCAGCATGCATTCCTCGATCACCCGGTGCGCATCATTGCGCTCGCGCAGCGCGATGTGCTCGATGCGCCCGCTGGCGTCGCAGACGATGCGGGTCTCCGGAACCTCCAGTTCGATCGCGCCGCGCGCGCGCCGCGCCTTCATCAGCGCGCTGTACACGTCGTACAGCTGCAGCAGCTGCGGCAGCAGTGCGGCCCGTGCCTGCGCCTGCGGGCCGCGGGTGTTCTGCAGCATCTCGGCGACCTCGGTGTAGGTCAGCCGGGCGTGCGAGCGCATCACCGCGGTAAAGAACTGGTAGGCGTGGAGCTCGCCGTCGGCGCTGATCAGCATGTCGCAGGCCAGGCACAGGCGGTCGACCTCGGGATTCAGCGAACACAGCCCGTTGGACAGCTTTTCCGGCAGCATCGGGATCACCCGCCGCGGAAAGTACACCGAGGTCGCGCGCTCCAGCGCGTCACGGTCGAGCGCGTCGCCGGGGCGCACGTAGTGCGAGACGTCGGCGATCGCCACCAGCAGCCGGAAGCCCTTGCGCCGGCCGACGCGGGCCGGCTCGCAGTAGACGGCGTCGTCGAAGTCGCGCGCGTCCTCGCCGTCGATGGTCACCAGCGGCACGTCGCGCAGGTCGACGCGATCCTTGCGATCGGCCGCGCGCAGTTGCGCGGGCAGGCGCGCGGCCTGCCGGGCGGCGTCCTCGCTGAATCGGTGCGGCACGCCGTACTTGCGTACCGCGATCTCGATTTCCAGCCCGGGGTCGTGCAGCGCGCCCAGCACCTCGTCGACCCGGCCGATGGGCTGCGCGTGCAGTTCGACCGGGCCGGTGAGCTCGACGCTGACCACCTGCCCGGCCTTGGCCGCGCCCAGCCCGCCGGGCGCGATCAGGATGTCCTGCACATGGCGCTTGTCCTCCGGCGCCAGCAGCCACACGCCGTTTTCCTGCAGCAGCCTGCCGATCACCGGACGCTTGTTGCGCTCGACGATCTCCAGCACCTGGCCCTCGGGGCGCCCACGCCGATCCTGGCGCACCACCCGCACGCGCACGCGATCGAGGTGGATGACGGCGCGCATCTGCTGCGGCGGCAGGTAGACCTCCACGGCCGGCTCCTCCGACACGACGAGGCCGTAGCCGTCGCGATGCCCGTGCACGATGCCTTCGACAATCAATGACTTCCCCCCGGTGGTTGGCCGCGCCGGACATGCTGCTTGTCCGGGCGTTGCACGCAGCATACTGGACAATGACGAAAACACTGCTATAGTGTTCGCTTCCTGCCCAGATGGCGGAATTGGTAGACGCACTAGTTTCAGGTACTAGCGCCGCGAGGCGTGGAGGTTCGAGTCCTCTTCTGGGCACCACAAGCTTTTCCGGGGTTCGCCCCCCAGTGGTGAAAATAGGCGAAATCAAGCACTTACGCGACGGCCCCTGTTGGGGCCGTTGTCGTTTTCGCCGTCCAGCGGCGTTAGGTAGTCTTCAGTGCACACGAACTGCATTCTGATGCCACCCGGGACACCAGTTTTCGGGACGTGCGTGACCGAACGGCTCGACCCATCAAGCATCTGCACTTCCACGACGGCCGGGCGACGTGTCTCACGCACCTGTCACGCCGGATGCCGGTGGAAGTCCTGCAAAAAGTCAGTGACCACGAGGACTTGAACACCTTGGTCAACAGATACTATCGAGTCACGCCAGAGCAAATCGCCGAACGCTACGCCGGCTAATAGCCATGCCCGCCACAGTACACGAACCCCTCGAGCTGCGCGCAGCCGCGAAAGACGTGACCGGCTCTGCCCGCTAGGCCCTGGAGCTCGTGATGCAGCCCCAGCCGAGTTTCGGCGGCCAGTCCTTGATCGACCTGGCACGCGCTGGCCGCCTCCAGGACGCCCTCGCCTACCTCGAGTCCATCGCGTCTGGTTTCGTCGGCTAAGCCGTCAGCTGCGCAGCATCGCGCAGGATGCCCGGCAGCAGGTGATCGGCCACGTTGGGAAACGGGTACGCAGCCACGCCGAACCCGCGCACTTCCGCCGGGTGTTGCCACTCCATGACCCAGGGTACGGGCGCCGGCACGTCGGGCACGAGGTCTTGCCCGTGGTGCATCACGTGCACGACCACGTTGTGCTTCGCCAGCAGCTCACGCAGCACTCCATCGCAGCGCACACGCGGCGGCTCCCAGGCCCACACGATCAGCGGGGGCCTTCCCGCAAGGCACAGCGCGCCAGCAGCCAGCAGCGCGATCGCAGCGCCCTCCGAGTGCCCGACCAGGCCCTGCACGCCCTGCAGCGACATGACACCTTGCGCGACTTCCTGCCACGCTGTCCAGATGCCTTCGTGCACGCGCCCCAGGCCCGCCACGGCGACGTCCTTGCGACTTGCGCTGCGCAGCGCGCGAATGCCCCACGCGTATCTGCGGGCATTCGCGAAGCCCGGAAACTTTCGTAGCGATGCGGGCGTCCAAGGTGCACGCTCGACGCGCGGCCATGCCGGCGCCGAAGGCCATCGAGGTTGGCAACCAGGGAGTTCTGCACATGCCGAACGGGCTGATGGGGTGGTGGGAACTGGAACGCGACGCGTTCAGGAGGGCCATCGCGAACAAGATGACGTCGATGCGCAACTGGCATGTCGGCGTGTTGTACGGGGCCACGTCGGTCGAGGACGGAACCTATCTGCGCCACAAGCCGAGCGGCCAGCTGTCGGTCATGGACATCACCCGAAGCTTCGGCAACATCGGCATATCCAGCGAGTGGCTCGACCCCACCGCGCCCGATTTCATCGCATCGCTCGAAGGGCTCGATGCAGCCTTTCTGAATACGCACGGCCCCTTTGGCGAGGACGGCAACCTGCAGGGCCTGCTGGCCTATCTTGGCATTCCCTATACCGGAAGCGGCGTGGCTCCGAGCGGCGTCGCGGCGGACAAGCGCCTGATGAAGCTCATGCTGCATGGCGCGCGGGTGCGGACCCTGCCGAGCCAGCGCGTCAAGCCCGAGTGGGGCGTGCCCGATCGCCTGCCGTCATGCCCCTTCATGCTCAAGGCCTGTCTCGGGGGCAGCAGCATCGGCCTGAGCCTGGTCAGCAGCCGCTCGGAGTTTGCCCGGGCGCTGGCGGAGCACGCCGGGCAGGGCTTCAAGGACTTCATCATCGAACCCTTCGTCGAAGGCATTCCGGTGACGGTTCCGGTGCTGTACTTCGGCGGCAGCGCCGTGATGATGCCGCCGCTGGCGTGCAAACCCGCGGCGATGTACTACGACGGCCCGTCCAAACTGGGCTGCGCGCGCGGGCCGTCGGTGAACTTCCAACCGATCGTCGATCGCTCCCACCCATGGGTCGGCCCGATCCACGCGGCCATGCGTGCGATCTGCTGCGCACTCGACTTCGACGGAGCGATTCGCGCTGATTTCCTGGTCGAGCAACAAAGCGGCGAACCCATTTTCCTCGAGATCAACACGATTCCCGGTGTGCAGAGAAACAGCAACCTGATGCTCTCGGCGCATGCGCTGGGCATCGACGACGAGGAAATCCTGGTCGCCATCCTGGCCAGCGCGGACAACGCCGAAAAGCTGGTGCCCTGGCGTCATGTGGTGCACGAGCCTGCCGCTTGCGACGCGAATGCCGAAATGCCGCTGATTGCCGGCGGCATGGAGTTGCGAGATCGACGTGTCGGTGCCACGCATTTGCGCGGCGGGCTGCGCTGACGCGATCTCGACCCCGTGGTCTCGAACCAGGCCAACCCCGGCGGGCGGGGCGTCCAGGGCCTTTGCTGGGCGGTGCAGGCTTCCAGTACCGCGTCGATGCTCGGCCTGCTCGCTCTCGCGGTCTGGGTGGACCAGGCGACCGGGCGGGTCGCGCTGTCGTCGCTGGTCTTCGCCGGCCAGTGGATCGTGACCCTGCTGTGGCCGCGGGGCATTGGCTCGCTGATCGAGGGGCGCTCGCCGACCCGCATCGCCAGTCTGGCCGAAATGACCAGCGTGGTGGTGTTCGTGCTTTGCGCGATCGCGGTCTGGCACTCGGACGTGGCTCTGGCGGTCTGCCTCGCGAGCCTGAGGGGCTTCACCGACGCGCTGACCCGCGCCGCGGCGTCGGTGGCCGCCAGAACCATCTGCCCGTCCGGCGAACTCGCGGACCAGGCCATCGCTGGTCTCGAGTTCCGGCGCATCGTGGGAACCGCCACCGCCGGGGTGGTGTTTTCGCTGATCGGCGCGAGCGTCGGCCCCGTGGCCTTGCTCGCATGGAGCGCGGGCGTGTTCGGCATCACGTCCATCGGACTGCCTCGTGTCAAGCTGCCGCTGTCCGCCCCGCAGCTGAATCCTCCGGGGGCTCCCGGCACCGTGCCGGCCGTGTCCGCGCGATCTGCCATGGGCCGTCGCGCAGCGTACTGGCTGGGCATGCTCGGTGTGATCACCGCCTTCCAGGGTCTGCACAACGCCATTCGGGTCGCCTATCCGATGAGCTACCTCGGCCAGGGAGTCGCCGGCGTCGGGGTGGTCAGTGCGCTGGCGACCGTGGGCGTGTTGTTCGGTGCCTGGCTGTCCAGCGGCTTCGTTCGCCTCGGGCGTTCGTGCCAGCGGCCCTGGCTGTGGCTCACCGGCGCAACCGTGTCGGCGCTGGCGCTGGCCTTCCTGATCCGGGAGCCGCGAATCAGCTACCTGAGCTATTTCGTCTTCATGGTGGCCTTCGAGCTGGCGTTCATGCGATTCAACCTCGAATGGGTGGCCGCCATCGACCCCGCCCGCATGGGTTCGGAGTTCAGCCGGCGCGCCTTCCTGCTGGCAGCAGCCGGCCTGGCCGGTCTCGCCGTTCCGTCGGCGCTGCTGTACTTGCTCGACGTGCGTCTTGCGGTGGCGCTGTCAGTGGCGGCATTTCTGATGGTCGCGGTATCGATCCATGGTGTTCACGCAGTGAAGGGACAGGGGACATGAAGGCAGGCTACAACCACGCAACGGTGGCCGTCGTGGATGCCTTCTCGAGTGGCGCGTATTTCCCGCCGGCCTTGCGCTGCAGAGGCATCGACGTGGTCCATGTGAGGACCGCCTGCGAGCCCGCGGCAGGAATGCCTTGCGCGGAGCAGGGTGATTTCATCGCCTGCATCGATGCGCGTGAAGGCCTCGCCGGCGTGGTGCGACGCCTGGACGAACTGCGCGTATCCCATGTACTGGCCGGAGCGGAAACCGGAAGTTCCCTGGCCGACGAACTGGCGCTGGCCCTTGGTGTCGCCACCGCCAATGCCTGTGCATGGCCCGGCGCGAGGCAGGACAAGCGTGCGATGCATCGATGTCTGGACGCGGCGGGGATTCCGATCCCCTGGCAGATCCACTTCGACGAGCGTGGTGAGCAGGTATGGAACACGCCGGGGCCCATGCCGCGAAAGCTGGTCGTGAAGCCCGCTGCCAGTGGCGGTTCGGATCACGTGATGGTGTGCGATGACGCCGAGGCCGTTCGTCGTGCCGCGGCCACGATTCTCGCGAACCGCAACGTGTTCGGCGCGGCGAATTGCGGCGTGGTCGTGCAGGGCTTTCTTGCCGGCGATGAATATGCCGTCAATACCGTGTCGGTCGGGGGGCGGCACCATTTTCGGGAAATCTGGAAATCCGTGAAAAGCCAGATCCAGGGCGCCACGAACGGGCGCGTGATCTATGACCGCCAGATCCTGGAGGATGCATCCGCCGAGCCGATGGCGCCGATCCGCGACTACGTCGCCCGGGTGCTGGATGCGCTGGGTGTTCGCTGGGGGGCGTCGCACACGGAAATCATCGTGACCGAACAGGGGCCACGAATCCTGGAGACGGCCACCCGCCCGGCGGGCGGCATGGATCCCTGTCTCAGCCTGAGGGTCTTCGGGCGCTCCTACATCGACGAGGTCGTCGACGCCTATCTGATTCCCGAATGGGCGCGCGCGCGGCGCAGCGCCGAACCGCTGAACATGCACGCGATGGGGGTGAGCCTGATTTCCGGAGTCGAAGGCCGACTGTGGCGAGACATCGACGTCGAGCCGATCCGCGGGCTGGCTTCCTACCATGGGCACAGGATGGCGCTTCGCAAGGGCGATCGCCTGCTGCCCACGGTCGACCTGGGGTCCAAGCCCGGCGGTGTCTATCTCTGCCATGCGAGCCGCGAGCAGATCGAAGCCGATGTGCTGGCCATTCGCAGTTGGGAGCGCGACGAATTCGCGCGCTGCATTCAGGCCCATTGAGTCATGTCGGTGCACCATGACGTGATGCGCTTCGCCCAGCGCTTCGGTCATCAGGAATGGCCGCATGGGCTCAGCATCCAGGGGCGCGACGCCGGGTTCTGGGCCGAGCGCGGTTGCGGCGTCGCCTGCCTGCGCATGATCGTGCATTTCTTCACCGGACGTGACGAGGCGTATGCGGGACTGCTGGCGGAAGGAGTTGCGCAAGGCGCCTACGGCGAGCGGGGCTGGATTCACGCGGGGCTCGCGGCGATGGCACAACGCCGTGGACTCATGGCCCGCGCCTGCGCCATCGACGGGCCCGACGAATTGCGCGCGGTGTTGCTGCAGGGGCCGGTCATTGCGTCGGTGACCCTGGGCTTTCCCGACGATGGGCGCCGCGGCGGGCATCTGGTCGTGGCCTGCGGCTTCGACGCCGCGGCGCCACGCAGCATCCATGTGCGCGATCCCGCGCGGTGGGGGGAGTCGCACGCGTCGGTCGGCGAGTCCCGCTTCCTGGCCAGTTTCAGCGGGCGGGTAATCCGCTTCGCGGCTCCTGGTGCTGCGAGCCCCTGATGCTGTCGACGCACGATCAGCGACGCGGGCGCGAAGTGAACTGCCTGCCGCTTTTCGTCTTCCAGGAGCCGATGTGTAGCATCGAGACCTGAAGGACGAGACGAAGTGAAGACGATCCCGAAACAGCAGTACACGGCCGAGTTCAAGGAGCAGGCCGTCAAGCATGCCCAGGCGGTT
>JAJZEC010000050.1 GCA_021805825.1 Pseudomonadota bacterium
TCGGCGGCTGCGCGTCGTACCCCGATCGCCTGGGCAGTTCGCACGACAAGCTGCAGCCGCTGCCGATTCCGGCGCAACCGGAAAGCTTCGACGCGCACGCGGCCAACGGCGCGATCTGGCAGTCGGGGACCAACGTGGCGCTGTTCGAGGATGCGCGCGCGCATCGCGTCGGCGACCTGATCACAGTGCTGATCGAGGAAAACGCCAACGCAACCAAGTCGACCAACACCTCGATCAGCAAAAGCGACAGTGTTTCGGCGGGCATCAGTTCGCTGTTCGGTCATTCGCTGTCCGCGCTCAACCCCGGGGTGGGCGCAACCAGCGCGACCAAGTTCGGCGGCAACGGCGCGGTCGCGCAGAGCAATACCTTCACCACGACCCTGCAGGCCACGGTCGTGCGTGTCATGAGCGACGGCAACCTGCAGATCTCCGGGCAGAAGGAGGTCATGCTCAACGGCGGCCACGAATTCATTCGCATCGCCGGTGTCGTGCGCGCCGGCGACGTCACCCAGCAGAACACGGTGCTGAGCACCCAGATCGCCGACGCCCGCGTCGAGTACAGCGGCAACGGCAGCGTCTACGCCGCGGCTCAGACACCGTGGCTGACCAACTTCTTCCTGTCACTATGGCCCTTCTGACCAAGCCGGGTGCGCTGCGCGCCCTCATCGTGCTGGCGGCGATCGTGCTGCTGCCGGCGCGCGCCGATGCGATCCGCGATCTCGCCAGTGTCAGCGGTGTGCGCCACAACCAGCTGGTCGGCTACGGGCTGGTCGTCGGCCTGGCCGGCACCGGCGACCAGGCCACGCAGGTGCCGTTCACGACCCAGTCGCTGCTGAACATGTTCCAGCGCCTGGGCATCAACATGTCGTCGTCGGTGGCGTCGAACCTGCAGCCGAAGGATCTCGCCGCCGTGATGGTCACCGCCGAGCTGCCGCCGTTCTCGCAGCCCGGGCAGACGATCAACGTCACCGTATCGGCGGTGGGCAACGCATCGAGCCTGGCCGGCGGCACCTTGCTGATGACCCCGCTGAAAGGCGCCGATGGCCAGACGTATGCCGTGGCGCAAGGCAATATCGTGGTCAGCGGCTTCGGCACGTCCAGTGGCGGCAGCAGCACGCAGACCAATTTCCTGACCGCCGGCACGGTGGCCAACGGCGCCACCGTCGAGCGCAGCGTGCCGACGGCCTTCGACCAGCCCGGCGCGCTCGAGCTGGACCTCGACACGCCGAGCTTCGGCACTGCCAGCCGCATCGCAGTGCGCATCAACCACGAATTCGGCGCCGGCACCGCGGTGCCGCTGAACGCTGGCGTGGTGCGGGTCAAGGCACCGGCCGACCCGGGCGCACGCACCGGCTTCGTCGGCGCGCTGCTCGACCTGAACGTCGATCCGCAAAGCCCGCCGGCGAAGGTCGTCATCGACGCGCGCAGCGGCACCGTGGTGCTCGGCCAGAACGTCACGCTGGGCAGCTGCGCGGTGGCGCACGGCAATCTGTCGGTGACCATCGACACCAAGTACGAGACCAGCCAGCCGAACCCGCTGGGTGCGGGCCAGACCGTCGTCACGCCGAGCACCCGGATCAAGGCCAAGCAGGCGCAGGCCGATCTGCTGATGTTCAAGCCCGGGGTGACGCTGGAGTCGGTGGTGCGCGCGCTGAACGCCGTCGGCGCGACCCCGAACGACCTGATCGCGATCCTGCAGGCGATGAAACAGGCCGGTGCGCTGCACGCACGGCTGGACGTGATCTGATGCGACAGGCGCCGCCACGATGAACACCAACGCCGCCACCGCCGCCGCCACCGATGCGCTGGGCTTCCAGGGCCTGAACCAGCTGTCGGCCGCCGCGCAGGCCGATCCGCGCGACCCACGCACGATCAAGGCCGTGGCGCGGCAGTTCGAGGCCCTGCTGCTGCAGCGCATGCTGGCGACCATGGAACAGACCAAGCTGGGGCCGGACATGCTCGGCGACAACGCCGGACCGATGTACACCTCGCTGCTGAACCAGCAACTGGCGCAGACGATCAGCCAGGCGCAGGGAGTCGGGCTGGCGCAGTTCGTCGCCCGCGAACTGTCGCAGCGCTACGGCGCGCACCCCGGCCAGCGCGCCGACGCGACCAACCTGAGCATTGCGGCTTACCGTGCCGCGGCAGCCGCAACGCCGGTGCCGGCACCGACCTCGGCGACCCGGGCGGCGACCGCTGCGGCGACAGCGGTCTCGACGCCTGCCGCCGCGAACGCCCCGGCAGCAGGCACGCTGGCCCAGCGCGCGCGCGCGTTCGTCGCCTCGATCCTGCCCAGCGTGCGTGAGGCCGCGACGCAGCTGCAGGTCAGCCCGGTGGCGCTGCTGGCGCAGGCCGCGCTGGAAACCGGCTGGGGCAGCCACGCCGCGGGCCATGCGCTGTTCGGCGTCAAGGCCGGCGCCGACTGGGGCGGCGCAAGCTTCGATGCGCTGACCCACGAGGTGCACGACGGCGTCGCGCAACTGGGCACCGCGGCGTTCCGCGCCTATCGCAGCGTCAGCGACAGTGTGCGCGACTACGCCCAGCTTCTGCTCGGCTCGCCGCGCTTCCAGGCCGCACGCGGCCAGGGCGACGACATCGCCGGCTTCGCCGCTGCGCTGCAGCATGGCGGCTATGCCACCGACCCGCACTATGCGGCCAAGCTGATTGCCGTCGCGCGCAGCGGCACCATGCACGATGCGCTGCAGGCTGTCGGCCTGGGCTCAAGTCTGGTGCAACCGTGACGTTATCAAACGATGAAAGGTCTGCAACTGCAGCCGAAGGATGGTCGCGATGAGTGCAGAACATGACGCCGTTCCGTCCCGCGTCCCCGCGGACGAGGCCCAGCTGCTCGCCGCGTTGACCGACGTGCTGCGACGCAAGCGCGAGGCGCTGCTCGGCGATGATCCGCTGCGCTCGCCGGTCTGGCTGGAGCCGATCTGGCCGCCGCTGCTCGACGCGCTGGCGCAGCACGCCGCGCGACGCCGTGCGCAGCCGCAGGCGGCCGCCGATCCCGCGCTGCGCCAGCAGGTGCAGGCGCTGCAGCAGGAGTACGACGCCGTGTTCAACGGACTGCAGGTCTGGAGCGGCGTGGTGCAGCGGCTGCTCGACGCCACCCGCGGCCCGCTGCACCAGACCTACGGCGCGACCTCGGCGCCGCGTCACAGCCTGGGGAGAGGTTGACATGTCGGGCGTCAGCGGACTCGTCGGTGCGGCGTTGACCGGGCTGGAGGCCTCGCAGCAGGCGCTGCAGGTCACCGGCAACAACATCGCCAACGTCGGCACGGCCGGCTACAGCCGCGAACAGGCAGTGCAGACCACGGCCATGGCGACCATGGTCGGCGGTCTGTACCTGGGCAACGGCACGGACGTCGCGTCGGTGACGCGCAGCTACAACAGCTACATCCAATCGCAGGTGTGGTCGACGACTGCGGTCGCCAGCGGTGCCAGCACCTACAACAGCCAGTTGCAGCCGATCGTGCAGTTGCTCGCCGGCACCGGCACCGGCATGAGCACCGCGATCAACCAGTTCTTCAGCAGCGGCATCGCGCAGGTCGCTGCCAACCCGTCCGATGCCGCGTCGCGCCAGGGGCTGCTGAGCCAGGCCGACCAGCTGGCGCAGACCGTGCAGAGCACCGCGCAGCAGCTGCAGCAGGCCGCGCAGGGCATCAACCAGCAGCTCGGCCAGAGCGTCGACATGATCAACAGCCTGTCGTCGCAGATCGCCAAGGTGAACAACCAGATCGCGATCCAGAGCAGCACCGGCGCGACCCCCAACACCCTGCTCGACCAGCGCGTGCAGCTGATCAATCAGCTCGCCGGACAGGTCGGGGTCACGGTGCTGCAGCAAGGCAATGCGTTCAACGTCTACGCCGGCAATGGCCAGGCGCTGGTCGTCGGCAACCAGTCGTTTCAGCTGGCGATCACGGCCAATCCGTTCGATCAGACGCAAAGCGAAGTCGCCTACGCCGGCACCGGCGCGATCATTTCGCAGAACCTCAGTGGTGGCGCGATCGGCGGCCTGCTGAACCTGCGCAATCAGGTGCTGAACCCGGCGCAGGACCAGCTCGGCGTGATCACCGACGGCCTGGCCAGCGCGATGAACCAGCAGCAGTCGCTGGGGCTGACGCCCACCGGAACCTCGGGCAGCGCGATGTTCGGCTATGGCCAGCCGCTGGTGCTGGCCAACACCAGCAACGCCGACTATGCCGCGTCGGGCAGCTCGGCGCTGTCGGTCAGCATCGTCGCCACCAGCGGACTGACCGGCGCCGACTACCGCGCGCAGTGGGATGGCGCGCAGTGGACCGTGACCAACCTGAACACCGGCGGCGTCGTCGCGTCGGGCGCGACCAGCGGCAGCGTCCGCTTCGACGGCCTGCAGCTGACGCTGCCGGCCAGCGGCAGCGTGGCCAGCGGTGACAGCTTCGAAATCCAGCCCACACGCGCCGGAGCACTGGGTTTCCAATCGCTGCTGAGCAACCCGAATGCGATCGCGGCCGCCGCGCCGTACGTCAGCAGCCAGGGCCAGCTGGTCAGCGGCGCGCTGGTCGATTCGAACCTCGGCAATATGACACTGTCGGCAGGCAGCTACAGCAGCGGCAGCGCCGGCATCGGCGTGGTCCTGAGCGGGGCCATCGCCAGCCCGCCGTCGTCGCTGCAGGTCACGCTGACCTCGGGGGCGACCTCGGGCAGCGTCGGCTTCGTCGTCACCAGCGGCGCCGGCAGCGTGCTGGGCAGCGGCAGCGTCAGCCTGGGCGGCAGCGGCACCGTGATCGGCATCGCCTACCCCGGCACGCCGGCCGGCAGCAACGGCTACTGGAGCGTCGACCTCAGCGGCAGCGTCGCGGTCTCGGGCGACGCGTTCACGCTGCAGCCGGGCGGCCCGGGCAACGGCGCCAACGCGCAGGCGATGGCTGCGCTGCAGACGGGCAAGATCCTGGCTGGAGGCTCCGCGTCGCTGCAGGATGCCTATGCGCAGCTGGCCAGCCAGGTCGCCACCCAGGGCGCGCAGGCGCAGACCGCGCTCAGCGCCGCGACCGCACTGGCCACGCAGGCCACCGCCTCGCAGCAGTCCGCCTCCGGGGTCAATCTCGACCAGGAGGCGACCAACCTGATCCAGTACCAGCAGGCCTACCAGGCGGCGGCGAAGGCGATCCAGATCGGATCGGGTCTGTTCGCGTCGCTGCTGCAGGCGATCGGCTGACACGGAGACGACGATGCAGATCAGCACCTCGCAATTCTTCGGCTCGAGCCTGGCCGGCATGCTGAACCAGCAGAACCTGCTGAACAGCCTCAGCCAGCAGCTCAGCACCGGCAACACCCTGGTCAATCCATCGAACCAGCCGGTGGCTGCCGAGCAGAACATCCAGCTTACGGCGCAAATCAGTCAGCTGGCCAACTACACGCAGAACGGGCAGAACGCGCAGAACGCGCTGCAGCTCGAGTCGTCGACGCTACAAAGCGCAGGCACCCTGATCAACCAGGTGCAGCAGCTCGCGCAGCAGATGAACAACGGCACGGTCAATGGCTCGGACCTGCAGAACGCCGCAGCGACGATGCAGGGCTATCTGCAGCAGATGATCCAGTACGGCAACGCACAGGACGGCCAGGGCAACTACCTGTTCGCCGGCAGCGTCAACGGCACCCAACCGTTCCTGCAACAGGGCGACGGCAGCGTGGTCTATGTCGGCGACGGCAGCCAGAACCAGCTCGCGCTCGGACCCGGACTGCAAACCGCGATCGGTGACCCGGGCAATGCGGTGTTCATGAGCAGCCTCAGCGGCAACGGCACCTTCAGCGTCAGCGCAGCCAGCGGCAACTACGCGATCCCGCCTTCGGGCAGTGCAACCGATGTCGGGTCGATGACCGCGGGCCAGGGCAGCGTGCTCGATGCGGCACAGGCCAAGCAGCAGCTGGTCGCCGGCGGCGTCAGCTACGAAGTCACGGTGTCGCGCTCGAGTTCGGGCATGACCTACAGCGTGGCCAGCGGCTACGCCGGCAGCGCCGGCCTCACCAGCTCGGGGACGGTCAGCAGCGGCGTCTACACCGCCGGCATGAGCATCGGCATCCCGCCGGCCCCGGGCTCGGCGCCGTTCATCACCGTGCCGCTGAACGGCGAGCCGGCGCCGCTGGACCCGGGCATCGGTGTGACCAGCACCCAGGAGTCGTTCACCGTGTCGGCGTCGAAGCCGCAAAGCGTGTTCCAGACCATGCAGAACCTGATCAAGGCCTTCCAGCTTGGCACCGGCTCGCCCGGCGACAACGCGCAGCGCGCGCAGGCGATCAGCAACGGTCTGGCCAACCTGGCGCAGGCGCAGACCACGCTGCTCGACGTGCAGTCCACGGTCGGCGCACGCATCCAGCAGGCGCAGGCGGTCGGCAGCCAGAACTCGACCATCACGCTGCAGTTGCAGACCCAGCAGTCGTCGCTGACCAATATCAACTACCCCGCGGTGATCAGCCAGTACGAGCAGAGCCTGACGGCATTGCAGGCGTCCGAGAGCGCGTTCTCGCAGATGCAGGGCTTGAGCCTGTTCAAGTACCTCTGAGCGATTCCGCGCGCCCTACGGGCAGCGCCGAGGAATTGACGGGTGCGCGACTGCGCGCCCCTGCCGACGGCAAGAATCCGCCGCCGGCGGGCGTATCGTCCGGCGCGCGTGCCCGATTTTTTCGGCACGAAATTTGCTTGATCATCGACGCAGATATTCTGCGGCGCCGTTCCCAGGTAGGCTGGGAGCCGCGGCCATCGCACCGCGTTTCATCCGCTCCATGTCCTGCGCCCCATGAACCGACCGATCTACGTCACCAAGCCGTTTCTCCCCCCGCTCGAGGAGTACACGGAGTCGCTGCGCAAGATTTGGGGCAGCGGAATCCTCACCAATGGAGGTCCCTTTCACGACGCCTTCGAAGCGAGCCTGGCCAAACATCTCGGTGTCGAGCACGTCTCGCTGGTGTGCAACGCGACGATAGGGTTGATCCTCGCGCTGCAGGCGCTGCGCATCGAAGGCGAGGTGATCACCACGCCCTACACCTTCGTCGCCACCGCACATTCGCTGTTGTGGACCAACAACACGCCGGTGTTCGTCGACATCGATCCGGTCACGCTCAATCTCGACCCTTGCCAGATTGAAGCGGCGATCACCCCGCACACCCGGGCGATCTTGCCCGTGCACTGTTACGGCAACCCTTGCGCGGTCGAGCAGATCCAGGAAATCGCCGACAACTACAACCTGCGCGTGATATACGACGCGGCGCACGCGTTCGGTGTCGAGCATCGCGGCCAAAGCGTTCTAAAGTTGGGGGACGTGTCGGTATTGAGTTTCCATGCCACCAAGATGTTCAACACATTCGAAGGCGGCGCCATCATCAGTCCGGACGCGAAAACCAAGCGCCGCATCGACAAATTGAAGAACTTCGGCTTTGTCAGCGAGACCGTCGTCGCCGCGTCCGGCATCAACGGCAAGATGAGCGAAGTCAGCGCGGCCATGGGGCTGCTGCAACTTGATTACGCCGACCACGTACGTCAGCGCCGGCAGGCGGTTGACGCGCGCTATCGACAGGGCCTAGAAGGTCTCGCCGGCATCGAATTCCTGCATTACCACGCCGATACCACCGCCAATTTCGCGTATTTCCCCATTTTCGTCGGCGACGACGCGCCGATCGACCGCGATAACCTGCATGACCGCTTGCGGCAGCGCAATATCTTCACCCGCCGCTATTTCTACCCGATCGTGCCGGATCTGCAGATCTACAAGCGCTTCGAAGCCACCGTGGGCAATCAATTGAGCGTCGCCAGGAACAAAGCTAATCAAGTACTGTGCCTGCCGATCTACCCCGATCTCGGTGACGACGAGCAGGACGCCATCATCGCCAACATCCGCAAGGCCTTCTGAGCGATGACGCGCTGCGCACTCATCACGGGGACTGCGGGCCCCATCGGAGCGGCCATCGCGCGCCGCTTTCACGCTGCCGGTTATCGCGTGTGCGGTGTCGATCTCGCAGCAACCGAAACGCCCGTCGTCGAGCTCGCGCTGCGCGTCGATCTCGATGCCTTCGTGCGCGACGAAGCGGTGCGCTGCGCGGCCCTGTCGCGTGTGCGTGGCTGGCTCGCCGAGGCTCCGCTGCATGCGTTGATCAACAATGCCGCGCACCAGGTCGTCAGCTCGGCACACCCGATGCCGGTCGACGCGATGCAGACGTCCTACCACGTCAACGTCATCGCGCCTTACCTGCTGGTGGCCAATCTGGCCGGGCAGATGGCCCCGCGCATCGGCAGCGTGGTCAACGTCGGCAGCATCCACGCCCGCCTCTCCAAACCCGGATTCATCGCCTACGCGACGACCAAGGCCGCGGTCGCGGCGCTGACCCGTGGTCTTGCACTCGATTATGGGGAGCGCTTCCGCGTCAATTGCGTCGAACCCGCCTCGGTGCGCACGCCGATGCTGGTCGACGGCTTTCGCGACTGCCCCGACGCGCTGCATAGCCTTGAGTCCTACCATCCCCAACGCAGAATTGCCGACCCCGATGAGATCGCCGAACTCGTCTTCCAGATCAGTTCGCCGGATTTGCGTTTTCTCCACGGGTCATGCATCGACATCAGTGGCGGAATCGGCGGTCGCCTGCACGACCCTGTGTAAGCGCGGCCACCGAGAAGCCGTGCACGCGCCGAGCGTCCATTCAACCGGGAAACATCGATGACACTTCCTTCCGCATTCGACGAGATGCATTTTCCGATGTCGCGCGCGTTCATCGACCGCAAGCGCAAGGAGTTCATCGAGGCACACTTGCGCAAGAGTGACGCCATTTGCGACATCGGCAATCAGGGCAAGGACATTCCAGATCTTGACGGCTACCCGCTGGTGACGCTCGACATCACCGACGCCACTGGACCGGATATCGTCGCCGATATCACGATGACCAATCCCGGAATTTCAGACGGTCGCTTCGACGCTGTACTATGCACCGAGGTGCTGGAGCATGTGGTCGATCCATTCGCGGCGGTACGTGAAATCCGCCGCATCACTCGACCGGGCGGCGTTATTTTCTTCACCACTCCGTTGAACGCCCGCATCCATGGCCCGGTTCCCGATTGTTGGCGATTCACCGAATTTGGTTTGCGCGTGCTGCTTCGCGATTTCGACATCGTCGCCTTCGACAAGCTGAACACTCCGGATCGGAACCTGTTCCCACTGCACTACAGCGTGATCGCCCGGCGTCGCGCCGAGGACGCTCCGGAGTCGGATCCGCGCGCGCTGCGCTTCAGCAAGGTCGACTGACACCCCGCGCCCAATCCGCAGCACGCTCATGATCCGGATAATCGGCATGTCCCGCTTCGAACTTGGCGAAGGCCTAGTCTGGGACGCGCTCGCCGGTCGACTGATGATGACCGACATCTTGCGGGGTTCGCTCGTCGCCGTCGACCTCGACAGCGGCGACACGCGCAGTTGGCCGATGCCCGAGCCAATCGGATGGGTGCTGCCCAGCGCGGCGCTTCATCGCTACATCGTCGGCCTGCGCAGCGGCATTGCGCTGGTCGACACCGCGGCGACCGCGGCGCCACGGTGGTTGAATCGGCAGTTCCCCGGCATCGCCGGAAGTCGCCTCAACGACGCGTGTACCGACAGCGCCGGACGCATCTGGCTGGGAAGCCTCGACTCGGGTGCCGGCATCAACGGGCGACTGGCGAGTTTCACGCCGCAACACGGCATCCGTATCCACGACACCGGGTTCGGCGTCACCAACGGCCCGGTGATTTCACCCGATGAACGTCACCTCTACATCAGCGACACGATGCGCCGCGTCGTCTACCGCTATCCTTTTTCCCGCCATGACGGCACCCTGGGCAAGCGCAAGGCATTCCTTCGCTTCGATGACGCTGACGGCTACCCGGACGGCATGTGCTTCGACCAGGCCGGCAATCTCTGGATCGCCATGTGGGCGGGCTCCCGCGTCATCCAGGTCGATCGGCACGGGCGAGTGCGGCAAACCCGCGCCGTGCCTGCGCCCAACGTGACCAACGTCTGTTTTTGCGGCCCCTCGTACGATCGCCTGCTGGTCTCCACCGCGACGCTTGAGATGAGCCTCGTCGATCGCGCCGCGCACCCCGATGCAGGCGGCCTGTTCGAAATTCTCGACCACGGCAGCCGTGGCCTGCCGACGACCCCGGCCCACATCGAATGACCATGGATCTGATTTCCGTCATCGTCCCTATCTACGACCTCGCGCCCTACCTTTACCAATGCGTCGACAGCATCCGTCGTCAGACCTATTCGAATCTTGAGATCATCCTGGTCGACGACGGCTCGACCGACGCCGCACCCGAGTTGTGTGAATCGTTCCGCAAGGCCGATTCCCGCGTGCGGGTCATCACCCAGTCTAACCGCGGACTCGTTGCGGCGCGCAAGGCCGGTCTGGCGGCGGCGCGCGGATCCTATGTGTTCTATGTCGACGGCGACGACTGGCTCGACCTCGGTTGTCTCGAGCACTACCACCAGATCGCGACATGCCATCGCAGCGACATCGTCATCGGCAACCACAAGCGCGAATTCCTCGGCACCTTCGAACGGGTCGAGAATCTGATTCCTCCAGGGGCCTATTCCGCGCGCCGCTTGCGCGAAGAAGTTCTGCCCACGATGATTTACGCGGGCTCCTTCTTCCAGCACGGAATCAAGACATTTTCCTGGGGCAAGCTATACAGGAAACAGACCATCGAGGCGCTGCAGCAGCGGGTTCCCGACGGCATCACCTTCGGCGAGGACGCCGCGCTGGTCTATCCCGCAATCCTGCAGGCCGACTCGATCTATCTGACGGACATCGCCGCCTACAACTACCGGCAGCGCGCCAATTCGATCCTCAAGTCGACTGCGGTCGACTCGCAGGCGTCGAATCGAATCGCGCGCGCGTTCACCTACCTGACGGTCGCGCTCGGCGCTGCGGACGACGTCCGCTACGGCCTGCTCGCGCAATTGCAGGCGTACTTCGTCTCGCTGCTCCTGATCCGCAACGGCGCCTTCATCGGGGACTGCGATACGTATCAACGCTGCAAGCCGTTCGGCGAGATCGAACCCGGCACGAAAGTGTGCCTCTACAACTCGGGCTCCTTCGGGCAACATGTCTACCGGCATTTGCGCGAGAGCCCATGGCTGCAGTTCGTGGGTTGGTTCGACCGCGACTTCCGCGAGAGCCGCTTGCTGAACATGGACGTGCACGACCCGGCGACGCTGGCCGAGCACGACTTCGACCTGATTCTGGTGCCGTCGTACGATCCGGCGATCCAGGCCGACATCGCCGCAATGTTTGCGGTCCTGGCTTTGCCCGCGTCGAAGATCAGACCGATCACGCTCGACGCGAGCGACCTGCCCCGCCTGATCGCGACGCTGGGCTTCAACCCGACAACCTTCCTCTCCAGCGAAACAGCCTGATGCCGGATCCACGCAGCGCTGCTCAACGCAGCATCATGATCCTCGGCGGCAACCCCGAGACCGGGGCGATCGTCGAAGTCGCCCGCACGATGGGCCTGCGCGCGATCGTCGTCGACCCCTACCCGGGCTCTCCGGCCAAACGGCACGCCACGCGCGCCTACGACATCGACGTGAAGGATTTCCTGGCACTCGACACCGTGGTCGCAGCGGAGCGCGTCGAGGGCATTCTGGTCGGCGTCGCCGACCCTATCGTCCCCTACTATCAGCAGCTTTGCGCGCGGTACGGGCTGCCTTGCTACGCTTCGTCGGAGATCATCGCGGCGCTGAATTCCAAAGCCAGCTTCGCGCAGGCCTGCGCGGACTACGGCGTACGCACGACCCCGCAATTCCGCGTCAACGCGGCGACTCTGCAGGGCCTCGACGAGATCGTCTACCCGGCCGTGGTCAAGCCGGTCGATTGCGGCGCCGGAGTCGGCATCTCGGTGTGTCGCGACCGCGATGCGTGCATCGAGGGATTGCGCAAGGCACTGGCGGCTTCGCCGCGCAAACAGGTCGTGGTCGAGCGTTTCATGGACTGCGACGACATGTTCGCCTATTACACCTTCGTCGACGGAAGGGCCCACCTCTCGGCGACTGCAGACCGTTACAAGACAGAACAGCAAGCGGGCCTCAGCCCTGTCTGCATCGGCGCAGAATACCCGAGCCGCCATACCGCGCGCTTTGTCGACGAAGTGCATCCAAGGCTGCTGGACATGTTCACCGGCCTGGGTATCCGCCATGGCGTGCTGCTGATCCAGTTCTTCGTCGACGCTGGCGGCTTCTACGCCTACGATCCCGGCTTTCGGCTACAGGGCGAAGCCCCGCATCTCTATCTCAAACACTTCAATGGTTTCGACCAACGCGAAATGATGATCCGCTTCGCGATGACCGGTTCCATGTATGCCGGGAATTTCGAAGCGGTCAACGACTACCGCTTCGACGGGCGCCGCGCCACGACGTTCTGGATCCTGTTGCGTGCCGGTCAAATCGGCCACGTCGAAGGCATCGAACGCATCGCGGCGATGCCGGGCGTAATCGCCGTCGTACATCGTCTCGACGTGGGTGACGTGATCACCGACGCGATGACCGGAACCGAGCGCCAAGTCTTCGCCAGAATCTACACGGTGCAGGAGCACGGCGGTGAGTCCGCCGCCGTCGCTCAATCGCTTCGTGCGAACCTGCAGGTTCGCGATGCGGCCGGCGCCGATCTGGTGCTCGACATGTACGCTCCGGAGGTTCCGCAATGAGCGACGCCCTGTTCACCTTCGGCGCGCGCACCGCGCTCGTCACCGGAGGATCGCGCAACATCGGCTGGGCGATCGCGCGGCGCCTCGCCCAGGCCGGCCTGGGGGTCGCGGCCGTGGCCTCCAGCCGGGCCAGCCTGGCGCAGGCCGAAACCCAATGGCGCGCCGAAGGCCTCGCCATCTCGACCTGGGAATGCGACGTCTCGAAGGTCGATGCGATCGACTCCGTGCTGCGCGCGATCGATGCCCAACACGGCTCGATCGACATTCTTGTCAATTGCGCCGGCATTCTCGATCTGAGCTCGATCGAGGACACCACGGAGCACGATTGGGATCGGGTGATGGACATCAACCTCAAGGGCACCTTCTTCATGGTGCAGCGATGTCTGCCCTACCTCAAGCGCGGCAACTCGCCGCGGATTATCAACATCGCGTCGAATGCCGGGCGCATGGGCGGCTATGCGAACGGCATGTCGTATACGGCGTCCAAGGGCGGCATGATTGCACTGACCTACGGGCTCGCGCGCAAGCTGGCGCCGCAGGGCGTCACGGTGAACTGCGTCGCGCCGGGAACGATCGAGTCCGACATGTCACGCGCACGCGACAGCGCGACCCATGCCGAACTGCTGGCCAGATTCCCGATCGGCAGAATCGGTACGTCCGACGAGGTCGCCCACGCGGTGTGCTATTTCGCCAGCCTGCAATCCGGCTTCACGACCGGTGCCGTGCTGGACGTCAATGGCGGTCTGTTCATGGGATGAGGTGAACATGGATCTATTCAATCTGAAAGGCCGGCGCGCGATCGTCGTCGGCGCAGCCGGTGATCTCGGCCTTGCCGCACTGGAAGGACTGCTGGAGGCTGGCGCCGCGGCCGTGGCGATCGACATCGATCCCCAGGTCGGGCGGCTGGCCGACGAGCTGGCCGCCCGAGGCCACGATGTGGGCGCGCTCGAAGTCGACGTGCGCGACCGCGCGGCGATCCGCGAATCGGTTCAGGCGGCGATCGCCCGGTTGGGCGGGCCGGTCGACACCCTCGTCAATGCAGCCGGCATTCAGCGCCGTGCGAGCAGCGAGTCGTTCTCCGAATCCGACTGGGACGACGTGCTCGCGGTCAATCTCACGGCCACCTTCCTGTATTGTCAGCTGGCCGGGCAAAGCATGCTGCAGGTGGGCTACGGCAAGATCATTAACATCGCGTCGATCATGAGTTTCTTCGGCGGCATCACGATCCCCGCTTACGCGGCGTCCAAGGGCGGAGTGGCTCAGCTCACGAAGGCGCTGTCGAACGATTGGGCCGAGCGCGGAATCAGCGTCAATGCGATCGCGCCGGGCTACTTCGATACCAAGCTGAACACGGCGTTGATCGGCGACGCCAAGCGCAGTGCCGAAGTCTTGCTGCGCACGCCGGCCCGGCGCTGGGGGCGCCCCGCCGATATCAAGGGAACGACGATCTTCCTGGCGTCGGCCGCGAGCGATTTCATCACCGGCGCGGTCATCCCGCTCGACGGCGGATACTCCGCCCGCTGATCGACATGCAGGAGCGCCCATGACGACCTTGGTGATCGGCGGCCGCGGATTCATAGGCCGCCACGTGGTCGACGTGCTCGCCGCGAGCGGTGAGGACGTCGTCGTATTCGACCGCCACGCCGATGCGTCGCTGGACACCGAGGCCGTGCGCCACGTGCGCGCCGATTTTTCGGACAGCACGCAACTTGACCGAGCGCTGGCTCGATATCGCATATCCCGCGTCGTGCATCTGGTGTCGTCAACGCTGCCGAAGTCGTCGAACGAGGACATGCGTTTCGATTACCAAAGTAACGTCGTGCAGACGCTCGCGCTGCTCGACGCCTGTGTCCGCAACGAGGTCGGCAAGATCGTGTTCATTTCCTCGGGCGGAACCGTCTACGGCATACCGCGAACCACGCCGATGGACGAGACCCACCCGACCGACCCGACCTGCAGCTACGGCATCGGCAAGCTCACCATCGAGAAATACATCGCCCTCTATCAGCACCTGTACGGACTGCGCCATGTCATTCTGCGCGCCGCGAATCCCTACGGCCCCGGCCAGGACGCGGCGCGCGGCCAGGGCGTGATTGCACAGTTCGTGCGGAATATGCGCGAAGGCCGCCCGCTCGAAGTCTGGGGCGACGGCACGATCGTGCGCGACTATTTCCACGTCCGTGATTTCGCCGAACTTGTCCGCAGCGCGCTTTTCTCGGAAGCCTGTGGTGTGTTCAACGCGGGCAGCGGCAACGCAACCTCGATCAACGCCCTGATCCGCATCCTGGAGTCGGCGACCGGTGTGCTCGCCGACGTCCGCTACCGGGAGCCCCGTCGATTCGACGCTCCCGCCGTGGTGCTGGACTGCCGCAAGGCGGCCGCCTGCTTTGACTGGCGGCCCGCGATCGGGCTGGTTGACGGCATCACCCAGTTCGTGTCCTGGTTCGACGACACTCGCACGCAGCGTGACGGAAATCTCAAATGACGCGCAAATTCATTGTCTACGCCCCCTCCTATGACGAAAAGAGCGGCGGTGCGATCGCGCTCCACAAGCTGTGTCACGTGCTCAACCAGATTGGTGAGCAGGCGTTTCTATACCCCTTGATTCCGAGCTTCGAGCTGAATTTCAGCAATATTGAGGAAGTCGGCTTGTTCATCCGGAACATGTACGACATCGCGAATCCGGCGACTTATCGCATTAATCCTGAACTGCCATCTCCAGTCATCGCCGCGCATCCCCGCTTCAAAGCGGGCGACGATTTTGTCGTCGTTTACCCTGAAATCGTCTTCGGCAATCCGCTCGGCGCCCGGAACGTGGTTCGCTGGTTTCTTCACAACCCTGGATTTCATTCGGGCAAGGTTTTTTATGGCCCGGGGGAACTGTATTTCCGATTCGGCAGCTACTTCGGCGACTTCAAATATCCTGGCTCGACGACCGCGGCCCCCTTTCTACGCATCACCCACACACCGTTCGAGCTCTACCACCTGCGCCCGGAAGACGACCGCAAGCCACGCTCCGGTGTCGCCTATTGTCTGCGCAAGGGGCGTCATCGACCGATTGCGCCCGAACTGCGCGAGGCGATTCTGATCGACGACAAGACACACGCCGAAGTCGCGCAGATTTTCAAATCGGCCAAAACCTTCGTCAGCTACGACACGCATACGCTGTACTCGCGCCTGGCGGCCATCGCCGGCTGCGACTCGATCGTCGTCCCACTCGAGGGCGTCGGTAAGGATGAATGGCTTCCCGACCCTGCCGACCGCTTCGGCATCGCCTACGGCTTCGATGATCTGGACTACGCGCGACGCACACGCGGGCAACTGGTCGAGGCGATGCGCGCGGACGAAACGCGCACCCTCGATGCGGCGCGGGACTTCGTCCGTGAAGTGCAGGCCTTCTATGGCGGCGACAACGCCGCAAACCCCCGCAGCGCGCCAACGACCGCCGTCGTGCTGCATCTGCACTATCCCGACTTGTGGCCCGAATTCGCCACCGCGCTGGGCGGCCTGCCGAGCGCTGCGGATCTGTACGTGTCGCTCACGAAGCAAGCAGTTCCGGTGCGAGACGCGATCCTGGCGCAATTCCCCGGCGCGACCATCGTCGAGGTCGACAACCGCGGCCGCGACATCGCGCCGCGCCTGGCGCTGATGCGCCGCGTCGTCCAGGCCGATCCAGCGTACAGCCAAGTGCTGATGGTGCACGGCAAGAAGTCGCCCCACCTGCGCGAGCTCAAGGGGCGGATCGCGATTCCATGCATCGCGCACGGTGACGGCGACCGATGGCGACACGATCTGCTCCACGAGCTGTTTGGGCATGCGTCCGAGATCATCGCGTCATTCGCGCGTGACCCGCAGCTCGGTCTGGTCGGCCCGCACGGCTTCGTACTGCGCAACGACGACGCCAATTACCCGCGGGTGGACGCCCTGCGCCAGCGCATGGGTCGGGTCGCCGACGTCAACGATCATCTGTATTTCGCCGGCTCGATGTTCTGGTGCCGGCCGCAGGCGCTGGCGCCCTTGCTCGGCTTGAATCTCGACGCGGAGTTCGAGGCCGAAGCCGGACAGACCGACGGCACCCTCGCCCACGCCGTCGAGCGCCTGTTCGTCGCCAGCACGCTCAAGGCCGGCTTGGACGTGGCCGACAGCGCGGGCGCGATCATCGCGCGCGCGCCGCGCCCCGGGAGGCCGTGGCTGCCGTCCGAGCGCTGGCTCGCGCACGATCAAGAGTGGGCACGCGAAGCCCTCGCTACGCAAGCCGAAGCGGGAAGCTGCCGCATCGCAATCGGCATTCTCGCGAACGCCGCCGCGGATGCGGCGTCCACCCGCCACAGCATCGAATCTCAATGGCTGGGCGCCACGGTGCTTGCCCTCGCCGCCACAGGCGACACGTTGTTGGTCGATGCCAATACCGCACTGCGAGAGGTGCAAAGCGATTGGGTCGGCGTCATCGACGCCGGAGATCGACTGGCGGCTGACGCGCTGTTCCGCGCAGCCGGCGCGATCACACGCCATCCGCAGTGGCAACTCGTCTACACCGACGAAGACACGCTCACGCCCGACGGCCAGCACGTCAACCCGCACTGCAAGCCCGACTTCAACCTCGACTACCTGCGCAGCCTTCCCTATATCGGCGGCCTGATGCTGATTCGCCGCGACCTGTTCGAGGCGCTCGGCGGCTTCGACCCGGCGTTCGAAGGCGCCGAGGACTACGACCTGCTGCTGCGCGCCTGGGAACATCTGCAGACCACCGGCGCCGGCGAGAAGGCCATCGGCCACGTGGCCGAAGTCCTGTACCACCGCGCGCAGGGCTCGGGACATACGCGCAAGTCAGTGCCGGAGATCCTCGCTTCGGGCCAGGCCGCGCTGCAGGCGCATTTCCAGCGCCTGGGGATCGCCGCGGACGTGCAGCCCGGGCCGTTCCCTCCGTCGTATCGCACGCGCTGGCCGCTGCCGGACGAAAAGCCTCTGGTGTCGATTCTGGTGCCTACACGCAACCAGCTCGGCTTCCTGCAGCGCTGCGTCGAATCGGTGATCGAGAAAACAAAATACCCGTCCTACGAGATCATCGTCATCGACAACGACAGCGACGACGCCGACACCTGCCGCTATCTCGATGCGATCGAGACCAAGGAGACCGAGCTCGCCGGCCGGCTGCGCGTGCTGCGCCAGCCCGGGCCGTTCAATTTCTCGGCGATGAACAACGCCGCGGCGCGCACCGCGCGCGGCGACTATCTGCTGCTGCTGAACAACGACACCGCGGCGCTGCACGACGACTGGCTCGACGAGATGATGAGCCATGCGGTGCGCCCGGACGTCGGCATCGTCGGCGCCAAGCTGCTGTTTCCCGACGGCAAGATCCAGCACGCCGGCGTCATTCTGGGCATGCGCGGGCCGGCCGAGCATCCGTTCATCAACCGCCCGCCCGAAGATCGGGGCTATTTCGGCCGCGCGCAACTGGTGCAGAACCTGTCGGCCGTGACCGGCGCCTGCCTGCTCGTGCGCAAAAGTGTGTTCGACCAGGTCGGCGGCCTCGACGAGACCGACTTCAAGGTCTCGTACAACGACATCGACCTGTGCCTGAAGGTGCGCGAATCGGGGCTGCGCATCGTGTTCACACCGTTTGCGCTGCTGCTGCACGAGGGCTCGGCAAGCCAGAAGGGCAAGGTCGAAACCGCGCCCGATCAGGCCAAGCTCAAGCGCTTCGCTGCCGAAAAGGACGCGATGTACCGCAAGTGGCTGCCCGCGCTGGCGTTTGATCCGGCGTACAACCGCCACCTGAGCCTGGCCAGCACCGATTTCCTGCTTGACGATCAGCCCTGTCTGAGCTGGGATCCCGAATGGCGCCCGCGGCCGCGCATTCTGGTCCACCCGGCAGACCGCGAGGGCTGCGGCGAATACCGCATCATCGCGCCGATGCGCGCGTTGAACCGCGCTGGCCTGACCCAGGGCTGGGAAACGATGCGGCTGTTCGAGCCGCCGGAAATGCAGCGCATGGACCCCGATGTGCTGGTCGTGCAGCGCCAGATGGAATGGCCGCAGATCGAAGCCATCGAGCGACATGCACGCACGACGCGGGCGTTCCGGGTGTTCGAAATCGACGATCTGATCACCAACCTGCCAGTCAGAAGTGTGCACAAGTCGCACATTCACAAGGACATCGCCAAACGATTCCGCAAGGCTGCCGGATTGTGCAACCGACTGGTCGTCGCCACCGAGCCGTTGGCCCGCGCGTACGCGGGTTTTGCCGACGAAGTGGTCGTCTGCCCCAACCACATCGAGGCCGCACGCTGGGGGCATCTGCAGCCGGCTCGAGCCGAGCGGGCAAAACCGCGCGTGGGCTGGGCCGGAGGCATCGGCCATACCGGTGATCTCGAACTGATCGCAGATGTGGTGCGGGAGACCGCGGCAGAAGTCGACTGGGTGTTCTTCGGCATGTGCCCGGAAGCGCTGAAGCCACTGGTCAAGGAGTTCCACGCGGGCGTCCCGCTGGATCAGTACCCGGCCAAGCTGGCCAGTCTGGACCTCGATCTTGCGGTGGCGCCACTGGAAGACAATGCCTTCAATGAGGCCAAGAGCCATTTGCGGCTGCTCGAATACGGCATTCTTGGGTATCCGGTGATCTGTTCGGATCTGACACCGTATCAGGGCGATTTCCCGGTGCTCCGCGTCGCCAACCGTTTTCGCGACTGGATGCGCGCGATCCGCGAGGCCGTCAGCGACCGTGACGCGCTGCGGATGCAGGGCGACGCACTGCGGGCGAAGGTCCGCGCCGACTGGATCCTGGAGGACCACCTCGATCGCTGGATCGGCGCCTGGACGCCTTGACATCGGCCGGATCGACGCATGATGCATTAGCATCGAATCCGATCCGCCCCCAACTGGCACAAGCATGCAAGACGCAGCTTCAGCAGCCGTCGCCGACGACGATTCGGCCTACACCTACATCGCCCGCCAGCCGGTGGTCGACCGGCAGCAGCGCATCGTCGGCTACGAACTGCTGTCGCGCACCTCGGCCACCGCGACCGCGGCACCGACGACCCACACCCGGGCGTCGGACACCGCACTGCTGTTCAATGCGCTGTCGAACATCACCGCGGAAAACCTGTTCGGCGACAAGCTGGCGTTCCTGAACGTGCGCCTGGAGGACCTCGACGGCGAGCATTTCGACATCGTCTACCCGGACCGCCTGGTGCTGGAACTGCCGCGCGCGGCCGGCGACGATCCGGCGCTGATCGCAGCCGCGGTGCCGCATATGCAGGCGCTGCGCGAGCGCGGATTTCGCCTGGCCGCCGGCACCTTCGCCGCAGCCGGGCCGTACGCGCCATGGCTGCCGCTGCTCGGATTCGTCGAAATCGACGTCAAGGCGCTGCCGGCGGGCATTCTGCCGGCGCTGCTGCGCCGCCTCTCGACCAACGCGCAGCTCAAGCTGCTGGCGGTCAAGGTCGAAACCATCGAAGCATTCCAGGAATACCACGCGGCGGGCTTCCACCTGTTCCAGGGCTATTACTTCGCGCGCCCGCAGACGATCAGCGCGAAAGTCTTCAACCCGGCATTCTCGACCGTGCTGCAACTGATCGACCTGGTCAACAAGCAGGCCGAGATCCCGCGCATCGAGGAAGTCCTCAAGCGCGACCCGGCACTGTCGTTCAAGCTGCTGCGCTACATCAACTCGTCGGGCTTCGGGCTGATGTCCGAGATCACCTCGTTCCGCCATGCGGTGATGATTCTCGGCTACAGGAAACTGTTCCGCTGGCTGGTGCTGCTGATGGCGACCACGCCGGGAAACAGCGCGGCGTCGGCGCTGGCGCGCACCGCGGTCACCCGCGGCCGGATGATGGAGCTGCTGGCCGGTGGTTCGATGAGCGCCGAGGATGCCGACAATGCCTTCGTTGCCGGTGTATTCTCGATGCTCGACGTGATGCTCGGCGTTCCGCTGGACAAGGCGCTCGACGAAGTCACGCTTGCCGACTCGATCACCCTGGCGCTGATCCGGCGCGAGGGACCCTACGGGCCCTACCTGCAGATCGTCGAAGCCTGCGAGCGCGACAACTGGGACGAGATCGACCTGCAGATCAACCTGCTCGGGCTCAGCCACAAGCGCATCGCGCTGGCGCATCTGGAGGCACTGGCCTGGGCCGAAGGGCTCGGGATCTGAACGCGGGAGAAGCTCGATGCTGCGAGAACTGGCCGCCCGACTGTTCCGTGACACCTACCGGGTCGATTCGGCGCATCGCGCCGAGCAGCAGCTGCTGCGCATGGCCGCGCAACGCGAGCCGCTGAGCGTGCTGGTGGGGCCGGAACTCGAAGCGTTCGCCTCGATGCTGCTGCACGTCGACCGCAGCGACGGCGCGCTGCTGATCGACGAGCTCGGCACCGCGCGCGCGCAGGCGCTGCTCGAGGCGGCGGCGCCGTTCTATGCCATCGGCCGGGTCGACGGCGTCTACCTGGGTTTTGCCAGCCACAAGCTGGCTGCGGTGCAATGGGAAGGCTACGGTGCGCTGCGCATCGCATACCCGGACGCCGTCCACCTGCTGCAGCGCCGCGGCTTCTTCCGCGTGCTGGTCAGCGCCAGCGACATCGGCGAGGTCGAACTGCAGCGCCGCGGCGCGCGCCCGCTGTTCGGCCAGTGCCACGACATCAGCGTCAGCGGCATGCGCATCCAGTTCGCGACGCCGACCGACTATATGCTCAGCGAAGGCGAGTACCTGCCGCAGGTCAATTTCAGACTCGGCCAGTTCGCGCTGTCGACCGAAGCCGAAATACGCTTCGTCAGCGCTCCGCGCGGCAGCCGCACGCGGCCCCAGCCACGAACCCTGGGGCTGCATTTCATCAACATCAAGCCGGCCTTCGAGCAGCGGCTGCAAAGCTACGTGCAACGGCGCGACCGCGAATTGCTGCGCCGCAGTTGAGCGCGCCGGGTCAGCGCGAAGCTTCCTGCTGCAGTACCTGGCCCAGTTCGACGATACGCTGCGTCCAGGCCGGCGAAGGCGTGCGCGCCAGCTGCTCGACCCAGGCACCATCGCCGAAGACCTGCTCGGGTTCGAACACCTGCTGCATGAAGCACCCGCGCTCCAGGTCGAACAGCAGCGGCGCGTGCTTGTGCAGCCGCAGCACCTCGCCGGGCGCCCGCGGCACGATCACCATCAGGCAGACCGGGGCGTCGCCGGTGTCGGTCTCGGCGTAGCTCAGGCCGAAGCGCGCCGCGTCGACGAGCAGGAAAGCCAGTTCGGGCTGTTCAAGCGACTGCAGCCACAGAAACGGGCCCTGCTCTGCCACATGCAGCAGCGCGAAGCTGCGCAACTCCTCGAATCCGGGCAGCGCTTCGGCGCAGACCCAGCGTTGCTCGGGCGCGATATCGAGCAGCCCGAAACGCGTGGGCACGCTCCCGGGTGGGGTATCGGCGTCTTGGTTCATCGCATCAACGCGGCCCGCCTTCCCGGCTCAGCCAGGCCTCGAGCGCGCCCGGGTCGGGCGCGGTGGCCTGCTGGTTCAGGTCGCTGACCATTTCGTAGAGTTCCTCGCGCAGGATGCGCAATTGCTTCGGGCCTTCGATGCCCAGTCTAACCTTGCCGCCTCCAACGTGGATGACGACGATGCGCACATCCTGGCCGATGCGGATCGCCTCGCCTGCATGACGGCTGAGGATCAGCATACCTGTGTGAACTGCTTCGGCACAGCCGCGGCTTCGGCTGCCCACCCGTCGTCCGGCATCACGTCAGGCGCTGCCCAATGGGCGCGACACCGTGCGCGAGGATTCGCCGCGCGGCCCGTACGTCGCCACCGCGCCGGCGGCACCACGCAGGATGTCGAGCGCGCCCTGGGTATTGCGGATCATCGCCGCGACGACCTGGCCGTTGCGCGCGTTGGCCTCGGCCACGGCTTTCAGCAGCGCGTGCAGCTGCGGCGACGCGGCCGCGTCGCCGACCTGCAGGCGCTCGAGCTCGGTGCACAGCGCGCTCTTGCGCGCAGCCAGGTCAGGCAGCTGCAACGGCTGTCCGGCGAGCAGCGCGTCGAGTTCGTGCTGCAGCAGTTGCCCCAGCTCGCCGAGCAGCTGCTGCTGGCGCTGCACCGCATCGGCGGGGTCGTCCCGGCCAGCGTCAGCCACGCCGCTGCACTCCGTTGTACAGCGCCATGCTGTCGCGCAGCAGCCCCTTCGCGATCGCCTGCGCGTCGACCTGGTACTGTCCGGCGGCGATCGCGTCCTTGAGCTGAGCCACCTGGGTCGGAGCCGTGGTCGCCACCGAAGCCGCTGCCGCGGCGTTCAATGCACGCGCCGACTGCGAAATCGAGACCGTGTCGGCCGCGGGCGCCGGCGCCGCGCTGGCGGCTGCACCGTTGGCAGACGCCGTGCGCGACCCGGCGCTGTCGATGCGCGACGCACCGCTTCCCGAGCCGGAGCCGGGCCCGCCGAGAGGTGAATTTTGGAT
>JAJZEC010000097.1 GCA_021805825.1 Pseudomonadota bacterium
CGGCTCAACTCGTTGCCAGAACGCATCCGTCACGACCCAGGACTCAACTCGCTTCGCCAACGCATCGCTCCGACGCCGCGCATCCAGCGGCTCGGCACACCATTCTATCTATTTACGGATAACTTCTTAGCAAGGCCAATTTGCGCGCATGGGCGAGGGTACACGCACCGCATTGGCTGGAGAGTGCCCTACTGGCCGAACCAGCGCCAGCCGAGCAGACTGACGATGCCGCCACGCCGCGCCAGCCGGCACAGCAACCAGCGCCAGAAGATGATGCACCTACATCAGTCGGCAGCGCCGCTCACTCAAGACATCACGCCACCCCTGCGCACGGCGAGACACACGATGCTGATCCGCTGACGCGCGAACAGATCGCGCTGGCGTTCGGTGGCTGCTGGAAGACATCCCACCAGTGGAACGCGCTCCTATCGAAGCGCATACCGCAGTGGCTCGAGCCAGCCATCGAGGTGCGCGCGCCGCCCAGGAGCAAGCGAGGGCATCGGTGGAACCCGGTGAAGTTCGCGGCAATCCTGCGCGACAAGAAGCAGGTCGACGTCAAACTGTTGAACCGCTCATTCCGAACGCGCGATGAACTGGAAGCCTGGAGCGAGGCTTGGCAGAGTGCGCAGAGCGCATTCGAGCCGGTCGGCTGACGGACTTTCATCCGCCGGCCTCATCCGCCGTTTCATCCGCTGATCGGGCCGCGGGCCCGCATAAATCCTAGGTTTCTCTTCCGCCTCTCATCCGCCATTTGGCGGCGGATGTCAGGCTGAAGCCAACGGCCAGCAACGAACGATAGCTGGCCGGGCTCAACCGGAGAAACCGACGATGGAAACGCAGACCAAGGCGATCGAGGCATCTGCCCTCTACCGCATCGGCGAGATCTACAGCACGCCCCGACAGCACGGCCGTCTGAAGCTGTGCAAGACGACGGTCTATGACCTGGTGAAGTCGGGCGCGCTGCCCACCGTGAAGATCGGCGGCGGTCGTGCGACGTTCGTTCGCGGCGCGGACCTGCTCAAGCTGTTCGAGGTCGCGTAATGGCGCCCGAACGTGACGACGCCGAGGCTCTGCCAGGAGCTCTCGGCGTCAGGGCAAAACAGAACGACCAGCCCCCGAATGGTAATAGCCGCCGCGCTCAACAGCAACGCCTGCTGGACTACCTGCGCAAGCACGGCTCGATCGACACGGTGACGGCTCGCCGCGAGCTGGACACGATGATGCCGGCGGCGCGGATCTTCGAACTGCGCCACGAGCAGGGCTTCGACATCGTCAGCCAGCGCGTCCGCCGCGAAACGGATCACGGCCGCACGCACAGCGTAGCGTTGTACGTGCTCGTCGCCGAGCCGCGTCAGGGGGTGCTGCTGTGATCGCGCCCCGCTCGAAAGCCGTCGTGATCCCGCTGCGCCCGGGCCGCATGCGCCTCACGCGCGACCTCTGGCGCGCGGCCTGCTCCTGTCAGGTCTCAGGCCGCTGCCCCGTTTGTCGCGAGTGGGACCGTCGCCTGCGCGAGCGCGAGCGTGTCGCCAAGCAGATCGCGAGGATGACCTGACCATGGCCCGCGCACGCAACATCAAGCCGGCGTTCTTCATGAACGAGGATCTGGCCGAGATCGCGCCGCTTGGCCGACTGCTGTTCATCGGGCTCTGGTGCGCGGCGGACCGTGAGGGACGGCTCGAGGATCGACCCAAACGCCTCGCAGCAGAGATCCTGCCGTACGACGACGCCGACGTCGACGAGCTGCTGGAGGACCTGCACGTCCGCGGCTTCATCCTGCGATACCAGGCCGGCGATCTGCGGTTCATCCAGGTGGTGAACTTCGCCAAGCACCAGAACCCTCACCACCAGGAGCGCGAGAGCCGCATTCCAGCCCCCGACACGATCGCGGCGAAGGTCGAGCGGCCCCGAGGCAGACCCAGTGCCAGCCCGGAACTTATCTCAGATAAATCTCGGGCAAGTTCGGAAGCTATCGTGCTGATTCCTGATTCTCCGATTCCTGATTCCTTGAAAAAGGAAATGTCGGGCAAGCCCGACCCTGCAGCCAAACCTGGCGCTGGACATGCCGGCACCAAGGCGCAGTGCGCCGAACTGCTCGCGCACCTGAACGCGAAGGCCGGGAAGAAGTTCCAACCCGTCGACGCCAACGTGCGGCTGCTGGCGGCTCGATTGAAGGAGGCGACGGCCGAGGAGATCCGCGCCGTGATCGACGCGAAGGTGGCCGAGTGGGGCAACACCGAGATGGCCAAGTACCTGCGGCCGGAGACGCTGTTCAACGCGACCAAGTTCGCTGGGTACCTCGGCCAGATCGGAGCGCCCGGCGGCAGCGCCAACAACCCGACCACCTGGTGGGCGCGTGCCGGCTTCGCCACCGAGGGCGACGCTGCTGACGCCGGCTGCTGGCAATCGAACTGGCGCGCGTTCCAGGGCGGCCAACGCACGGAGGTGTCGGCATGAAGGCGCTGATCAAAGCGGCCGTCGTCGGCATCGGGTGCGCTGGCGCGATGCGCTTCGCCGCGTACCGGCGGTTCGGCACCTGGGTGCTGTGCGTGATTGGAGGGACCCGAGCATGAACGCGAAGGAGATCGCCCGCGAGCTCGAGCAGCACGCCGCCGAGGTTGCGGCCTATCTGCTGCCGCAGGGCAAGAAGGCCGGCGCCGAGTGGAAGGTCGGCGGCATCGGCGGTGAGCCTGGGCAGTCGCTGTCAGTGCGCATCAGCGGCGGCAAGCGCGGCGTGTGGAAGGACTTCGCCACCGACCAGGGCGGCGACCTGCTCGACCTCTGGGGCGCGGTGCACTGCTGCTCGGTCGCGGAGGCCATGCGCCAGGCGGCGCAGTACCTGGGCGTGAGCCTGACCATGCCGGAGCGGCCGGCAAAGACCTACACGCGGCCCCAGCGTGCCGCTGACGTCATGAAGCCGAAGGCCGGCGCGCGTGCCTGGTTGCTCGGCCGCGGTCTGACCGATGCCACGCTCGACGCCTTCAAGATCGGCGAGCAATCGCGCGGCGGCAAGACCTACGCGGTGCTGCCATACCTGCGCGACGGCGAGCTGGTCAACGCCAAGAGCCGCAACGTGGCCGACAAGCGCGACATGCGCCAGGAGGCTGGCGCTGAGCCCTGCCTGTTCGGCTGGCACCTGGTCGACCCGAAGGCGCGCACCGTGGTGCTGACCGAGGGCGAGATCGACGCGATGACGCTGTACCAGGCCGGCCACGCCGCGCTGTCGTGCAATGCTGGCGCCGGCAATCACCAGTGGATCGAGAACGACTGGGAACGGCTGCAGCGGTTCAGCGACATCGTGATTGCCTACGACGCCGACGACGCCGGCCGCAAGGGCGCGCAGGAGGTCGCGCGGCGGCTGGGTTTCGAGCGGTGCCGCATCGCGACCTTCCCCGGCTACAAGGATGCGAAC
>JAJZEC010000004.1 GCA_021805825.1 Pseudomonadota bacterium
GCGGCGCGCGCGTCGACGCGAAGCGCCGCCGCGCGGCTGCGGGCCGCGCGTGCGCTGCAGGCCGTGCGCGCGCCGGTGTCCGGCACCGTCCTGTCGGTGGAGGCGGCCGACGGCGAGCAGCTGCCGGCCGGGCAGGTGGTCGCGACCCTGCAGCCGCAGGGCAAGCTGTGGCTGCGGGCGCAGTACTACGGCGCCGACGCCTCGCAACTGCATGTGGGCATGAGCGGGCGATTCCGGCCGGCAGGCGGCGCTCGGGCGGTGGCTGTCCAGGTCGTCGCGATCTCCGCAGCGCTGGCAGCCGACGGCGGTCTGCGCGTCGGCCTGCTGCCGACGGGTGTGCGCAGCCCGCCGGGGTGGCGCAACGGCCAGTGGGGTTCGCTGGTGCTCGACGGCCCGGTGCGCCCCATGGTGCTGGTGCCGACGCAGGCATTGATCCTCGACCGTGGGCACTGGTGGGTTCTGCTGCATACGCCCTCGGGCGACACCCCTCGCCGCGTCGTTCCAGGTCCGGCCCGGGGCTGGCAGACGGCGATCGCATCCGGACTGTCCGCCGGCCAGCGGGTCGTGGTCACCGATGCCTTTCTGGAATACCACCGCGGCATCGCCAGCCGCTATACCCCGCCCGATTGAGCCACGATGGCCTCCGACCTCTGGCTTCCCCGCCTGCTGCGACGCCGGGTGCTGTGGCTGCTCGTGCTGGGCGCCGTGCTGGCCTGGGCGATCGATGCCTTCGTGCACACCCCGGTCGAGGTGCTGCCGAGTTTCGACTTCCCGCAGATCAGCGTCACCGCGCACCTGCCCGGAACCACCGCCATCGAACTCGAGCATCTGGTGGTGCAGCCCCTGGAAAGCCAGATCCTGACCCTGACCGGCCTGCGCAGCGTGCGCTCCGTGATGGGCAACGGCACTGTGCAGATCGGCGTGCGCTTTCGCCAGGGAAGCCGGGCGCAGGCCGATCTGCAGGCCGTCAACGGGGCCATCGACCGCGCCCGCGCGCGCCTGCCATCGCGCGCCCATCCGATCGCCCAGGTCATGGGCAACGCCATCAACGAGGTGGCCGACTACGCGGTGCGCATTCCCACCGGCATCGCGCCGGCCCGCGTGCAGCGCGCCATGCTGGCCAATGTCGCGCCAGCCCTGCGCGCCGTGCCCGGCGTGCAGTTCGTGCATGTGTACGGCGCGGGGGAGGAGTCGCTGTGGATCCAGCCCGACCTGGACGCGATGCGGCGCTATGACGTCGGCGCCGAGGCCATCGTGCGCGCCGTGCGGGCGCAGGTGCTGCTCGAACCCGCCGGTTACCTGAACCTGGGGCACAACGACCTGCTCATCGAGGCGCGCAACCTGCCGGTGCACATCCGGGAACTGGAGGCGATCGCCGTGCCCACGCGGCGCGGGCCGGTTCCCCTGCGGGCGCTGGCCCGCGTGGTGCGGGCTGCGATGCCCACGCACGACGCGGTGCGCCTGGACGGGCGCCCCAGCGTGGCCCTGACGGTGTTCAAGCAGCCGGGAGCCTCCACGCGCAACGTCACGCAGGCCGTGCAGCAGGCGCTGGAGCAGGATCGATCCGCGCTGCCCGCCGGCGTGCGCTGGGTACGCATCTATGACCAGGGACACCTGGTGCGCATCGTGGGAACCGACCTCGGCCGCAACCTGCTGCTGGGCGCGCTGCTCGCCGTGCTGCTGCTGTTCTGGGTGCTGGGCGCCGGACGGGGCATCCTGGTGCTGGCCCTGAGCATTCCGCTGTCGCTGGCCATCGCCATCGCCGCGCTGCACGCGCTGGGGCAAAGCCTGAACCTGATGACCTTCGGCGCGCTGACGGTGGCGGTCGGCCTGCTCGCCGACGACGCGATCATCGTGCTGGAGAGCATCTACCACCGCTGGGAATCCGGCGACAGCCACGGGCAGGGCATCCGCGCGGGCCTGCGCAGCGTGGTCGTCCCGGATCTCACCGGCACGCTGAGCAACGTGGCGATCTACGTCCCGCTGCTGTTCGTCGGCGGTGTGGTCGGCCTGTTCTTCATCCCTTTCTCGCTGGCCATGATCCTGGCTCTGCTGGCCTCCCTGCTGGTGTCGCTGACCCTGATTCCGCTGGGCCTGCATTTCCTCGGCGCGCAGGCCAGGCCCGGGACGCGCAGCGGCCAGCGCCTGCTGCACGCGCTGCTCCGCGCCAACGGGCGCCTGTTCGAGTGGGTCGCGCGCGCGCCGCGCCTGAGCCTGGCGCTGACCTTTGCTGTGCTGTGCCTCAGCCTGCTCGGGCTGCTGCTGGTGCCGATCAACTTTCTTCCGCTGCCCAACGAGGGTGTGCTGCTGGAATCCTTCACGCTGCCGCCCGGAGCCTCGCTGCTCGATACGCGCATGGCGGTGCGGCAGATCGCGGAGCGCCTGCTGCGCGACCCGGCGGTGGCGCATGTCTATGCCCGCATCGGCTCCTCGTCGGCGACGACCTACACGGAGCCTGCCTATGCCGGAGAGATCCAGGTCGCGCTCAAGCCTGGCGTCAGCGTGAACGCCCTCGACGCGATCGGGCGGCGCGTGCAGCGCGAATCCCGGTTGCCCGGCGTGCAGCTGGCGGTCGACACACCCACCATCGAGCGCGTCGGCGAGAGCCTGTCGGGCCTGCCGCAGCCCTTCGTGCTGCATGTGTTCGGCGCCAGCGTGCCGGTGCTGCGCGCCATCGCGCAGCGCGCCACCGCGCGCCTGCGCCGGGTTCCGGGGCTGGCCGACGTGTTCGACAACGACGGCTATCCGGTCACTCAGCTGCAGATCCAGCCGCGCCCACGGGCCTTGGCTGCGCAGGGGCTGACGCCGGCTTCGCTCTACGCCCAGTTGCATGCGCTGATCGCCGGCCAGGTGATCCGCCGCGTCCCCGAGGGCAACGTGCCGCTGAGCCTGTACATGCGTCTGGCCGATGCGCCGCAGCGTTCGCTGTCGGGGGTGGCGGCGCTGCCCCTGCGCACGGCGCAGGGCTGGACCGCACTGGACGAGCTGGCGCGGCTGCGGCTGGTGCAGACCCCGAACCAGATCCGGCACATCGCCGGCGCGCGCGCGCTCGACATCCTGGCCACGCCCACGCGCCCGCTGGGCAGCACCGAGGCCGCGGCGCGCAAGGCCTTGCGGGGGCTGCGACTGCCGCCCGGCTACCGCATTGCCTTCGGCGGGCTGGCAGCCCAGCTCGAGCAGGCCGCCATCGGCCTGCTGCTGGCCAGCCTGGCCGCCCTGGCGATCATGGTGGGCATCCTGCTGCTGCAGTTCGACGGCCTGTTGATCCCCGGCATCCTGCTGCTGGAGATCCCGCTGGCGCTGACCGGAGGCACGGTGGCGCTGGTGCTCAGCGGCGTGGGCCTGAACGCCACCGGGATGATCGGCTTCCTGACCCTGGTGGGCATCGGCCTGCGCCACTCCATCGTGCTGCTCGACCGCGCGCGCGCCAACGAGCACGCCGGCATGCCGCTGGAGCAGGCGGTACGCGAGGCCATCCAGGTGCGCTTCCGGCCCATCGTGCTCACCGCCGCCACCGCGATGCTGGGCATGCTGCCCACCGCGCTCGGCCTGGGCGAGGGCGCGGCGCCGGAGCAGGGGCTGGCGGTGGTGATTCTCGGTGGGCTGCTGTGGAGCGCGCTGCGCTCGACGAACCTGATTCCCGCGCTGTATCTGCACTGGCGCCGCAAGCAACTGGCCCGCCAGGCCTCGGTCGCGGCAGCGCGATGAGGCCTCCTTCGCTATGCTGTGCAGCGCCGATCCCCGCAACCCGCGTTCCCCCGTGTCGAAGCACAGTTCGCATCCAGGCCGGGACGGCAGCCAGTTCCACGGGCTGCCGTCGCCTTGCTCGCGTCGTTCGCGTCTCGAAGTTCCCTGCCGCGCGACGACGCGGGCCACGGCTGGGCCGGCCTGAACATGTTCGCGGGTTTTGCCGGTATCTGGACTCCGCTGCTGCCGCTGCGCGCGGTGGGAACGGCCCCGCGCGCGGTGGCGCTGGCCGGCGAACGGCTGGTGGTGTTCCGCCCGCAGCGCGGACAGGTCGCGGTGCTGCTCGACCGCTGTCCGCACCGCGGCGCGGCGCTTTCGCTGGGGCGCGTCACCGCGCAGGGCCTGCTCGAGTGCCCGTTCCATGGCTGGCAATTCGATGGCCACGGCCGCAACTGCCATGTTCCCCTCAACCCCGAGGCCAAGCTGTCGCGCCTGTCGGCGCAGGCGCTCGCGGTGCGTGTCCTCGGCGATCTGGTGTGGGTGTACACGGATCCGACGCGACCGGATCCGCCGCCACCGCAGCTTCCCGAGGCCCTGCATGCGGCGGGCCTGGCGCGCACCTACCTGGAACGCAACTGGCGCTGCCACTGGACGCGGGCGATGGAGAACATGCTCGACAGCCCGCACCTGCCGTTCGTGCACCGGCGCAGCATCGGCAAGGCGCTGGCCCGCCAGATGAGCCCGCAATCGCGCATGGAGGTCAGCTGGGAGGCCACGCCGTGGGGCGGGCGCACGCGGGCCGTGGTCGACGGCCGCGACAACGGCGCCTTCCTCGAGTTCTACCGGCCCAACGTGATGGCGCTGCACATCCCCGTTCCGGGGCGGCATCTGCGCATCCACGCATTGGTGATCCCGGCGGAAGCCGGCCGCACGCGGCTGATCATCTGCCAGTCGCGCGACTTCGCGCGCGCGCGCTGGATGAACCCGCTGTTCTCCTGGATGAACAGCCGCATCGCCGGCGAGGATCGCGCGGTGGTCGAGTCACTCGGCAGCGACGAGGTGCCGCCCGCGGCGGATCAGGCCTCGGTTGCCACCGACCGCGCAACCCTGCAGTTCCGCAAGTACTACTTCGAGTCGCTGCGCGACAGCAGCGTCCAGCGAGGCGAAGCTGGCGCGTGCGCCCCCGCTCAGTACTCCTCGACCTCGTAGCTCGCCCGCAGCACATGCTCGGCGTCGGGCTCGACGACGATGCGGTCGCGATCGACATTGCCGGCCTCGACACACAGCATGCGCTGCCAGCCGGCTCCCCGCATGTCGGCCATGCGGCCGGCCCCTTCCAGCCAGGGGTTCCACACCACGGTGCTGCGCGAGCCCGACTTGCGCAGCAGGATCCGCCGCGACAGCACCGGATCGTCGAGCAGGCACTCGGAGGTCGTCGAGAGGAACATGCGGTCGATGGCTCGATCGCAGCGGACTTCGCCACGCTGCACCCCCTGACGCATGCCGTCGAGCTTGTCCACGAAGCTGGCGCCGTCCAGGCCGGCGAGGCGAACCTGACGCACGTCGCCGACCAGCAGGTAGGTGTGCAGCGCCTCGGTGATCTCGATCGCCTGCGTGCCCTGGTTGCGCGTGCGCAGTTCCAGGCTCAGGCGCGCGCCGACCTCGATGCGCAACGTAGCCTCGGCCGGCAGCAGAGGGAAGGGCAGGCCTTCGGGCTGGCGCATGCGCAGCGTCAGCGCGACCTCGTCACCGTCGCGTTGCGCCGCGCACAGCGCCCATTGCGCGGTGCGTGCGTAGCCATGCTGCACCGCGGACGCGGCGCCGCTGCCGGCGCCGAACCATGGCCAGCACAGGGGAATGCCCCCGCGCAGCGCATGGCCGGGACGATGGATCGCCGCCTCCGAGACCCACAGCAGCGGCTGTCTGCAGGCTGCGCTGGCGTATTCGAGCAGTTGCGCGCCTTGCAGGCGGATGGTGGCGCTGGCCGCCGGTGTGCGCAGCCGCAGATCATGCAGGCCGTTGGGTGACCGCAGCAGGCAGACCGCGCCCTCGGTTCCGGGAATCGCTTCCATGACGGCCTTGGTTTCGGGGGGCATCCGGCACCCTGGTGCCTCAGGGCGCGTGGCCGGGATCCTGCGGGCCCGGCGCCTGGCTCAGCACCCAGCGCGCCAGATCCCTGGCCTGCGCCTCCGTCAGCACGCCCTGGGCGCCACCGTAGGAGGGCATCGGAATGATGCCCCAGGTTCCGCTGTGGCCGTTCAGGATGGCCTGTTGCAGGGTGCGCACGGCATCCGGCCGGCCCTGCATGCGCGCAGCGATCGCGGCGTAGGACGGCGCGACCTTGGTGTGGTGCAGCGCGTGGCAGGCCAGGCACCCCGAGGAGCGGGCCAGCGCCAGCATCGCCGGCCCGTCGACCGGCGCGGCGCGTGCTGCGCAGGCGGGCAGCGCGAGTCCGGCGAGCACTGTGCAGAAACGCGCGCGGGCCCGGGCGTGCATGGAAGGCTCAGTCCAGCAGCAACTGGCGCAGGTCATGGGCGATGGCCTGCGGTTTGGTCAAGTCCGAGCCGATCAGCATGCTGTGGCCCTGCTTGTCGAAGACGTAGATCGATGCGTTGTGGTTGACCACATAGTTCCCATGTGCGTCCTTCGGCCCGTAGCTGAAGGCGATGTGGTAGAGCTTGGTCGCGGCGACGACCTGATCCATCGTCCCGCGCAGCCCGATGGCCTGCGCGCTGAAGGCATGGGTGTAGGCCTTCAGGATCGGCAGGGTGTCACGTTCCGGATCGACCGAGACGAAGAGGATGCGCACGTCCTTGCCCGGCGGGCCGAGATCGGCGATGGCCGACGCCAGGTGCGACATGGTCAGCGGGCACACGTCCGGGCAGTGGGTGTAGCCGAAGTACAGCACCACGACCTTGCCGCGGAAGTCCGAGGCCCGCACGGGCTTGCCGGTATCGGCCGAAACCATGTGGAACAACTTGAGGTTGGCCAGCACCATGCTGACATTGCTCATGTCCCAGTGCAGGGGCTTCCTGCGGCCGCAGCCGGCCAGCGGCAGCAGCAGCGTCGCGGCCAGCGCGGCGCACAGCGCGACGCGCGGCCAGGTCCGCCCGCGCGGTGGTGTGTTCATGCCATCAGCGTGCGTCGCCACCACGGGCTCAATGGCTGGCAGGCATGGGCATCGAGCTGGCGCTGCCGCTGGCGTCGGGCTTGCGCACCAGGAAGCGCACCTGCAGGCTCGATCCTCCGGCGAAGCGCAGGGTCACCGGAACCTGGTCACCGGGCCGGATCCCATGCCGGGGTTGCATCAGCATGATGTGGTAGCCGCCCGGCTGGAAGGCGAAGTCGGCGCCGGCCGGGATGACGATCCGGGGCACCGCAAGCATGCGCATGGTGCCGCCCTGCATCACACTGTGGTGCAGCATCACCTGGCCATAGTCGGGGCTGGAGGCGCCGACCAGGTCGACCGCGCGCGACGAAAGGTTGTGCAGGCGCACGTAGCCGCCCGCCGGCAGCCCGGCCGGCAGCCAGCGGATCCAGGCGTCGCGAGCCTGCACCGGGGCGGGTGCGGCCGCGCAGGCCAGCGTGGGCATGGCCGTGGCGCCGAACGCCAGCAGCGCCAGGCACAGGCGACGGGAGGTGGAAAGGCGAGCGCGCGACGGTTGCATGGCGGATCTGGCGGGCAGCGGTGGGACGGGAGTGCGGCAGGGGGCGGGACAGGCAACGGCACAGGCAACGGCACAGGCAACGGCACAGGCAACGGGCCCGGCGGGCGGCCGGCCAAGCTCCGGGGGGAACTATAGTCTGTCCGACCCGGCCGCGCTCGGCGGCCGCCGCAAGGGAGCCGACCATGGATCGACCGGATCATGCCCAGGCAGTCGCCGCCTTCGACCTGCAGCGTGCGCAGGCGGCATTCGCCGGGGATTTCGAGCACGGCATCAATGCCTGCGTCGAGTGCTGCGACCGCTGGGCCGATGACGCGGCGCGGGTGGCGCTGCATTGGCGCCGCGCCGACGAGCGCGGCGCTGCGGCGCCGGGCTGGGTGCGGCTTGGCGCGGGCGGCGCGCTGAGTTTTGCCGAGCTCCGTGCGGCCTCGGCTCGCTTTGCCACCCTGCTCGCGGCGCAGGGCATCGGTGCCTCCGACGTGGTTGCCGCGATGCTGCCGCGCACGCCCGAGCTGCTCGCGGTGATCCTTGGCTGCTGGCGCGCCGGCGCTGTCTACCAGCCGCTGTTCACCGCCTTCGGCCCGCAGGCGGTGGCCCATCGGCTGCGCATGAGCGGTGCGCGCATGGTCGTGACCGACGCGGCCAACCGCGCCAAGCTCGAGGGCCTGGAGGGCTTGCGCGTGGGAGTGCTGGCCGACGAGGTTTCGCCCCCCGATCTGGATCTGCGCGCCGAGCTGGCCCGCCGCAGCGACCGCTTCGATCCGGTGATGCGCCGCGGCGAGGATCGGTTCCTGATGATGTCCACCTCGGGAACGACCGGCGCGGCCAAGGGGGTTCCGGTGCCTCTGCACGCCTTGCTCAACTTTCGCGCCTACATGGTCGATGCCGTCGACCTGCAGCCGCAGGATCGCTACTGGAACATCGCCGACCCCGGCTGGGCCTACGGCCTGTACTACGCGGTCACCGGCCCGCTGCTCCTCGGACACGCGACGACCTTCTACGACGGCCCCTTCAGTGCCGAAAGCACCTGGCGCCTGCTGCGCGAACTGGAGATCAGCAACCTGGCCGGCGCGCCCACCGCGTTTCGCCTGCTGATTGCCGCGGGCGCCGAGGCGGCGGCGCCGTTCCGGGGACGCTTGCGCTGCGTCAGCAGCGCCGGCGAGCCGCTCAACCCGGAGGTCATCCGCTGGTTCGACGCCCACCTGCAGGCGCCCATCCGCGACCACTACGGCCAGACCGAACTGGGCATGGTGGTGAACAACCACCATGGGCTGCGGCATGTCGTGCACCCCGGCGCGGCCGGCCTGCCGATGCCCGGCTACCGCATCTGCGTGCTCGATGCCGAGGATCGCGAGCTCGGCCCCGGGCAGCCCGGGGAACTGGCGGTGGACACCGAGCGTTCGCCGCTGTTCTGGTTCCGCGGTTACCTCGGGCAGCCGGCGCCCGGGCGCTACTACCGCAGTGGCGACAGCGTCGAGTGGACGCCGGACGGCCATATCGCGTTCATCGGGCGCGCCGACGACGTGATCACCTCGGCCGGTTACCGCATCGGCCCCTTCGAAGTCGAGAGCGCGCTGCTGGAGCACCCCGCGGTGGTGGAGGTGGCTGTGGTGGGCAAGCCCGACGCCCAGCGCACCGAGATCGTCAAGGCCTTTGTGGTTCCCGCCGCGGGCTGCGTCGCCGATTCCGCGCTGGCCGAGGAGTTGGCCCGCTTCGTCAAGACCCGGCTGTCGGCGCATGCCTATCCGCGGGAGATCGAGTTCGTCGCCCAACTGCCGAAGACGCCCAGCGGCAAGGTGCAGCGCTTCCTGCTGCGCCGCGCCGCGCCGCCGATGTAGTAAGGTGGCAGTCATCGCCTGCCCACGCCACGGGAGCCCTGCCGCATGTCGACCGTCCAGCCCCGGCTGATTTCGTTCCAGCCACTGTGCCTCCGGCGCGCCTCGATCGCCGGGCTGTGCGCATGGCTTGCCGCGGCTGTGCTGCTGGCCCTGCCGCCGGCATGCCGGGCAGCGCAGGTGGCGACGCCGCAGGAGGTGGCGGGGTTGCTGGCCAGCGGGCACCTGGTGCAGGCCGACCATGCCATGGCCCAGGTGCTGGCGGCGCAGCCGCGGTCGGCAGCCGCGCACTACCTGGACGCGCGCTTGCTGGCCAAGGAAGGCAAATGGGCGCTGGCCGAGAAGGAACTCGAGCGCGCCCGCCGCCTGGATCCCACGCTGGGCTTCGCGCCCGGGCCGCAGGTGCAGGCGCTGGCCGACGAGGTCATCCGCCACCGCTGGAAGAATCCCTCGGGCCTGGCTGGCTATGGCCAGGCCGCGCTGGCAGCACTGTTCGTGCTGGTGTCGGGTTACCTGATCTTCGGCATGCTGCGCGGCAAGCGCCGTCCGCCCGAGCCCTGAGGCCGGATCGGGGCGCGCAGGCCGCGCGCCTCAGCGACGGGTGCCGCGGATCGGGTAGTTCTTTTCGATCACGAAGCGCAGCCCGGCGAGCAGGCGATCGAGATCCGGGCGCAGGAACGGCGCATTGGCGATGTCCACCAGGTGCAGCAGTCCTTCCGGGTTGACCACGAACAGCGCGGGCTCGGCGAAGCGGTGGTTCGTCTCCTGCGGCGAGCGCGGTTCGGAAACGTAGAGTCCGAGTCCTTGCATCGTGGCTTCGTCCATTCCGTACAGCAGCGGGAAGGCCGGGCGCGCCGCCTGCGCGGTGCTGCGCGTCTGCTCCTCGTCGTCGGCCGATACCGCGGCCACCGCGATCCCGAGTTCCTCGAAGGCGGCGCGTCGCTGCTCGATCTCGGCCAGGTAGGTCTTGCAGATCGGGCAATGCTGGCCGCGAATGACGAACAAGGCCTGCCAGCGGCCCGGCGCGCCGAAGGTGTACGGGCTGCCGTCGAGCCGGGGCAGGCTGAGCGGGCGGAAGGGTTGGCCTGGGTGCAGCTTGGTCGTCGTGTCCATGCGGATTCTCCGGGTGGCGGTAGGCGTGGCGCGGTCTTGCGCGCACGTCTTGCTCGCGAAAGAGCTTTGCGGCAGAATAATGGAACGATCGTTTCAAATCAATCGCGGCCGCGGATCCTGATGCGCCGCGGCCTCCTTTCCTGCCTTTCCGCTTCGAGGACGACGACCATGCAAGGCCCCCATCTGGTGTATTTCGCCGATCCGATGTGCTCCTGGTGCTGGGGTTTTTCCCCGGTGATCGAGCAGATCGAGCAACGCTTCGGTGACGCGCTGCCGATCCGCCTGGTGCTCGGCGGTTTGCGACCCTGGACGACGCAGCCGATGGATGCCGGCGATCGTGCGGACGTGCGCGGTCACTGGGAGCATGTGCACGAGGCCTCGGGGCAGCCCTTCGACTACGGTTTCTTCGAACGGCCACGCTTTGTGTACGACACCGAGCCGGCCAGCCGTGCGGTGGTCGTGTTGCGGCGTCGTGGCATGCCGACTGCGCTGGCCGCGCTGCGGCGCATCCAGCGCGCTTTCTACGCCGAGAACCGGGACGTGACCCAGGTCGACACCCTGGCCGCGCTGGCTGCCGAACTCGGCATGGACGCCGGAGCCTTCCGCGACGAATATGCCAGCCAGGCGGCGGTCGACGAGACCCGCGCGGACTTCGCGCTCGCCCAAGGTTCCGGGGTGCGCGGCTTCCCGACGCTGATCGCCGGTGGCGGGCAGGACGAGCGCTATGCCTTGATCACCCATGGCTTCCAGTCCGCTGCGCGCATTCTGCCCGCGCTGGAGCAGTGGCTCGGGGATGCCGCCTCGGCGGCGGACGGCGCGGGCGGGGAGGCCTGCGCCTTGCAGTGAAGCGGGGATCGGCCTGCCTGCGGGCGGCCGATCCCGCAGTCCGCAGCCTCGATCCCGGGATGGTCTTCCGCCTGCGTCGCGGCGAGAATGCAATCCGAGCCGCTTCCGGCCCGACACCAAGGAGCCCAGGCATGACGCAGACCGAAGCGAACAAGCAACTGGTTCGTCGCTACGTCGAGGAAATGTGGAACCAGGGCCGTCTGGCAGCGGCCGCGGACTTCCTGGCGCCGGACTACCGGCGCCACATGGGCGACCGCGCGCTCGATGCCCAGGGCCAGATGCAGCGCATCGCCGGCATGCGCGCCGCCTTCCCCGACCTGCGCATGGAAATCCGCGACCTGCTCGCCGAAGGCGATCGCGTGGCCATGCACCTGCGGATGACGGGAACGCAGCAGGCTGCGTTCCTCGGTGTCACGCCCAGCGGGCGCAGCGTGGCCATGACCGCGGTCGATGTGTTGCGCATCGCCGACGGCCGCATCGTCGAACATTGGGGAGCGGCCGACATGCTCGGTCTGATGCAGCAGATGGGCAGCCTGCCGAAGCCCGCCTGAGCCGGCGCCGGCCAGCGGCGCACCGCAGCAACCGTTCGGCAATGGCGAAGCGCGCCCCGCAAGATGTTTCCCTTTAGGGACGGAAATCTCGACTGCGTTTGGCAGAATCGCTACGCTGGAGACGTTTGATCGGCAGCCGCTGCGCCGCGGACTTGGCGGCAGTCAGCAGGCGTGGCTTGTCGGCCCGTCGGCCTTGCGGGCGCCGCCGCCCCCCGGGGCGCAGCGCTGCGCTGGAGATCACCGTGGTTGAACGCATGTTCCAGCGGCTCGCGCTACCCCGGCTACCGGCCCGGGTGGTGCTCGGCGTGGGGCTTGCGCTGGCCTACCTGGGGCTCGCCGAGTTGGGGGCGCGGGCTTTGCCGGGGGTATCGCCGTTCTGGCCCTCGGCCGGACTGGCGGTGTTCGCCGTGCTGCGCTGGGGCTGGGGCGCCAGCGCCGGGGTTCTGCTGGGTTCCCTGCTGGCCAATCTGCTGGTTTCCCGCCTGGGCCTGGCTGCTTCGGCGCTGGCCTCCGTCGGCAATCTGGCCGGGCCGATGCTGGGCCGGGCGCTGCTGCGTCGCCTGGGCGCCCACAGCCAGACCTGGTGGCAGAGCCCGCGCGGGGTGCTGGGATTCCTCGGCGGCATGGGAGCCGCCCAGGCCGCGCTGTCGGCGGCTGTTGGCACCTTCGCTGCCGTCACGCTGGCCCATGGGCACTCCGAAGCGCTGCGCAGCTTCCTCGGCTGGGCGACCAGCGACGCCTGCGCGGCACTCATGCTGGCTCCGCTGTTGCAACTGGGCTGGTCGCGCGCGATGGGGCCCGCGCCACGGCCTGGACGCCGGACGTGGCCGCAGGCGCTGGCCATGTTCGCGCTGGTGCTGCTCATCTGGGCCTGGGCCGCCGACGCCGCGCTCGTCGGGCCGATCGAGCGCAGCAGCCTGCTGGGGCTGCTGACCTTCCCCCTCGTGTGGTCGGTGTTCGCCTGTGACGTGCTGGTGACCTGCGGCCTGCTGGCCTTCAGCTACCTGCTGTTCGTCGGCTCCGCGACCTTCGGCCTGGGTGGCGCGGCCGTGCCTGCGGTGCTGGTGGGAATGCAGTTCCTGCTGCTGGCCATCGCCGGCTCGACCTTGTTCGCGATGGCGCTGCAGCAGGCCAACCGCAAGGCCCTGCGCAAGATCGCCGAGCAGTCCGCGCGCCTGGAGTCGCTGAGCATGGAACAGGCGCTGGTGATCGCCGAGCAGAAGGATCGCCTGCAGGCGGAATTCTCCCGGCTGTCGAACCTGACGACCCTGCTGACGACCATCAACAGGGTCGTCAGCAGCGCGCAGGACGACATCGGCCTGCTGCAAGGCTTCTGCGACCTCATCGTCAGCCTGCAGGGCGTGTGCCTGGCATGGATCGGCCGCCCCGATGCGCAGGGGCGTTTCGTCATCCTGGCCAGGGCCGGCGACTGCGTGGCCTATCTCGACGGCATCGACGTGCGCACCGACCCGAACGTTCCCGCCGGGCGCGGATCCGCGGGCCAGGTCTGGCGCGGCCAGCGCGCGATCTACCTGGAGGACGCGCAGCGCCAGCTCGCCTACCAGCCGTGGGTGGATCGCCTGCAGCGCTTCGGCATCCATGCCACGGCCGGCCTGCCCTTGCTGCGCGCGGGGCGCATCTGGGGCGTGCTGCATATCTACCTGAGTTTCACCGAGCGTTTCGAGCCCGCGCTGCAGAAGGTCGCCGAGGAAATCGCTGCCGACATTTCCAGCGGCCTCGACCGCCTGGATGTCATCCGACGCGAGCACGAGCAGTCGCTGCTGAATGCCGCGCTGCTGTCCAACGTGACCGTCGGTGTCCACGTCATGCGCTATCCGGAGCGCGCCTTCGAGCATGTCAACGCGCGCCTGCTCGAGATGCGCGGAGCGCGCGACATCGAGCACTTGCGCAGCCTGGGGCAGCAGGCGCTGTACGAGCGCCCCGACGAGCAGGCGCGGGTGGAGGCGCTGGCCGAGCGCGTGCTCGAGACCGGCGGCGGGTCGCTGCAGGGCTTGTGCTGCCGCCGGCTCGACGGCTCGCTGTTGCATGTGGATCTGTCAGGCGTCCGGCTCGACCTCGGAGACGGCGTGCGCCGCATTCTGTGGACCCAGATCGACGTCACCGAAAGACAGCGCCAGGCCCGCCAGCTTCAGCGCACCCAGGGGATCTACCGGGCGCTCGCGGCGGCGGCCGATTCGCTGCTGCAAAGCGCCACCGAGGCCGGCATGGTCGCGCGCCTGTGCCAGAGCCTGGTGCATGGTTCGGAATTCGCCGCGGTGTGGGTCAGCCGGGCCGACGGCGCCGAAGGACTGCTGTCCATGGCCCTGACGGGTGACGAGGAGTTTTCCGCGCGGGGCCTGGACGCCTTGCGCGCGGCGCGCAACGGGGGCGACCATGCGGTGGCCCGCGCCTGGCGCACGCAGCGCAGCGTGCGGCGCCGCCGCGCCGAGGCAGGTGGCGATGCGGGACGGGAGTTCGACCTTCTGCGGCACATGCAGTGGGAGTCGCTGCTCGCGGTTCCGGTGTCTCGGGGAGGGCACGGGTGGTGCGTGCTGTGCTTCGCCAGCCGGCTGTCCGACTGCTTCGACGATACCACCACAGCGGCTTGCGAGCAGGTCGCCGGACTGCTCGGCCACGGCCTGGACGAACTCGACCGCAAGTCGGCGCTGCAGACCCTGCAGGACGCCGAAAGCCAGCGCGCGCGTACCGACGAGCTGACCGGGCTGGCCAACCGCCTTGCGCTCAACGAGTACCTTCCGAGCACCCTGATGCGCGCCGGGCGCACCGGCACGGTGGTCGCCGTGGGCATGCTCGACCTCGACGACTTCAAGCCGGTCAACGACCGCCTGGGCCACGCCGTCGGCGACCAGTTGCTGCAGCGCCTGGCGCAGACGCTGCGGGCAACGATCCGCGAGGGTGATTTTCTCGCCCGCATCGGCGGCGACGAGTTCGTCGTCGTGTTCGAGAACCTGCGGCCGCAGCGCTGGCTGGGCGAACTGCGCGTGGCCCTCGATCGACTGCGCACTGCGGTGGACATGCCCTTCGATCTTGGCGGCGGATACCGCGTGGAAGTCGGAATGACCATGGGGCTGTCGGCATTCCCGCAGGACTCCGAGGAGCCCGACACCCTGCTGCGACTGGCCGATGCCGCGATGTATGCCTGCAAGCTGCGCAAGCACGATCGCAGCCAGTGGTGGCAGGTCGGCGGACGCGAAGGCGACATGGTCGAGGACAGGGTGCAGGAGGAGGAGCTCGACCTGTTCGGCGATGCTTCGTCGGCGCTGCTGCAGGGGCTGGATGCCGCGATGCTGCGTGACGTGGCCGAGGATTTCACCGAGGCCTTCTACAGAGCCCTGGGCGAGCGCCCGGAGTGGAAGGAGATCCTCGGCCACCTGGCCGGGCAGGACTGGGACCGACTGCGCGGCGGCCAGGCCGAGCACCTGCTGTACCTGCTGCGGCCCGACACCACACGCGAAGGCCTGATGGCACGCGCCCGCGACCTCGGGCAGCGGCATGCGCTGGTCGGTGTCTCAGGCGCCAGCCTGGAGCAGGGCTATGCGCTCTACGAGGATCTGTTGCGCGCGCAACTGGAGAAGACCCTGATCTCCTCGCGGCGGCGCTATCGGGTGCTGCGCGTGGCCACGGCCAGGCTGCGCCTGGACGTGCAGATCCAGCTGGCCGCCATCGACCAGACGAACGCCCGCTACTTCGATCTGCTGAACCAGCCGATCGCCGAGCATGCGCGGTGGATCGACGTGCTCACCGCGACGCTGCACGCGCTGAGCGAGCTTCCCGGGATGGTGCATGTCATCGTGTTTCGTCCCGATGCGCATGGCACGCTGCTCGACGAACTCGGCGCCGGCCCGCAATTCGAGCAACTCTCCGAAGCCCTGCGCCTGGAGGAGCTCTACCCCAGCCTGACTCCGGAGCAGTACATCGAGCCCGGCCCGTTGTCGATGGCCTGGTTCACACGCAAGGTGCAGGTGGTCGACGCCTACCTGAACGACCGCAGACTCGAACGCTGGCATGAACTGGCGCGCAAGTGGGGCTGGCGAAGCGCGGCGACCATCCCGATCGGTGGTGCCGACAACGCCGACAGCGTCCTGATCCTTCTCGGCGCCTATCCCCATCAGTTTTCCTCGGGTTGGGCGCGATCGTGGCTGGAACTGCTGCACGGCAGGATCCACAACGAGTTCGCCGCCACCGCAACGGAGCACCGCACGGTCGCCCCCGAGCTCGTGCGCACCGTGCGCGCGCTGCTGTACCGGGGCGGTTTGCGGCTGTGGGTGCAGCCGATCGTGGATCTGCAAGGCGGCGGGGTTTCGCGGGTCGAGGTGCTGGCGCGGCTGCAGGGCGAAGACGGCACGGTGTTCCAGCCGGCGCAATTCCTTCCGTCCTTCGGCGAACAGGAATTGCACGCGCTGTTCCGCCAGGTGCTCGACCAGGCGCTGGCGCTGGTGCGTGCATGGCGCGAACAGGGCCTGGCCATCGATGTGTCGGTCAACCTGCCGCCGGTGACCCTGACCCATCCGGCCTGTGGAGGGTGGATCGAAGGGGCGCTGCGCGAGGCCCGCGTGGCGCCGATGCACCTGACCCTGGAGGTGCTGGAAACCGGCGGCCTGGGCGACGCGCGCAGCGACGAGGCCCTGCATGCGCTGAGCGCGCTGGGCGTGCGCCTGGCGCTGGACGACCTGGGCTCGGGCTACAGCAGCCTCACGCGGCTGGCGTCGCTGCCCATCGACACCGTGAAGATCGACCAGGCGCTGATCCGCGAACTGCCCAGGGATCCGGTGAAGACCGTGCGGCTGCTGGCGACCCTGGTGCGCATCGGCGAGGATTTCGCGCGCAGCACCGTGGTCGAGGGGCTCGAGGACGAGGGTTTCGTCGAGGTTGCGCGCATGCTCGGGGCGCGCCATGCCCAGGGTTTCGCACTGGCGCGCCCGATGCCGGCGGCGGATCTGGTGGCCTGGCTGCCCGCGGCCCCCCAGTTCGCCCTGTCCGACGGACAGATCCGCACCTGGCCCGGGGCGCTGGCCTACCACTGGGCGCGGCAGCAGCGCGTGGAACCCGCGGTGGCAGCCGAGGACTGCCCGCTCGGCCGATTCCTGCAGCGCCACGCGGCCGCCGACACCCAGGCGCTGGGCTGGCACGCTGCGCTGCACGCGCCCTCCTCAGAGACGGATCGCAGGCGCGCGCGCGATGCCCTCCTGCAGTGGCTGGGGCGCAAGGTACGCGAGGCCTACGGCGGACTATGAGCTCGGCCACGGCTGTCTTACCATGGAAACACGGGACGCCAGTACCCGTGCCCTGCGCCGGCGCAGGCGCAGCGGGCGACCGACCGGCCCGGGCATGCTCCCGCATGGCTGCTCTACCAGGAGGCAGGCGCAATGGATCCGGCAACCCTTTTCGCGCAGGGTGAGGCGCGATGAAATACGTCGACGAGTTTCGCGACGGCAGCCTCGTGCAGGGGCTGGCCGGGGCCATCGCGCGCGAGGCCGATCCGGCGCGCACCTACCGTTTCATGGAATTCTGCGGCGGCCATACGCACGCGATCTCCCGCTACGGCGTGACCGACCTGCTGCCGCCCAACGTGCGCATGATCCACGGCCCCGGCTGCCCGGTCTGCGTGCTGCCCATCGGGCGCGTGGACATGGCCATCGAACTCGTGCTGCAGCATGGGGTCACGCTGTGCACCTATGCCGACACCGTGCGCATTCCGGCCTCCGGCGGCTTGTCGCTGCTCAAGGCGAAGGCGGCAGCCGGCGCCGGGGGCGGCGATGTACGCATGGTGTATTCGGCCGCCGATGCGCTGGATCTGGCGCGCAGGAATCCCGAGCGCCAGGTCGTGTTCTTCGCCATCGGATTCGAGACCACGACGCCACCGACCGCGGTCGTGCTGCGGCAGGCGCTGGCCATGGGGCTGGAGAACTTCTCGGTGCTGTGCTGCCACGTGCTCACGCCGTCGGCGATCAGCACCATCCTGGAGTCGCCCGAGGTGCGCGCCTACGGCAGCGTTCCCCTGGACGGCTTCGTCGGCCCGGCCCATGTGTCGACGGTGATCGGCAGCCGGCCCTATGAGTTCTTCGCCGAGGAGTACCGCAAACCGGTGGTGATCGCCGGCTTCGAGCCGCTCGACGTGATGCAGGCCATCCTGATGCTGGTGCGTCAGGTCAACGAGGGCCGCGCGGAGGTGGAGAACGAATTCAGCAGGGCGGTCGGGCGCGACGGCAACCTCAAGGCCCAGGAACTGGTGGCCGAGGTGTTCGAGCTGCGCCGGGAGTTCGAGTGGCGCGGCCTGAACATCGTGCCGTACTCGGCTTTGCGCATCCGCGAGGCCTACGCCGCCTTCGACGCCGAACGCCGCTTCCCGCTGGTGTACCGCGCGGTGGCCGACAACAAGGCCTGTGCCTGCGGGGCCATCCTGCGCGGGGTCAAGCGCCCCTGGGACTGCAAGCTGTTCGGCACCGTGTGCACGCCGGAGACCCCGATCGGCTCGTGCATGGTGTCCTCCGAAGGGGCCTGCGCGGCCCACTACACCTACGGCCGCTCGCGGCAACCTGCCTGAGCCTGCGCATCCGGCGCGCACACTCTTCACGGCTTTCCGCATGCGCATCCTGCTGCTCACCCATGCCTTCAACGGCCTCACCCAGCGCCTGCACGCCGAGCTCGGCGCCCTAGGCCACGAAGTCTCCGTCGAGTTCGACATCGCCGATGCGGTGGCCGAGGAGGCGGTGGAACTGTTCCGTCCCGACCTGATCATCGCGCCCTACCTGCGGCGGGCGATCCCGGAGTCGATCTGGAGCAGGCATGTCTGCCTGATCGTGCATCCGGGCATCGTCGGCGATCGCGGCCCCTCGGCGCTGGACTGGGCGATCCAGGAGGGCGAGAGCAGCTGGGGCGTGACCGTGCTGCAGGCCGAGGAGCAGATGGACGCCGGCCCGATCTGGGCCAGCGAGACCTTCGATCTGCGCGCCGCGCGCAAGGCCAGCGTGTACCGCAACGAGGTCACCGAGGCGGCCTGCCGGGCGGTGTGCGTGGCGCTCGAGCGCCTGGCTGCCGGCCACCGGCCGGTGCCGCTGGCCGAGGCCGGTGGCCGCGGCCGGCTGCGCCCGCTGATGCGCCAGTCGGATCGCCGCATCGACTGGGAGCGCGACGCCACCGCCACCGTGCTGCGCAAGCTCGATGCTGCCGATGGCTTTCCGGGCGTCGCCGACGAACTGTTCGGACAGCCCTGCCATCTGTTCGACGCCTGGCCGGAGTCGGGGCTGGGCGGTGGCCGCCCCGGCGAGATCCTGGGCCGGCGCGAGACCGCGTTGCTGCGCGCCACCGTCGACGGGGCGATCTGGATCGGCCATGTGCGCCGCGGCGACGCGCAGCCGGCGATCAAGCTGCCGGCGGCCATGGCCTTCGCTGCCGAGGCTGCCGCGCTGCCCGATTTGCCGCTGGCCGATTGGTGGCGTGCGCGCCAGGCGACCTGGCAGGACATCGCCTACAGCGAGGGCGACGGGGTCGGACTGCTGCATTTCGAGTTCTACAACGGAGCGATGGGTACGCGCCAGTGCGAGCGCCTGCTGCAGGCCTACCGCTGGGCCTGCACGCGACCAACCCGCGTGATCGTGCTGGCCGGGGGCGCCGATTTCTGGTCGAACGGCATTCATCTCAACCTGATCGAAGCGGCGCGGAGCCCTGCCGATGAATCCTGGCACAACATCCAGGCCATCGACGACCTCGCCGAGGCGGTGATCACCACCGAATCCCACTGCACGGTGGCCGCGCTGCGCGGCAACGCCGGCGCCGGCGGCGCCTTCCTGGCGCGCGCCGCCGACCTGGTGTGGGCGCGCAGCGGGGTGCTGCTCAACCCCCACTACAAGAACATGGGGAATTTGTACGGCTCGGAGTACTGGACCTACCTGCTGCCGCCGCGCGTGGGCGAGGACGGAGCGCGGGAGATCATGCGCAACCGTCTGCCCCTGACCGCCCGCGCGGCGCTGCAGCGGGGTTTCATCGACGATTGTCTCGAGCTCGATGCCGACGGCTTTGCCACCGAAGTGCTGCGGCGGGCTGCGGAGCTGGCGGCGGCGCCGGATTTCCCGCGGCGCCTGCAGGCCAAGCGTGACGCGCGCGCACGCGACGAGGCGCGCAAGCCGCTGGCGCGCTACCGCGAGGAGGAATTGCAGATGATGCGTCGCAATTTCTACGGATTCGACCCCAGTTACCACGTCGCGCGCTACCGCTTCGTCCTCAAGTCGCCGCACTCCTGGACACCGCGCCACCTCGCGCGCCACCGCGATCCGGTGCGGGGACGTTGAAGCGCTGCGCGTTTCAGCGCCTGCCGTGCAGCGCGCAGGCGTGGCGGGTGCTGCCCTGTTCCACCTGCAAGGTCGAGTGATCGATCGCGAAGCGGGTGCGCAGGTTTTCGACGATGCCGTCGAGCACCGCGTCGCCCGGGTAGCCGGCGGGCATCACCAGGTGGGCGGTGAGGGCGCTTTCGGTCGTGCTCATGCCCCAGATGTGCAGGTCGTGCACCTCGCTCACCCCCGGCTGGCTGCGCAGGAAGCGGGCCACCCCGGCGGCATCGATTCCGCTGGGCACGGCCGACAGGATCAGGTCGATCGCTTCACGCAGCAAGCCCCAGGTGCCGGCGACGATGAGCACGACGATCGCCAGGCTGACGAGCGGATCCACCCAGTTCCAGCCGGTGGCCAGGATGAGCAGTCCGGCGGCCGCCACGCCCAGCGAGATCGCAGCATCGGCCGCCATGTGCAGGTACGCGCCACGGACGTTGAGATCCCTGCGGTCGCCGCGCAGCAGTAGCCAGGCCGAGCCGGCGTTGATCAGGGCGCCCACCGCGGCGACCACGCTGACCGTCATGCCGGCGACCTGCGGCGGCGCCAACATGCGCTGCGCGGCCTCCCAGACGATGGCCCCGCACCCCAGCAGCAGCAGCACGGCATTGGTCAGCGCGGCGAGGATCGATGTGCTGCGCAGCCCGTAGGTGTAGCGCGTGCTGGGCGCCCGGCGTGCCAGCATCGAGGCGCTCAGCGCAAGGATCAGCGCGAGCACGTCGGACAGGTTGTGTCCGGCATCGGCGATCAGCGCGGTGGATTGCGCCATCAGGCCGAAGCCGAACTGCGCGACGACGAACAGCGCGTTGAGCGCAATGGCCGTGCGGAAGGCCGCAGCCTGGCGCTGCGGGTCGCCGTGGGCATGATGGTGGTGGTGGGCGTGGTGGGCGTGGTGGGCGTGGTGGTGCGCATGCCGGGCGTGCGGGCCGGGGCGGTGTTCGTCGTCGGTGGCCATCGCTGCTGCTCCTGCGCCGGCTTGCCTTCCCGTCCACTCAGAGGACGACCGGGTTGCGCCCGCCGTCGAGGGTGAAGGTGGTCGCGGTGGCGTAGGCTGCGCGCGCGCTGGCCAGGAACACGGCCAGCGCCGCGATGTCCTCCGGTGCCGCCATGCGGCCGATGGGAATGTCCGCAACGCTTTGCGCGCGTGCCTGTTTGACACTGATGCCGGCCGCGCGCGCGGCGGCTTCGAATCCCTCGGCGACGCGGTCGGTGTCGGTCAGTCCGGGGCTGATGCCCAGCACCCGCACGCCCCGCGATGCATAGGCCGCGCCCAGCCCGGCGGTGGCCAGCAGCAGCGCGGCATTGGCCGAGCCGCCGGCCAGGTGGATGGGCGTGGCCACGCGTCCGCCGCTGCCTATGATGTTGATGACCACCCCGCTGCCGCGCGCCGCCATGCGCTTGAGCAGCGGATCGATGACGTGGATGTAGGTGAAGAACTTGGCATCGAAGGCGGCGTGCCACCTGGAGGCGTCGAGTTCATCGACCGGAGAGCGCCTGGCCGCGCCGGCGGAGTTGAGCAGCACGTCGACCGCGCCCACATCGCGCTCCACGGCTTCGACCATGCGCGCTGCGGCATCCGCATCGCGCAGGTCGACGGCGTAGCTGGCGGCGGCGCCTGTCTGTGCCCGGGCGGCGGCCAGCACTTCGGGGTCGCGGGCACACAGCACCAGGCGCGCGCCTTCGGCGGCAAAGGCCTTGGCGCAGGCAAGGCCTATGCCCCGGCTTGCTCCGGTGACGAGGACGATGCGATCACGCAGTTCGAGTTCCATGGGATGATCCAGGCAGGTCGATGCGGGGCAGTGTACCGGGCGGCCCGGCGAGGTCTCCGGGGGCACGGCACCGCTTCAGCCCGGTGGCGGCGCGCCGGGCGCCGGGGATGCGCCGCTGCCTCGGCAAGCCTCGAGCAGGCGCACGCTGTGGGCGAAATTGCGCATCGCGCGGTGGTCGCTGGGCGTGCCGGGAACGGCCAGGCTGCGCCCGGTGGGGGCGACCAGCACGCCATGCTTGCGGCCTCGACGGTAGATCCAGCCCTGCTTGACCAGCGCATCGACGATGCGCGAGATTTCCTTGTCCCGGCTGTAATGCATGCTGCGGCCTCCTGCGGGTTTCTGGCTTGCCTGGCGTGACTGGCCGGCGCGGCGTCTGGCCTGCGCGCGCTCGCCGTGGCCTGGCGCGGCGCACGGGGCGATTGTGGGCAGGAAACGGTTCCCCTGGACGCCTCCGGGAGATTGCCCGTTCCGCGCACGCTCGATCGGTTGCGCAGTTGGTGGAGATTGTGTACTATCCATTCCAATATAGTCTTCGACTGGCACCTTTTCTTCCCGGCACCGCGCTCCACCATGTCTCGCCCACGCAGCTTCGACCAGCAGGCCGTCGCCGACGCGGCCATGCGCACGGTGTGGGCCGGGGGCCTGGTGGCCACCAGCGTCGAGGATCTGCTGCAGGCGACCGGGCTGTCGCGGTCGTCGATGTACCAGTGCATGGGCAATCGCGACGAGGTGTTGCTGCTCGCGGTGCAACGCTATGTCGAGCAGCAGGCCGGCGCCCTGCGCGCGTTGTTCGCCGCCCAGCCGCTGGAGGCCGCGCTGCGCAGCTTGCTGCTGGAGGCGGCCACCGACAACCACGACGGGCGCGGCTGCCTGCTGATCAACGGCGCCAACGAACTGCACGAGGCCGGCGGCCCGGTGGCCACCGCGGTGCGCCAGGGTCTGGCTCGACTGGCCGCGGAATTCGGCGCTGCCTTCGCAGCGCTGGGCTGGCCGGCCGCGCGCTGTCGCGAGCGCAGCGCGGCGGTGATGACCGCGATCGCCGGTCTGCGCACCATGCAGCGCGCCGGAACGGATCCTGAGTTGCTGCGTTCCGTGGCCGAGCAACTGGTCACCGCGCTGGCCTGCGCGTAGCGCGCCCGCCGGCTGTGGCTGGCCCGGGTGGGCCGCGCGCGAACCGAGCCATTCGCCAGACTACACTGGGCCTGTGGCGCCTCCGGTGGACGCGCTCCCGCAGCGATGGACGGCAGGTGGAACCCTTGCGCAATCTTTGCACGGCCTTGGGCGTGGCGACGGCGAACTGCCCGGGCATGGCAGCCGCAACCCGTGCTTCACGGCGGCGGCCTCGGCCGGCGGGTAGTCGATGATCACGCCGGCGATGCTCGGCGCAGTACAGGTGCCGGGCTTTCTCGTGCAGCATCGCTACCTGCTGCTGTTCGTCGCCGCGCTGCTCGAAGGGCCGCTGGCGACGATCCTGGCGGCAGGGCTTGTCGCGCAGGGGGTGCTGGGGCTGGCCCCGGTGTATGCGACCGTGGTGCTCGGCGATCTCGCCGGCGATCTGCTCTGCTACGCCGTCGGCCGCTGGTGCCTGGCCAGGCTGTCGTGGCCCGGGCGCGGCGCGCTGCGCCGGCGGGCGGCGGCGCTGTGTGACTACCTCCGCGAGCGCCCAGGCCGGGTGCTGCTGGTCGGCAAATGGACGCATTCGGCCGGCTTCGCGGTGCTGCTCGCGGCTGGCGCGGCGCGCGTGCGACCCCTCGTCTACATGGCCTACAACCTGCTGGGCACCCTGCCGAAGTCGGCGCTGCTGATGCTGCTGGGCTACGGCCTGGGGCGCGCCACCGACCATCTGCATGGTGCCTTGCGCCTGGCCGGCCTGGCCGGCCTCGCGCTGGCGCTGCTGCTGCTGGCCGGCCTTGCGCTTCGATTGCGCGCGCCGGCCGGCGATCCGGCGCGATGAGCGAGGCGGATCGCGCGCGCCGGCGCGTCCTGCGGCTGGCGCTGTTCACCGACAGCTTCCATCCTGAGCTCGGGGGTATCCAGGACTCGATCCTTTCCTGCGCGCGCATCCTGGGCGCGCGCGGGCACCATTTGCTGGTGTTCGCCCCGGCGGCCAGCGCGGCCGACTATGCGCGCGTCGGCCTGTGCCCGGAGGAGCCGGATCTCGGGCCCAACGTGCGCGTGCGCCGTCTGCCTTCGCTGCGCCTGCCCAGTTCCAGCCAGCAGTCGCGCCTGGCCTTCCCGGCGGGTCGCTGGATGCGCGATTGCAGTCGGTTCCGGCCCGATCTGGTGCACAGCCATACTTTCCTCAGCGTGGGCTGGGCGGCACTGCGCGCGGCACGCCGCAACCGCTTGCCGCTGGTGGGCACCAACCATTGGGCGGTCGAAGCCTTCGACGTCTATGCGCCGTGGGGGCAGGCCCTGTTCCGGCGCCTGGCCGCCAGCGCGGTGTTGCGCTACTACCAGGCCTGCGATCGGGTCACCGGGCCGTCTCGCTTCACGGTCGACTCCATGCTGCGCGGCGGCCTGCGGCGACCCTGCAGCGTGCTGTCGAACCCGGTGGACACCGAGTGCTTCCGTCCGCCCGAGAGCCTGCCTGCGATCCAGGCGCTCAAGGAGCGTTGGGGCCTGTCGGAGCACACCATCGTGTACGCCGGCAGGCTGGCGCGCGAGAAGGACGTGGACGTGCTGGTGCGCGCGCTGGCCGCGCTGCGCGGGCAATGCCCGCAGGCCATGCTGGTACTGGCCGGGCACGGCAGCGCACGCCCCGCGCTGGAGGCGCTGGCCCGCGACTGCGGCGTGGCCGAGGCGGTGCGCTTCGTGGGTACCCTGCCGCATCCGCAGCTGGCCGAACTGTTCGCCGCCTGCGAGGTGTTCGCCATCGCCAGCCGCTCGGAAACCCAGAGCATGGTGGTGCTGCAGGCCATGGCCTGCGGCCTGCCGGCGGTCGGTGCGCGCTGCGGTGGCCTGGCCGAGCACATTCCGGCACAGGCCGGGGAACTGGCCGAACCGGGCGACGTCGACGATTTCCGCGACAAGCTGCTGCGCTTGCTCGGCGACCCCTCGGCGCGCGCGCGCCAGGGACAGGCTGCACGCGCCTTCGCGCTGCGCTTCGCCCAGTCGGCGGTGGCCGATGCCTGGGAGGCCCTGTACTGGCAGACCCTGGAGCAGGCGCGGGCCGGGTCGGTCGCGCGCTGATCCGGCGGGTGGCGGCGCGCCGGCGCGCCGTGCTCAGCCCGTGCCGTCCGCGTCGCGCTCCTGCAGTCCGAGCGCGGCGAGCAGGCCATGGACATCGGCGGTGGCCGAACGCAGCATCGCCAGACGGTGCTCGGCGTCGCCCCGGTAATGCGAGCGCATGTGGCGCGCGGCCCGGGCCTCGAACTCCTCCGGTGATTGCTGCAGCCAGGCCACGCCGTCGCGCGCCACGTGCATGGCCAACCAGTCGACATCGCGCAGCAGCCCGACGAGGGCGCCGACCTCTGCGTCCGGCAGGGGCTCGCCCTGGACGGCCTCGTCGCGATGGTGGTCGCGTGCAGCCAGCGCCAGCGCCTCCGGCAGGCCCCAGCGCTGCATCGCCCAGTGGGCGAGCTGGGTATGGGTGCAGCCGCAGATGCGCATCTCGGCCTCGATCAGGCCTTGCGGGGCATCCCAGCCGGCGTCCTCGATGATTTCGAAGGCCTCCGGGAAGTAGCTGAACATCAGAAAGCGCCCGATGTCGTGCAGCAATCCGGCGAGGTAGGCCTGGTTGGCATCCAGCCTGTGGCCCACGACCATCGGCGCCAGCCGGCGCATGTAGGTCGCCACCAGGATCGAATGCGCCCAGAGGTCGCGCTGCCAGCGCTCCTTGGCCGGAAAGACCCGGGTCGCGTTCTCGGCCAGCATCAGCTCGACCGCCGCACGCGCGCCGACCCGGATCAGCGCCATGTCGATCGACGGGGCGGCGTGCAGGGCGCCGCCTCCGGCCGAGTTGGCCATGCGCAACAGGCGCACCGCGAAACCCGGATCCGCATGCGCCATGCGGTTGACTTCGTCGAAGTAGCTCGGGCTCTGCGGGTCGAGCATCGACAGCCGAAGCACCACCGAAGGCAGCATCGGCAACTCGTTGACATCGTCGCGCAGGTGCTGCGCGATCGCGGGGAGGGTGCTCGGTATGGGCTCGCTCATGCTCAACCAGTCCTCGAGAGGGGCGGGTGTCGAGCCTGCCGCCGGCAGGACTCCGGCAGCCTGCCGCCAGCAGGACACCAGCGCGGCCGAACACTACCACAAGACCAGGAGCGCAGCAGGCTTGGCACAGATCTGGACTTGTGCATATTTTGCACCAATGGCGACACTCTTGACCAAATCAGCGCAACGGCGCTCCATTGCGCCATGCGTTATATTCCGCCGTGCATAACCGGCGCAGATGCCGGCCGGCGGCGCCTGCCCTGGTCATGCACCACGCCACCACCCCACCACGCCACCACCCATGCAAGGAGTCGTCGATGCTGTCCAGGAGTCTGCGTTGGATCTGCCTGTGTCTCGGAGCGCTTGCCGCATGCTCGGCAGCGGCCGTCAGCGCGGAGGCTGCCCAGCCCGTGCTGTCGGTGGCCTACGCCGGATCGATGGGCGCACTGATGGACAAGGCGCTGGGCCCGGCGATCGAGCGCGAGGCGCATGTGCAGTACCAGGGCCGCGGCGCCGGAGCCTACGGCCTGGCGCATTTGCTGGCGGCGCGGAAGATCCGCGCCGACGTGTTCGTCTCGATCACCCCAGGGCCGATGGACATCCTGCGCAAGGCCGGGCTGATCCAGCGCGCGGTGCCGGTGGCCAGCACGCAGATGGTCATCGCCTACAGCCCGCAGGGCCCGCATGCGCATGATTTTGCCGAGGCCGCGAAGGGCAGGCTGCCCTGGTACCAGGTGCTGCGCCGTCCCGGCCTGCGTTTCGGCCGCACCGATCCGAGAACCGATCCGCAGGGCCGCAACATCGTGTTCGCGATGCTGCTGGCCCAGGACTATTACAGGCAACCGGGGTTGGCCCACGACATCCTGGGCGACTTCGCGCACAACACGGCCCAGATCTTCGCCGAGCCCTCGCTGCTCAGCCGCCTCGAGAGCGGGCAGATCGACGCCTCCTCGGGCTACCTGAGCGCGGTGATCTCGCACAAGCTTCCCTACATCCGGCTGCCCGAGCAGATCAACCTCAGCGATCCGGCGATGGCCTCGCGCTGGTACGCGAAAGCGCACTTCACGCTGGCTGGCCCGGATGGAAAGCCCATGCAGGTCACGCCGCAGCCGCTGGTCTTCTATGCGGCGGTGCTCGACAACGCGCGCAACCCGCAGGCGGCGCGCGCCTTCGTCCACCTGATGCAAAGCCCCGCGGGCCAGAAGATGTTCCACACCTTCGGCTACAGCCGGCCCAAGGGACAGGCTCTGCACTGAAGCCGCGCGCCGCGGCGTCTTGCCGTCGCGGCGCAGGCGGGCCTATGCTGTGGGTGCCTCCGGTTCCGGCGCCAGCCGGAATCCGTCGCGGCACCCACCGAACCCGACTGCGATGCTCCGACCCGCGCTGAACCTGCGCATTCGCGTGATGCTCGGCGAGCAGATCGCCATCGGACCCGGCAAGGTGGCCTTGCTCGAGGCCTTGAGGGATACCCACTCGATCAGCGCCGCGGCGCGCAGCCTCGGCATGTCCTACCGGCGCGCCTGGTTGCTGGTCGACGAAATGAACGCATCGCTGCGCGCGCCGGCGGTGGTGTCGGCCGCCGGCGGCGCGCGTGGCGGCGGCAGCGAGCTGACCGAGGTCGGGCTGCGCATCATCGAGCTCTACCGCAGGCTGGAGGCACAGGCACGGGTGGCCAACCGCGAAGATGCCGGGCAACTGCTGAGGCTGCTTCGCAGTTCCTGATGCGCGGGCCTGCGCGGGCCCGCGCAGGCTTCAGTGCGCTGCGGCTGCGGGAAATTGCAGGCCCATCGTGGCGCCCCGCGACAGCTGGGTCAGGTAGGCCACCAGGTCGGTCATCTGCGGACTGTCCCAGCCCGGCACCGTGCCGCGCACCCCGTCGCGCACGCAATGCGCGATCTGGCGCTCCAGGGTGTACACCGCGTGCTTCTTCGCCTTGTACCTGGGGTAGCGCGCGGCGGCCCCGATCAGGCTGGGCAGATGCTGGCCCGCGGGGGTGGTGCCTTCGCTCCTGCCGCCGTCGGTGTGGCAGGCAGCGCAGGTCATCAGGCGGTTGTCGAAGGAATTCGCCGGCACCCAGACCTGCTTCGTGCCGAAGGTGTCGTCGTCGAAGATGCGGGCGCCCTGCGCGGCGGCCTGCTGCAGCGAATCGACATGGGCCGTGGCATGCCAGGCAGGCGGCGCGCCGGCCGCGACGGCCGACACTGCGCTGGCCCATGCGATGGCGCCGGCGGCGCACAGCAGCGCGCGCCTCCGCGCGGAGCCCGGAAGGCCGGGGCGGGTTGCGGTCATGGCGGTCTCCCGAGGCGATGGGGACGTCGAGCCGCAGCGCCATGGCGTGCGACCCGAGGGTGGTCGATCCGCCATTGTGGGAACATCCCGCCGCCTTCGGGGTGAGCAGATGTAAATACCCCGGGCGGCATTCGTCGGGCCGCCCTGGAGTTCCCTCAGGCGCGCATCGTTCCGGTGCGCAGGAAGCGCTCGTGCCAGGACAGCGCCTGCGCGGGCAGCGACGGCGACTGCTGCCCGTAGGAGTGCTCACGGGCGCTGCGGTAGTACTCTTCCAGCGCCGGGCGGTAATCGGGGTGCGCACAGCGGTCGATGATGACCCGGGCGCGCTGCTTGGGAGACAGCCCGCGCAGATCGGCGAGCCCCTGCTCGGTGACGATCACCTGCACGTCCTGGGTGATGTGGTCAACGTGGCTGGCCTGCGGGACGATGGAGGAAATCGCTCCGCCCTTGGCGGTCGACGGGGTCAGGAAGATCGACACGTAGGCGTTGCGTGCGAAGTCCCCGGAGCCGCCGATCCCGTTCTGGATGCGCGAGCCCATCACGTGGGTGGAGTTGACGTTGCCGTAGATGTCGGCCTCGATCAGGCCGTTCATCGCGATGCAGCCCAGGCGCCGGATCAGCTCGGGGTGGTTGCTGATTTCCTGCGGGCGGAGGATCAGCTTGTCGCGGAAGCGCGCCATGTCGGCGTTCAGCCGCGCCGCCGCCTGCGGGCTGAGCGAAAAGGCGGTCGCCGAGGCCAGGCGCAGCTTGCCGGCGGCCAGCAGGTCGAGCATCCCGTCCTGGATCACCTCGGTGTAGGCGCTCATGTCGTCGAAAGGCGCATCGAGCAGCCCGGACAGCACGGCATTGGCCACGTTGCCCACCCCCGATTGCAGCGGCAGCAGCGAAGCCGGCAGGCGGCCGACGCGTACTTCGTGGCGCAGGAACTCCAGCAGATGGCCGGCGATGGCCTTGGCGACAGCGTCCGGGTCGGCGAAGGGCAGGTTGCGATCCGGCGCATGCGTGGCGACGACGGCCACCACCTTGTCCGGATCGCAGCGGAAATACGGTTCACCGATGCGATCGCCGGGGCGTACGAGCGGGATGGGCACGCGATGCGGCGGCAGCGCGGTTCCGTAGTAGATGTCATGCATGCCCGCGAGGGACTCGCTCTGCCAGCCGTTGACCTCCAGGATGACCTGCCGCGCGCGGTCGAGCCAGGTCTTGTTGTTTCCCACCGATGAGGAGGGAACCAGTGAGCCGTCGGGAAGGATCGCCGAGACCTCGACCACTGCCGTGTCGAGGGGCCCGAGGAATCCCTGCCAGGCCATCGGGGCGACCTGGCTGAGGTGCATGTCGAAGTACTCCATTTCTCCACGGTTGATGCGCTCGCGCGCCACCGGGTCGGAGTTGTAGGGCAGGCGGAACTCGATGCCGTTGGCCTTGGCCAGCGCACCGTCGAGCTCGGGGCCCGTCGAGGCCCCAGTCCATACCCGCACCCGGAACGGATCGCCGGCGGCGTGGCGCTGTTCGATGATGCGCGCCAGCGCGAGCGGAACCGCCTTGGGGTAGCCCGATCCGGTGAAGCCGCTGAGGCCCACGGTGCTGCCCGGGGCGATGAGGGCGGCGGCGGCGTCGGCATCCATCTGCTTGGCGAGCAGCCGCGCGCATCCAATGCGTGTCTGATCCATCGGTGTTGCTGATCCAGGTTGCGAAACCAGCAATCCTAGGCCCGGCGGGATCGCAGACCTTTGCGCCAGATCGAACGCGAAGCGATCTGGCGCGCGTGCAGGCGAAGGCAATCAGCCCGTGGTGGCGCGACCTGCCACGAAAGCGCGCAGATCGCGCAATCCGCGCAGCAACTCGTCCTCCGATTGCAGCAGGCTGGAGGTCAGCTCCGCGCGCTGGGCGCCATCGCCGGCCACGGCGTCCAGCAGCGCAGCGGCCGCCTGGTGCAGCCGGGTGTGTGGGTCGGCCACTGCGCGGAAGGCCGCCAGCCCGGCATAGCGCTGCGCGCCGTCGGCGTCGTACCAGCGGCCCAGGCTGCAGGCATGGTGATCCGGCAGATCCGCCGCGGCCAGTTCCGTGGGCGTCGACTCGATCGCTGCCATGACCCGGATCACCAGGTTGCGGTGATCCTGTTCGCAGGCCTCGAGGAGCTTGGAGGTCGATTGCAGCTGCAGATCCTCGATACCGTGCTTGAGCGCGGCCGACACCCGGGCCATGCGATCGAGCTGCGTCTGCGCGGCCGCGCTGGTGGTGGTGATGCGCTCCGCGCGCGTGCTCAGCGCCACCGTGCGATCCTCGATGTCGGTGGTCGCCGTGCGCACGTGACGCGCCAGGTTGCGCACCTCGTCGGCGACGACGGCGAAGCCGCGCCCGGACTCTCCGGCGCGCGCGGCCTCGATGGCCGCGTTCAGCGCCAGCAGGTTCGTCTGCTCGGCAATGTCACGGATGCGCTTGACCAGTTCGGCGATCGAGCCGATCTGCTGGTGCAGTTCGTTGACCGCCTGGGTATTGGCCACGACCACCTGCTGCACCTCGCCGACCGCGGTGTCCACGTCGCCCATCGAGCGTGCCACCCCGGCGGCATTGCGCACCAGCATGTCCAGGGTCTCTTCCAGGCGCGCGTTGGCCTGCACCGCTTCGCGCCGCGCCGAGATGTTGCGCAGGCTCAGATGCAGCAGCCGCGCCACGCCCTGCTCGTCCGGGATCGCGCTGAGCACCGCGGAGAACAGGAAACTGCCGATCTGCAGGCGGTCATGCAGCGGCTCGGGAAGGCGCACCGGTTGCTGCAGCGCAGCGCGCAGCGACGACTGCTGCGGCAGCATCACCCGCAGTGCGCGGCCAGGCAGGGTCGCCGGATCGACACCACCGAAGGCGGCGCGGAAATCCTGGGCGAAGTGGCGCAGGGTGCGTCGGGCGCTGGCGTTGAGGTACAGGATTTCGCACTCGGCGTCGGCGCTGGCCAGGATCTCGAGGTTCTCGACCCCGTCCAGCGATTGTTCCAGAGCACTGCGTAGGGCGTCGCTGAGCATCAAGATGCCTTCGTAGGGAAGCCCGGGTCGCCGCCGGCCCGGACACTTCAGTTAGACGGCACGGGCGCCGGGATCTTGAGTGCGCCGGCCTGGCGCCAGGGCGAACCCGCTGCGCGGGGGGGCGACGAGGCTAGGGCGCTTCGAACAGCCCGGCCCTCGCCGCCTGCGCCAGCAACTCGGCGGGATCGTCGCCACCGGCGTCGGCTGCCAGGCTGCGGTAATAGTCGCGCACCCAGCGACCCAGCGGTGTCGAAGGATCGAGCATGTCGCGCCAGTGGCTGTCGTCGAGCCTGCCCATCAGGCGCCAGACGACTTCCTGGAAGAGGCTGGACTGTTCGTCGGACAGTTTCGGTTCCGTCATGCGGGATGGGCGATGCGAGGCGGCAGCGGCTTGCAGTCTACCCCGCCCGCGCCCGGACTCTCCGCTTTGCCGGGCGCCGCGCGGGCTCGATCCTCACTGCGTGTCGTGCTGGGCCTGCGCACGCATGCCCATGCGTTCCAGCAGCGCCAGGTCGGCGCTGGCTTGCGGGTTGGGGGTGGTCAGCAGGGTATCGCCGAAGAAGATCGAATTCGCGCCTGCGATCAGGCACAGCGCCTGCAGGGCATCGTCCATGTCTTCCCGCCCTGCCGAAAGGCGCACCCGCGCGCGGGGCATCAGGATGCGCGCCACGGCGATGGTACGCACGAATTCCAGCGGATCCAGCGGGGGCTGCTCGGCCAGCGGCGTGCCGGCCACCCGCACCAGGTTGTTGATCGGCACCGATTCGGGGTAGGGATCCAGGTTGGCCAGCTGCACCAGCAGGCCTGCGCGCTGGCCGCGCGATTCGCCCATCCCGACGATGCCGCCGCAGCATACCTTCAGCCCCGCTTCGCGTACCTGCTCGAGGGTCTGCAGGCGGTCGTCGTAACAGCGGGTGGTGATGATGTTGCCGTAGAACTCTGGCGCCGTGTCCAGATTGTGGTTGTAGTAGTCCAGCCCGGCCTCGCGCAGTTGCTCGGCCTGGCCGGGCTGCAGCATGCCCAGGGTGACGCAGGTCTGCAGCCCGAGAGCCTTGACTTCGCGGATCATCCGGGACACCGCCTCGACCTGGCGCGGCTTGGGCGAGCGCCAGGCGGCGCCCATGCAGAAGCGCGTCGCTCCGGCATCGCGCGCACGGCGCGCCGCCTCCACCACGCTGGGCAGGTCGAGCACCGCGCTGGCTTCCAGACCGGTGTCGTGGTGCGCCGACTGCGGGCAGTAGGCGCAATCCTCGGGGCAGCCGCCGGTCTTGATCGACAGCAGGGTCGAAAGCTGCACTTCGCTGGGATCGAAGTGCAGCCGGTGCACCTGCTGCGCGCGGAACACCAGCTCGGGCAGCGGCAGGTCGAACAGTTCCGCCGCCTGCGCCACGCTCCAGCGGGGGGCGGCGGGCACGGCGGCGTCCAGGGGGGTCTCGGTGGCATGCATCGGGCGGGCTCCTTCAGGCGGCGGTCGCGGCGGCAGGCGCCGGCATCGGTGATGCCGGCCTCGAGCTGCGCGCTGCGGGCCGTCGGGCTATCGTTCGTCAAGCTGGATATTGTCCACCAGCCCGCCTGCGCGGTGCCGGATTGCGTGCGCAATCCCCGGTTGCGCGCGTCGTGTCGCGTCAGCGGAGCCTGCGGCTCAGCCGCCGAAGTAGTGCGGCAGGATGCGCTGCTTCGAGGTCGGCGGGTTGTCGGCGAGCAGCCGGCTGTCGGTGGTGACGATGATCAGGCCGTCCATCGGGTCGCCGAATCCGTGCACCGTGGGGCGCTTCTTCGGCACCGTCAGGCCTCCGGGTTCCATCGCCAGCTCGGCATGCACCGAGCAGTAGTAGTACTTCAAACCGGGGTGGGTGAAGGAGATGCTGTAGGTGTGCACGGGGTGGCCTGGGCCGGGCGTGCCCTGCACCGCGCCGTTGAAGCGCTGGCTCGTCTTGCCGTTCACCGGGTTGTAGCCGACGATGGTGTGCGGCCCGGTGTCCTCATCGACGAACACCACCGGCTGGCCGGGACGGACGACGACCACGTTCTCGAGGAACTCGTTGGCCCCGTTCATGTGCACGTAGACCGGGGGCAGCGCGGGCCGTGCGCTGGCGCTGGCGCAACCCAGGGCCAGCAGGGTCAGGCTGCCGCTGAGGAACGCGGCAGAACGTCGGATGGCGGACATCGGCATGCTCCTGCGCCCGACGGGCGCTGTGAAGGGACGCTCACCCTAGGACCGGCAGCGACCCACGGTCAATCGCCGGTCACACCGCCTTACCGCTGTTGCAGCCCGCGCTCGCTGATTGCTGGAGGGTGTTGCGTCAAGGCCTCGAGGCGACGCATCCCCGGGTCCGCCGCAAATGGTTAATTTTTCTTATTTGTCGTGTCATAGATATAAATTGTGCTTATCCAGATGCACCATTATGGTTGCTCCAGCTTGCATGCATGGAGGGCCGGGATGCATCGACGGGAGTACCGGCCTCCGAAGATCCGCGTCCGCCCCGTTCCCCCGAAGGAGTCAGTGACATGGCAGTGAAGACGTATCAGGCCGGCGTCAAGGAGTACCGGCAGACCTACTGGATGCCCGAGTACACCCCGCTCGACACCGATCTCCTGGCCTGTTTCAAGATCACGCCGCAGCCGGGCGTGGACCGCGAGGAGGCCGCCGCCGCGGTGGCCGCCGAGTCGTCGACCGGCACCTGGACCACCGTGTGGACGGATCTGCTGACCGACCTCGACTACTACAAGGGCCGTGCCTACCGCATCGAGGACGTTCCGGGCGACGACACCTGCTTCTACGCCTTCATCGCCTATCCGATCGACCTGTTCGAGGAGGGCTCGGTGGTCAACGTGTTCACGTCGCTGGTCGGCAACGTGTTCGGCTTCAAGGCCATCCGCGCCTTGCGCCTGGAGGACGTGCGCTTTCCGCTGGCCTACATCAAGACCTGCAACGGCCCGCCGCACGGCATCCAGGTCGAGCGCGACGTGATGAACAAGTACGGGCGCCCGCTGCTGGGCTGCACCATCAAGCCCAAGCTCGGCCTGTCGGCGAAGAACTACGGCCGCGCGGTGTACGAGTGCCTGCGCGGCGGCCTGGATTTCACCAAGGACGACGAGAACATCAACTCGCAGCCGTTCATGCGCTGGAAGCAGCGCTTCGATTTCGTGCAGGAGGCCACCGAGAAGGCCGAGGCCGAGACCGGCGAGCGCAAGGGCCACTACCTGAACGTCACCGCGCCGACGCCCCAGGAAATGTTCAAGCGGGCCGAGTATGCCAAGTCGATCGGCGCGCCGATCATCATGCATGACTACATCACCGGGGGCTTCTGCGCCAACACCGGCCTGGCGCAATGGTGCCGCGACAACGGCATGCTGCTGCACATCCACCGCGCGATGCACGCGGTGCTGGATCGCAACCCGCACCACGGCATCCACTTCCGTGTGCTGACCAAGATCCTGCGCCTGTCGGGCGGCGACCACCTGCACACCGGCACCGTGGTCGGCAAGCTCGAGGGCGACCGCGCGTCGACCCTCGGCTGGATCGACCTGCTGCGCGAGTCCTTCATCCCCGAGGATCGCTCGCGCGGCCTGTTCTTCGACCAGGACTGGGGTTCGATGCCCGGCGCCTTCGCGGTCGCTTCCGGCGGCATCCATGTCTGGCACATGCCGGCGCTGGTGACCATCTTCGGCGACGACTCGGTGCTGCAGTTCGGTGGCGGCACGCTGGGCCACCCCTGGGGCAACGCGGCCGGCGCGGCGGCCAACCGGGTGGCGCTGGAAGCCTGCGTGCAGGCGCGCAATGAAGGCCGCCAACTGGAGAAGGAAGGCAAGGACATCCTGGCCGCCGCGGCCCGGCATTCGCCGGAGTTGAAGATCGCCATGGAGACCTGGAAGGAGATCAAGTTCGAGTTCGATACCGTCGACAAGCTCGACGTGGCCCATCGCTGAAGCGCGCCACAGCGCTCCACCACCCGACAAGGAGTTCCTCATGGCAGATATTCAGGCCTACGCGTCCGAGGCCAAGTACGAGACCTTTTCCTACCTGCCGCCGATGGATGCGCAGCAGGTGCGGCGGCAGATCGCCCACGCGCTCGCGCAGGGCTGGAACCCCGCCGTCGAGCACACCGAGCAGGGAACCCTGGCCAAGGTCAGCTTCTGGTACATGTGGAAGCTTCCGCTGTTTGGGGAGCAGTCGGTCGACGCCGTGCTGGCCGAGATCGAAGCCTGCCACCGCGAGTTCCCCGACCACATGGTGCGCTTCGTCGCCTACGACAACTACGCGCAGAGCCAGGGCGCGGCCTTCGTGGTCTATCGCTGACATGCGCCGACACGCGCCGGCGCGCCTGGCCCGATCGAGCCGGGCGCGCGTGGCAGGCGGTCACTTGCGCGCCGCGCATCCCCGGCATCGAAGGCGAACCACAGGCAGCCAACCATCATGCGACACGACGAATCCTCCCGAACCCTTGCGCCCCGCCCGGACGTCCGCGGCCCTCGCGGCCTGTCGGCGATGCCCGCGGCTGCGCATGCGGCGCCCGAGGCGGTGGCCGGCGACGCGCTCGACGCCTACCGCATCCCGAGCGAGCCCTATTACCGCGGTGTGGCCGACGAGGTCGCGCTGTACGAGGCTGCCTATTCGGTGCGCCTGCCCCTGATGCTCAAGGGCCCCACCGGATGCGGCAAGACGCGCTTCGTGGAGTTCATGGCCTGGCGCCTCGGGCGCCCGCTGGTGAGCGTGTCCTGCAACGAGGACATGACGGCCAGCGACCTGGTCGGGCGCTTTCTGCTCGACGCCGACGGCACGCGCTGGCAGGACGGCCCACTGGCGCTGGCCGCACGGCATGGCGCCATCTGCTATCTCGACGAGGTGGTCGAGGCGCGCCAGGACACCACGGTGGTCATCCATCCACTGACCGACGCGCGGCGCATGCTGCCGCTGGAGAAGAGGGGCGAGATCATCCACGCGCACCCGGACTTCCAGTTGGTCATTTCCTACAACCCGGGCTACCAGAGCCTGATGAAGGATCTGAAACAGTCGACCAAGCAGCGCTTCGCCGCGCTGGACTTCGGCTATCCGGATGCCGACGTGGAATCCGAGATCGTCGCCCACGAATCGGGCGTGGATGCGCCCATCGCCCGCAAGCTGGTGCACATCGCCGAGCGCTCGCGCAATCTCAAGGGCCACGGGCTCGACGAGGGGCTGTCGACCCGCATGCTCGTCTACGCCGGCTCGCTGATCGCGCAGGGCGTGGGCGCGCCCGAGGCCTGTCGCATGGCGCTGGTGCGCCCGATCACCGACGACCCCGACATGCGCGACGCGCTCGATGCCGCGGTCACCACGTACTTCTGAGCCGACGTGCCCGCGCCGTGATGAGCATCCATCTGGAAGAGTTCCAGGAGCTGTATGTCGAGCTGCCCGGCGGCGCCCAGGATCTGCTGCGGGCATCGTGGGCCGAGGCGGCACGGGCATTCTCGCCGCAGGGCCTGGGCCATTTCCTCCAGGGCGCCGTGGCGCTGCACCGGCTCGGGCGCGGCGAGCAATTGGTGGTCGGCTACCTGCAGTCGATGCCGCAACTGGCGCGGAGCATCGGCGAGGACATGCTGCCCGATCTGGTGCAGTTCCTGCTGGCGATGTCGTCCAAGACCTCCGGCGCGGTGCTGGCGCTGATCGCGGGCACCGCGCCGCAGGCAGCGCAGCGACTGGGCGACGAGCAGTTGTTCCGCCAGTACCTCAACGTGCTGTCGTTGATGCTGGTGCAGGCGCCGCGGGGGCTGCGCCCGATGCTGGAGCAGCTCGACCGCCTGTTGTCGCAGCTCACGCTGGGCGGGCTGCGTCGCTGGGTGCAATGGGGCGCGCAGGCTTACAAGACCGACTTCGAAGGCCAGCTGGCCTATTTCTCGCTGCGCAGCGCCGACGCCGAGTCGGTGCTGCAGCAGGAGCGCAAGGGCACGCTGTTCGTTCAGGTGCAGCGACGGCTCAACATGTACCTGCGCGCAATGTGGGGGCGCGACATCTTCCTGCGCCCCACCGCCGGCGATTACGAAAGCCGCGAAGGACTGCGCCCCTACATCGAGCGCTACGTGGTGCACGTGGCAGACGCCTACGACGACTGGCGACCGCTGGATCCGGACACGCCGGCGGCGCAGGTCGTCGGCGCACTCGATGTGTACCGTGCCATCGCCAACCACTGCACGGCGCACCTGGTGTTCACGCAGCGCCCGCTGTCGATGCAGGAGCTTTCGCCGCTGCAGATCGCGCTGGTTGAACTGGTCGAGGACGCGCGCGTCGAGGAGCTGGCGATCGCGCGTTTTCCGAACATGCGCGCGGCGTGGCTGGCACTGCACCCGCTGCCCGATCGATCCGAGCCCAGGCGCACGGGTGATCTGATCAACCGCCTGGCCCGCGCGCTGCTGGAGGCCGACCCCTGCGATCCGCACCCGTGGGTGCGGCATGGTGTCGAGCGCTTTCGCGCGCAGCCGGTGTGGGACGACAGCCGGCACAGCTGGAACCTCGGCGTCGAGCTCGCGCATGAGCTGCTTGCGCTGGGGCTGCCCGCGTACAACCGGGCCCTGGACGGGCAGCGCGCCGTCTACCGAGACGACAACCGCGCGGTATGGCAACTCGAGGAGTACGACGAGGCGCAGGCGCTGGAGGCCACGTGGCAGGCGCGCCGGCAGGTGCGGCGCAAGGTCAGCGTGATGGAAATGGTGCACGAACTCGACAATGAGTTCGCCGGGGACGACGCGCAGGAGGTCTGGATCCTGCCCACCGAGTTCCATCTCGACCAGGAGGGCGTGAGCATCAACTCCCTGGAAGGCCGCCCGCCGGTATCCGAGCCGTTCCACTACCCGGAGTGGGACTACCAGATCCAGCTCGAGCGTCCGAACTGGGTGACCCTGCTGGAGCACCATCCGCGGACAGGCGACGTGGCGCTGGTCGACGATATCCTGGCGCGGCACAAGCCGGTGGCATCGCGCCTGAAGCTGCTGATCGAGTCGATGGTTCCGCAGGGGCTGCGCCGCCAGCGCCGGCAGCGCGACGGCGACGACATCGACCTCGACGCCGCGGTGCGCATGATGAGCGACCTGCGCCTGGGCGAGCAGCCCGACGGGCGCTGCATGGTGCGCCTGAAGCGCTCGCAGCGTGACCTGGCGGTGATGGTGCTGCTGGATCTGTCCGAGTCGTCCAACGACAAGGTGCGCGGCAGGGACTACAGCGTGCTCGACCTGACGCGCTCGGCCACCGTGCTGCTGGCCGAGGCCCTGCAGCGCATCGGCGATCCCTTCGCGATCCACGGCTTCTGCTCCGACGGGAGGCACGACGTGCACTACTACCGTCTGAAGGATTTCGAGCAGCCGTGGGGCGACCTCGCCAAGGCGCGTCTGGCCGGCATGCGGGGCCACTACTCGACACGCATGGGCGCCGCCTTGCGCCATGCCGGCAGCATGCTGGCCCTGCGGCCGCAGCGGCGCAAGATCTGCTTCGTGGTCACCGACGGCGAGCCCGCCGACAACGACGTGCGCGATCCGCAGTACCTGCGCCAGGACACGCGCAACGCGGTGGAGGCACTGGGGCGTGCAGGCATCACGGTGTACGCGCTGTCGCTCGACCCGCATGCCGACCTCTACGTTTCGCGCATCTTCGGCGCGCGCAACTTCAGCGTCATCGACAAGGTGGAGCGCCTGCCCGAGAAGCTGCCCCTGCTCTACATGAGCCTGACGCGCTGAGCTTCGGCGCCTGCCGCGGCACACCGCGCGCCTTCGTGCACGGCCACGGCCGCCCGGGCATGATCCAATGGGCCGCCATGGGGCTCGTGGGGAGCGAGGGGATCGGCATGAAGAACATCACCCTGCGTCAGTTGCGGGTGTTCAGCGCGGCGGCGCGCAACCTGCATTTCGGCAAGGCGGCGCAGGACATGCACCTGACGCCGCCCGCGGTGTCGATCCAGATCCGCGAGCTCGAGTCGCAGGTCGGGCTGCCGCTGTTCGAGCGCCAGGGCAAGTCGGTGTCGCTGACCCTCGCCGGCGAATATTTCCTGGTCTACGCGCGCAAGATCCTCGGCACGTTGAAGGATGCCGAGGAGGCCATGGCGCGCCTGCGCGGGCTGCACGCCGGCAGGCTGACCATCGGCATGGTCAGCACGGCGCAGTACTTCGTCCCGCAGTTGCTCGCGCGCTTCCGCGAGGTGCATCCGGATCTCGACCTGCGGCTGTTCGTCGGCAACCGCGAGCAACTGGTCGGCCACCTGCACAACAGCGAGATCGACCTCGCGATCATGGGACGCCCGCCGAAGGACATCGACACCCGCGCCGACGCCTTCGCGCTGCATCCGATGGCCATGGTCGCGCCCGCCGGGCATGTCCTGGCGCAGGGCGGGCCGCATGCCCCGCGGCGCCTGGCGGACTTCGTCTGCATCATGCGCGAGCCGGGCTCGGGAACGCGCTCGACCTTCGAGGAATACCTGCTGCGGCACCAGGTGGAACTGCCGCGGACGAGCGAAATGCAGAGCAACGAGAGCATCAAGCAGGCGGTGATTGCCGGCATGGGCATCAGCTTCCTGTCGCTGCATACGGTGGGCCTGGAGTGGCGCGACGGGCTGCTCGCGCTGCCGCGCATCCAGGGCATGCCGGTGCTGCGGCGCTGGTATGCCGTGAGCAGCGCGGCCAAGCTGCCGTCGCCGGCTGCCGAGGGCTTCCGTTCCTTCATCCTCGAGCATGGCCAGGATCTGCTGGCGGCGAGCTTCCCGCTGCCACGGGTCGACCCCGAGGAATGAGGCGAAGCGCTGCCCGCGCGGCGCGGACGCGCGCCTCAGGTCTGCCGCACCCGCTGCACCAGCCAGTCGCTGAGCCAGTGCGACGCCGCGTCGACGTCCTCGCCGGCGTGCAACTGGGCGTGGCGCCGCACGGCCTCGTCGCCTGCGTCCGCCATGTCCTGCAGGAAGCGGGTCAGCGGGCAGGTCTCGAGCTGCTCGTGCAGCGCCGGGGCGCCGCGCCCGCGCATGTAGCGCCAGTGGTAGGCCAGCGCGCCCAGCGGACTCTGCACCTCCTGCCGCGCCGGCTGCGCGGCATGGCGTGCCAGCCATTCGACCATGGCCGGGGGCGGCAGCGGGTGGCAGATGCCGAAGCCCTGCCCGAAGCCGGCTCCGAGCAGGGTCACGGCTTCCACGGCATCGCCATCCTCGAGCCCTTCGACCACCGCGTCGCGCTGCAGATCCTGTGCCATCTGGATCAGCGATCCGACCAGGCCGAGAACGCGCCAGGGATACACCCGCAGGTTGGACAGCAGCCCCTGGTCGATCTTGATGACGTCGAAGGGCAGGCGCGACAGCCGTTCCAGGCTGCTGTAGCCGGAGCCCAGGTCGTCCATCGACAGGCGCACCCCCAGGCGCGCCAGTCCGTCGATGGTCTGGCGCTGCGTGGCCGCGTGCAGATCCTGGGTTTCCAGCAGTTCCAGGTGCAGACGCGACGCCGGCACATCGTGCTCGCGCAGCGCCTGCGCGACCCAGTCGACGCACTCGGGGTTGAACAGGGTGGCCGGCGCCAGGTTCAGCGACACCCCGAGCAGGCCGAATCCGGTGGGCAGCCCTGCCAGCCACTGCAGCGCCTGGCCCAGGCCGAGGCGGAACAGCCGGTCGAGCCCGCTGTTGCCCAGCAGCGGGAGGAACTGGCCGGGGGCGATGACCGAGCCGTCGGGCATGCACAGACGCGCCAGCGCCTCCAGGTGGTGCACCTGGCCGCTGCGCAGGTCGACGACGGGCTGCATGTACATCTGCAGGCCGCCGCTGAAGATGCGGCGCCGGTAGGCGTCGGCCAGATCCTGCGGCAGCGCGTAGGCGGGGCTGCTGCGGCAGCGCTGCCAGGTCTGCTCCCAGCGGCGCTGCAGCCCGCGCCCGAACTCGCGCATCCAGTCGGCCTCGAACTGGTTGGGGTAGGCGCCGTACAGGTAGACGCAGGCCACGACCTGGCCGTCGCCGTCGAGCACCGGCAAGGCCAGGCTGGACTGCACGCCCAGGTGGCGTGCGTGTGCTGCCCAGAAGGCCAGGCGCGGGTCGTTGGCATAGCTGGCCGTGCTTTGCGCATGCAGGCTGCGCCAGGCCAGCGCGACCAGGCCCTGCCCCCGCGGCGAGTCGGGATCGATGAGCACACTGGTCGCCGGATCCTGCATGACGCCGGCGATTTCCGGCGCGCGCACGCCGGCGCTGCGTTCGACCGTCAGCACGCCGTCCTGGCGCAGGCGCATGAGCAGCGCGGCCCGGATGCCCGGCAGCGTGCCGAGGGCGTCGAGTTCGTCGGCCGATGCATCGGGCCAGGCCGAGCCGGCAGCCGCATAGGGACGCGACAGAATGCTCCAGTAGCTGGCCAGCACCCGCTCCGAGGCTTCGGTCTGCCTCTGCACGTCGTCCTGCAGCCTTTGCTCGACGACCTGCGCCAGGGTCTCGCGATCCTCGGCCGCGAAGCCGCTGTGCGCGCTGACCGCGCCCAGCAGCGAGCGGTACAGCGCGTGGCCGCGCACGAGCAGCGAGCTGTTGGCACCGACCAGAGCGTGGATGCGGCCGACCAGTTCGGCACGCTGCAGCAGCTCTTCGCGGCTGGTGGCGGGGTCGAGCAGCATGCGCAGGTGCGCGCCCTGCTGCTGCTTCAGCGAACGCATGCCGGCCTCGCCCAGCGCTTCGAGGATCTTTTCCGACTTTCCGGACTGCATCAGCTGCCGGTAGAAGGAGTCGACGAAGGCCTCGCCCGCGTGCTCGTAACGGGCCGTCATCGCGCGCAGCAGTTCCGCCGCCCGGGGGCCGTATGCGGCTTGCGCGCTGTCGTCGGGCGGGGCAGGGTTCATCGAGGCTGCGTCACCACGAGTGCCCCGGGCACGCGATCCCGCAAAGGTCGCAGGAACGGATTCGGGGCGACATATCCAGCGCGCATTATAGGCAGCCGCTCCCCCAGTGGCCGGGCGGCCAGTGTCTCCCGTCCTGGCCGGGACAGGACACTGGTGTCACGGGCGCAGCCGGTAGCCGGTGCGGAAGATCCAGGCCACCACCGCCAGCGCCAGCAGCAGGAAGGCGCAGGTGACTCCCAGGCTGATGCCCACCGCGACATCGGCCTGCCCGTAGAAGCTCCAGCGGAATCCGCTGATCAGGTAGACCACCGGGTTGAACAGGGCGATCGTGCGCCAGACCCCGGGGAGCATGTCGATGGAATAGAAGCTGCCTCCGAGAAAGGTCAGCGGGGTGATGATCAGCAGGGGCACGACCTGCAGCTTCTCGAAACCGTCGGCCCAGATGCCGATGATGAAGCCCAGCAGGCTGAAGGTGCCGGCGGTGAGCAGCAGGAAGGCGGTCATCCACAGCGGGTGGTCGATGCGCAGCGGTACGAAAAGCCCGGCGGTGGCCAGGATGATCAGGCCGAGCAGCACCGACTTGGTCGCCGCGGCGCCGACATAGCTCAGCACCACCTCCAGGTAGGACACCGGCGCCGACAGCAGTTCGTAGATCGTCCCGGTGAACTTGGGGAAGTAGATGCCGAAGGAGGCGTTGGTGATGCTCTGCGTGAGCAACGAGAGCATGATCAGCCCGGGCACGATGAAGGATCCGTAGCTGACCCCTCCGATGGGATGCATGCGCGCGCCGATTGCCGCGCCGAAGACGACGAAGTACAGGGAGGTGGAGATCACCGGGGCGATCACGCTTTGCATCACCGTGCGCCGCGTGCGGGCCATTTCCTGGGCGTAGATCGCGCGGATGGCGTACCAGTTCAAGGTGCTTGTCCCTCCACCAGGCCGAGGAAGATGTCCTCCAGGGTGCTCTCGCTGGTGTGCAGGTCGCTGAAGGCGATGCCTGCCGCGCGCACTTGTTCCAGCACCCCGGCGATTCCCGCGCCCGCGTCCCGCGTGTCGTAGCTGTACAGGAGCTCGCGGCCCCCGGCGGACAGCTCGAGCCCGCTGTCGCGCAGTTCCGCCGGCAGGTCGGCCAGTTCGTCGCGTAGCTGCAGCCGCAGCTGCTTGCGCCCGAGTTCGCGCAGCAGCGCGGAGGTCTGCCGCACCAGCACCAGTTCGCCGCGCAGGATGATGCCGATGCGGTCGGCCATCTGCTCGGCTTCCTCGATGTAGTGGGTCGTCAGGATGATGGTCACCCCGGACGCGCGCAGCTGCCGCACCAGATTCCACATGTCCCGCCGCAGTTCGACGTCGACCCCCGCGGTGGGTTCGTCGAGGAACAGGATGCTCGGCTGGTGCGACAGTGCCTTGGCGATCAGCACCCGGCGCTTCATGCCGCCGGACAGCGTGCGCAGGGGATTGTTGCGCTTGTCCCACAGCGACAGGTCGCGCAGCACCTTTTCGATGTGCGCGGGATCCGGGTGCTTGCCGAACAGCCCGCGGCTGAAGCTGACGGTGTTCCATACCGTCTCGAAGGCATCGGCGGTCAGTTCCTGCGGCACCAGCCCGATCAGCGAGCGCGTGCGCCGGTACTCGCGCACGATGTCGTGGCCGTCGACCAGCACCCTTCCCGTGCTCGCATTGACCAGGCCGCAGACCACGCCGATCAGCGTGGTCTTGCCCGCGCCATTCGGGCCGAGCAGGGCGAAGATCTCGCCCTTGCGGACCGCGAGGTCGATTCCCTTGAGCGCCTGGAAACCCGAGGCGTAGGTCTTGGTGAGGCCTTCGATGCGCAGCATGGCTTGCGAATCGTCGGCGTCGGCGGCGGCAGTGGGCATCGAGCGCAGATTATGCCGGTCGCGGCCGCCACGCGCTCGCCGCCTGCCCGCTTGCGCTCCCGCTATGCTTGCGCCCATACCAACATCAGGCTCGGGGAATCATCCATGGGTGCCAAGGCAATGGCGGGTGTCGCGGTGGTCCTGGCGCTGGGGGCGGCCGGCTATCTGGGAGGCACGGCCTACACCGCGCACCGCGTCGACCATCAGTTGCAGCTGCTGCGCGACGGTACGCTGGCGCGCGAATCCCAGGGCACGATGGACATCGTCGACCTGAAGGCCTCGCCAGGATTCTTTTCCCGCACGGTGGACGGCACGCTGGTCGTCTCGCTGCCCGGCGAGAAGCCGCTGCGTTTCCCGCTGGAGCTGGTCGTGCACCAGGCGCCCACGCTGTCCGCGCTGGCCAGCGCGACGCTGGTGGTGCGGGCGCCGACCGCGGGTACCCTGCACCAGGTGCTGGGCACGCTGCATGCCCCGTACCTGATGCACGCCGAGGGCAGCTACGCCTTCGACGGCGCGATGCGCATGCGCATGAGCGTTCCGCCGCTGCGGGGCAAGCTGCAGCAGTTGCGGGTCGACTGGGGCGGGGAGACGGTCAGCCTCAGCGGGCGCGACAGCCCGCGGCGCGACTGGCGGTCGCAGCTTCGCGGCTCGGCGCTGCATCTGGACAATGCCACGCAGGATCTGCACCTGACGCTGGGGGCATGGAGCGCGTCGGCGCAGTCCGACGTCGCTGCCGACCGCAGCGAGGGAAGCCTGCACGAGACGCTGGGCATCGCCGCCAGCTCGGTGCGCAAGGCCCGGCAGGATGTACTGTCGATGAAGCAGGCCTCGCTGCGCCTGGACGCGGCCTGGAACCTGGCTGCCGCGCAGTCGCCGGGACTGAGCCTGAAGACCCTGGATCTGAAGGTGACCATGGTTCAGCCCGCGGGCGACATCGCGCTGCACGCCGATGGCATGCTCCCGGCAACCCGCCAGCAGCTGGAACAGGCCGACCAGCAGCCGCTGCGGGCGATGAGCCTGTTGCAGGGTCTGGTGGCGCATGGCAGCGTGTCGCTGCCGCAGGCGCTGGCGGCCGCCAACCCGACCCTGAGCGCGCTGGCCAGCCAGTACGGCAGGCGCGACGGCGCGAATGTGCGCATCGACGCCACCTTCGCGGGCGGCCGGCTTCTGGTCAACGGCCAGCCGCTGGGCTGAGCACAGGGCCCGCGTCGCCGGCGACGCGAGCCAGACGAAACCCCGGCCCGCGCCGCCGGCGCGCCGGGCCGGACGACACCACAGCCAAGAGGAAGAACCCATGTCCACGGCAAGACGAGTGTGCATCCACGAGACCGGAGAACCCGAGGTCATGCGCCTGGAGACGGTGCAACTCGAGCCGCCGGCGCCGGGCCAGGTGCGGTTGCGTCAGACGGCCATCGGCTTCAACTACCTCGACATCTACCAGCGCCAGGGGCTGTATCCGCTGCCTCTGCCCAGCGGCCTCGGGCACGAGGCGGCCGGGGTGGTCGAGGCGCTCGGCCCCGGAGTCGAGGGCTGGCGCGTGGGCGACCGTGCGGCCTGCATCAACGCGGGCATCGGCGCCTACGCCGAGGCCCGCAACGTCGCCGCCGAGCGCCTGGTGCCGGTTCCCGATGCCATCAGCGACGAGCAGGCCGCCGCGGTGCTGTTCAAGGGCCTGACCGCGCAGTACCTGCTGCGCATCACCCACCGCGTGCAGCCGGGTGACGTGGTGCTGGTGCACGCCGCTGCCGGCGGCGTCGGGCAGATCCTGTGCAGCTGGGCGAAGGCGCTGGGCGCGCGCGTGCTGGCCACGGCCGGCTCGGCCGCCCGTTGCGAGCTGGCGCGCGCCGCCGGGGCCGACATCGCGGTCGACTACAGCCAGGCGCAGTGGGTGCAGGCCCTGCTCGAGGCCAACGGCGGGCGCAAGGCCGACGTGGTGTACGACTCGGTGGGGCGCGCGACCTTCGAGCAGTCGCTGGACTGCGCCGCGCCCTTCGGCATGGTGGTGCTGTTCGGCGCCGCCTCGGGCCCCGTACCTGCCTTCGACCCCGAGTTGCTCGGTCGCAAGGGTTGCCTGTTCCTGACCCGGCCGTCGGTGTTCCCCCACAACGCCGACGTCGGGCAGTTGCGCGCGCACGCCGCGGAGCTCTTCGATGCCGTGGCGCGTGGCTGGGTGCCCGCACGGGTGTCGCAACGCTTCGCCCTGGCAGACATCGTCGCCATGCACCGCGCGGCGCAGGCGCGGACGACCCGGGGCTCCGTGGTGATCGTGCCGTGAACGTCGCCGCGGATCTGCTGCAGGCGCCGGATCGCATGGCCGAGGTCGGGCGCGGCGTGCGCATCTGCTGGCGCAGCTGCGGCCCCGAGGATGGGGAACCGGTGCTGCTGATCGCCGGGCTGGCGCTGCAGCTGATCTCGTGGCCGCAGGCGCTGATTGGCGGCCTGGTCGACGCCGGCCTGCGGGTGATCGCCGTCGACAACCGCGACAGCGGCCTGTCCACGCATGCGCCGAGCCCGCCTCCGGGACGCCTGCGGCAACTGCTGTGGCTGCCGCCGCCCGCCAACTACGCGCTGCAGGACATGGCCGATGACATGGCCGGGCTGCTCGATGCCCTGCAACTGCGCAGCGCGCATGTCGTGGGCATGTCGATGGGCGGCATGATCGCGCAGTGCCTGGCCAGCGCGCATGTGCCGCGGGTGCGCACCCTGTGCTCGATCTTCTCCACCACCGGGGCGCGCAACGTCGGCCAGCCGGCGCCATCGACCTACGGCTACCTGCTGCGATCGGTTCCGGCCAGCGCGCAGCAGTCGGTCTCCCAGTACGTGGCCTTGATGCGCCACATCGGCAATGCGCAGGAATCTGGCGCCGAGCAGGAATGGGCCGACTACGCGCTGCGCGCCTGGAGCCGCGCGGGGGGCCGCATCGATGCCGCCGGCACGGCGCGCCAGATCGCGGCCATCCAGAAGTCCGGCGACCGCAGCGCCAGCCTGCGTGCCATCCGCGCACCGACGCTGGTGCTGCACGGCGAGCGCGACCTCATGGTGCATCCCAGCGGCGGCCGCGCCACCGCGGCGCTGATTCCCGGAGCGCGGCTGCAGATCCTGCCCGGGCTTGCGCACCAGATCGTCGCCGCCCGCGCCCCCGAGTTGCTGGGCCACCTGCTGGGGCACATGCGCGGCGAGGCCGCGCGCTGAGCGCGCGCGGGGTGTGCGGCATCAGCCGGGCATGCGCGCCACGCGCAGGCTGAGTGGCCAGTCGATGCACCGCGCGTCGCCGGCCGGCCCCTCGCTCTCCCAGGCCCGGCGCAGGTGCTCGTGCACTTCGACCCATGCCCCGGCGCCCCGCGCGGCCTCGGCGCCGCGCAGCGCCGACCACGTGCGCAGGTAGCCCAGCAGCTGTTCCAGGCTCCATCGCGCCTGCATGCGCAAGGCCGGCGCGGGCAACGCCTCGAAGGGGAAATCCAGCGTGCGGTAGCCGCTGCGCACATGCGCGCGCTCGGGCGGCCAGTACGCGCCCAGCATCCGGTCATGGATCTCGCGCAAGGCCAGCCCGGCCGCGCCGTCGAGCTCGGGCACGCCGTAGCTGACGAGGGCGAGCACGCCATCGCGTCGCAGCACGCGGCGGGCCTCGGCGTAGAAGGCCGGCAGATCGAACCAGTGCGCGGCCTGCGCCGCGCTGAGCAGGTCGACGCTGTGCCCCGGTAGGCCGCTGTCCTCGGCGCGGGCGACGTGGTAGTGCACGCGCGGATGGGCCTGCGCATGGCGCAGCTGATCCGCGCTGGCATCGGTGGCGACGACGCGCTCGAAGTGCGCGGCCAGCTGCGTGGCCAGCTGTCCGGCCCCGCAGCCGCAGTCCAGCGCCAGCGCCCGCGTCGGGGCGATCCCGGCCAGCCATTGCGCCAGGCGCGCGGGGTACAGCGGGCGGTGCCGCGCGTACTCGGCGGCGCGGGCGGAGAAATGATCCTTGAACGGGGTGCCGGACATCGCGGGTCTCGATGCCAGCGTAGCAGGGCGGCGCGCGGGCCGTTCAATCGTTCAATGGGACATCAGCACCGGCAGTGTCATGGAGCAGAGAACCGCCCGCGTCACACCGCCGAGCAGCCACTCCTGCGCCCGCGAGTGTCCGTAGGCGCCCATGACCAGCAGGTCGGCGCCGAGCTCGGCGGCGTCGCTCAGCAGCAGCTCGGCGACGCCGGCATCGCGCAGCACCGGGGTCATCGGGGGCGATGCCGCGTAGTCGGTGTCGCCCAGACCCTGCAGGGCGCACTGGGCCTGCACGCCGTGGCGTTGCAGGAAGGCGCAGGCGGCAGGCAGCGATTGCGCGGCTGCGGAGTGCGCGCTGCCGTAGGCGTGGATGCGCACGCTGCGCGCCCGCCGCAGCAGCGGCAGGGCGTCGCGCAGAGCGCGCGCCGACTGGCGTCCGCCGTCCCAGGCGGCGAGGATCGTGGTTCCGGCGTGGTTGCCCAGTTCGGCCAGCCGCGGCTGGAAGAGCAACGGGCAGGTGGAGTCCATCAGCAACTGCGAGGCCAGCCGCATGTGCGGCGAGCGCGGCGACTCGGCGGGCGGCTGCCCGAGCAGCAGCAGGTCGGCGCAGCAGCTGGCCTGCAGCAGGGACTGCGCCCCCGGCTCGATCGCCCGGCAGGTGGCTTCGATGCCCTGCAGCTCGAGCTGCGCGCCGGCACAGTCGATCGCATCGGGCGCGCTGAGCACCTCCACGCTGGCCCGCTGGCCAGCGGCCAGCAACCTTGCCAGACGCAGCAGACGGAGATCCTGTCCCTGCGGTTGGGCATACACCGTGATGCGGTAGCGCTCCATCGAGTCTCTCCTGCCTGTCGGGATCGGCGATCGGCGATCGGCGATCGGCGCGGCACGTGGGCCTGCGCAGTGATCCGGCCACCGAGCATAGGCAGCCGGCCCCGGCGCTGCCTTGCGCCGGCGCAAGTCCACGGCCGCGTCCCCGATGGCATTGGCTATGCTGGGGCTTTCGGCCTGGAGGCTGCGACCATGACCCCGAACCTTCCCTCCCTCGGAACCCCGCTGTCGGCGGCCGCGCTGCGCGTGATGCTGCTCGGCGCCGGCGAACTCGGCAAGGAGGTCATCATCAGTCTGCAGCGCCTGGGGGTCGAGGTCATCGCCGTCGACCGCTACGCCAACGCCCCCGGGCAGCAGGTGGCGCACCGCGCACATGTCCTCGACATGAGCGATGGGCGGGCCCTGCGCGAGCTGGTGCTGGCCGAGCGTCCGCACCTGATCGTGCCGGAGATCGAGGCCATTGCCACCGAGGCGCTGCTGGAGATCGAGGCCGAAGGCCTGGCCGAGGTCATCCCCACCGCGCGCGCGGCGCAGCTGACGATGAACCGCGAGGGCATCCGGCGCCTGGCGGCCGAGGAACTCGGGCTCCCGACCTCGCCCTACGCCTTCGCCGAGACCCTGGAGCAGCTGAAGCAGGCGATCGCCTCGGGGATCGGCTATCCCTGCGTGCTCAAGCCGGTGATGTCCTCCTCCGGCAAGGGCCAGTCGGTGCTGCACGGCCCCGGCGATCTGCAGGCCGCCTGGGAGTACGCGATGGCGGGCGGGCGGGTGCGGTTGCCGCGGGTGATCGTCGAGGGCTTCATCGACTTCGACTACGAGATCACGCTGCTGACGGTACGCGCCGTGGATCCGGATCGTGGTGCGGTCACGACCTCCTTCTGCGAGCCCATCGGTCACCTGCAGGAGCATGGGGACTATGTCGAGTCGTGGCAACCGCAGCCGATGTCGGCCGCCGCGCTGCAGGCGGCGCGCGACATGGCGGGCAGGGTGACTGGCGCGCTGGGCGGGCGCGGGATCTTCGGGGTCGAGTTGTTCGTGCGTGGCGACCAGGTCTGGTTCTCCGAGGTCAGCCCGCGGCCACACGACACCGGGCTGGTGACGCTGTGCTCGCAGCGGCAGTCGGAGTTCGAACTGCATGCCCGCGCCATCCTCGGGCTGCCGGTGGACACCGCCTTGCGCGAGCCCGGAGCCTCGGCGGTGATCTACGGCGGCGCGGAATGCGCGGCGTTGCGCTTCCCCGGCGCGGCGCGCGCGCTGGCCGTGCCCCGCTCCGACCTGCGGCTGTTCGGCAAGCCCGAGAGCCACCTGCGCCGTCGCATGGGGGTTGCGCTGGCCGCGGGCGACGACGTGGCGCAGGCGCGGGAGCGCGCCGCTCTGGCGGCGCGGGCGGCGCGGCCCGAGGTCGCCTGAGCAGCGCGGGCGCCGGCGGCTGCCGTAGCATTGGTCTCATGGCGGCCGCCGCGCCGCCTCCCTCCTGCCTGCCGATGCCTGCGTTGCGATGGAAAAGACCCAAGCCACCGAATTCATCCACAGCTCCCTGGCGTTGATGGTCAAGCGCGGGGGATCCGACCTGTTCCTGTCGGCCGGCTTCCCGCCGGCGATCAAGATCGACGGCAACGTCGAGAAGCTGTCGGTGCATCCGCTGACCGCCGAGCACACGCAGGCGCTGGCGATGGCGGTGATGAACGACAAGCAGCGCCGCGATTTCGAGGCCAACAAGGCGGTGAATTTCGCGATTTCCCCGACCGGCATCGGTCGCTTCCGGGCCAACGCCTTCACCCAGCGCGGCAGCGTCGCCCTCGTGGCGCGCAAGATCCCGCTGGAAATCCCCACCCTCGACGGCTTGCTGCTGCCGCCGGTGCTCAAGGATCTGGCGATGACCAAGCGCGGGTTGATCATCTTTGTCGGCGCCACCGGCAGCGGCAAGAGCACCTCGCTGGCGGCCATGGTCGACTGGCGCAACGAGCATTCGCAGGGCCACATCATCACCATCGAGGATCCGATCGAGTTCCTCCATCCGCACAAGAATTGCATCGTCAACCAGCGCGAGGTGGGCATCGACTCGGTGGGCTGGGACGACGCGCTGAAGGACACCCTGCGGCAGGCGCCCGACGTGATCCTGATGGGGGAGATCCGCGATCGCGAGACCATGGATCAGGCGGTGGCCTTCGCCGAGACCGGCCACCTGGCGCTGGCCACGTTGCATGCCAACAACGCCAACCAGGCCATCGATCGCATCATCAACTTCTTCCCCGAGGAGCGGCGCACGCAGTTGCTGATGGATCTGTCGCTGAATCTGCGCGCCATCGTCTCCCAGCGCCTGATCCGCCTGGAGCAGGGCAAGGGCCGCGTCGCCGCGGTGGAAGTGATGATCAATTCCCCGCTGATCGCCGAGAAGATCCTCGACGGGCAGGTCGGCGACATCAAGGACGTGATGAAGAAATCCCGCGAGACCGGGATGCAGACCTTCGACCAGGCGCTTTTCGACCTGTTCGAAGGTGGCGCCATCAGCTATGAAGACGCGTTGCGCAACGCCGACTCGATGAACGACCTGCGACTGACCATCAAGCTGCACGGCAAGCGCCAGAGCGGCGAGGTCGAGACCGGCCACCTGTCGATCCTCTGAGCGGCGCAGGCGACGCTCAGAGGTTTCACAACGGTCCGGCCTCGCTTCGCGCGTCGGCCGATGGCGTGGCGTCGAGGCCGAAATCCATCCAGTCCTCGCCCAGGACTTCGCTCGGGTGCTGGGTGCGCTCGGAACCGTTGCCGCAACGCATGGAGTCGGCTGGGCAGTAGCGATGGCAGCCCCAGCAGATGCGTTCGGGGTGCGCGGGATGCAGCGGGAATCGGCGCGGGGTGTCGGTGGACAAGACGGAACCTCCAGCCTCCATCAGACGCCGGATGCCGCGCGCGGGCCTTGATCCAGGGCAAGGCAGGCCGCCGACGCGGGGCCGCGCGGCAGGACTCATCCCACCGCTTGCACCAGGATGGCGCGGAAATCGTTGACGTTGGTCAGCGTCGGCCCGGTCAGCAGCGAGTCGCCGAGGGCGGAGAAAAATCCGTGCCCGTCGTTGTCGTCGAGGCTGTCGGCCGGGCGCAGACCGGCCGCGCGCGCGCGCTCCAGGGTGTCCGGGCCGAGCAGCGCGCCGGCGATGTCGGCGCCGCCGTCGACGCCGTCGGTGTCGCCGGCCAGTGCCCAGATCCCGCGCTGCCCGCGCAGCGCCACGCCGAGGGCAAGCAGGAATTCCACGTTGCGACCGCCACAGCCCTTGCCCCGCACGGTGACCGTGGTCTCGCCCCCCGACAGCAGCACGCAGGGCGGCGCGAAGGGTTCGCGGTGACGCGCCACCGACTGCGCCAGGCCGGCCATCAGCTTGCCCACCTCGCGCGCCTCGCCCTCCAGCGCGTCGCCCAGGATGTGCACGCCGTAGCCGGCGGCCCGCGCCACCGCTGCCGCCGCCTGCAGCGCCATGCGCGGCGCGGCTACCAGGCGGTAGGCGGCGCGCTCCAGGCGCGGATCGCCGGGCTTGATCGATTCCCCGCGCCCGCTGCGCAGCAGTTCCATGGCCGCGGCCGGCAGTTGCACGCCGTAGCGGCGCACGATCTCCAGTGCGTCCCCGCAAGTGCTGGGGTCGGCCACCGTGGGGCCGGAGGCGATGTCGACCGGGTCGTCGCCGGGCACGTCGGAGATCGCCAGGGTCAGCACCCGCGCCGGATGGCAGGCGGCGGCCAGTCGGCCGCCCTTGATGCCCGACAGATGCCTGCGCACGCAGTTCATCTCGCCGATGCCGGCTCCGCAGCGCAGCAGTTCACGGTTGAGCGCCTGCTCGTCAGCCAGGCTCAGGCCGGGCAGGGGCAGAGGCAGCAGGGCCGAACCGCCGCCCGAGATCAGGCACAGCACCAGGTCGTCGGGGCCGAGGCCGCGCACCCGTTCCAGCATGCGCCGTGCCGCATGCAGGCCGGCTTCGTCGGGAACCGGGTGCGCGGCCTCGACGATCTCGATGTGCCGGCAGGGCACGCCGTAGCCGTAGCGCGTGACCACCAGGCCCTCGAGCGCTGCGCCGACGCGCCCCTGTCCCTTCCAGTGCGCTTCCCAGTGTGCTTCCACGGCCTGCGCCATCGCGGCCGAGGCCTTGCCGGCGCCGATCACCAGCAGGCGCCCGCGCGGCGCCTCGGGCAGATGGGGCGGCAGGCACAGCGCCGGCTGCGCGCTGGCCACCGCGGCGTCGAACATGCGCCGCAGCAAGGCGGCTGGATCCTGCGCGCGCTGGAGGGACTCGGGGGGCGGGGTGAGCATGAGGGTCGGGTTCCGGGGTCAGGACGGTGCCTTTGGTTGCTGGCCGAGTTCGAAGTCTGCCAGCTTTTCCAGCGCGCGCACCATGGCGCAGTGGTCCCACCCGCGTCCGCCCTGCGCGGCGCAGGCGTTGAACAATTCCTGCGCGGTGGCCGTGTTGGGCAGCGACACGCCCAGCGCACGCGCGCTGGACAGCGCCAGGTTCAGATCCTTCTGGTGCAGCTCGATGCGGAAGCCCGGGTCGAAGTTGCGGCGGATCATGCGCTCGCCGTGCACCTCCAGCACCCTCGACGACGCGAAGCCTCCGAGCAGCGCCTCGCGCACCCGCGCCGGATCGGCGCCGGCGCGGGCGGCGAACAGCAGCGCCTCGGCGACGGCCTCGATGTTCAGCGCGACGATGATCTGGTTGGCGACCTTGGCGGTCTGGCCGTCGCCATGGCCGCCGACCAGGTTGATGTTCCTGCCCAGCAGCTGGAGCAATGGGCGCACACGCTCGAACACCCGGGCTTCGCCGCCGACCATGATGGACAGGGTGGCGTTGCGCGCGCCCACCTCGCCGCCCGAGACCGGCGCATCCAGGTAGTCGCAGCCCAGAGCGGCGATGCGTGCCGCGAATTCCTTGGTGGCGATCGGGGAGATGGAGCTCATGTCGACCACCACCTTGCCGGGGCTCAGGCCCTCGGCCACGCCGGCCGGGCCGAACAGCACGGCCTGCACGTCGGGGGTGTCGGGCACCATCAGGAACACCACGTCGGCTCGCCGGGCGACCTCGAGCGCGCTGTCGCAGCGCACCGCGGTGCTGTCGGCGATCGCCTGGGCCAGCTTGCCGCGGGTGTGCACGAACAGATGGTGTCCGGCAGCTGCCAGGTGGGCGGCCATCGGCGCGCCCATGATGCCCAGGCCGATGAAGCCGATCGGTTGTGCGCCCGGGCTGGGGGAGGGGGTCGGGGAGTGCATGGTGGGTCTGGCTCCGTGGTCTGTCAGTTCCGGTGGGTGCCGGCCAGGCTGCGCATCCAGCCCAGGCCGGCCTCGGTACCCGCGGCCGGCCTGTATTCACAGCCGATCCAGCCGGTGTAGCCGATGCGATCCAGGTGCTCGAACAGGAAGGGGAAGTGGATTTCTCCGCTACCCGGCTCGTTGCGCCCGGGGTTGTCCGCGATCTGCACATGCGCGATGCGCGCCAGGTGCCGCTGCAGATTTGCCGCCAGTTCGCCCTCCATGCGCTGGGCGTGGTAGATGTCGTACTGCAGGTAGATGTTGGGCGCGCCGACCTCGTCGAGGATGCCCAGCGCCTGGTCGCTGCGGTGGACGAAAAAGTCGGGTATGTCGAAGGTGTTGATCGGCTCGACCAGCAGCTTGAGCCCCGCGCGCGCCAGTTCGCCAGCCGCGTAGCGCAGGTTGGCCACCAGCGTGGCGCGCAGCAGCGCCGGGTCGGCGCCAGCCGGTGCCTTGCCGGCCAGGCAGTTGAGCTGGCCCACGCCGAGTTGCCGGGCATAGTCGAGGGCCGTGGCCACGCCGGCGCGGAACTCCTCGACGCGCTCGGGCAGGCAGGCGATGCCGCGCTCACCGCCGTCCCAGTCGCCGGCCGGCAGGTTGTGCAGCACCAGGCGCAGCCGGTGCTCGTCGAGTCGTTGGCGAATGCTGGCGGCGGGCCAGGCATAGGGAAACAGGAACTCCACCGCCTCGAAACCGGCGTCGGCGGCGCGCCCGAAGCGATCGAGGAAGGGAAGCTCGGTGAACAGCATGCTGAGGTTGGCTGCGAATCGCGGCATGATGCGGTCTCCGTGTCGTCCCGGGTTGTCGGGGTTCATTCGAGCAGGCCGGCCCGTTCCAGGCCCGCTCGTCCTTCGGGGTGGCGGCAGTCGATGGCCTCGAACTCCACCACGCTGTCGATCTCGGTGCCCATCGCGATATTGGTCACACGCTCCAGGATCACCTCCACGACCACCGGAACGCGGTGCTCGCGCGCCAGGTCGCGGGCCTGGCGCAGCGCGCCGGCGATCTGCCGCGGATCGGTCACGCGCAGCGCCTTGCAGCCCAGGCCCTGCACGACGGCGACATGATCCACGCCGTAGCCGCGCAGGCCCGAGCCGTCGTCGGCCATGTTCAGGTTCTCGAAGCCCAGCTGCACGCAATAGTCCATGTCGAAGTTGCGCTGCGCCTGGCGGATCAGGCCCAGGTAGCTGTTGTTGACCAGCACATGCACGTAGGGCAGGCGGAACTGCGCGCCCACCGCCAGTTCCTCGATCAGGAACTGGAAATCGTAGTCGCCCGACAGGCCGACGACGGTGCGCGACGGGTCGGCGGCCACCACCCCGAGGGCTGCGGGTATGGTCCAGCCCAGCGGGCCGGCCTGCCCGCAGTTGATCCACTGGCGTGGGCCGTACACCTGCAGGAACTGCGCGCCTGCGATCTGCGAAAGGCCGATGGTCGACACGTACACCGTGTCGCGCGGGAAGGCCTGGTTCATCTCCTGGTACACGCGCATGGGCTTGATCGGCTGCTCGTCGTGGTCGGCCCTGCGGTGCATCAGGCGCTTGCGCTCGGCGCAGCGCGCGGACCATGCTGCGTAGTCCTTGAGCCGCCCGGCCGCCTTGCGCTCGCGCGCGGCCTGCACGAACAGCTGCAGCGCCGCACGCGCATCGCTGACGATGCCGTAGTCGGGCATGAACACCCGGCCGATCTGGGTGGGCTCGATGTCCACGTGCACGAAGCGCCGGCCCCGGGTGTACACATCGATCGAGCCGGTGTGGCGGTTGGCCCAGCGGTTGCCGATGCCGAGCACGAAATCGCTGGCCAGCAGGCTGGCGTTGCCATATCGATGGCTGGCCTGCAGGCCGCACATGCCGGCCATCAACGGATGATCGTCGGGGATGCTGCCCCAGCCCATCAGGGTCGGGATCACCGGCACGCCGATCAGTTCGGCGAATTCGACGAGCAGCGCGCAGGCGTCGGCGTTGATGATCCCGCCACCGGCCACGATCAGCGGCTTGTCGGACTCCAGCAGCAGGTCCAGCGCCTTGTCGATCTGCCTGCGCGTGGCCGCAGGCCTGTACACCGGAAGCGGCTCGTAGGTGTCGATGTCGAATTCGATCGAAGCCATCTGCACATCCACCGGAAGGTCGATGAGCACCGGCCCCGGGCGACCGGATCGCATCAGGTGGAAGGCCTGCTGGAAGACCTGCGGAACCAGCGCGGGCTCGCGCACCGTGACCGCCCACTTGGTGACGGGCCTGGCGATGGATTCGATGTCCACCGCCTGGAAGTCCTCCTTGTACAGGCGCGCGCGCGGCGCCTGCCCGGTGATGCACAGGATGGGAATGCTGTCGGCGCCGGCCGAGTACAGGCCGGTGATCATGTCGGTGCCCGCCGGCCCCGACGTACCGATGCACACGCCGATGTTCCCTGCCCGTGCACGCGTGTAGCCCTCGGCCATGTGCGAGGCGGCCTCGACGTGGCGCGCCAGCACATGGGCGATCGACTGGCGTTCGCGCAGCGCCGCGTACAGCGGATTGATCGCCGCGCCGGGCACGCCGAAGGCCTGGCTGATGCCTTCCTTCTCCATCACCAGCACCGCGGCCTGGGCGGCCAGCATTCTTGCCATGATTGTTGCTCCTGTTGCAGGGGGTCGTGCCGTGCATTCTGGCCAGCCCGCGCCCGCGCCGGAAGAGGGCCGCGGGGCATATTGCATATTCCCTGGAGGAATGGACAACCGGGTGCGCGTGTGGCCTACTGGCGCCATGGAACGCATGCAGGACATTCGCCTGTTCATCCGGGTCGTCGATCTCGGATCCTTCAGCCGCGCCGCGGCCGAGCTGGGCATCGGACAGCCGGCGGCCACGAAGCAGATCGCGCAGATGGAACGAAAGCTGGGCGCGCGGCTGCTGCATCGCTCCACGCATGGCGTGTCGCCGACCGAGATCGGTCTGCTGTACTACGACAAGTGCCGGCTCATCGCGCACCATGCCGAGGAGGCGCAAAGCGTGGCCGCGCTGCTGCAGGCGAAAGTGCAGGGTGGGCTGCGCGTGAGCGCTTCCGTGGCCTTCGGGCGACGCGTGCTCGCTCCGCGCCTGATGCAGTTCCTGCGCATCAATCCCCAGCTGCAGGTGGATCTTTCGGTCAACGACCGCTACGTCGACCTCGTCGAGCAGGGCATCGACGTGGCCATCCGCATGGGTCGGCTGGCCGACTCCACGCTCGGGGCGCGCTACCTGGGCGTCAACCCCTGGCTGGTGGCGGCAAGTCCCGGATATCTGGAGCCCCGCGGCCTGCCGACCCACCCGAGCGAGCTGGCCGCGCACGAAGCGCTGGTGTACAGCTCGGTGCAGGGCGATGCACGCTGGCACTTCGCCGGGCCCGGGCACCAGGCGGCGGTGGTGCCGGTGCGCGGGCGCCTGCGCTCGAACAGCCTGTCCACGCTGCTGGAGGCGGCCTGCGAGGGCATGGGGGTGGCCATCCTGCCCTGGTACGTGGCGCATGCCGAGGTGCGCAAGGGCCGCCTGGTCGCGCTGCTGCCGCAGTGGTCGCTGCCGGCGCAGGAAATCCACGCCGTCTACCCGTCTCCCAGCCTGGTTCCGGCCAAGGTGACCCGCTTCGTCGACTGGCTGCAGGGCAAGTTCGGCGAACGCTGGTGGGCCCAGCCCTAGCGGGATGCCGCGCTGGGGCACAATGCGAATTCCACATTACGCGCAATGGATTCGAGGAGAGTCGCCATCATGTCCACGAACTCCGTCACGGCCGCGCCGGGCGCGCAGGCCCCGGCGCCGCATCCCGACGCCGAGGGCGTGCGCGCCAGGCTGGCGCATGCGCTGGCCGGCCGGCTGCCGGCGCATGCCTTGCTGCTGCGCGACGACGAGACCACGCCCTACGAATGCGATGGCCTGGCCGCATACCGCCAGCGCCCGCTGGCGGTATGCCTGCCGGAGACCGAGCAGCAGGTGGCCGAGGTGCTGCGCACCTGCCATCGCCTGGGCGTGCCGGTGGTGGCGCGTGGATCCGGCACCGGTCTGTCCGGTGGGGCGCTGCCGCTGGCCGACGGCGTCACCCTGTCGCTGGCCAGGCTCAACCGCATCGTGTCGATCGACCCCCTGGCGCGCGTCGCCGTCGTGCAGTGCGGGGTGCGCAACCTGGCGATTTCCGAGGCCGCGGCGCGCCACGGGCTGTACTACGCGCCCGATCCGTCGAGCCAGATCGCCTGCAGCATCGGTGGCAACGTGGCGGAGAATTCCGGAGGGGTGCATTGCCTGAAGTACGGGCTGACGGTGCACAACGTGCTGCAGGTGCGGGGCTTCACCGTCGAGGGCGAGGCGATCACCGTGGGCAACCTGGCCGGCGACAGCGCGGGGCCCGACCTGCTGGCCGCGGTGATCGGCAGCGAGGGCATGCTGATGGTGGTCACCGAGGTCACGGTGCGCCTGATCCCCAAGCCCCAGCTCGCGCGCTGCCTGATGGCCAGTTTCGACGACCTGCGCAAGGCCGGCGACGCGGTGGCCGCGCTGATCGCCGCGGGCATCATCCCGGCCGGGCTCGAAATGATGGATCAGCCGATGACCGTGGCCGCCGAAGCTTTCGTGCATGCCGGTTACGACTGCGATGCCGCGGCGATCCTGCTCTGCGAATCCGACGGCACGCCCGAGGAGGTGGCCGAGGAGATCGAGCACATGCGCGCCGTGCTCGAGGGTTGCGGAGCCACCGCGCTGGCCCTCAGCCGCGACGAGGCCGAGCGACTGAGGTTCTGGAGCGGGCGCAAGAATGCCTTTCCGGCTTCCGGCCGCATCTCCCCCGATTACTACTGCATGGACGGAACGATTCCGCGCAAGCGCATCGCCGACATGCTGCTGGCGATCAAGGACATGGAGCGCAGGTTCGATCTGCGCTGCGTGAACGTGTTCCATGCCGGCGACGGCAACCTGCATCCGCTGATCCTGTTCGACGCCAATGAGCAGGATCAGATGCGGCGGGCCGAAGAGTTCGGCGCCGAAATCCTCGAGACCTGCGTCGAGATGGGGGGATCGATCACCGGCGAGCACGGTGTCGGCGTGGAGAAGATCAACTCCATGTGCGTGCAGTTCTCGACCGCCGAGCGCGAGCAGTTCCTGGAGCTGCGGCGGGCCTTCGATGCCGGCGAGAAGCTCAATCCCGGCAAGAACATCCCCAGCCATGCGCGCTGCGCCGAATACGGCAGGATGCATGTGCGCGGCGGCCGCCTGGCCTTCCCCGAACTGCCCCGCTTCTGAGGCGCCTGCCGCGCCATCGACCAGACCTCTCCCGCAGATGATGCCCTCCGCACCCCAAGCCCTCGAATCCCTGCAGCAACAGGTGCTCCAGGCCATCCGCGAGCGCACGCCGCTGCAGCCGCGCGCGGGCGGCAGCAAGCGCTGGCTCGACCCCGATCCGGCGCACGCATCGCGCGCCGCGGTGCTCGACCTGCGGCCCTACGCAGGGGTGGTCGCCCACGAGCCCAGCGAGCTGTACCTGACGGCGCGCGCCGGCACCCCGTTGTCCGAGGTCGAGGAACGGCTGGCCGAGCACGGCCAGTGCCTGCCCTTCGATCCGCCGCGCTTCGCGCGCGACGGGGCGCAGGCCACGATCGGGGGCATGGTCGCAGCGGGGCTGTCCGGGCCGGGGCGGCTCGGCGCCGGGGCGGTGCGCGATTTCGTGCTCGGCGCCAGCCTGCTCAATGGGCGCGCCGAGATCCTGCACTTCGGCGGGCAGGTGATGAAGAACGTGGCCGGCTTCGACGTGTCGCGACTGCTCGCCGGTTCGATGGGCTCGCTGGGGGCGATCCTGGAGGTTTCGCTCAAGGTGCTTCCGGTGGTGCGCGCGCAGGCCACGCTGTCCTTCGAGATGCCGCAGGCACAGGCCATCGAGGCGATCAACCGCTGGAGCGGGCAGCCGCTTCCGCTGTCGGCCAGCGCCTGGTGGGCCGACGGCGACGGCCGCGGCCGGCTGTTCGTGCGCTTGCGCGGCGCGCGCGCCACTGTCGACTCCGCGCGCGTGCGCCTGGGCGGGGAATGCCTGGAGGCGCAGCAGGCCGACGCCCTGTGGCAGGAACTGCGTGAACAGCGCCTCGACTGGTTCGAGGCCAGCTGGCAGGAGCGCGCCGAGCGGGCGCTGTGGCGCATCGCGGTGCCTTCGGCCACGCCGCCGCTGCCCCTGGAAGGGGCCACGCTGATCGAATGGGGCGGTGCGCAGCGCTGGCTGCATGGCGCTGTGGATGCCGAGCAGGTGCGCTCGGTGGCGGCCGCTGTCGGTGGCCATGCCACGCGTTTTCGTGGTGGGGATGCCGCGGTCGCGGTGTTCAGCCCCCCCTCGCCGCCGCTGGATCGCATCCATCGCCAGCTCAAGCTGGCCTTCGATCCGCACGGGCTGTTCCCACGCTGTTTTGGCGCCTGAGCCCGCGCGCATCGCAACCTCCACGCCCGCTCCGCCCGATGCAAACCCGCCTGTCACCCGAATTCGCCGATACCCCCGAAGGCCGCGAGGCGGAAGGGATCCTGCGTGCCTGCGTGCACTGCGGCTTCTGCACCGCGACCTGCCCGACCTACCAGCTGCTGGGCGACGAGCTCGACGGTCCGCGCGGCCGCATCTACCAGATCAAGCAGGTTCTCGAGGGGGCCGAGGCCACGCGCACGACCCAGCTGCACCTGGATCGTTGCCTGACGTGCCGCTCCTGCGAGACGACCTGTCCCTCGGGGGTCGAGTACGGCCGGCTGCTCGAGATCGGCCGCCGTGTCGTCGACGCCCAGGTGCCGCGGCAGGCCGGCGATCGCCTCAAGCGCACGGCGCTCGAGCATGGGCTGCGCTCGCCGCTGTTCGGTCCGGCGCTGCGCATGGGCCGCAGCGTGCGCGGCCTGCTGCCCGAGGTGCTGCGTGACAAGCTGGCGCCACCGCACGATCCCGGAGCCTGGCCGACGCGCGAGCACGCGCGCAAGGTGCTGCTGCTTGCCGGTTGCGTGCAGCCGGCGATGGCGCCGAACATTTCCGCGGCCACCGCCCGGGTGCTCGATGCCCTCGGCGTGCAGCCGCTGGTGGCTCCCGCGGCGGGGTGTTGCGGGGCGGTCGCGCTGCACCTGGGGGATCATGCAACGGCGCTCGCCGACATGCGGCGCAGCATCGATGCGTGGTGGCCGTACGTGGAGGGCGCGCAGGTCGAGGCGGTGGTGGTGGATGCCTCGGCCTGCGGTCTGATGGTGAAGGACTACGCGCGGGAGTTCGCCAACGACCCGGCCTATGCGGACAAGGCGCGGCGGATCGCCGCGTGCGCCCGCGATCCGGTGGAATTCCTCGGCGCACAGTCCGGCGCGCTGGCGCAGTTGCTGCGCAGCCGCCCCGCCGAGCGCCTGGCCTGGCATCCGCCATGCACCCTGCAGCATGGGCAGCGCCTGGGCGGGAAGGTCGAGGCGCTGATGCGCGAACTCGGGTTCGAGCTGCAACTCCCCGCGGACAGCCATCTATGCTGCGGCTCGGCCGGCACCTACTCGGTGTTGCAGCCGCAGATCGCGGAGCAGTTGCGCGACAACAAGGTGGACAGGCTGCAGCAGCTGCAGCCGCAGCGCGTGCTGTCGGCCAACATCGGGTGCATACACCACCTGCAGGCCGGAACCGAGGTGCCGGTGCAGCACTGGCTGGAATTCCTCGACGAGGCGCTGCGCGGGGTCTGAAGCCGCGCAAGGCCGGCCGACGCCGGCAGGCGACAAAATTCTTCAGCCCTGGCGGGCACTTGGAGTCGCGCGCCGACAGCCTGTCGGGCATTCCCGACAGGCGCGGGAATCAGCGCGCCACCGCCACGGGTGCGGACGCCGTGGCACGGCCCTTGCATGCTCCATGGCAGTCCGCGGGGCGCCACGCTTCGCGTTCGCCATCCATGGTCCATTCATGTAACCAGGAGTAAATGATGCAATCGACGACGACCCAACGAATCGCCAAGGCTGCCGCCGCGGCTGGCTGCATGCTGTGGCTGGCCGGGGCGCTGCTGCCCGCGCCTGCGCTGGCCGACGAAGCTTCGAAGGCGCCGAGCTACCAGATGCCGTCGGATTCACCTGAAGCGTCCGAGCAGGCTCAGCACGAAGAACTTTCCGACGAACAGGACGATTGATCGCCGTGCGATGGCAGCGCGCGCATCGGCGGGCATCGCGCCCGCCGTGCGCGCTCAGCGAGCGTGCGCGCCCTGCTGGGCGTCCAGGGTGCGGATCACCGCGTTTGTGATGTCGATGCGCGGGTTCACGTACACCGCGTTCTGGAACACGATCAGGCAGCCGTCCTGTCGCGCCACCTGATCGACCACCGCATTGGCCTTGGCCAGGATGGCGCTGACGTCGGCGTTGCGTTGCGCGTTGAGATCCTCGGCAAAGGCCTGCTGGTCGTCGCGGAACTGGCGTGTCAGGTCAGCCAGCTGCTGCTGCGCGGCCAGGCGCTGGTCGTCACTCATCACCACGCTGTTGTCGAGCAGCTTGTTGCGCAGCGCATCGATGCGCTGCCCGAGTTGCGTCAGCTTGCGGCGTCGCGGCTCGAAGGTCTGCTGCAGGCGTTGCGAGGCAGCCTTGGCCATCGTGGAGTCATGCAGGATGCGCGCGGTGTCGACGAAGGCCACGCGCAGTTTCGGTGCCGCTGCGCTGGCCGATGCGCCCGCAGCCGTGGCAGCCAGCGCGGGGCCGGCGCCCAGCACCAGGTACAGCGCGGCGCAGGCCGCGTAGCGCAGGGGGCGAAACTCGGGCATGGTGATGGGGGCGGTGCGCGCCGGGCTGGTCAATGAGCTTGCGAGGCGGTCGGCGCGGGAGCCGCCGCATGCATGTGCAGCAGCAATTGTGCGCGCAACGCGCGCAGCTTGGCCTTGACCAGGCGCTCGTTGGCCGGGCCGATGCGCATCAGGATCTTCTGGCCCGCCGAGGCGGCCTCCAGCCCCGGGTCTGCGTACTGATAGAGCACATGGGGCTGCACCAGCTGCAGCGCGGCTGCCGGCTCGGGAGCCTCCAGCAGGTTGTCGATCACCTGCAGCAGGCGCTGGTTGAAGGATCCGTGGGGGTAGCCGAGTTCGCGCCAGGCCTGCTGGAACAGGGGATAGAAGCGCAGGTACACGGCCACCAGCCGCTGCGGGTCGACCATGCGCACCATCGCCATGTAGGGCGCGTAGCGAGCGGAATTCGCCGGCGCCAGCACCAGGCTGCCGTCCTGGCGCTGCACCTGCAGGCTTCCCGGCGTCGGACGCACCGGCCATGCGCGTTGCGGAACCTGGGCGCGCGGCAGGTTGTCGATGGTTGCCACCAGGTGAATGATCAGATGATCGGCCACCCACCATTGGGCCAGCCTGGCCGGGCCGAGCAGTTCGCCCAGCGCATCGGCGAAGGCGCGGTCGCTGTCGCGCAGCGCGGGCAGCGGCTGCGAGGCCGCCGGAACCTGCAGTTGCGCCGCCGGCTGTGAAGCCGGCGGGCTGACGCGTGCCGTGACGGTGGGCGTGGCCGGGGACGGCGAAGCTGCAGGCGCCTGGGTCGCTGGCGGGGGTTCGTGCAGTACGTAGCCGATCACGCGCTGCACGCTTTCCCAGTGCAGCAGGGCCAGCACGATGGCCGCCAGCAGAAGGATCAGGGCACCGACTTCCACACCGTCCAGACGTTTCATCGCTGCTTCCTCGTGCGTGCGCTCAGGGCCGGGATGCGCCCGGCCCGCCCCCCGCGGCCCGTCGCAGGCGCAATGATCGCAGATCCTGCCTTCCCCTCCGCGGCGTCCGGGGCACCGGAGGGCTCAAGCCGCCTTGTGGTGTGCGCCGGCGCCGAAGTAGTTCTTCTCGGCCAGTGCCTCGTACAGCGGAGGAGTGAACAGGTTGGAGATCCGGGTCGCCACCAGCGCCACCGCCATCATCGGAATCACCATGCCGGTGCCATTGGTCATTTCCATCACGATGACGAAGGAGGTCAGCGGCGACTGGGTGACCGCGGCCAGGTAGCCGGCCATGCACAGCGCGATCAGCGCCGGCATCGGTGCCCAGCCGAACACCATGTGCACCCATTGGGCCAGGCCGGCACCGATCGACAGCGAAGGCGAGAACAGCCCACCGGGCATGCCGCTCATGTAGCTGATGACCATCGCCGCCCATTTGGTCACCGCGTAGAAGGGGCTGACGGTGTTCTGGCCGTCCAGCAGGTGGCGGGCCTGGTCGTAGCCGCTGCCCCAGGTCTGGCCATGCGTGAACACGCCGAGCGCGGCGACCGCCAGGCCGATCGCCAGTCCGTAGAGCAGCGGCTTGTGCGCGCGCCACTGCTGCAGCGGCCTGGGCATCCAGACTTCCCAGCGCAGCAGCGCCCAGTTGAACGCCGCCCCGGTCAGTCCGCACAGCAGGGCGATCACCACCACCGGGACGGCAAACTGCAGATGGAAGTTCTGCGGGACGTTGATCTGCCCGAAGTACAGGTAGTTGCCAGCGAGTGCCATCGAGGTCAGGCCCGAGAACACCACCGCGGTGATCATGACCCCGTTGGTGCGGCTCTCGAAGTCGCGCGCCAGTTCCTCGATGGCGAAGATCACCCCGGCCAGCGGGGTGTTGAAGGCTCCCGACAGCCCCGCGGCCGCGCCGGCGAGCAGCAGGGCGCGCTCCAGGCGCTTGCCCTGGTGCGGATAGAAACGACGTGTCTCGGCCATCACCGCCGCGCCCAGGTGCACCGTCGGGCCCTCGCGCCCGATGGTCAGGCCGCCGAGGAATCCGATCAGCGACACCACCAGCTTGCCCACGATCACCCGCAGTCCGAACAGCCTGCGCATCAGCGTTTCGTCGGGGGGCGCATGCAGTGCCGCGATGACCTGCGGAATCCCGCTTCCCTCGCTGCCCGAGAACCATCTGCGGGTCATGTACACCGCCAGCATGGTCATGAAGGGGGTGATCAGGAAGGCCAGCCAGGTGCGGCCGGCGATCCAGTGCAGGAAGATCTCGTAGGCGTCGTTGCTCCACTGGGCGTACAGCACCGCCAGCAGGCCGACGAGCAGCGCGCCGCCCCACGGCAGGCCGTACTGCAGGAACAGGCGGCGGCCGCGCGCACGACCGGTGCGGGTCAGGCTGCGCAATGCCGAGGAGCGGCCGCTGCGCGGGGGCTGCGCGGTCTCTCCCGGTGCGGGCGGAGGGCTTTGGCTCGGATCGGACACTTGGGGACAGGCGGCCGCGCAGGCGCGCCTGGTTGGAAGAAGGGTTCAGCTGCGCCGTGGGCGAGGCCGGCGCCCGCCGGCGCACATGTTAGCGGGATGCCGGGACGGATTCAGTGGGCGCGGCGTGGCGGCTGCTGCACGAACCAGGCCACCACCAGCCACACCGAGCACAGCAGCCCGCAGGCGAGAAACACGCCCTCGGCCGACCACAGCTTGGCCAGCAGACCGCCGAGGGCTCCGCCGGCGAACAGGCCGAGAGACTGCGCGGTGTTGTACACCCCCATGGCCAGACCCTTGCGTGCCGCAGGGGCCAGGCGCGAGACCAGCGAGGGCAGCAAGGCCTCCATGAGGTTGAAGGACACGAAGAACAGGAACAGTTCGGCGATCAGCGGCACCTCGCTGCGGTAGCCGAAAGCCATCGCGAACATGCTCAGCGCCATCAGCGCCACTCCGCTGCGCAGCACTGCGCGCATGTGGCCGCGGCTTTCGGCCCAGATGATGCCCGGCACCGCCAGCGCGAAGGAGCCGACGGTCACAGGCAGGTAGACCATCCAGTGGTGGCGCAGGGGGATGCCGGCGTGCTGCACCAGCGCGACCGGGACGACCACGAACATCGCGACCTGGGCGAAGTTCACGACGAAGATGCTGAAGTGCAAGCGCAGGAGCGCCGGCGTCAGCACCGAGGGCACCGGCTGTCCGGGGCCGACTTCCTCCGCAGGCGCGCTCATCGGCACGTCGGGCACCACCCACCGGATCACCGCGATGGCCACCAGCGCGAGCAGTCCGGTGAGGACGAACATGCCCGGTACCCCGATCCAGTGGTACAGCACCGGGCCGGCGATCAGCGAGGCCAGGAAGCTCATGCCGATGGTCATGCCGACCATCGCCATCGCCTTGGTGCGGTTGTGGTCGCGGGTGGAGTCGGCGATCATCGCCGAGATCGCCGCCGAGATCGCCCCCGCGCCCTGGATCGCGCGTCCGAGGATGATGCCGTCGATGCTGTGCGCGACGCCGGCGAGGAAGGAGCCGACGGCGAAGATCAGCATGCCCAGCATCATCACCGGCTTGCGGCCGAAGCGATCGCTGGCGATGCCGAAGGGGATCTGCAGCGCGGCCTGCGTCAGGCCGTAGATGCCCAGCGCCAGCCCGACCAGCAGCCGATCCTGCCCGCCGGGCAGTTCGCGGGCGTAGATCGCGAACACCGGGAGGATGAGGAACAGCCCCAGCATGCGCAGGCCGTAGATCGACGCCAGGGTCATGCTCGAGCGCCGCTCCTGGGCGTTCATGGCCTGGCGTCGCGGTCCGGAGGCGGGGTGGGTGGTTGAGGTATCGGTCATCGCAGGAATCTTCGTCGCGCGCCGCCGGCGGCCGTGCAGCCGCCACGGCACCCCAGTCCAAAACACTCCATTGTCGTCCGATTCCACGTATCCTTCTGCAACCGCAATTCCGGGCCCGGGGCGCCCGCCGCACGCCGCGCCCCTTCAGCGTGCATGAGGGTGCAGGCGCTGGCGCAGCAGGTCGAGGAATCGCCGGTGGCCCGGCGACGCGTGCGCGAGCCTGCGGTAGACCGCGCGCTTGGCCGCGTCGGTGAGCAGCGACCACAGCAGCGCATAGCCCCAGACGAAGGCGATGTCGAGCCAGCCGATCGGTGCCACCAACCCCAGCCCCCAGGCGCACAGCAGCGTGGCCGCGGCCTTGGTCAGCAGCGTCGACCACAGCATCACCGGCGCCGGGTAGGGCCTGGACCAGAAGGCGCCCCGACTGCGCGAGACGAACAGGGTCAGGTGCCCGGCGACCGCCATCTTCAGGAACACATAGGTCTGCACCTGGGGCAGGGGCAGGTGCAACCAGTCCAGCGCCAGGTAGAGCATCAGGAAGCTGCCGACGGTGCCGCTCAGGCCCATCACGGTGGACACCGTCAGCACCCGGCGCATGTCCCAGCGCACCGGATCCGGGTCGACCGCGGTGCGGTCGTAGGCGATGCTCATGATCGGCAGGTCGTTGAGGAAGGCCAGCAGGATGATCATCACCGCGGTGATCGGGTAGAAGCCGTAGAGCAGCATCGCCAGCACGACGAACACCATGATGCGGATGGTCTCGGTGATGCGGTAGATGGCGTAGCTGTTCATGCGCTCGAAGATCCGTCGCGCCTGTTCCACCGCCTGCACGATGGTCGACAGGCCCGGCGCGGTCAGTACCAGCGCGGCCGCGGCCCGCGCGGCGTCGGTCGCTCCCGAGACCGCCACGCCGACGTCGGCCTGCTTGAGCGCGGGGGCGTCGTTGACCCCGTCGCCGGTCATCGCGACGCGGTGGCCTGCGTCCTGCAACGCGCGCACGATCCGGTACTTGTGCTCGGGAAAGACCTGGGCGAAGCCGTCGGCGTTGGCGATGCGCGCAGCCAGATCGTCGGCGTCCGGCGCCTGCGCGCCGAACACCTCGTCGGCAGCCAGGATGTTGCGTCCGATGCCGATGCGCCCGGCGATCTCGCGGGCGATCGCCAGGTTGTCGCCGGTGATCATCTTCACCTGCAGCCCATGCGCGCGGGCCTCGGCGATGGTGCGTGCGGAATCCTCGCGCGGCGGGTCGAGCAGCGCCAGCAGACCGTCGAGGCCCCAGGCGGCAGCGCCCTGGCGACTGGCCACGGCCAGAGTGCGCATGCCGCGGCGTGCCTGATCCTCGATCCACTGCGCCGCGGCGGCGCGCTCCTGCGGCTCGAGGGCGCACAGATCGAACAGAACCTGGGGAGCCCCCTTGCTGACCAGCAGCGTGCCACCCTGCGCGTCCTGCCATGTCGCCTCGCTGCGCTTGCCGACCGGGTCGAAGGGCCTGTAGCGGCTGCGGCTCCACCCCGCGGGCGCCTGCGGTCGCGCAGCCTCGATGGCCTCGTCGATGGGGTCGCCGTCGCCTGCCTGGCTGGCCAGCGCAGCATGCAACTGCAGCGTGGGCAGGTCGGCCGCCCGCAGCAGCAGGGACTCGCCCAGGCTCAGGCGGTTGAGCGTGAGGGTGCCGGTCTTGTCCGAGCACAGCATGTCGACCGCGGCCATTTCCTCGATGGCTTCCAGGCGGGAGACGATGGCCTTTTCCTTCGCCAGCGCCAGCGCGCCCAGCGCCATGGTCACCGACAGCACCGCAGGCATGGCCACCGGGATCGAGGCCACGGTCAGGATGAGGGCGAACTGCAGCAGTTCGACCCACGGCATGCCGCGTTGCAGTTCGACGAGCACCAGCAGCACCGCCAGCGCGATGCTGAGACCGATCAGGTAGTCGCCGATCTCCAGCACCGCGCGCTGGAAGTGCGAGACCGCGCCGGCCTTGCGCACCAGTTCGGCGGTACGTCCGAGGTAGGTGCGCGTTCCGGTCTGCCAGACCACCGCGCTCATCTCCCCGCGCCGTACCGTCGAGCCCGCGTACACGGGCTGGGTGCTGCCGCGCTGCACCGGCAGCGACTCCCCGGTCAGCGCGGACTGGTCGACGTCGAGCCCGTCCCCGTCGAGCAAGCGCAGATCGGCGGGAACGACGTCACCCAGGCGCAGGCGCACGATGTCGCCGGGCACCAGGGTCGCCGCATCGATGCTGTCCCAGGCGCCGTCGCGCAGCGCGCGGCAGCGCGGCGCGAGTTGCTTGCGCAGCGCGTCCAGCGCGTTGGAGGCCTTGGCTTCCTGCCAGAAGCCGATTCCGGCATTGAACACCAGCAGCGCCACGATGATCGCCAGATCCGCCCAATGCCGCACCAGGGCCGAGAGCAGGGCCGCGGCTTCGATCATCCAGGGGATCGGCCCCCAGAAATGGCGCAGCAGCTTGCGCAGTCCGCTGCGCCGGGCCTGGGGCAGGGCGTTCGCCCCGTACTGCTCCAGCCTGCGGCGGGCCTCCTCGCCGCGCAGGCCGCCACGCTCGGTGTGCAGCGACTGCAACCACTGCTCGGCGCTTCGCGAGTCCGCTTCGTCGCCCGCGATGCCCGTGGCGCTCGCAGCGAGCGTGGGCGGAGGCTTCGGGGAGGTGCCCGAGGAGACGGGGGGGGAGGCGGGCGGGGAGACGGGCGGGGAGACGGGCGGGGAGACGGGCGGGGGAGCGTGCGGTGCCATGGTTGCGGCGGTTCGGCAGGGGATCGCGCCGCGGCGCGCGGCAGGCGTGCCGGCACATCCCCGCCGGCGCATGTCGGCCGGCCATGCCGTATGCTGCAGCCTAGCCCGCTGCGGCGGCACCGGCGCACAGCCATCGCGGCAAGCCTTGTGCTGGCGCAAGGGAGCGTGCATCGGCGCCCCGAGCGGCCTGATCCGATCCCCGCAGGATGTCGATGCCCCCGTCCCCCTCTCCAGCCACCACCTTGGCATGCCGAGGCCCGCTGCTGCGCGGCGCGCTCGACACCATGCCGCTGCTGCTCGGCGCGGCGCCTTTCGGTCTGATCTTCGGCGCCATGGCCGGGCCCGTCGGGCTGTCCCCGACCGCGGCGCTGGGAATGTCGGCGCTGGTGTTCGCCGGTTCTGCGCAGTTCATCGCGCTGACGCTGCTGGCCACCAAGACCGCCGCCGCGGTCATCATCGTCACCACCTTGGTGGTCAACCTGCGCCACCTGCTGTACGCCGCTTCGCTGTTGCCGCTGGTGACCGCCTTGCCTCTGCGCTGGCGTGCCGCACTGGGCTTCTGGCTCACCGACGAAACCTTCGCGGTCGTGTACCGCGGCTGGAAGGCGCAGCCCCCCGGGCAGCAGGCGGGCATGCGCTGGTACTTCCTCGGCTCCTGCGTGGCGATGTACCTGAACTGGCTGGCATGGACCGCGCTCGGCGTCTGGGCCGGGCATGGATGGCCCTGGCTGGGCCGCTGGGGCCTGGAGTTCGCGATGGTCGCCACCTTCACCGCGATGGTCGCGCCGATGCTGCGGCGGCGCCCGGCGCTGGCGGCGGCGGCCGCCGCGGCCGCGCTGGCGCTGCTCGGACGCGATCTGCCGTACAAGCTGGGCTTGATGCTGGCGGCCGCCGGCGGCGTGGTCGCCGGCGTCGTAGCCGAGGAATCGCTGGCTGCGGCTGGCGCTGCCCCGGAGGCTACGTGAGCGACTCCAGCGTGTGGCTGACGATCGCGGGCATGGCCCTGGTCACCTTCGGTGTGCGCTTCGCGCTGTTCGCTCTGGGCGATCGCGTGCGCTTCGCACCCCGGCTTCGTCGCGCGCTCGACTATGTGCCGGTGGCGGTGCTGACCGCGATCATCGTGCCGCTGGTGCTGCTGCCCGATGGCAGGCACTGGGAGCTGAACTGGCGCAATCCCTGGCTGGCCGGCACCCTGGCCAGCGCGGTGCTGGCGCTGCGCAGCCGGCAACTGCTGGCGGCCATCGGCGGCGGCATGCTCGTGTACCTGGGCTGGCGCTGGTGGCTTTCGTAGCCGCGTTTCGTCCCGCGAAGGAGTCCCTGCCATGAATCATCCCGTCGATGCCACGCCCGCGCACAGCCTCGGCCAGATCGCGGAATCCCTGCGCCCGCGGACGCTGGAACGCCTGGTGCTCGGCCAGGAAACCTCGGACGGCGCCGGGGTGCGCTTGCGCCGGGTGCTCACCCAGGATCTGCAGCAGCGTCTCGATCCTTTCCTGATGCTCGATGCCTTCGGCAGCGATGATCCCGACGACTACATCGCCGGCTTTCCCGACCACCCGCACCGGGGTTTCGAAACCATCACCTACATGATCCAGGGGCGCATGCTGCACCGCGACAGCGCCGGCCACGAGGGGCTGCTGCAGAGCGGAGGCATGCAGTGGATGACGGCTGGGCGCGGGGTGGTGCATTCGGAGATCCCCCAGCAGCAGAGCGGGCTGATGGAAGGCTTCCAGTTATGGCTGAACCTGCCTGCCGAGCGCAAGCTGTGTGCACCGTGGTACCGCGACGTGCAGGCGCAGGACATCCCGCGCCTGCGCACCGGGGACGGTGTGGAGCTTGCCGTGCTGGCCGGCAGCAGCCATGGCGTGCAGGGGGCCGTGCAGCGCGAGCTCACCGAGCCGCTCTACCTCGATCTGCGACTGCCCGCGGGCAGTCGCTTCAGCCAGCCGCTGCCCGCCGGGCACAACGCCTTCGTCTATGTCTACCGCGGCGCGCTGCGCATCGGCGATGCCGAGGTGCCCGCGCAGCGCATGGGCATTCTCGGCAACGACCCGCAGGCCGACGGCGTGGTGCTGCACGCGCTGGCGGACAGCCGCGCGCTGCTCGTCGCCGGGCGCCCGCTGCGCCAGCCGATCGTGCAGTACGGACCCTTCGTGATGAACACCGCACAGCAGATCCACGACGCGCTGCGTGATTTTCGCGAAGGCCGCATCGGCGGCTACGCCGGCTGATGCCTGCCGGACGGTGCAGGCGCGCGTCTCGGCGCGCTCAGCTGCCGGCCGGTGTCCAGCTCAGGCCGAAGAACACTCCCAGCGGCATCGTTCGGTAGCCGTAGTTGGTGGCGTAGGAGCGGTTCAGCAGGTTGTCCACCCGCAGGCTCCAGCTCCAGTGCCGGTTGATGGCGCGGCTGGCCTGCAGGCCGACCACTGCGTAGGAGCCGAGCAGCAGGCCCGGATAGGGGGAATAGCGCGGCCCGGAGTAGCGCAGGTCGGCCTGCACCAGGGTGCCGAGCAGCCTGCGTGCGACGCCGGCGTTGGCCATGGTATGCGCGACCAGCGGCAGCGCGGTGTTGGTCGCCCCCGCCGAGGTGTTCACCGGATCCTGCTCGGTCAGGTTGGCGCGCCACTTCCACGCTCCGCTGCTGCCGTGCGCGCTGAGCTCCAGGCCGCGGGTGCGGGTGCTGGCGAGGTTGCGGAACTGGCCGATGAATTGCTGCGGGTCGACGGTCACGTACGACCACTGGTCGGTGGCCCGGGTCTGGAACAGGCTGGCGCGCAGATACTGCGCGCCATGCGACCACTGCAGCGCAGCCTCCACCGAATGGGCCTTCTCCGGCCGCAGCCCTGGGCTGGGCAGGGTGCCGTACAGCCCCGGAACCTGGTAGTAGAGGTAGCCCAGCGGCGGCGCGTTGAAGGCCGTCGAGGCGTTGGCCACCAGCTTGAAGCCCGCGCCGATGGCCCGGCCCCAGCCGAGATAGAAGGTGTTCTCGCCGGCGTAGCCGCCGACCTTGTCGTGGCGCAGGTTGGCCTGCCATTGGTTGCCGTCGACGATCCCGTCGATCCCGACGTACAGGGCGTCGGCCCCGCGGCTTTCGCTGGGTATGCCCCCGGTTCCGCTGCTGCTGATCGACTGTCGCTGCGCCTCCAGTCCTCCGGTGGCGATCCACCCGCCGCTCAGGCGCACGACGTTGCGCCAGCCGAGCTTGTCGATGCGCGTCCGGTAGCCATAGACCGAGCCGTAGGAGGGATCGCTCCCTTCGTCTTTGGTGCTCTGGGTGGCCAATTGCAGATGCGATTGCCAATTCGCGGCAAGCCGGTTGTCGGCATCGATGCCCAGGATCTGCTGACGGGTGCGCCCGTCGGCGGTGGCGTTGTTGTAGGTGTATTGCCCGTCGCTCTGGAAGGCGACCAGGCCCAGGCTCTGGTGGGGAGCCAGTTGTTCGCGGATGCGCAGGTTGGCGGTGTTGTTGCGGTAGCCGTCGGACTGCGCGGGAAGACCCGAGGCGGCCGGATCCTGCGAAACGATGCCCTGGGTGACGTAGCGACTGAAGCCGCCGTCGATGCGCACACTTCCGATGCTCGCTCCGGCGTCCGCGGTCGCGCTCTCGGTGCCGTGGCTTCCGGCACCGACCGATACCCTGGCGCCATGCTGGCGACGGGTGGTGATCAGCACCACCCCGCCGATGGCCCCGGAGCCGTAGATGGCCGAGACGTTGCCGCGGATGATCTCCACGCGTTCGATCTGGCTGGCCAGCAGGTTGCCCAGGTAGGCGTTGCCGGTTGAGTCCTGGGCGTTCATCGGCATGCCGTCGATCAGCACCAGCACGTCCGGGCCGCTGAATCCGCGGATGAACACGTTCCCGGTCTGCCCCACGCCTCCGGCGCTGGACATCGCCACCCCGGCAACCTGCTGCAGCAGGCTGCTCAGGTTCTGCGCTCCGGAGGCTTCGATGTCGGCATGGGTGAGCACGCTGACACTGGGCAGGGCGTCGACCAGGGGCTGGGCGAAGGTCGATGCGCTGACCACGACCGGCGGCAGCACGACCAGCGGGGGCGGCGCGGCCTGCGCACTGGCGTGCAGGCCCAGAGCACACAGAACGGCAGGAATGGCGCGCGCGTACGCGCGGCGGACAGGGGCGGGAAGGGAATGAGGGTCCATGGCGGACGAGGCTCCAGCAGGAAGGCAAGGCCCAAGCCTCCCGCATGGGTTCTCGAACGCTGGAATCCGCATGCGAAGCCCTCGCGGCTCCGCGCTGACCAAGGCCTGGCACACCAGCCGACCCCGGATGGCGAACTCCCGACGTGTTGGCCGGTATCCGGGCTGGCGGCCACCCGGACGGCCTTCCCAGGCCGGCATCGGGCCCAGTGGCGTTTGTGTCCGGGCTGCGGCGCCCGAGCCATGCCCGGGCGTCGTGCCGTTGACCGTTGCGGGGGCAGCACAGGCACGGGCCTCGCGGCCCTCCCTGTTTCCCGTTTGACTGCGCGCGCCCTGCCGGGCGTGCGCCAGCACCAACGCTGCGCATCATAGCGCCCGCGCCGCGGGCTTCAGCCTTGCGCGGCCGGCGCGTGCACGATCATGACCGGCACCGCGCACAGGCGGGACAGGCCTTCGGCGACGCTGCCGAGGAACAGGCGGTTGACGCCGCGCCAGCCGTGGCTGCCGACGAAGACCGCGTCGGCGGTGCTGTCGCGCGCTTCGTCGGCCAGCAGCCGGCTGACCGACGGTCCCAACGCACGTCCCTCGAGCAGCCGGGTGTCGCAGGCCACCCCGGCCTGCTGCGCCAGGCGCAGCGCCTGCCGCAGCAGTTCATCCCCCTGCTCGCGCAGCGAAGGCCCGTTTGGGGGGGCGGCATCGCCGGGCACTGTGGTGACATCGGCCACATGCACCACGTGCAGGTCGGCATGCAATGCGGCGCCCAGGCCCAGGGCCTGATCGAGCGCGGCCCTTGAGGCCGTGCTGCCGTCGAAGGCGACCATCATGCGACGGTACATGGCCGGTGGGCGCTACTGCACCTGCACCGAAATGCCCTTGGGCTTCTCGACTTCCCGCTTCGGGATCCGCAGGCTCAGCACGCCGTCCTTGAAGGTCGCCGCGGCCGTCGCGGCGTCGATGTTGTCGGGCAGCGAGAAGCTGCGGCTGAAGCTGCCGTAGTAACGCTCGACGCGGTGGAAGGTTCGATCCTTCTGCTCGCTTTCCTGCTTGCGCTCGCCCCGCAACGTGACCATTCCGTCGTCAATGGTGATCTTGACGTCGTTCTTGTCGACTTCGGGGATCTCGGCCTTGATCAGGAATTCCTTGTCGGTTTCGCTGATGTCCACCCGCGGCGACCAATCGACGCGGGAGTCCGATTCGGCGGTCGTCACGGCGCGCCGCGGCCAGCCGACCGCGCGCGTGTAGCGGTCGAACATGTCCTCGATTTCCTGCCAGGGGTCCCACTTCACCAAAGCCATGATGCTTTCCTTCACGCGGGCCGCATGGAGATCAGCCCCGGTTCTGCGGCCCGCTTGCGCAGGCGCGGGGAGTTGGCGGCTGGAACGCGGCGTCGTCGGGCGCGCCGTCTGGTCGTTGGTAGATGTAGTCGCGGCGGAAGGGGTAGTCGCTCTGGGCCGCGCGCAGCGCCGTACCCGCGTCGCGCGCCTCGACCACGCCGTCGGGGCGCGAACACAGCAGCTGGAACAGCGAGATCCAGCCCTGCTCGAAGCCCATCGCCGACCCGGCAAGGTACAGCCGATAGGCGCGCAGCACCTTGTCGGCCCGTGCCCCGAGTACCCTGCGGGCCTCGTCGAGGCACGATTCCAGCGCGTCCACCCAGCACCACAGCGTGCGCGCGTAATGCGGGCGCAGGCACTCGGCGTCGAGCGGTTCCAGGCCGCCGCGCGCCAGCGCGTCCATCATCACGCCCACGTGCACCAGCTGACCGCCGGGGAAGATGTATTTCTCGATGAAGTCCCCCATGCCTCCGCTCAGCTGCGGGTTGTCCGTTCCTCCGGCGGTGATGCCGTGGTTGAGCAGCAGCCCTCCGGGGCGCAGCAGGCGGCGGATCTTGGCGAAATACGGCACCAGGTTCGGGCGCCCGACATGCTCGACCATGCCCACCGAGGCCACCTTGTCGAAGGGGCGGGATTCGTCGACGTCGCGGTAGTCCTGAAGCAGCATGCGCACGCGGCCCTGCAGGCCTTTTTCCTGGATCAGGCCCTGGACATAGGCGTGCTGGTTGCGCGACAGGGTGATCCCGGTCGCGTCGACTCCGTAATGTTCGGCTGCCCACAGCAGCAACCCGCCCCAGCCGGCGCCGATGTCGATCAGGCGCTCGCCCGGGCGCAGGCGCAGCTTGCGGCAGATGAGGTCGAGCTTGGCCTGCTGGGCCTGCGCCAGATCGTGGGAGTCCTGCGCAAAGTAGGCGCAGGAGTACACCCGCAGCGGGTCGAGCCACAAGGCGTAGAAGTCGTCGCTGACGTCGTAGTGGTGCTGGATCTGCGCGGCGTCCCGGCTGCGGCTGTGGTGGGTGCGCTCCCAGAGGGCGCGACGCATGTTCTGCGTCCAGCGCGCCAGCCAGCTGCCGTCGGCCGCGGTGGGGTCGCCTCCGAGCAGCGCCGGTGCCGCGGCCATCAGGTCGCGCAGCCGGCCTTCGATCTCGAGCCTGCCTTCGACGTAGTCCTCGGCCAGGCGGCCGATCGCGCCTTGCGCCAGGTGCATCAGCGCGCGCATGTCGCGCACCACCAGGCGCAACGTGGCCTGCGCAGGGCCGATGAGCCGCCCTCCCGGGAGCTGGACGGCACAGGGCAGAGGCAGCGCCGCAAGGCGCTGTTCCGCGGGTTGCAGCAGTCGATCCGCAAGCATGTCAAGAGGCCTCCTCGCGAGAGACGACCGTTGCGAACCCGGGCAGGCCGCAGGGGCCGCCGCGCGCGGGGCGCGGGGAACACCCGCGCGGCCTGCCGGTCGTCGGGAGACACGCCGCGCTTCCCGCGGCACGCCTGGGGTGAAGGCCCCCCCGTCGCTGCGCTCCGCCGGGGAGTGCAGTCGGCGCCAGGGCGACGACGCAGGATCTGGGCAAAGTGTAGGCCAGCATCGATCGTCGCGCAGCCATGCGCTGCAACGCAGCAGCGCTGCAGCCCGGGGCGCCGCCGCGCCGTTCAGGGGTGCAGCGGAGATTGCACATGCCCCGAGCGCTCGCGCTGCTGGCCGCTGCGCACGATGCTGGCCAGCAGGACCCAGTCGCGCACCAGCGCCTCGATCAGGTCGTCGAGCGACAGCACACCGACCACCCGTTCGCCGCTGTCGGTGACCGCCAGGCGGCGTACGCCGTGGCTGAACATCGCCTGCATCGCTTCGCCCAGATCCGCGTGCTCGGAGATCGTCGCCACTCCGGTGCTCATGGCCTCGGCGACCAGGGCCTGGCGGGGCTGCGCGCCGGCGGCAACCGCCTTGAGCACGATGTCGCGATCGGTGAGGATGCCCAGCAGGCGGTTGGCCGCGCTGCCGTCGGTGACGATCAGCGCGCCCACATGCTGCTGGTGCATCTGCTCGGCCGCGTCCTGCAGATTGCGATCCTGCGGGATGTGGACGGTTCCGCGGGTGAAGATTTCCTGTACCTTCATGATGTCCTCCACTGGTGGCGCGCGCCGCTGGGTTGCCCTTCAGCACCGCTCGGCGCGCATCCGGGCGAGCAGGCCGCGCACTTCCTCGTCGCCGGTCTGCCCGAATTCCTGATAGAGGCTGCCGACGCCGCCGAAGTTCCGCGGCTGCAGCAGCACCACCACATCCTGCGGGGGCAATCCCAGTTCCAGGGCCAGCCCCGCCGGAGCCACCGGGGTGGCGACCACCAGGCGTTGCGCTCCGGCGCGGCGCAGCACCGCGAGGGCCGCGCGCATCGTCGCCCCGGTGGCGACCCCGTCGTCGACGACCAGCACGGTTCGGCCCTGCAGTCTCGGCGGCGGGCGGTCGCCGCGATAAACCTGCTCGCGGCGCAGGCATTCCTTCTGCTCGCGTGCGAGCACCTCGCGCAGTGCCTGTTCACCGACACCGGCCTGGGCGATGACCCCGGGGTTGCGTTCGATCACCCCGCCGGCAGCGATGGCTCCCATCGCCAGTTCCGGTTGCTGCGGCACTCCGAGCTTGCGCACCACCAGCACGTCGAGTTCCGCTCCCAGCGCGTGCGCGACCTCGTAGGCCACCGGAACGCCTCCGCGCGGCAGTCCGAGCACCAGCGGGTCGCTGCCCAGGTGCAGGCCGCGCAGCGCGGCCGCGAGCGCGCGACCGGCGGCGCGGCGGTCGGCGAAGCGCTGCGCTGGGTCGGCCGGCGCGGTGGTGGCGGGAGGTACATCGGTCATGGGTGTCGCTGCTGCGGGTTCGGGCGTCCGACGGGCGCCTGCGGCAAGCTTAGGAAGCGCCTTGCCGCGCGTCCTTGACGCATGTCAGCCGGCCGGCGCCGGCCGCGCTGCGCAGACGCGGGCGATCAGAGTGCGCCGGCGACGACGTTGACGGTCAGCGCGAGGATGAACACATTGAAGAAGAAGGCCGTCACGCTGTGCAGCAGCGCGATGTGCCGCAGCGAGCGGCCGCGGATCTCCACGTCCGAGGTCTGGAAGGTCATGCTCAGCACGACGGCGAAGTACAGGTAGTCCCAGTAGTCGGGCGGCAATTCGCCGGGGAACACCAGCGCCGGCTGGCCGAGTTTGCGCTCCAGATGGTCGGCATGGGCGTAGGCCTGCGCGAACACCACGCTGAAGAACAGCCACGACAGCACGATGCTGGCGCCGGCCAGCGGCAGGTCGCCTGGCTGCGCCGCGCCGCCGGCATGCAGTTCCAGGCGCAGCGCCAGCAGCACCATGCCGGAGACCAGCGCGGAAAACACCAGCACGGCCCAGCGGCCCTGCATTTGGCCCTGCGCGCGGCGCGCCATCGCCTGCGGCGCGCTGTGGGCCATCATCCACGCGATCGAACCCAGGTAGGCGGAACTGCCGAGGTCGAAGGACAGCAGCAGCGCGCGTGCCGTACCGAGCTGCGCCTGCAGCGCGAGCGACAGCGCCAGCGTCAGCAGCATCGAGGCACTCAGGCGCGGGTGCAGCAGCAGGGTATGCAGCAGGCGTACACGGCGTGGCATGGGCTCGGGGAGCTGGCGGCATCGGGGAGCAGTCCCAGTGTACCGGGCGGGGGGCGGGTGTGCCGCGGCTTGTCCCTAGAATGGAAGCTGCCCGGCATGCGCGAACCTTGCCCGGGGCTCTCCACGTCCTGCCGATGCTGCCATGACCGACGATCCGACACCCGAACTCGCCCATATTTCCCCCCGCGACAAGGCGGAGATCCTGGCACAGGCGCTTCCCTACATCCGCAAGTTCCACGGCAAGACCCTGGTGATCAAGTATGGCGGCAACGCGATGACCGACCCCGCGTTGCAGCAGGATTTCGCCGAGGACGTGGTGCTGCTCAAGCTCGTGGGCATGAACCCGGTGGTCGTCCATGGCGGCGGCCCGCAGATCGACGAGGCCCTGGCGAAGATCGGCAAGAAGGGAACCTTCATCCAGGGCATGCGGGTGACCGACGCCGAGACCATGGAGGTCGTCGAGTGGGTGCTGGCCGGCCAGGTGCAGCAGGACATCGTCGGCCTGATCAACTTCGCAGGCGGCAAGGCGGTGGGCCTGACCGGTCGCGACGGCGGCATGATCCGGGCGCGCAAGCTGCGCATGCGCGACCGCCAGAACCCGGAGCTCGAGCACGATGTCGGCCAGGTGGGGGAGATCGAGGCCATCGACCCCTCGGTGGTGAAGGCGCTGCAGGACGACCAGTTCATTCCGGTCATCTCCCCGCTGGGCTTCGGAGCAGACAACGAGAACTTCAACATCAACGCCGATGTCGTGGCGGGCAAGCTCGCCGAGGTGCTGAAGGCGGAAAAGCTGGTGCTGCTGACCAACACCCCGGGCGTGCTGGACAAGCAGGGGCAGTTGCTGACCGACCTGTCGGCGCGGGAGATCGATGACCTGTTCGCCGACGGCAGCATTTCCGGAGGCATGCTGCCGAAGATCGCCTCGGCCCTCGACGCTGCGCGCTCGGGAGTGAACTCGGTGCACATCATCGACGGGCGCATACCCCATGCGATGCTGCTGGAGATCCTGACCGAGCAGGCCTTCGGCACGATGATCCGCTCGCATTGAGCCCCGGCCGCCGCCACGCCCCGGCGCCGTCCGGGGTGCCCCGTGCCACGGTGTGGTTGTTCGACATGGACGACACCCTGCACGATGCCTCCTGGCGGGTGTTCCCGCGCATGCTGCAGGAGATGCGCGCCTACATCGAGCGCCACCTGGGTGTCGATGCCGGGGAGGCCGATCGCCTGCGCCAGCATTTCTGGGCGCGCCATGGTGCCACGCTGCTCGGGCTGGTGCGCGAGCACGGGGTGCACGCCGAGCACTTCCTGGCCGAGACCCACCGCTTCGACGACCTGCCGGGGCTGCTGCGCAGCGACCGCAGCCAGCGCGCGGCGCTGCGTCGCCTCGACGGCCGCAAGTACGTGCTGACCAATGCGCCGCGTGCCTACGCGCTGCGGGTGCTTCGCGCGATCGGCATCCTCCACGCTTTCGACGGGGTGATCGCCATCGAAGACATGCGCCAGTTCGGGCAGTGGCGGCCCAAGCCCGACGCGCGCATGTTGCGCCATGTGCTGCGCCGCCTGCGCCTGCGGCCCGCGCAATGCCTGCTGGTCGAGGACACCCTCGAACACCTGCGCGCGGCGCGCACGATGGGCTTGCGCGGCGTGTGGTTCACCCGCTACGCCCACCGCGCGCTGCGGCGGGACGCGACGGCGGTGTCGGGGCGGCCCGGACGCAGGCCTTCCAGGCATGGCAGGCCCGGCTGGGTCGGTGCGCGCACGGCCACCCTGTGGCGCCTGCGCCGCCTGCGCCACGCCTCGCGGCGCTGAGGGCTGGCGCCGCGGGGCGTGCGAGAATCGGCGCGCCATGTCCGACATCGCCGAACCCGCGCCGGCCGCCTGTTGGTCGCCGCAGCGCAAGCGCGCTCCCGCCGGCCAGCGCAGGCAGCAGATCCTGCAGTGCCTGGCCGGCATGCTGGAAGAATCCCCCGCGGAGCGCGTGACCACGGCCGCGCTCGCGGCGCGGCTGCAGGTGTCGGAGGCCGCCCTGTATCGGCACTTCGCCAGCAAGGCGCAGATGTTCGAGGCGCTCATCGAGTTCATCGAAGTCTCGCTGTTCGGGCTCGCCGCACAGATCGAGACCCAGCAGCCTTCGGGGCTGGCGCAGGCGCTGCGCATGGTGCAGGCGCTGCTGGTGTTTGCCGAGCGCAACCCCGGGCTGTGCCGCGTGCTCGAGGGCGACGCCCTGGTCGGCGAGCACGCGCGCCTGCGCCAGCGCGTGCATCTCCTGCTGGCACGCCTGGAGGCGCGGGTGCGCCAGAGCCTCAAGCTGGCGGAGCAGCAGGGCGAGGTCGGCGCCGGCTTCGACCCCGGCGAGCGCGCGCGCTGGCTGCTGACCTATGCCCGCGGCTGCCTGGCGCGGCGCGTGCGCGACGGCGCTGCGCTGTCCGAGGGCGCCGAGCAGGCCGCGCTGCTGAGCTTGCTCGCTGGTGGTTGACAAAGCCGGCGAATTCAGAAATAGTACGACCGTTCGTTTCTTTTGCTTGCCCACGGGCCGGCCCTGGCGCGCACTGGCGTGCCGACCCGGCGCGCGAGGCTCCGGCCAACCGTCGTCGATGAACCGCAAGATCCGCAGTGCGCAATCCCCTGCCGAGCCGGCCTCCGGGCCCGCCTCGTCGCTGCTCGCCGCGGCAGGCCCGGCATGGGGCGCCGAGGCCCCCGTGGAGGCGCCGGGAAAGGGACGGCAGACGCGCCTGGCGATCCTCGATTGCGCCTTGCAGATGGCCGGGCGCATCGGTCTCGAGGGCTTGTCGATCGGGGTGCTGGCCGACCGCATGCACATGAGCAAGTCGGGGGTGTTCGCCCATTTCGGCTCGCGCGAGGAACTGCAGATCTCGGTCATTCGTCATTACCACCAGCTGTTCGACGCCGAGGTTTTTCAGCCCGCATTGCGACTGCCGCGCGGGCTTCCCCGTCTGCACGCGATGTTCGACCGCTGGCTGCAGCAGGTCAGCCGCGAGGTCGAGACCGGGTGCATCTACATTTCCGGAGCGGTCGAGTTCGATGACCGCCCCGGCGCGGTGCGCGACGCCCTGGTGCTGATGGTGCAGACCTGGCGCGACGCGCTGCAGCGCGCCATCGAGCAGGCGGTGGAGCAGGGGCACCTGCGGCCCGACACGCCGCCCGCCCAACTGCTGTTCGAACTCCACGGACTGGTGCTGGCCGTGCACCACGACGCGCGCCTGCTGCGCCTGCCGGGTGGCGTGGCGATGGCACGCCGCGCCTACGGTCGGGCGCTGGGCGCCTGGACCACCGACGCGGGCGCCGCGCTGCTGCGCAAGCTGTGCGGCCGCGACGACTGAACCCCGGCACCCACCCCGACGCAACCCCCACCCACCCCACGCTTCCCAGGGAACCCCAGGAGATCCGCGATGCCCAGCTACAACCCGCCGCTGCGCCATATGAAATTCGTCATGCACGAGGTGCTGCAGGTCGTGCCGGCGCTGCGCGAACTGCCGACGCACGCCGAAATCGACGCCGAACTCATCGACCAGGTGTGCGAGGAAGGCGGCAAGTTCTGCGCCGAAGTGCTGCAGCCGCTGAATGCCAGCGGCGACGCCGAGGGCTGTCGCTACGACCCGCAGGCGCGTGCCGTCAGCACGCCGGCCGGCTATGCCCAGGCCTGGCAGCAGTTCGTCGAGGCGGGCTGGCCGCTGCTCACCGCCGAGCCCGAGTATGGCGGCCAGGGGCTTCCGCACCTGGTGGGCAGCGCGCTGCACGAGATGGAGAACGCGGCCAATCAGGCCTGGGCCATGTACCCCGGGCTGACGCAGGGCGTGCTCGAACTGCTGGGCGCGCACGGCAGTCCGCAGCAGAAGAATCTGTATCTGCCGCGACTGGCCAGCGGCGAGTGGACCGGAACCATGTGCCTCACCGAGGCGCACTGCGGCACCGATCTCGGCCTGATCCGCACCCGCGCGCTTCCACAGCAGGACGGTTCCTACCTGCTGAGCGGGCAGAAGATCTTCATTTCCAGTGGCGAACATGACCTGTCGTCGAACATCATCCACATGGTGCTCGCCAAGCTGCCCGATGCCCCGGAGGGCTCCAAGGGCATCTCGCTGTTCGTCGTGCCCAAGTTCCTGCCCGATGCCTCGGGCCAGCCTGGGCAGCGCAACGGCATCTTCTGCTCGGGCATCGAGCACAAGATGGGCATCCACGGCAACGCGACCTGCCAGATGAGTCTGGAGGACGCGCGTGGCTGGATGGTGGGCGAGGCCAACAAGGGCCTGGCGGCGATGTTCGTGATGATGAACGGCGCGCGTCTGGGCGTGGGCATGCAGTCGCTGGGGTTGACCGAGGCCGCCTACCAGAACGGCCTGGCCTACGCCCGCGACCGCCTGCAGATGCGTTCGCTGACCGGGCCGAAGGCGCCGCAGCAGGCGGCGGATCCGATCCTGGTGCATCCCGACGTGCGGCGCATGCTGCTGACGGCGCGCGCCTGGGCCGAGGGCGGTCGCTTCCTCGCGTACTGGGTGGCGCTGATGCTGGATCAGTCGCTGCACCACCCCGATGCCGAGGTGCGCAAGGACACCGCCGACCTGGTCGCGCTCCTGACCCCGATCGTCAAGGCCTTCGTGTCCGACAATGCCTTTCAGGCCGTCAACGAGTGCCTGCAGGTATTCGGCGGCCATGGTTACATCCGCGAATGGGGCATGGAACAATTCGTGCGCGATGCGCGGATCAACATGATCTACGAAGGAACGAACACCATCCAGGCGCTGGATCTGATCGGGCGCAAGGTGCTGATGGACGGCGGCGCCAGGCTGAAGAAGCTGGGTCGCATCATCGGCCAGTTCATCGAGGCCGAGGGCGTCGTCGAATCGATGCAGGAATTCGTCAATCCCCTGGCCGACCTCGCCACCAAGGTGCAGAAGCTCAGCATGGAGCTGGGCATGAAGGCGATGACCGACCGCGAGCAGGTCGGCGCCGCGGCCACGCCCTACCTGCGGGTGGTCGGCCACCTGGTGTACGCCTACGGCTTCGCGCGCATGGCCAAGGTCGCGCAGGCCGGACTGGCGCGCGGAGGTGACGAGGCCTTCTACCAGGCGCGCCTGCAGACCGCGCGCTTCTATTTCGCCCGCCTGCTGCCCGAGACGGCGATGGCCATTCGCCAGGCGCGCAGCGGCGCAGCGTCGCTGATGGACACCGAGGCGGTGTTCGCCTGAGCCGGATCGTCCGGCGCCTGCCCCTTGCCCTGTTCCGCAATCCCCTCCACCCCCGTCACCTCCTGAAGACCATGAACCAGAACCTTCCCATCCGCAAGGTCGCCGTGCTCGGCGCCGGGGTGATGGGCGCGCAGATCGCCGCCCATTGCATCAACGCCCGGGTTCCCGTCGTGTTGTTCGACCTGGCGTCATCGCAGGGCCCGAAGAACGCCATCGCCGACAAGGCGGTGGCCAACCTGAGGAAGCTCAGCCCGGCGCCGCTCGGCCTGAGCGACGACGCCGCCTGGCTGCGCAGCGCGAACTACGACGACGACCTTCCGCTGCTGGCCGGCTGCGACCTGGTGATCGAAGCCATCGCCGAGCGCATGGACTGGAAGCACGATCTGTACCGCAAGGTCACGCCCCATCTGGCGCCCCACGCCGTGTTCGCGACCAACACCTCGGGGCTGTCGATCAGCCGCCTGGGCGAGGGTTTCGACGCCGACCTGCGCCAGCGTTTCTGCGGCGTGCACTTCTTCAACCCCCCGCGTTACATGCCGCTGGTCGAACTGATTCCCACCGCGGACACCCGGCCGCAGGTGCTGGATCAGCTCGAGACCTTCCTCACCACCACGCTGGGCAAGAGCGTGGTGCGCGCGCTGGACACGCCGAATTTCGTCGCCAACCGCGTCGGGGTGTTCTCCATCCTCGCGGTGATGCACGAGGCCGAGCGCTTCGGCCTGGGCTTCGACGTCGTTGATGACCTTACCGGTGCCAAGCTCGGGCGCGCGAAGAGCGCGACCTTCCGTACCGCCGACGTGGTCGGGCTGGACACCATGGCGCATGTCATCGGCACCATGCGCGACAACCTGCCGCTGGAGAAGGACCCCTTCGCCGCGCTGTACGCGACGCCGGCGGTGCTGGCGCGGCTGGTCGAGGCCGGCGCGCTGGGGCAGAAGAGCGGGGCCGGCTTCTACAAGAAGGCCGGGCGCGACATCCTGCGCCTGGATCCGGCCAGCGGCGACTACGTGCCCGCCGGCGGCAAGGCCGAGGAGCTTGTCGTGCGCATGCTGAAGAAGCCGGCCGCCGAGCGCTTCGAGCTCCTGCGCGCGTCGAGCAACCCGCAGGCGCAGTTCCTGTGGGCCGTGTTCCGCGACGTATGGCACTACATCGCGCTGCACCTGGCCGAGGTGGCGGACAACGCACGCGACCTGGATTTCGCCATCCGCTGGGGTTTCGGCTGGAGCGAGGGGCCGTTCGAGACCTGGCAGGCGGCCGGCTGGAAGCGCATCGCCGGCTGGATCGACGAGGACATCGCCGCCGGCAAGGCGCTGTGCGCCACGCCGCTGCCGCAGTGGGTGCATGACATCGACGCCGTGCACACGCCGCAGGGCTCGTGGTCGGCCGCGCAACAGACCTACAGGCCGCGTCGGGAACTCGCGGTCATGCGCCGGCAGCTTTTCGGCCAGAGCGTGCTGGGCGAGGATGCGCCCGATGCCCGGCGCGCCGGCAGCACGGTGTTCGAGGACGATTCCATCCGCCTGTGGACCGCCCCCGGCGCCGACGACGTGCTGGTGGCGAGCTTCAAGACGAAGATGAACACCCTCGGCCCGGGCGTGGTCGCCGGGCTGCAGCGCGCGGCCGACCTGGCCGAGTCGCAGTACCGCGCGCTGGTGGTGTGGCAGACCGGCGAGCCCTTCAGCGCCGGCGCCGACCTGCAGGCCATGCTGCCGGCCTTCATGAGCGGCGGCGCCAAAGCCATCGAGCCCGAGGAGAGGAAGCTGCAGGAGCTGATGCTGCGCCTGCGCTATGGCCAGGCCCCGGTGGTCGCGGCCATCCGCGGCATGGCGCTGGGCGGCGGCTGCGAGCTGGCGCTGCATGCGGCGCGCCGCGTGGCCGCGCTGGAGAGCTACATCGGCCTGGTGGAAGCCGGGGTCGGGCTGATTCCGGGCGGCGGCGGCCTGTGTGCGATCGCGCGGCGTGCCGCCGAGCTGGCGCATGCCGCGGGCGGCGAGGCCGACCTGATGGCCTTCCTGAAGAACCTGTACATGCAGCCGGCGACCGCCGCGGTGTCGAAGTCGGCGCTGCATGCGCGCCAGATGGGCTACCTGCAGGACGACGACGTTATCGTGCTGCACAAGGACGAGCTGCTGTACGTGGCCATCGCGCAGGCACGCGCGCTGGCCGAATCCGGCTGGCGTCCGCCGCTGCCGGCACGCATCGCGGTGGCCGGGCGCAGTGCCGCGGCGACCATCGGCGGCCAACTGGTCAACATGCGCGATGGAGGGCAGATCACCGGGCACGACTACCTGCTCGGGCAATTGATGGCCGAGGTGGTGTGCGGCGGTGATGTCGATGCCGGCAGCGTGGTCGATGAGGCCTGGCTGATGCGCCTCGAGCGCGAGCGCTTCTGCCGCCTGCTCGAACACCCGAAGACCCAGGAACGCATCATGAGCCTGCTGCAAGGCGGCAAGCCGGTGCGCAATTGAGCGCAGATCACGAATTTCCGGAGACCACGATGTCCAGACAAGTCCAGGATGCCTATATTGTCGCCGCCGCGCGAACCCCCATCGGCAAGTCGCACCGCGGGGTGTTCCGCAGCACGCGGCCCGACGACCTGCTGATCCACGCCATCCAGGCGGCGCTCGCGCAGGTGCCCGGCCTCGACCCCAAGGCCATCGAGGATGCCGTGATCGGCTGCGCGATGCCCGAGGCCGAGCAGGGGCTGAACATGGCGCGCAGCGCGGCGCTGCTTGCCGGCCTGCCCGACAGCGTGGGCGGGGTCACGGTGAACCGCTTCTGCGCTTCCGGTCTGACGGCCATCCAGATGGCCGCCGACCGCATTCGCGTCGGCGAGGCCGAGGTCGTGCTGGCCGGCGGTGCCGAGAGCATGAGCATGGTGCCGATGTCGGGCAACAAACCCTCGATCAACCCCAGGGTGTTCGCCGCCGACGAGAACCTGGGCATCGCCTACGGCATGGGGCTGACCGCGGAGAAGGTCGCACAGCGCTGGAAGGTCGATCGCCAGCGCCAGGATGCCTTCGCGCTGCAAAGCCACGAGCGTGCGCTGGCCGGAATCGCGGCCGGGGAATTCGCCGACGAGATCGCTCCGATCGAGGTCGTGCAGCGCGTTCCCGACCTGATGAGCGGGGCCGTGCGCGAGACGCGCCGCACGGTCAGCGTCGACGAGGGCCCGCGTGCGGACAGCTCGCTGCAGGCGCTGGGCAAGCTGCGGCCGGTGTTCGCCTCGCCGAAGGATCCCACCGGCAAGGCCACCGGCCTGGGCACGGTGACCGCGGGCAACAGTTCGCAGACCTCCGACGGTGCCGGCGCCTTGATCCTGGCCTCCGAGGCGGCGGTCAAGCGCTTCGGCCTGCAGCCGCTGGCGCGTTTCGTCAGCTTCGCCTGCCGGGGCGTGCCCCCGGAGATCATGGGCATCGGCCCGATCGAGGCCATTCCGGCTGCCCTCAGGCTGGCCGGGCTGCAACTCGACGACCTGGGCTGGATCGAGCTCAACGAGGCCTTCGCGGCGCAGTCGCTGGCCGTCATCGACAGCTGCGGACTCGATCCGTCGCGGGTCAACCCGCTGGGCGGGGCGATCGCCCTCGGACACCCGCTGGGCGCCACCGGGGCGATCCGCGCCTGCACGGCCATCTACGGCATGCGCCGGCGCCAGCAGCGTTATTCGATGGTCACCATGTGCGTGGGCACGGGGCAGGGCGCGGCGGGCATCTTCGAGCGCGTCTGAAACCCCTGCACCGTCCGCAACCCTTCGGCCGTCGACGACCATGAACCCGATTCTTTCCTTGCGCGAACACAGCGTGCTGACCCTGACCCTGAACCGGGTCGACAAGAAGAACGCTCTCACCCAGGAGATGTACAGCCTGCTGCACCGGGAACTGCAGCAGGCGGCGCAGGACGACGCGGTGCGCGTGGTCGTGCTGCAGGGGCAGCAGGATCTGTTCAGCTCCGGCAACGACGTCAGCGAGTTCCTGCAGCGACCGCCCGGCGGGCTGGACACTCCGGTATTCGACTTCCTGCGCAGCCTGGCCGATTTTCCCAAGCCGCTGATCGCCGCGGTCGGCGGCCCCGCGGTGGGCATCGGCACCACGATGCTGCTGCACTGCGACCTCGTCTACTGCGGCGACAACGCGCTGTTCTCGCTGCCCTTCGTCAACCTCGGACTGTCGCCGGAGGCTGGCTCCAGCCTGCTGCTGCCGCTGCGGGTGGGCCCCGCGGCGGCCAGCGAGCTGCTGCTGTTCGGCGAGCCCTTCAGCGCCGACGAGGCGCTGGCCGTAGGCCTGGTCAACCGCGTGCTGCCTCCCGAGCAGTTGCTCGACTACGCGCAGGCGCAGGCGCGCAGGCTGGCGGCCAAGCCCTCAGCCTCGCTGGTGCTGACCAAGCAGCTGCTGCGCAAGGGGCAGCGCGAGGCGGTGCACGCCGCCATCGCGGACGAGGCGTGGCAGTTCGCGCGCATGCTGCAGGGACCGGCGGCGAAGGAGGCCTTCCGCGCCTTCCTCGACAAGCGCAAACCCGATTTCTCCGGGCTGTAGCGGTCGGCCCGCCGTTCAGACCGCGCCCTTCCAGCCGCTCTGGCGCCAGGCCTCGAAGGCGGCCACCGCGACGGCGTTCGACAGATTCAGGCTGCGCTGGCCGGCGCGCATCGGCAGGCGCAGCCGGTGCGGCTCGGGGAAGTCGGCCAGCACCTCGGCGGGCAGGCCTCGCGTCTCGGAGCCGAACACCAGCCAGTCCCCCGGGCGCAGCGTGGCCTGCGGCAGCAGGCGGGAGGCGTGGCTGCTGAAGGCCCACCACGTGCCGGCCTGCGCAGCGGCCTGCGCGCGCAGCGCCGGCCAATCCTCGTGTACTTCCAGCCGCGCCCATTCGTGGTAATCGAGACCGGCGCGGCGCATGCGTGCGTCGTCGAGCGCGAAGCCCAGCGGTCGCACCAGGTGCAGGGTGCAGCCGGTATTGGCCGCCAGGCGGATCACGTTGCCGGTGTTCGGAGGGATCTCGGGGTGGACGAGTACGAGGTGGAACATGGCCTGCGGGGCTGCGCCGCACCGCCGCGGCAGGCGCATTCTTGCACGCCGGGCCGAGGCCTCAGCGCGGCGCCGGGGTACGCAGCACCACGGCCACCGCGACTTCGCGCGCTCCGCCCCGCAGCAGCGCGCGGCATGCATGCTCGGCGGTGCTGCCGCTGGTCATCACGTCGTCGACCAGCAGCACGGTGCACGCGCGGGGCAGGGCGTGGGCGACGAAGGCGCCGCGCAGGTTGGCTGCGCGCCGTGCCAGCGGCAGGCTGCTCTGTGCCGGGCCGTCGCGTACGCGCAGCAGCCGCTGGCAGTCGCAGGGCCACTGCAGTGCCGCAGCCAGCCCGCGGGCGATTTCCCAGGCCTGGTTGTATCCGCGCTGGCGCAGTCGCTGCATGCTCAGCGGCACCGGCACGACGAGCGGAGGCGGATGCGGCAGCGGCGACCACGCCGGCGGCAGCCGCTGCGCCAGCAGCCCGCCGAGCCAGCGCGCCAGCGCTGCATCGCCGCCGAACTTGACACTCGCGATGAGGCGGTCGAGCGGCGGGACGTAGTCGCCCCAGGCCATGGCCCGGACATGGGCAGGCGGGTGCAGCGCGCAGGCCCCGCAGCGCGCGGCGGCGTCCGGCAGCAGGCTGGCGCAGCGCGGGCAACGCCGCAGGCCAGGCAGGCCGTAGGCGCACTGGCAGGCCGAGCAGAGCGGGGCGCGGCTGGGCAGGGCGCACAGCCGGCAGCGGCCCTCGGGGAGCAAGGCGCGCGTCAGGGCGTGCAGCAGCCGATGCGCCGGAGGAAAGGTCAGCGGGAAGCAGGCAGGCAGCTCCGAGGCGCGCAGACCGGTTGCGCGCAGGCCGGTTGCACGCGCTTCGCGCTGCGCCGCGCATCGATGCGTCCGGAGGGACATGCGGCTATAGTGCCACCCTTTGCCGGAGCTGGCCGGCTCGAGCGCGCAAAGCCCATGCGCGGCCAGGCCGCAACCGATCCGTCCAAGCCGATGCCCAACGAGTCCTGCGCAGCCGCCCGCCTGGCGCGTGACCGCCTGGCGCGCCACGATGCCCCCTTCGTCTGGCAGGAAGTGGCGCGGCGCCTCGCCGAGCGTTTGCCGCTCCTGCGCCTGCAGCCGCGTTGCGCGCTGGATCTTGGCTGCGCCTGGGGCGATGGCCTGGCGCTGTTGCGCCAACGCTACCCCGAGGCCGAATTGCTGGGCATCGAACCGTCGCCGCGACTGGCCGAACGCGCCAGGCAGCGCAATCGCCCGCGAGGCTGGATGCAGCGTCTGCGCGCCGGCCCGGCCTGCCGGGTGCTCGACGCCGAGCTCGACTGTGCCTTGCCTTCGACACAGGGCGCGGCCCAGTTGCTGTGGTCGAACCTGGCGTTGTGCTGGGCGGCCGACCCGGCCGCGGTGCTCGGCGCCTGGCAGCGCATGCTGCTGCTCGACGGAGCGTTGATGTTCACCGCCTTCGGCCCCGATACCCTGCGCGAGTTGCGCACTCCGGAAGTCGCCGGCCTGGGCATGCGGGCCCGGTCGTGGATGGACATGCACGACCTCGGCGACCTGCTGGTGCACCAGGGATTCGCCGACCCGGTGATGGACATGGAGTTGCTGCAGCTGCGCTGGGCCGACGCCGACAGCGCATTGCGCGAACTGGCGCTGCTCGGCCGCGTTCCGCACGCGCAGGCCTACGCGGGGCTGCGCACCCCGCGCAACTGGCAACGCCTGCGCGACTGGCTGCAGGCGCGCGCCGGCGCCAGCGGACACGGCCAGGTGGAACTGAGCTTCGAGATCGTGTACGGACACGCCTTCAAGCCTGCCACCAGCCGTGCTTCCCAGGGTGGCGTGGCCAGCATCGGCCTCGAGCAGATCGGCGGGCGCAGGGCCTCGCGCCCCGGTTGAGCGCGCTTCGACGGCGTCGCCGGTGTTGTTGACATCACGCAATCTGCGGGGCGATCGACGCTTGCCGTGCCGCGCCGTGCAGGGGCGTCCCTATAATGGCTCGCACGTCGGCGGCGCATCATTGCGCTGCGTGGTAGCGCGCGCTCTGCGCAGGCGTTGCGCGTGCGCAGCCAGGCTGCGTGGTGGAGCGGCCCCGGCGGTACACCATGTTCGGAGACAAGGCGCAGGCGATGGCCGCACAGTGGAACGATGCCCCCGGCTTGGCCACCCCCATGCGCGTGGGGGAGGCAGGGATCTGGCTGGGCAGGCGCAACTGCTCGCTGAGCCCTTCGCAGCTGCTGGGTTTTTTCGCTTCGCTGGCGCTGGTGTCGATGCTGGTGGCGGGTATGTGCTGGATCAACGGGGGCAGGCTGGTGCCTGCCTTCACCGGGGCCGAGCTGCTGCTGTTCGCCGGGGCGCTGCTGGTCTATGCGCGGCATGCGGCCGACCGCGAGCGTGTGGAATTTGGGGCGGATCGGGTGGTTGTCGAGTGGGAAAGCGCAGGGCAGGTCGAGCGCACCGAATTTCCTTCGAGGCATACCCGTATCCTTATGCATGACAACGGGCTGATCGTATTTCGTGCCGGCGACCGCGAGGCCTTCGTCGGCCGCTACACCCGACCTGAGCGCAGGGAAGCACTGGCACGGCAGATGCGCAGAGCCCTGCTCGCGGCGTGATGGCGACTGCAGGCATTCTTTTCTTGAGGTGACACCGAAGATGAAACTGAAGCACTTCGCGATCCTGGCTTCGGCCCTGGTCGCCACCACCGCCTTTGCCGCCACGCAGAGCCTGCCCGGGGGGCCGCAGGTCAACGGCATCGACTTCCAGACTCCGGTGACCTCGATCGCCATGGATCAGCGCGGGCTGAACTACATGGTCATGCTGATCTGCCTGGCCATCGCCGTGCTGGTGTTCGGTGCGATGTTCTACGCGGTGTTCAAGTTCCGCAAATCCAAGGGTGCGGTGCCGGCGAAGTTCCACGAAAGCACCACGGTGGAGGTGATCTGGACCGTGATTCCCCTGCTGATCGTGATTGGCATGGTGATTCCGGCGACCAAGGTCGTGCTCGCGCAGGAGAACGTCTCCCATTCGTACCTGACGGTGAAGGCCACCGGCTACCAATGGAAATGGGGCTACGACTACCTCGACGGCCCGGGCAAGGGCATCGCGTTCTATTCCACGCTGACGACGCCGATGGCGCAGATCTTCGGCAACGCGCCCAAGCCGGACAACTACCTGCTGCAGGTCGACCACGAGCTGGTGGTTCCGGTGAACAAGAAGATCCGCATCGTCACCACCTCGGCCGACGTGCTGCATGGCTGGTATGTGCCGGCCTTCGGGGTGCAGATGGACGCCATTCCCGGCGCCACCCGCGAAACCTGGTTCCAGGTCGACAAGCCCGGAACCTACTACGGCCAGTGCGCGCAGATCTGCGGCAAGGGGCATGCGTTCATGCCGATCGTGGTCAAGGTGCTGCCGCTGCCCCAGTACCTGGCGTGGGTCCGGTCGACCGAGGCCACGCTGAAGAAGGACGGTGGCGCCTTCCCGCCCTCGGGCGCGGTCAGCTGATCGGCTTCGGGTACGCGCGCGGTTCCCGCCATGCATCGACTTCCTGCCGAGAAGCGGCGCAGCAACCTGCGCCTGGCGCTGATCACCCTGAGCATCGCGCTGGCGCTGCTCATCGGCTTCATCCTGCGCTGGACGCTGCTGTGAGCACGGCAGTCGCTCGGCATCGGAAAGCCTGAGGCGCCGCCACCGCCATGGCCTCGTTCCTCAGCGCCTTCAAGGCCATCCTGTGGGCCTTCCTCGGAGTGCGCAAGTCCCGGGACCGGGAGCGGGACTTCGCCAACCTGAACATCGTCCACATCGTCATCGCAGGCCTGATCGGCGCCGCATTGTTCGTCGGGCTGCTGATGATCATCGTTCATTCGGTCATTGCCAACGCTCACTCATAAAGACAAGGAAGACGACATGTCGACATCCAGTCAGCCCACCGGCTACTTCGTACCGAGTCCGTCGCCGTTCCCGGCCATGGCCGCCGCCTCGCTGGTGCTGATGGCCTTCGGCGCCGCGCTGTGGTTCAACAGCGTGCCGCATGCGCAGTGGCTGCTGCTGGTCGGCCTGCTCGGCTTCCTGTTCACCCTGTTCCGCTGGTTCGGGCGGGCGATCGCCGAAAGCGAAGGCGGCATGCACAACCAGGCGGTCGATACCTCGTTCCGCTGGAGCATGAGCTGGTTCATCTTCTCGGAGGTGATGTTCTTCGCTTCCTTCTTCGGTGCCCTGTACTACGCCCGGGTCTATTCGGTGCCGGATCTGGCCGCACTGCACAACCACGTGCTGTGGCCGCATTTCCAGAACACGTGGCCGAGCGTCGGCCCCGGCGGGCTGATCCCGGCGGTCAGCGCGATGGCTCCCTGGCCGATCCCGACCATCAACACCGCGCTGCTGCTGAGCTCGGGCCTGACGCTGACCATCTCGCACCACGCGGTGCGTGCCGACCACCGGCGCAAGGCGATCTTCTGGCTGGCCCTGACCATCCTGCTCGGAGTGTGCTTTCTGGGCCTGCAGGCCTTCGAGTACCACCACGCCTACACCGAACTCGGCCTGAAACTGAGCTCGGGAATCTACGGCGCGACATTTTTCATGCTCACGGGCTTCCACGGCTTCCACGTGTTCCTGGGCGCGACCATGCTGTCGGTGGTGCTGTACCGGATGATCCGTGGCGACTTCAAGGCCGACCACCACTTCGCCTTCGAAGGCGCAGCGTGGTACTGGCACTTCGTCGACGTCGTCTGGCTGTTGTTGTACGTGCTGGTGTACTGGCTGTGATGCCTTGCGTCCGCGCCTCGGCGCGGATCGTGCGGCGAGCCGCCTGCGCGGCCGCCGCGCCCCGCGGCCGCGCCAGCCCTCAGCGCGCATGCAGCGGGATGCCGGTCGGGTGGATCCACCCCATCTTGTAGCTGAACAGGATGAACAGGAACAGCAGGATCGAGAAACCGATCCGAAAGCTCAGTGCGTTGACCGCGCGATTGGATTTGCCCTTGTCCTTCATGACGAAGTACAGCCCCGAGAACAGGCTGCCGAGGATCAGGGCGAAGGCAACGAGAACCACGATATGCAAGGGTTTTCTCCCGTCAGGGTGAAAGGGTGATGGCCGGATCGATTGTCCCACCGCCGACGCCGGCAGTGATGCGACGGGGGCTCGGTGGCCGCGAGATGCTCACCGTGCTCGCGTCGCTGGCAGTGGTGTTGCTGCTGGCGCGGCTGGGTGTGTGGCAACTCGACCGCGGCAACTTCAAGGAGCAGCGGGCCGCGCAGATGGCGCGGCGCGAGCAGCTGCCGCCGTTGCAAGTGACGCAAAAGCCCTTGCATGGGCGCGGAATCTTCTGGCGCCCGGCGCTGGCGCGCGGGCAGTGGGCCGGGCAGTGGACGGTGTACCTGCAGAATCGCCAGTACCAGGGTGTCAGCGGCTTCCAGGTGCTGACTCCCCTGCGCCTGCAAGGCTCCGACATGTACCTGATGGTCGAGCGCGGCTGGGCGGCTCCCGACGTGCATGCACCCTTGCTGGTGCCCGCGGTGCCCACGCCGTCCGGGCCGGTCGAGGTGCGCGGGCGGATTGCACCCCCACCATCACAGTGGTTTTCCTTCGACAAAGACCCTCCCGATGCAAGGGTTCGCCAGAATGTGAACCTGCAGCAATTCGGTGCCTATCATCATATTCGCCTTCTTCCCTATGTCGTGCAGCAAGGCGGGTCGGCCGCGGATGGCCTGGTGCGTGTCTGGCCGCAGCCTCCCGTGAGCGCGCAGACCAACTTCGGCTATGCCGCGCAGTGGTTCGCGATGAGCGCGGTGTGCCTGGGGATGCTGCTGTTCTTCACGCTGCGCACCCTGCTCCGCCGTCGCGCCGCGTTTCTCGGGGGCGGGCGGTGAGTGCGCGAAACGGCAGGCCGCCGAGCCGGCGCACCGCATGGTGGCTGCTGCTGCTGGTCGTGGCCATTCCGCTGGCGGCCACGCTGTACGTCGGCCTGGTGCTGCGCCCCGGCGGGCGCCCGGCCTACGGCGAGCTGGTGCAGCCGCAGCGTCCGGTTCCGCGACTGCGCCTGCGCACCCTGGACGGCAGGCCCTTCGACCTGCGCCGTCTCGACGGCTACTGGCTGATGCTGGTGGCGGCGCCGGCCTCCTGCGATCGCTCGTGCCAGCAGTTGCTCTACGCCATGCGCCAGTTCCGTCTGGCTGCCGGCGTCGACGAATACCGCGTCGCCCGCGTGTGGCTGATCACCGACGATGCCCCGGTCAACCCCGGGGTGCTGGCGCCGGCCGCCGGCACCCTGATGCTGCGCGCAGACCCTGGCCAGCTGCGGCGCTGGCTGCCGCTGCGCCCCGGCGCAACGCTGCAGGGCCCGATGTGGCTGGTGGATCCGCTGGGCAACCTGATGCTGCGCTTCGATGCCGGCTTCGATCCGGTGCGTGCATTGGCGGTGTTCAGCAAACTCTTGTACAACACCCGGTCGTGGAAGCCGCGGCAGTTGCTGCCGCTACCCATGCCGGTGCAGCCGGGCGCCGCGCAGTCGACCCCGGCAAGGAATGCATGATGAGTCCGTCGCTGCCGTCGAATCTGATCACCATCTACCAGGCGCGACCTACGGTCTGGCTGTTTTCGCTGCACTGGTTGCAGGCCGCCGTGTGGCTGCTCGGATTGCTGCTGGTCGTGTGGGCAGGGCTGCGCATGCGCTGGCCGCGGCTGGTCGCGCTGCTGGTGTTCCTGACCCTGGATCTGGTGATGTTCGGTGCCTTCGTTCGCCTTACCGACGCCGGCCTCGGTTGCCCGGACTGGCCGGGCTGCTACGGTCGGCTGACGCCGATGCAGGCGCATGCGCAGATCCACCAGGCGGTGGTCGAGGAGGGCGGCGACAGCGGCAACGTCAGCCCCTTCAAGGCCTGGGTGGAAATGATCCATCGCTACGTCGCCACGGTGATCGGCACCCTGATCCTGGTCATGACGGCGCGTGCCTGGTGGGGGCGCAGGCACGGGCAGGCGACGCGCCTGGGCCTGCCCCTGCTGCTGCTGGCCTGGGTGGTCATCCAGGGCATGTTCGGCGCCTGGACGGTCACCCTGCTGCTCAAGCCGCTGGTCGTGACCCTGCACCTGATGGGGGGCATCATCCTGCTGTTGCTGGGGGCCTGGTTCTGGATGCGCCAGCGCGACGACGCGCAGCCCCTGCAGGCCGCGCGCGGCGCTTGGCTGCTGAGCCTGGCCGCCCTGGGCGGCCTGCTGGTACAGATCTTCCTCGGCGGCTGGGTCAGCACCAACTACGCGGCGCTGGCCTGCACCGGCTTTCCGACCTGCAACGGCAGTTTCCATCCGCCGACCGACTGGGCGGCCGGATTCAGCATGTGGCGCAACCTCGGGCGCATGCCCGACGGCAGCTCGATTCCCCTGACCGGGCTGATTGCGATCCAGTGGGCGCACCGGCTGTTCGCGGTCGTCGCCTCGGCGCTGATCCTGGCCGCGGCCGCCGCGCTGGCGCGCCATCGACCGCTGCGCCGGCTGGCGGCCTGGCTGGTGGTTGCGCTGGCGGTGCAGATCGCGCTCGGCGCCAGTCTGGTGACACTGCAGCATCCGCTGCTGCCGGCGGTTGCGCACAACGGCGTGGCAGCGTGGATGGTGCTGCTGCTGACCATCGCCTGCTGGCGAACCGGAGCCTCCGTGCAGGGGGCCCCGCCCGGCGGGTCGGCGATGCTGCGCAGCCTCGGAGCCGAGCGATGAAGACCGACAGCCTCTCGCGCACGCCGGGCCTGCTGCGCCTGGCCTCGCAGTTCTATGCCCTGACCAAGCCGCGGGTGGTGCAGCTGATCGTGTTCTGCGCGGTCATCGGCATGTTTCTCGCCCGCCCCGGGCTGCCGCGCTGGCGTCCGCTGCTGTTCGCCACCCTCGGGATCTGGCTGGTGGCCAGCGCCGCCGCCGCCTTCAACTGCGTGGTCGAGCAGAAGATCGACGCCGCGATGCGGCGCACTGCGTGGCGACCGTCGGCCACCGGCGAATTGACCTCGGCGCCGATCCTGCTGTTCTCCGGTGTGCTGTGCGCGCTGGGCATGCTGCTGCTCTACACCCAGGTCAATCCGCTGACGATGTGGCTGACCTTCGGAACCTTCATCGGCTACGCGGTGATCTACACCGTGCTGCTCAAGCCGGCGACGCCGCAGAACATCGTCATCGGCGGAGCCTCGGGAGCGATGCCTCCGGTGCTGGGCTGGGCAGCGATGACCAACTCGGTGTCCCCCGAGGCACTGATGCTGTTTCTCATCATCTTCCTCTGGACTCCCCCGCACTTCTGGGCACTGGCGCTGTACCGCACCGAGGACTACCGCAAGTCCGGCCTGCCGATGCTGCCCGTGACCCACGGTTCGGAGTACACGCGGCTGCAGGTGCTGCTCTACACGGTGCTGCTGACCGCGGTCAGCCTGATGCCGTGGGCGATGCATGCCGCGGGGCTGATCTATGCCGCCAGCGCGCTGGCGCTCGGGGCCGTGTTCATCGCCTACGCCTGGCAGTTGCGGCGCAACTACAGCGACGCGCTGGCGCGCTCGATGTTCCGCTATTCGATCGTCTACCTGTCGCTGCTGTTCGCGGCCATGCTGGTCGATCACTACCTGCCGCTGTAGCGCGGCGCGCGCGACCGCGCAGCGCTGCGGCAGCGAAGCTGCTCCCGATGCCTGCCCCGTACGTCGGACGCTTCGCGCCGTCGCCCAGCGGGCCCCTGCATGCGGGCTCGCTGGTGGCTGCGCTGGGTTCGTGGCTGGATGCCCGCTGCGCCGGCGGCCGCTGGCTGCTGCGCATCGAGGACGTCGACAGCCGCCGCTGCTCGCCGCAGGCCGCGCGCCGCATCCTGCAGCAGCTCGCCGAGTGCGGCCTGCATGCCGATGGCGCGGTGATCTGGCAATCCCGGCGCACAGCCGCCTACGCCCAGGCGCTGCAGCGGCTGCGGCAGCAGCGTCTGGCCTATGCCTGCAGTTGTTCCCGGGCTGATCTCCTGCGCGCGGGAGCGTGCCGTTCGCCCTCGGGTGAGCTGCTCTACCCGGGCAGCTGCCGCAACGGCCCGTGCCGAGCCGGTGGCGCGCCGCTGGCCTGGAGGCTGCGGCTGCCGCCGGCGCCGCAATGCCAGGTGCGCTGGCATTGCGCCAGGCTCGGCGAGCAGTTCGATGGCGTGGAGCGGCAGGTGGGGGATTTCGTGCTGCGGCGTGCAGACGGCGACTGGGCCTACCAGCTCGCCGTTGTCGTCGACGATGCCGCGCAGGGGGTCACCGAGGTCGTTCGCGGCGAGGATCTGGCGGCTTCCACGGCACGCCAGCTGCTGCTGCAGCGCGCGCTGGAGCTGCCGACGCCGGGCTATCTGCACCTGCCGCTGCTGCGCGATGCCGCGGGGCGCAAACTGTCGAAAAGCAGGGGCGATGCGCCCTTCGTGCCGGGCGCGCAGGCCTTGCGTGACGCCGCCCTGGTGCTGGGCCTGCATCTCGATCCCGGCGACGTGCAGCAGGTACTGGCGCAGGCCCTGCAGCAGTGGCCGCGACTGCGCGCCGACTGGGCGCGTCGCGCGGCATCGCGCACGGCGGGCTGAGGGGCGGCAGCGCAGCCACTCCGGCCAGGCCGCAGACCCGCTCGCTGCGCTTGCCCCTTACTTGGCCGCTTCCTTGGCCGCAGGCTTGCCGCCCAGCAGCGCGGCGACCTTGCGCCGGCTGCGGATGTTGCCGGCGCTGCCCCGCGCGCCGGTGCCGGCCGGCTGCTGTTCCCATGCCGGGGCAGCGTTCGGGTCGGCCTCGTAGGGCTTGTCGAACCAGGGATCCTGGGCCGGCTTGCGCGCGGTGCCGGGGCGCGGGGTGGTGGCTGCCACGCCCGACTCGCGCGGTGCGCGCGGCAGCCGACGCGGCGCCTCCACCTCCAGTTCGCGCGCTTCGAGCTTGCGCTTGATGAGCTTCTCGATATCCCCAAGCCCGCGACCGTCGCGTTCGCAGGCCAGGGTGATCGCCAGGCCCGAGGCTCCGGCGCGACCGGTGCGCCCGATGCGGTGCACGTAGTCCTCGGCGTTGAACGGCACGTCGTAGTTGATGACTCCGGGCAGTTCGGCGATGTCCAGGCCGCGCGCGGCCACGTCGGTGGCCACCAGCACCTCCACCTCGCTGCGCTTGAAGGCATCGAGGGTGGCCAGGCGTTCGGCCTGCGACTTGTCGCCGTGCATCGCCTGCGCCTTCAGTCCGTCGCGTTGCAGCATCCGCGACAGCCGGCCGGCGCCCAGGCGGCTGTTGACGAACACGATGGTCTGCCGCAGGTCGTGCTGGCGCAGCACCTGCAGCAGCGCCGCGTGCTTGAGTTCCTCGGGAACCTTGTAGAGGATCTGCTCGACCGTGGCCGCGGTGGCGTTGGGACGCGCGACCTCGACGGTCACCGGGTCGCGCAGATAGCTCTGCGCGAGGCGCCGGATCTCCGGGGAGAAGGTGGCCGAGAACAGCAGGGTCGTGCGCTGCGCAGGCAGGTAGGCCAGGATGCGCTGCAGATCGGGCAGGAAGCCGATGTCGAGCATGCGATCCGCCTCGTCGAGGACGACGAACTGCACCTGGGACAACTGCACGGTGCGCGCTTCCAGGTGGTCGAGCAGGCGCCCAGGGGTGGCCACCAGCACCTCGACGCCCTGGCGCAGCGCAGCCGTCTGCGGAGCCATGTCCATGCCGCCGAACACACAGGCGCTGCGCAGCGGGGTATGGCGGGCATAGGCATGCACATTGGCGAACACTTGATCAGCCAGCTCGCGGGTCGGCGCCAGGATCAGCGCGCGCACTGGGTGACGCGCCGGCGACACGCTGCTGCTGGCCAGGGGCAGCAGGCTCTGCAGGATCGGCAGCGCAAAGGCCGCGGTCTTGCCGGTTCCGGTCTGGGCGGCGCCCATCATGTCGCGACCGGACAGCACCATCGGAATGGCCTGTTGCTGGATCGGGGTCAGGGTTTCGTAGCCCATGTCGGCCACCGCGCGCAGCAGCCGCGGATCCAGCGCCAGGTCACTGTAGCGCTGCGCCGGCGGCGTCGTTGCGGGGGCTTGGTCAGGGTCGTTCATGTCGTTCGGGCGTTCAGGACGGTCGGCGATGCTCGTTGCCCCCTTCGTGTGGATCGCGCAGGGCCGGGGGGCGTTGCCCTGCGCTGCCGGCTGCCTCAGCGTATGCCCAGCAGCTTGTGGGTCTGCAGGCTCAGGCGCCAGCGCGGGTCGCGCAGGCACCGGTCGAGCGCCCACGCCGTGTTCTGCTCCAGCTGCGCGCCGTCCATCGGCTGCAGCAGTCGATGCCGGAAGTCCAGCCCGACCAGCGCATCGAGATCGAGCCCGGGTTGCGGGACGACGACCTTGAGTTCATCGCCGCTGCGCTGCCGCAGTTCGGCACCCGATTTCGGGCTGACGCAGATCCAGTCGATGCCCTGCGGCGCCCTCAGGGTACCGTTGGTTTCCACCGCCACGCGCAGCCCGCGGGCATGCAGGGCATCGAGCAGCGGCGGATCGACCTGCAGCAGGGGCTCGCCCCCGGTGAGTACGCACAGCGCGCCAGGCGCGCCGGCAGGCCAGCGCGCGGCCACCGCCTGCGCCAGATCCCCGGCCTCGGCGAAGCGCCCTCCGCCGTCACCGTCGGTGCCGACGAAGTCGGTGTCGCAGAAACGACATACGGCCTGCGATCGATCCGCTTCCCGTCCCGACCACAGGTTGCACCCGGCAAAACGACAGAAAACCGCCGGCGTGCCGGACTGCGCTCCTTCGCCCTGCAGGGTATAGAAGATTTCCTTGACCGAATAGGTCATGCCTCGGGCTTTGCCTTTCGCATAGCATAGGCATTATCCCACGGATTGCTTGTGCGCCGCAGCACGAAGGCCTGCAATGCGAAAACCGCGCGGGCCGTTGCCGGCCGGCGCGGTGCGCACGCTGCCCGCGCGGGCAGCGGGAGCCTCGGGTCGATCAGCGCTGGTAGACGATGTCGGTGCGGCGGTTTTCCGCGTAGTCGGCAGACGTGTGGCCGAGCGCCTTCGGGCGTTCCTTGCCGAAGCTGATCGCTTCCATCTGCGCCGGCTTGACCCCCAGCAGTTCGAGGGCGTTCATCACCGAATTGGCACGCTTCTGCCCCAGCGCGAGGTTGTACTCGCGGCTGCCGCGGGCGTCGGTATTGCCCTGCAGTTGCACATGCGCGGCCGGATGCGCGCTCAGATACTGCGCGTTGCCCTCGATCACCGGGCGGTACTTGTTCTCGATGTTGTACTTGTTGAAGGCGAAGTACACGCTGCGGGCAACGTTCGGCGCCGGGCCGAGATTGTTCTCGACCGGAGCCTGCACGGCCGCCACGCTGCTTTGCGCAGAGTTGGCGTTGTTCGCCGGTGCTTGCGCAGCCGCCTGCATCGGCGAGGCCGGCTTGCTGCTGGAGGCGCAGCCGCCGAGGGTGCCGAGCACGGCCAGCGCGAGCACGGCCGGGGCGGTGGACAACAGGTGACGCTTCATCAGGATCCCCTTCGAACAGGAATGAATGGTTGGTTGTACGAGTCGACAAGCTCAAGCAACGGCGGCGCCACTCGACGCCGCCGCAATCTTCGATACGGAGGGCCCGACCGGTCATGCGCGCAACAACGCCCCGGCGAGCGGAAGGCTCCCCACCGGGCAAACGCGCGGCCCGCCCCGCAGGTTGACGCAAACCATGCATCAGCATCCATCGTATGTGATCAATGGTAACTTGCGGTGGGGCGGGATGCAGGACATGGATGTCGGGTGCCTTCCGCGATCCGCTCGGCGGCCTGGCGCGCCGCCTCAGACGGCATTGCGCAACTCCAGGGCGATCGAGCCTACGCCTTCGATGCTGCCCTCGATGCGCTGGCCGGCGCGCACCGCGCCCACGCCCTCGGGGGTTCCGGTGTAGATCAGGTCGCCGGCGCGCAGGTGGTACAGGCGGGAAAGGTCGGCGATGAGCTCGCGCACGCCCCAGATCATGCTGGCCAGATCCGAGTCCTGGCGTGTGGTGCCGTCCACCCGCAGTTCGATGCGCCCGCGCTCGAGCACCACGCCGGGCATCGCCGCGATCGGCGACAGCACCGCCGAGTGCTCGCAGTCCTTGGCCGTGTCCCAGGGCTTGCCCTGTTCGCGCGCCGCCATCTGCAGGTCGCGCCGCGTCATGTCCAGCCCGCAGGCGTAACCGTAGACCAGGCGATGGGCCTCTTCGGGCGCCACCTCGGCGCCGCCTTCGCCGAGGGCGACCACGAGTTCGATCTCGTGCTGGTAGTTGGAGGTCGCCTGCGGGTAGGGCGCGCTCGACCCCGAGGCCAGCAGCGCTGAAGGCGACTTGGTGAAGTAGAACGGACGATCGCGTCGCGGATCGACCGGGCGGCCCATCTCGGAGGCGTGCGCCAGGTAGTTGCGCCCGACAAAGAACAGTCTGTGCACCGGAAACAGCGCATCGCTGTGCTGCACGGCAACCGCGGCAGGCTGCGGCGGCGCCCACAGATAACTGGGAACGGGCATCGTCAAGGTTCGGCTGCGGCGCGGCGCGACGGGCCGCGCACCAGGCACAAGCTTAAACCCGCTTCGCCTGCGGCTGCCGCGGCGCCTCGCCGACAGGCGCCGCGCAGCGCTGGCTGTAGCGTACGCGCAGGCCGCCGCCGGCGCGGTTGTCCAGCAGCAGGCGCCCTCCGAGGTTGCGGGCGATGCTGCTCATGATCGCCAGTCCCAGGCCGCTGCCTTCCTGCTCGCCCTCGCGCTGCAGTCGGTTGAAGGGCTCGCAGGCGTAGGCCAGCAGATCCGGCGGAATGCCCGGCCCGCTGTCCTCGATGTCGATGTGGCTCCACTGGGATCCGTCGGGCTCGAGGCTGGTCCAGCTGCCCAGGTCGACGCGACCGCCGACGGGGGTGTAACGCAGCGCGTTGTCCACCGCGTTGCGCAGCAGGGTGTAGAGCTGGGTGCGGTCGGCCTGCAGCGGCAGCGCCTCGTCGCGTTCGATGCCCAGGTCGATGCGCCGCGCGCCAGCCAGCGGCAGCAGGTCCTCCAGCACGTCGCGCAGCACGCGCGCCGGCTCCACCTGCTGCAGCGTGGGCGCCGGGTTGGCCTGCGCGCGCGCCAGGCTGAGCAGTTGCTCGACCACCGAGCGCGTGCGCGCCAGGCCCTCCTGGAGTCCGCGCAGGCGTTCGCGGGCCGGTGGAGGAAGATCCAGGTGCGCCAGGTTCTCCGCCTGCAAGGTCAGCGCGGCGATCGGCGTGCGCAGCTCGTGCGCGGCATCCGCGACGAAGCGTCGTTCACGCTCGAGCAGCGCCGCCACGCGCGCCAGCAGGCCGTTGATGGAGGTGACAAAGGGGCGCAGCTCCTGCGGTACCTGGTCGACGGGCAGTGCCTCCAGCCTGGGCTCGTCCCCGGAGTCCACGCCGCGCGCCAGCTGCAGCACCGGGCGCAGCGCGCGTCGCACCACCCAGGCCGCCAGCAGCGCCAGCAGGGGAATCAGCGACAGCAGGGGGAAGAGGGTGCGCTGCGCGCTGTCCATCGCCGCATCCGAGCGCAGGTCGGTGCGCTGGGCCGCGGCGATCGCTCCGCCCGGAACGGCGCGCACGAAGACCCGCCAGCGATGCCCGGCGGCGCGCAGCACATGCATTCCCGGCGCCAGATCTGCCGGCAGCGGAAGTCCGCCGCGCGAGCCCAGGCGCTGCGCCACGACCCGCGCATCGCCGTCGACGCCAGGCGCGGTGCGCAGCACGCCGTCGGGCAGGCGCGCGGGGGCAGCGGCCAGCGAGGCGATTTCGCGCAGCTGTGCATCCTGCAGCGCGTTGGCCGCGAGGTAGCCCAGCAGGTAGGAGGCCGCGGTGGTCGTGGCGCCGACCGCCACCACGATGAGCGTCGTCCACAGCCACAACCGCCGCAGCAGCGACTGCCGCGCCCAGCGTCGCAGGGCCGCCCAAGGCGCGCTCACGGCGCCTCGCCCGCCGTATCCGGCTGGCGCTCGACGACCCAGCCCACGCCGCGCACGTTGCGGATGGCGTCGGCGCCGAGCTTCTTGCGCACGCTGTGGATCAGGTATTCCACCGCATTGCTCTCGACCTCCTCGTTCCAGCCGTAGATCAGCCCTTCCAGTTCGTCCCGGGACAGTACCGCCCCCGGGCGCAGCAGCAGGGCGTGCAGCAACGAATATTCGCGTGCCGACAGCCGTACGGTGGCTCCGCCGTGGCTGGCCATGCGCGTGGCCGGATCCAGGCTGAGCACGCCGTTGCCGAGCGTGGCCTGCGCCTGCCCCCCCTTGCGCCGCGCCACCGCGCGCAGCCGCGCCAGCAGTTCGCCGATCTCGAAGGGCTTGACCAGGTAGTCGTCGGCGCCGAGATCGAGGCCGCGGATACGGTCGTCGACACCGTCGCGCGCGGTGACGATGATCACCGGAAGGTTGTAGCCGCCGCGGCGCAAGGCCTGCAGTACGCCCAGCCCGTCGCGCCGGGGCAGCCCGAGATCGAGCAGCAGCGCCTCGTAGGGCTCGCAGCGCACCGCTTGCAGCGCCGCTTCGCCGTCGAGTACCCAGTCGACCGCGTGCGTGGCGTCGCGCAGCGCCTGCTGCGTGGCAGCGCCGAGCATGTGATCGTCCTCAACGAGCAGGATGCGCATGATCCGCCTCTTCGGCATCGAGGGGGAATTCCTCGGCTAGGCTGCCGCGCAGCAGGGCGAACAGGGTTGGCATCAGCAGCAGCACCAGCGGCAGTTGCACCGCCAGGCCGGCGATGATGGCCACCGCCAGCGGCTGCTGCATCGCCGAGCCCTGGCCGATGGCCAGGGCCAGCGGCAGCAGGGTGAGGATGGCGGCGATGGTGGTCATGGCGATCGGGCGCATGCGGTTGACGCCGGCCCGCACCAGCGCGTCATGCAGCGCGATGCCGGGTTCGGCGCGCTGCAGCTCCTGCACCTCGCTGAAGTAGAAGATCGCCACCTCGGTGACAATGCCCACGATCATGGTCATGCCCATCATGGCCGAAATGTTCAGCTCGATGCCGCCGATCCACAAGCCCACGAACACCGCCGGCAGCGCGCACAGCGGCATGGCCAGGATGCTCAGCGCCACGCGCAGCCGCTCGTACAGGAACAGCAGCAGCAGGAACACCAGCAGCACCGCCGCGGCCAGCACCTGCAGCAGCCCGGCGAAGGCGATGCGCTGCTGCCTGTACAACCCGCCGAGACGGATGTAGACCCCGGTCGGGTAGAAACCGGGTGCGTCGATGATGCGCTTCACCGCCGCCACCGTCGAGCCCAGGTCGCGCCCGCTGATGCGCGCGGTCACCGCCGCCATGCGCTTGAGGTTCTCGCGGATCACCTCCGGCTGCCCGGTCAGCACGTCGATGCGCGCGACCTGGTCGAGGCTGAACACATGGCCGTCGGGGGCACGCAGCGCCAGCGCCGCGATCGCCTGCGGGGTCTGCCGCAGCGAGGGAGCGTCCCATACCCGCACCCCGACCATCTTCGGGCCCTGTTCGAGCTGCGTGCTCACGCTGCCGCCGATCAGCGCGGCCAGCTGGCTGCGCACCTGCTGCGCGTCGATCCCCTGCAGGGCCATGCGGGTGGGGTCGAGCCGGATGTCCAGCGCGTCGCCGGCGACGCGGATGCCGCTGCGCACCTCGACAATGCCCCGCACCCTGGAGATGGCCGAGGCGGTCTTGTGCGCCAGCCGCGCCAATTGCCGGGGGTCGTCGTCGAAGATCTTGATTTCCACCGGCTGCGGCACCGCGGTGAGATCGCCGATCAGATCCTGCATCAGCTGCGCGGTGTCGATGTCGATGCCCGGCACCTGCGCATGGATGCGCGCGCGCACCTGCGCCATGACCTGGTCGATGGGCTCGCGCGGCAGCGGTTTCAGGCGCACGAAGAAGTCCCCCTCGTTGGCGTGGGTGATGCCGCCGCCGAGTTGCAGGCCGGTGCGCCGCGAGAAGGTCTGCACCTGCGGCGTGCTGCGCAGGATCTGCTCGACCTGCGCCAGCAGTCGATCGGTCTCGGCCAGCGAGGTGCCCGGAGGCGTCAGGTAGTCGAGCACGAAGCCGCCTTCATCCATGTGCGGCAGGAAGCCGCTGCCCACCGCGTGGTAGGCCAGCCAGCCGGCCAGCAGCAGCGGAAGCAGTCCGAGCAGCGCCAGCCAGGGGCGGCGCAGCAGCACCGGCAGCAGGCGCGCGTAGCCACGCTGGAAGGAGGCGAGCAGCCGGCCGTGCTCGCGGGCGTGCTCGCGCTCGATGTCGCGCCGGCTGAGCAGGCGGTCGGCCAGCAGGGGAACCGCCAGCCAGGAGACGAAGAAGGAGATCGCCAGTGCCGCGGCCATGGTCAGCGCCAGGGCCTGGAAGAAGGCCCCGGTGACCCCGGACAGGAAGGCCAGCGGAACGAAGATGACCACCGTCGATGCGCTGGAGCCGGCCAGCGGCCGGAAGAATTCCATCGCTGCGCGCATGACCCCGCTGTGGCGCGCCCCGCCGGCTTGGCCGGGCGGCGCGCGCCCTTCGCCCATGCGGCGCACGATGTGCTCGCTCATCACGATGGCGTCGTCGATCACCAGTCCGACGGCCGCGGCCATGCCTCCGAGGGTCATGATGTTGAAGCTCATGCCCAGCGCGTACAGCAGCACCACGGTGGCCGCCAGCACCGCGGGCACGGTGACCATCGCGATCAGGGTGATCTTCAGGCTGCGCAGGAACAGCAGCAGCACCAGGCCGGCCAGCACCACGCCGATCAGGATGGCGTCGCGCACGCTCAGCGCCGAGGCCACGACCAGCCGGCTCTGGTCGTACCAGTTGGCCAGCCGCACGCCCGCCGGCAAGGGGGTCGTCGCCAGCAGGCTGCGCACCTCGCCGGCGATCTTCACACTGTTGCCTCCCGGTTGCTGGTAGATGTTGAGCAGCACCGCGGGCCTGCCGTCGGCCGTGACGGTGATCCATTGGGGCTTCGTGCCGCGCACTACGCGTGCCAGGTCGCGGATGCGCACCACCCCGGTGCCGGTGGCGCGCACCACGAGGTCGCCGATCTGTCGCGCGTCGCGCAGGCGCGCGTCGGCCAGCGCCAGCAGCAGCTTGTAGCGATCCTGCAGGTGCCCGACGGCCTGCACCCCGTTGTCCCCGGCCAGCGTGCGCTCGACGTCTCCCAGGCTCAGCCCCAGCGCCAGCAGTCGCGCGGGGTCGACGATGACGTGGTACTCCTCCTGCTCGCCACCCTGCACCTGCACGCGTCCCACGCCATCGATTCCCGACAGCAGCGGGCGCAGCTCCAGTTCGGCCAGGTCGCGCAATTGCACCGGGCCGAGGCGCGTGGAAGTCAGGCTGTAGGCGATGATCGGGTCGACCGTCGGATCCATGCGCTTGCTGCGGATGGTGGTTCCCGGCGGCAGCGAAGGCAGCACCTGGTTGGCGGCCTCGTTGACCTGCACCGCGGCCAGGCTCATGTTCCGGCCCCAGTGGAAGGTGACATAGATGTCCGCGCTGCCGCGGCTCGTCTTCGAGCGCACGGTCACCACCCCGGGAACGCGGCGTATGGCCTCCTCCAGTGGACGCGTGACCTGCAGCACCATCTGGCGGGTCGGGCGCACGCCGGCGTCCACCGACACCACGACCCGGGGAAAGCTGACATTGGGGAACAGGCCGACCGGCAGCTTGAAGGCCGCCAGCACCCCGCCGACGGCCAGCAGCGCGAGCAGGAACAGCACCGAGCGGCGGTGCCGCTGCAGCCACAGCGAAGCGTTCATCGCGCGGCTGCCGCGGCTGCCGCGGCTGCGCCGCGCTGCACGCGCAGCGCCATGCCGTCGCGCAATTCGTAGTTGCCCAGGACGACCAGCGGCCACGCCGGATCGAGGGCGCCGGAGACCACGCTGCGCTCGCCTTCGCCGGCCTCGACCGTGACCTCGATACGCCGCGCCTTGCCCTGCGCATCCTGGAACACGAAGGACTGTCCCCGCGGGTCGCGCAAAACGGCCTGACGGGGGATCACCCAGCCGTTCCAGGACTGCAGCGGCAGATCCGCCTGCACCGCCTCGCCGGGCAGCAGCCGCGGCGACCGCGGCGCGATGGCCAGGGTGACCGCGACCCGCCCGCTGGCCGGGTCGATCCTGCCGGCCACCGCCAGGATCGTGGCCGCCACCGCGTGTCCGCCGAACACCGGGCGCAGGCTGGCTGCGCCGCCCACGCGCAGCCGCAGGGCCTGCGCCGGCGGCACGCCGACGACGGCCTGCAGGCCGTCGCGGGGAGCCAGCGTCAGTGCTGCCGCGCCGGCGGCGAGCTGCGCGCCGGGCAGCGCGGCCAGGCTGTCGACCACCGCGTCGAACGGGGCCGTCGCGCGCTGCGCGCCCGCGCCCAGTCCCTGCGCGCGCGCCGCGGCCAGGCGCGCACGCGCGTCGGCCAGCGCCTTCTCGGCGGCGTCCAGCTGCGAGCGGGTAGCCAGTTGCTGGGCCTGCAGTTGACGCAGCCGGCGCAGCGCGGATTTCGCGTAGCGTACGGCGTGGCGCGCCTGCAGGTAGGCCGCGTCGCTGCCCGCGACACCGGCCACCAGCAGCAGCGGCTGGCCGCGTCGCACGACCTCGCCGGGGCGAACCTCCACGCGCAGCACGCGCACCGGGCGGGCGAAGCTGATGGCCCGCGTGCGCTCGCTGGCTGCGGTCACCCGCCCCAGCGCCTGGATCCGACTGCTCAGGGTGCCGCGCCGCAGGGGCTGCACGCGCACCAGCGCGGAAACCGCGGGGGCGGCCGCGCGGGCAGGCGGGCAGGGCAGAATCGCCCACAGCCAGGCCAGCGCCGGCAGCGCGATGCGCCGCGCGCCGGCCATGCAACGGGACATCATGATTCCTGCTTCCTCTGATGCGAGTCTGCGGGGGCGGCGCTGCGGTACAGGCCGCTGCCGGTGAGCAGATCCAGGCCGACCACCTGTTCTGCGCGTTGCTGCGCGATCGCTTGCAGTGCCAGTCGCTGCTGCAGCAGCGCCAGTTGCTGCGCCTGGGCCTGCGGCAGGGTGATCGCCCCGCGCGCCAGTGCCAGCTGCGCGGCGCGCGCAGCGCCGCGCAGCTGGGGCAGGGCCGCGCGCAGCGCGGCGCGCTGCGCGCGCAGCAGCCGCAGATCGGCCAGCGCCTGGGCGACCTGGGACTGTGTCTGATCCAGGCGCAACTGGTAGGCGTCGAACAGTTCGCGGCGGGTGGCGCGTCCGACAGCCATCGCGCCTCGACTGCCGTTGAGCAGCGGCAGGTTGAAGCTCAGGCCGAATCCCACGGTGTTGATGTTGCTGGTGTCGCGCGCCCGCGTGAAATCCACCCCGATTGACGGGAACTGCGCCAGCACGGCTTCCCGCAGCTTGTGCTCCTGGCTGCGGTAGCCGGCGCGCAGAGCCAGCAGATCGGGGCGGATGCGCGCGACCTGCGCCAGCGCCTGTTCGACGTCCCTCGTGCTGTGCGCTGGAATCGGCGGCAGCGGCCCCAGGTGCAGCGGCACGGCAGGCGCAAGCCCGAGCAGGGCGTGCAGCTGGGCCTGCCAGGCCAGCCTGTGTTGCGCGTCGGCGCGCTGCTTCTGCTGCAGCGCCTGCAGCAGCACGAGCTGGGCGTCCGCATCGGTGCGCGGCAGGTTGCCTGCGGCGACCGCCGCGCGGGTGCGCCGCAGGCGGCGGCGCAGCAGCGTCTGCTCGCTGCGCAGCAGCAGGTCGCGCTGCCGCAGCCCGCTCAGGCGGACGAACAGCAGCTGCGCCTGTGCCGCGGTCTGCCATTCCTGCCACAGCAGATCCAGGTTCAGGCTGCGTGCATGAGCGCGGGCGGCGGCCTGCGCGTCCGGGCGCAGCAACAGGCTGCCGAGGTCGAAGGCCAGGTCGAGGCTGTAGGCGGTGGAGGTCGCGCCCGTGGCGTGGCCGGGCAAGCTGCGCGATGCCGAAAGGTGCGGGTCGGGCAGCAGCCCGGCAGCGAAGGCCTGCGCCTGCGCGATGCCCAGGCGGTCGCGCGCAAGCCGCAACTGCGGATTGTTCAGCACGGCCAGCGCGGCTACCGCGTCGATGCCCAGCGGACGGTCGGGGTCGATGCGCTGCTGCTGCAGACGTGGCAGCGGGATGCGTCGCGCATCCACCCGCAGCTGCCGCAGCGTGCGCGCGCTGTCGGTCGTCGTGGGCAGCGGTCGCGGGGCGTAGGCGGCACATCCGCCGAGGCCGAGCAGCGCAGCGGCGAGGCCGGCCACGGGGCGCAGCCGCTGCCAGCTGGGCCTCCAGGTTGCGAAAGGATTCATGGGCGGATCCGGTGCATCGACACCGAATCCTACGAGCGCGGACTTAGCCCGGCCTTAGCAGCCGCGGGGCAGCGCGCCGGATCCGCATCAGGGGCGACGGGCAGCCACGTAGGCCATGCGTTCGACGGCGTGGATCTCCCCCTGGTTCCAGGCCTGCTGCAGAACGCCCTCGAGGAGTTCGCGTTCCTGGGCGCTGCATTCCCAGTCCAGCACGTCGCGCAGGCTGGTGGCGAAGGGGTGGGGGGTGTGCAGGGTGAAGCTGTGCCAGTCGGGCGCCAGGCTGGGGCCCGAATCCAGATGCAGTTCCAGATGCACCTGTTCGAAGCCTGCCTGCACGGTCCAGGCGAACAGGTCGCGTTCGCTGTAGTTGCAGTGGGCGCAGGCCTGCAGTGCCTCCTGGGTGTCGGGGAACTGGTGGGCGCGCCATCGGTGCAGCAGCGCGAGCAGCCGCGTGACCTCGCCATCCTCGGCCTGCTCCAGCGCGCTGCGCTCGCTGCACGAGGCCAGCGCCTCGTCGCGGAATACCGGTTCGGCCAGCGACAGCATGGCGCCGGGGCGCAGCACGCGGTGGAATTCGCCGAGGATGCGGGGCTTGTCGGCGACATAGGCCAGCGCGGAGCGGGTCGCCAGCGCGTCGATGCTCTGGTCGGCTACCGCGCACAGGCTGCTGCCATCCAGGTGCACGAAGCGGCAGCGCGCGTGCACCCCGGCGGCCTCGGCGCGCTCGCTGGCGCGGCGCAGCAGGGGCATCGAGGTGTCGGCGAACACCACCCGCAGCTGCGGCCAGTGCTGCAGCGCGCGCAGGCCCAGCGCGCCGTCGCCGCAGCCGAAGTCGAGCAGGGTCGCGTGCTCGTGCAGCCGCAGCGCCTGCAGCGCGCGCTCGACATACTGCGCCACCCGGGCCTGGATGCGCAGTTCGTACTGCGGGTCGCCGGCGCTGCGGGTGTGCAGCAACCAGTCGGCCCAGCGATCGGCGGCTTCGGCCTCGCCGGCAGACGGATGCTGGTTCATCCCGGCGCGCTTCAGTTGTCCAGCGCGATGCTCAGCACGTTGCCGGTCGTCGGGTCGAACTTCACCTCGACCTTGACGCCGTCGCCGAAGCCGGCCGGGATGGAAACGCTGTTCGCCGCCAGGATGTTCAGCTGGGTGCCTTCCAGGGAGAAGCTCGAGTCTTGCGCGGCGACCGCGGTGGCCTGCGTCACTGCGGAGCCCAGGCTCCAGGCGTAGACCCGCCCGGAGATGTCCTGCGGCTCGCTGCTCCCGCCGGAGGTGCTCGACCCACCCGTGGGCAGGAAGCGGATGGTATAAGCACTGACGGTGTTCGCCCCGTCCTCCTGGTACAGACCCTCGACCGCGACCGGCGCCCCCGCGCTCAGGCTGCCCGCGCTGCCGTTGGCGTAGGCGCAGTTGGGGGCGATGGTCACGGTGACCTGCCGGTTGCCGCCTTCGGTCTGCCAGTTCAGCAGGAAGTGGCCGGGGTCGATCACGCTGGCCACCGTTCCCTGCATGTCCACCGTCTCGCCGGTGGGCGCGGAGGACAGCACCTGGATGGAACTGGCGGTGACCACATTGCCGGACACCGTGCCGACGACGTCGACATAGGCACCGTTGCCCAGCTGGCTGCTGCTCGAGCCCGCGGCGTAGCTGGCCGCGCTGGCGTCGATCGGTACCCCGCGCACCAGGAAGGGGCTGGTGGCGTTGACAAAGGCGGTGATGGTGCCGTGCAGCTCGACGGTCGCCGGGTTGCTGGCCGAGTAGGTGCGGATCGACTGCGCGACGAGGGTTCCATGGCCGTCGCCGTGGCCGCTGACCACCACGTACTGCCCCTCCACCAGCGCCGGGGCGGAAGCACCCATCGCGGTGGTGTCGACCGGGATTCCCGACAGCGTGAACCCCTGGGATCCGATGGCGTAGGCCACGCCGTCGACCTGCACCGGGCCGGTCGTCGTACCCAGCCCATGCACGGTGACCACCCAGCTGCCGCCCTGGTCGGCGGCGTAGACCAGATCCCCGCCCGCCAGGCTGGCTCCCGAGGGCTGGATGACGGTACCGGCCAGCGGCACCGAGGTGCCGTCGACGCTGAAGCTGGTTGCGCCCAGGTTGGCGACCACCCCGGTCAGTCGACTCAGGGTGCTCGAGGCCGGCAGGCGCTCGATCAGCGTGGCCCAGATGTACGGGCCGCTGGCGTCCTCGCCGTAGGCTCCATGCACTTCGACCTGGGTGCCCACAGTCACCCCGGCCGCGCCGCCCAGCCCGGTGAAGCCCGAGTAGAAGGTGACCGGCCCCTTGCCGGAGTCGGCGTTGACCAGCACGCGTTCGCCGTTGACCTGCAGCGTGCCGGTCGTCGTGTCCACACTGCCCACGACGCCGTCGACCTCGGGCTGGATCACCAGGGACTGCGGCTGGTTGCTGGAGTCGATCTGCTGCAGTTCGACGCGGGCGCCGAGATCGACCGCCTGGGAATTCGTCTGCAGCGCGTCCGCGCTGTCCGATGCCGAGTAGTAGGTGGGCGTTGCGCTGCTGTACGGTGTGCCGCCGACAATCACGCTACCCAGCCCGATCACGGTCCCGAAGGTCATCCCGGTGCCTCCGGTGCCGACCCCGCCGCCGCCGACCGCGGCGACCACGGCCGCGGCACCGCCGCCTCCGCAGGAGGCGAGCGCAAGAAACAGGCCCGCGGTGGCGGCCAGCGTCGCGGCGCGCACTGCGCGCAGGGGCAGGAGTTTGCTCACAAGCGTTCCTTCGGTGGCTGCGGCGAGGCCTTCCTTCTGCGCGGGCCCGAAGCGGCCGCTGCGCGCGGATCCGGTGCGGGCTCGGGAGGATGCGCCTCGTTCCAGAAATAGGCCCCGAAGCGCACACGACCGCGGGCCTCGCGGTCGGAGGCGTCGGATTCCAGGCATCGTAGGGCCTCGGCGACCATGCGGTCGCGATTGTGCGCCCACAGTTCGCGCGCCAGTTCGGCCAGGCGATTCATCGAGGCCTGGCTGAGTCCGTCGGCGAACACACTCTGTTCCAGGCGCGGCGCTTCCTGCGCGAGGTTCGAGACCGCCGCCGCCGCGTGGTCGGCCAGGTTCATGCCGAACAGATCGAGCAGCTGCTGCAGGTCGCCGCGCGGCACGAAAC
>JAJZEC010000051.1 GCA_021805825.1 Pseudomonadota bacterium
TCGACGACTGCCTGCAGCGCTACGGCCTGCAGGGACGGGTGCTGGCGACCACCCGGGGCGAACGCCTGGGTGGCCTGCGCTTTCGCCACCCGCTGGCGCTGTCCGACCCCGGCTACGGCCGCAGCAGTCCGGTGTACCTGGCCGACTATGCCACGGCCGACGAAGGAACCGGCATCGTGCATTCCTCGCCGGCCTATGGGGTGGATGATTTCAACTCCTGCCTCGCCCACGGGATGCGAACCGACCAGGTGCTCAACCCGGTGCAGGCCGATGGCGTCTATGCCTCCGATCTGCCGCTGTTCGGCGGACAGTCGATCTGGGAGGCCATCGACCACGTGATCGAGGCGCTGCGCGCGGCCGACAGACTGCTGGCGACGACCGACATCCGGCACAGCTACCCGCATTGCTGGCGCCACAAGACGCCGGTGATCTACCGCGCCGCCAGCCAGTGGTTCGTGCGCATGGACGAGGGCCAGGGGGTATGCACCACCGACAAGGCGCCGGGCACCCTGCGCCAGACGGCGCTGCAGGCTGTCGAGCAGACGGCCTTCTACCCGGCCACCGGCAAGGCGCGGCTGCGCGACATGATCGCCGGCCGACCCGACTGGTGCATCTCGCGCCAGCGCGCCTGGGGCGTGCCCCTGCCCTTCGTGCTGCACCGCGGCTCCGGGGAACTGCATCCGCGCACCCTGGAACTGATGGATCGGGCGGCGGAACTGGTGCAGCGCGAAGGCGTCGAGGCCTGGTCGCGCCTGGATCTGCGCAGCTGGCTGGGCGACGAGGCCGACGACTACGAGAAGTCACAGGACATCATCGAAGTCTGGTTCGATTCGGGAACCACCCACTGGCATGTGCTGCGCGGCAGCCACCGCGCCCAGCTGGCCTGGCCGGCCGACCTGTACCTGGAAGGCCACGACCAGCATCGCGGCTGGTTCCACTCTTCGCTGCTCACGGGTTGCGCGATCGACGGCCGGGCCCCGTACAAGGCGCTGCTCACCCATGGCTTCACGGTCGACGGCCAGGGGCGCAAGATGAGCAAGTCGGTTGGCAACGTGATCGCGCCGCAGGCGGTCAGCGACAAGCTCGGCGCCGAGATCATCCGCCTGTGGGTGGCGTCGACCGACTACTCCGGCGACCTGGCCATTTCCGACGCCATCCTGCGCCAGGTGGTCGAGAACTACCGCCGGATCCGCAACACCCTGCGCTTCCTGCTGGCCAACGTGTCGGACTTCGATGCCGCGACGCAGTCGGTCGCGGTCGACGACATGGTCGACATCGATCGATGGATCCTGGCCTATGCCGGCGATCTGCAGCGCGACATCCTGGAGCACTACCGCAACTACGAATTCCATCCGGTTGCCGCCAGGCTGCTGGTGTTCTGCTCGGAAGACCTGGGCGGCTTCTATCTCGACGTGCTGAAGGATCGCCTGTACACGACGCAGGCCAGCGGATCGGCGCGGCGCAGTGCGCAGACCGCGCTGTGGCACGTGGCCGGCGCGATGCTGCGCTGGATCGCCCCCTTCCTGAGCTTCACCGCCGAGGAGGCCTGGGAGCACTTCGCCCCCGAGCAGGCGCGCCGCGACGGCACCCTGTTCGTGCAGACCTTCCACGATCTGCCACGGCCGGCCGACGCGGCACAACTGCTGCAGCGCTGGAGCGCCATCCGGGCGCTGCGCGACGAGGTCAACCGCGCGGTGGAGGCAGTGCGCGCCGAAGGCCGACTGGGCCCGTCGCTGCAGGCCTGGGTTCGCCTCGGCCTGCCGCAGGAGCAGCAGGAGCTGCTCGACGCCCTGGGCGAGGAAGCGCGCTTCGCCTTCCTCGTCTCCCGGCTGCAATGGCAAGCCGCGCCGACGCCATCCATCGACGTGCAACCGGCGCAGGCGGACAAATGCGAGCGCTGCTGGCATTGGGTTCCGGATGTCGGCCGGGACGCCGCGCATCCGCAGCTGTGCGCCCGCTGCCTGGACAACCTGCAGGGCCACGGCGAGGTGCGCAACCATGTTTGAACCCCTGCACGAGCGCCGGCTGCCGCCGTCGTGGCTGTGGCTGCTGCTGGCGCTGCTGGTGGTGCTGCTCGACCAGGCCAGCAAATGGCTGGTGGCGCGCGACATTCCACTCGGCGGAAGCATCGCGGTGACCGGCTTTTTCAACCTGGTGCACGTGGAGAATCCGGGAGCCGCATTTTCTTTCCTGGCCGCTCAGTCCGGATGGCAGCGCTGGCTGTTCGCCGCGCTCGCGGGCAGCGCCTCGCTGGCGATCGTGGCCATCCTGCTGCGCCGGCGGCGCCGCGTGCTCCTCGGGCTGGCGCTGGCGCTGATCCTCGGCGGCGCGCTGGGCAACCTGATCGACCGCGTCGTCTGGGGCCATGTCACCGACTTCCTGGACTTCTATCTGCGCACGAATTCGGGAACCTGGCACTTCTGGGCCTTCAACCTCGCCGACAGCGCGATCAGCGTCGGAGCCGCCACGCTGCTGCTCGACGAGCAGTTGCAGGCCCGCCGACGGCGCCGCGCCTGAGCCGCCGATCGCCCGGCGCGTGCTGGCCTCAGGGTTGCAGCACGATGCTGCCAGTGGTCGCACGGCTTTCGAGGGCGCGCTGGGCCTGCGCCGCATCGGCAAGGGCGAAGCGCTGGCCGATGCGTGGCTGCACCTTCCCCGAAAGCACGACATCGAACAGTTCGGCGGCCATCTCCAGCTGCGTGCGGCGATCGGCCAGATGGGTCATCAGCGTCGGCCGGGTGACATACAGCGAGCCGCGCGCGGCGAGATCCTGCAGGGTCACCGGAGGAACCGGGCCCGAGGCGTTGCCGAAGCTCACCATCAGCCCGAAAGGCCGCAGGCAGCCCAGCGAACGCTCCCAGGTGTCGCGGCCGACCGAGTCGTAGACCACCGACACCCCCTGCCCGTCGGTGAGCTCCCGCACCCGCGAAACCAGATCCTCGCTGCGGTAGTTGATGCAATGGGCGTAGCCATGCTCCAGCGCCAGGCGGCACTTGTCGTCGCTGCCGGCGGTTCCGATCAGGGTCACGCCGAGCGCCTTCGCCCACTGCCCGGCGATCAGTCCGACGCCGCCGGCCGCGGCATGGAACAGCGCCACGTCCCCGGGCTGCAGCGCGCGCGTGCGGCGCAGCAGGAACTGGGCGGTCAGGCCCTTGAGCATCATCGCCGCGGCGGTATCGAAATCGATGCCCGCCGGCAGCCGGACCAGCACCCGCGCCGGCATCACCCGCAGCTGCGCGTAGGCACCGACCGGCCCGTGGCAATAGGCGACGCGGTCGCCGACCGCGAACTCCTCCACCCCCTCGCCGACCGCCTCGACGACGCCGGCACCCTCGAGGCCGAGCCCCGAAGGCAAGGCCAGCGGATAGAGCCCGGTACGGTGGTAGATGTCGATGAAATTGACCCCCACCGCGGCGTTGCGCACGCGCACCTCGCCGGCTGCCGGCGCGCCGACCTCGACAGCCTGCCACTGCAGCACCTCGGGGCCTCCGGTGCGCTCGATACGGATCGCGTGGGATGTCATCGGGAATCTCCGCAGAATGTGGATCGAGCCGGACCATGCCGGGCCGACATCAGGTACAAATCGGCATTGTGCCTATTCCCGCGGGCGCCTGCAGCACGCGCGCGGTTCATCGACAACCCACGGCGGAGCTCCGGAACGCGGCGATGCGACTGTTGCTGGTGGAAGACGACCCGATGATCGGGGAAAGCGTGCTCGACGCCCTGCGCGCCGAAGGCTATGCGGTCGACTGGGTGCGCGACGGCCGCGCCGCCGACGGCGCCTGGAGCCACGAGCACTACGACCTCGTGCTGCTCGACCTCGGGCTGCCGGGCAGCGACGGCCTGCAGGTGCTGCGCGCGGCACGCGAGCGCCACGACCGAACCCCCGTGCTCATCGTCACCGCGCGCGACGCCGTCGACGACCGCATCCGCGGCCTCGACGCCGGCGCCGACGACTACCTGCTCAAGCCCTACGACCTGAGCGAACTGCAGGCCCGCATCCGCGCCCTGCTGCGCCGCGCCGCCGGTCGCGCCGAGCCGGCGCTGGAGCACCGCGGGCTGCGGCTGAATCCCGCCACCCGCGAGGCCCTGCTGCACGGCCAGCCGCTGACCCTGTCGCAGCGCGAGTGGGCGGTGCTGGAAGCCCTGATGCGCCGACCCGGAGTGATCCTGTCGCGTGCCCAGCTGGAGGAGAAGCTCTACGGCTGGAATGAGGAGATCTCCAGCAACGCGGTCGAGGTCTACGTGCACAGCCTGCGCAAGAAACTGGGCGCCGACTTCATCCGCAACATCCGCGGCATGGGCTACGTGCTGGCGCGCGACGATTCCGGATCCGCGGCATGAAATCCCTGCGCACCAAACTGCTGGTGCTGCTGACCGCGGCGGTGCTGACGGCGGCGCTGGTGCAGGCGCTGGCGGTGTTCCGCAACGCCATGCGCGAGGCCGACGCGGTGTTCGACTACCACCTGCAGCAGATCGCGCTGTCGCTGGCCACCGGTGAGCTGGGGCTGCCCGGCTTCGGACCGCGCAGTCGGGCGCGCGACAACCTGGATTACGTGTTCCAGGTATGGTCGCCCGACGGCCAGCGCATCTACGTGTCGCGCCCGCGCGTCGAACTGCCGGATCAGGCCGTGCTCGGCTACGCCACGGTCGGGGTCAACCACCGCAAGTGGCGGGTGTTCTCGATGCAGGCCGGAGGACGCACCATCCAGGTCGCGCAGCCCCTGCTCAGCCGGCGCGCGCTGGCGCTGACCTTCGCGCTGAACTCGGTCTGGCCGATGCTGCTCATCGTGCCCCTGCTGCTGCTGGTCGTGGCGTGGGTCGTGCGGCGTTCGCTGGGGCCTCTGCGCTCGCTGTCGACGGAACTGGAAAACCGTGCCGCGACGTCCTTCGACCCCCTCGATCCGGACGCCGCGATGCAGGAGATGCAGCCCGTGGTGCGGGCGATGAACGGACTGTTCGCGCGCACCCGGCAGGCCTTCGATGCGCAGCAGATGTTCGTCGCCGATGCCGCCCACGAACTGCGCTCTCCACTGGCCGCGCTGCGCCTGCAACTGCAGATGCTGGCGCGCGCGCCCGACGAGGGAACGCGCCGCCAGGCCGCTCAGCGCCTCGACGCCGGCATCGACCGCGCCACCCATCTGGTCGAGCAGTTGCTCGCGCTGGCGCGCGCCGACTCCGGGGGCCGGGAGCCCCCGGCGCCGACCTCCCTCGCCGACGCGGCGCGCCAGGCCCTGTCCGACACCCTGGAACTGGCGCAGGCGCGGCAGGTCGACGCGGGCCTTGAACAGGCCGAGAATCTGATGGTGCAGGCGCCGCCGCAGGGACTGCGCATGCTGGCACGCAACCTGGTCGACAACGCCGTGCGCTACTGTCCGCGCGAGGGGCGCGTCGATGTACGTGTGCGCATGCAGGACGGGCAGCCCCTGCTGGAGATCGACGACTCCGGCCCGGGCATCCCGCAGACCGAGCGTCCGCGGGTGTTCGACCGCTTCTACCGCCGCGCCGACGCTCCGGCCGGAGGCAGCGGGCTCGGGCTGGCCATCGTCAAGAGTGTTGCCGACCGCAGCGGGGCGACGGTCGAGCTGCTGGACTCGCCTCTGGGCGGGCTGCGCGTGCAGGTGCGCTTCCCCGCCACGACAGCGCGCTGATTCCGCGCGCTGACGGATTCAGCCTGCCGCGGGGTCGTCGAGATCGAAGGCGCGGTGCAGCGCGCGCACGGCGAGTTCGAGGTATTTCTCGTCGATCAGCACCGACACCTTGATCTCCGAGGTCGAGATCATCTGGATGTTGATGCCCTCTTCCGACAGCGTGCGGAACATGGTGCTGGCGATGCCAGCGTGCGAGCGCATGCCCACCCCCACGATCGAGACCTTGCAGGCCTTCGGATCGCCAAGCACCTCGCGCGCGCCGATATGCCCCTGCACCTCGTTCTTCAGGATGCCCAGCGCGCGCGCGTACTCACTGCGCCCGACGGTGAAAGAGAAGTCGGTGAAGCCGTCGACACTCTGGTTCTGCACGATCATGTCGACCTCGATGTTGGCCTGGCCGACCGCGCTCAGGATCTGGTAGGCGATTCCCGGCCGATCCGGCACCCCGACGACGGTGATCTTGGCCTCGTCGCGGGCAAAGGCGATCCCGGAAACCACGGCGCGTTCCATGTTCTGGTCCTCTTCGAAAGTGATCAGTGTGCCGCTGCGCATCTCGTCCTCCAGCGGCAGGTCCCAGGGCGTCAGGCTCGACAGCACGCGCAGGCGCACGCGGTACTTGCCGGCGAACTCCACCGAACGGATCTGCAGCACCTTCGAGCCCAGGCTGGCCATTTCCAGCATTTCCTCGAAGGTGATCGAGGGCAGCTTCGAGGCCTCCGGAACCACCCGCGGGTCGGTGGTGTAGACGCCGTCGACATCGGTGTAGATCTGGCACTCGTCAGCGCCCAGCGCGGCGGCCAGCGCGACCCCCGAGGTGTCCGAACCTCCGCGGCCCAGGGTGGTGATGTTGCCCTGCGCATCCATGCCCTGGAAGCCGGCCACGACGACCACCCGGCCAAGCTCGAGGTCGGCGCGCATGCGCTGCTCGTCGATGGATTCGATGCGCGCCTTCGTGAAGGCGCTGTCGGTATGCACCCCGACCTGGAAGCCCGTGTAGCTGCGTGCATCACGGCCGAGCGATTTCAGCGCCATCGCGAGCAGACCGATGGTGACCTGTTCGCCGGTCGCGGCCACCACATCGAGCTCGCGCGGATCGGGTTCAGGCTGGATTTCCCGCGCCAGCGCGATCAGCCGGTTGGTCTCCCCCGACATCGCCGACACGACCACCACCACCTGGTGCCCGGCGTCGGCCCATTTGATCACCCGCCGGGCGACGTTCTTGATGCGTTCGACGGAGCCAACCGATGTTCCGCCGTACTTCTGGACGATGAGCGCCATGATGCACAGGAGTGGGAGGGAGCCGCCGGCGCAGGCCGCCGCAGGCGCGACGCGCCGCCGCGGGCGGCGCAAAAAGCGTTCGATTATAAGGCCGGCAAGCGCAGGCTCCCGCTCGACGCCGGCGCGCAACGCAACCAGCCTTCCTCCCGCCACAGGCGCGCGCCGGCGATGCGCAACTGCAGCGCCGCCTGCGTGGGAGCCTCGATCTGGCGGCAGAGATTGTCGATCTGCGCGGCATTGCTGCGCAGCCCGAGTTGCCGCAGCCAGGCGCGCAGCACCTCGGCGCGGCGCGCCGGCTCCCAGTCGAGCAGGCAGCGCAGCCGCAATCCCGGCGCTCCGCGGCAGGCCTCGAGGTCGCGCGCCGCCTCGTCGCGCAGGCGCTGCGCCGCCAACGCGCACAGTTGCGCGCTGCGCCCCAGGGTGCGCCGCCAGGACGGCTCCAGCGCGGCCAGCACCGGCAGCAGCTCGCGACGGATGCGGTTGCGCCGCAGATCCGGGGCCTCGTTCATCGGATCGCGCAGGTAGTCGATGCCGGCGGCATCGAGTTCGGCACGCAGGCTCGACGCCGCGCAGCCCAGCAGCGGGCGCCCGACCCAGACTCCCTCGCGGCAGTCCGCCGCGGGCATCGCCGCAAGACCGAGCGGGCCGGCACCACGCAGCAGGGCCAGCAGCAGGGTCTCGGCCTGGTCGTCGGCGTGGTGTCCGTACAGCAGCCACGCGCAACCGGCGGCGCGCGCAGCGCGCTGCAGCAGGGCATGCCGCGCCAGCCGGGCCTGCTCCTCCAGGCTGTCGCCGCGGCGCCGCTCGACACGGGCCTGCAGCACACGGCATTCGACCCCCCAGTCCGCGCACAGCCGCCGCACATGCGCGGCGAAGGCGTCGGCGCAGGGCTGCAGGCCGTGGTGCACATGCAGCGCATGCAGGGCGCGCCGCGGCCACAGCCTGCGCGCGGCCAGCAGCAGCGCGGTGGAGTCGGCGCCGCCACTGCAGGCCAGCGCCAGCGGGCCGTCCCCGGCCAGATCGGATCCCGGCTGCGCGGGCTGCCGCTGCCGGGCACGCACGAAAGCCCGCAGCGCCGCCAGCGCGCTGTGCACGGCCGCCGGCGGCGGCCTCAGCGCGCTGCCTTGGTGTCCTGGAAGCGACCGAAGGCGCACAGCCGTTCGTAGCGCTGGCGTACCAGGTCGGCAGGCTTGAGGCCCTGGAACTGGCGCAGGCTGTCGGCGAGCGCACGCTTGAGCGAAGCCGCCATCGCCTGGGCGTCGCGATGCGCTCCACCCACCGGTTCGTTGACGATCTTGTCGATCAGGCCCAGCGCCTTCAGGCGGTGCGCGGTCAGCCCCAGCGCCTCGGCCGCATCGCTGGCGCGCTCGGAGCTCTTCCACAGGATGGAGGCGCAACCCTCGGGAGAAATCACCGAATACACCGCGAACTGCAGCATCAGCACATGGTCGGCGACGGCAATCGCCAGCGCACCGCCGGAGCCGCCCTCGCCGATGATGGTCGAGACGATCGGCACCTGCAACTGGGCCATCTCGAGGATGTTGCGGCCGATGGCCTCCGACTGATTGCGCTCCTCGGCGTCGATTCCGGGGTAGGCGCCCGGGGTATCGACGAAGGTGAACACCGGCAGATCGAACTTTTCCGCAAGCTTCATCAGGCGCAAGGCCTTGCGGTAACCCTCCGGCTTGGTCATGCCGAAGTTGCGCAGCGCGCGCTCCTTGGTGTCGCGGCCCTTCTGGTGGCCCACGACCATGCAGGCCTGGCCGTTGAAGCGCGCCAGGCCGCCGACGATCGACTGGTCGTCGGCAAAATGACGATCGCCGTGCAGCTCGTGGAAGTCGGTGAACAGGCTGGTGACGTAGTCGAGGGTGTAGGGTCGCTGCGGGTGGCGCGCGATCTGCGTGACCTGCCAGGGACTGAGCTTGCTGTACAGATCCTTGGTGAGCTGCAGGCTCTTCTTCTGCAGGCGCGAGATCTCCTCGGAGATGTCGACCGCCGACTCGTCCTGCACGTAACGCAGCTCCTCGATCTTCCCCTCGAGCTCGGCCACCGGCTGTTCGAAATCCAGAAAGACTTTCTTGCTCATGGTGTTCTGATGGAGGCTGGGGCGCGCTGCGCCTCTGGAGAAAACCCAGGGCCGCCCCAGGATTTCCCGACCCCCGCGGGGGGCGGGCTGGGCGCAGCACGGCCCTGGGGGCGCTCAGTAGGCAACCGGCAGCGGATCCAGGCTGCGCCAAATATACCAAGTCCCGACCGAGCGCCAGGGCTGCCAGGCCGAAGCCACCTCGCGCAGATCACTGCGGCTGACCACCTCGCCCGAAAAGTAGCACTGGCTGATTCCCCGACGCAAGCCGAGGTCGTCCAGCGGCAGCACGTCCGGACGCAACAGGTGGAAGATCAGGAACATCTCCGCCGTCCAGCGGCCGATGCCCCGGATGCCCACCAGTTCGGCGATGATCTCCTCGTCGCCCATCGCGTGCCACTCCTGCGGTCGCACCTGGCCGCCTTCGAAGTGGCCCGCCAGATCGAGCAGGTACTCGGCCTTGCGCTGCGACAAGCCCGCGCCGCGCAGATCCTGCACTTGGTGCTCCAGCATGCGCGCCGCCGAGGCCACCGCGCCGAGAACGCACAAGCGATCCCAGACAGCCTGCGCGGCGCCCACCGAGATCTGCTGGCCGACGATCGAGCGCGCCAGGGTCTGGAAGGCGTCGCCACGGCTTTGCAGTTGCGCGGTTCCGCAGGATGGAATCAGCCGGCGCATCACGCGGTCGGCGCGCATGAGCTCGCTGCAGGCCTGCTCCCAGTACGGAGCGGCTGCAGGGGGAATGTCGACGCAGGACATGGCGGGCATCGCTCAGGCGCGCCGCCACAGCGTCACGCCGCCGGGCTTGTCCTCGAGCTGGATGCCACGCTCGAGCAAGGCTGTGCGGATGCGGTCGGCCTGCGCGAAGTCGCGGGCCTGCTTGGCCTGCGCGCGCAGACCCACCTGCTGCTCGATCCACTCCTTGTCGGCCGCCGCGGTGTCGCCCTGCAGGAAATGCAGCGGCGAGTCCTGCAGCAGCCCGAGCGTGCCCCCCAGGCCCTTGAGCAACGCCGCCGCCTCCGCACCCGCGCCACGATTGATTTCCGCCGCCAGCTCGAACAGCACCGCGAAGGCCTCGGGCGTATTGAAGTCGTCGTCCATCGCCGCGCCGAAGCGTTGCGCCAGCGGATGCTGCCAGTCGATCGCCGGCGCCACTGCCGCGTGCGGCTGCAGCGCGATGTACAGCCGCTCGAGGGCGCTGCGCGCGTCGCGCAAGGCGTCGGCGCCGTAGTTCAGCGGACTGCGGTAGTGGGCGCGGATGATGAACATGCGCAGGGTTTCCGGGTCGACGCCCTTCAGCACCTCGCGGATGGTGAGGAAATTGCCCAGCGACTTGGACATCTTTTCCTCGTCGACGCGCACGAAACCGTTGTGCATCCACAGGTTCACCCAGGGCTTGCCGGTGACGCCTTCGGTCTGCGCGATCTCGTTCTCGTGATGCGGGAACTGCAGGTCCGCACCGCCGCCATGGATGTCGAACTGTTCGCCGAGCAATGCGCAGCTCATCGCCGAGCACTCGATATGCCAGCCCGGCCGCCCCGGCCCCCACGGCGATTCCCAGCGCACCTCGGGCGGTTCGTCCGCCTTGGCTCGCTTCCACAGGACGAAATCCAGGGGATCGCGCTTGGCCAGGTCGACCTCGACCCGCTCGCCGGCGTGCAATTCGTCCAGCGACTTGCCCGACAGCCTGCCATAGCCGGGGAAGCTGCGCACCGCGAAATCCACGTCTCCTGCGCTGTCCTGGTAGGCCAGACCGCGCTCGATCAGCCGGGCAATCAGCGCCTGCATCGGCGCGATGTGCTCGGTCGCCCGCGGCTCGAGGTCGGGGCGCTCGATGCCCAGCGCCTCGGTGTCCTCGTGCATGGCCCGTATGAAGCCGTCGGTCAGCTCGCGCACCCCGACACCGGCCTGCAGCGCGCGATGGATGATCTTGTCGTCGACGTCGGTGATGTTGCGCACGTAGGTCACACGCAAGCCGCGCGCCCGCAGCCAGCGCCGCACCACGTCGAACACCGCCATCATGCGCGCGTGGCCGAGATGGCAGTAGTCGTACACCGTCATGCCGCACACGTACATGCGCACATGCCCTGGCTCCAGGGGCACCAGGGCCTGCTTGCTGTGCGTCAGGGTGTTGTAGATGTGGATCGTCATGGACTGCGCGCGAACGGAGATGCCGCGCGCAGCCCGGGGCCGGCGGCGCGCAAGGGTGGAAAGTTAGCACACGGCGATGCTGCTCGGCACGGCGCTGCGCTGGGCTTGGCGGGCGTTTCGATGCCCGCAATGCCATGCCTGGCGTACCCGGTTTGCCGTTCGTGGGCATGTTCGCGGCCCCGCGCAGGCCGCGCCGGATCGGAGTGCAATGGGTTCCCGGCGCGAGCGCCGCGCCACGATCGCAAGGCAACCGGGAGATGCGCATGGCACTGCAGGAATCGGTGGCTCCGAAGGAGCGGGTGAATATCGTCTATCGCCCTGCGACCGAAGGCGCGCAACAGGAAGTCGAACTGCCGCTCAAGCTGCTGGTGCTCGGCGATTTCACGCTGCGCGACGACGAGCAGCCGCTCGAGGAAGCGAGTCCGATCGAGGTCGACGGAGCCAATCTGGATCAGGTTCTGGCCGCGCTGGCGCCCGAACTGCAGCTGCAGGTACCCGACATGCTGCAGGGCAGCGCTGCGCAGCAGATCGCGCTGCGGCTGCGCTTCCGCTGCATGGCCGACTTCAGCCCCGACGCGCTGCTGCTGCAGGCGCCACAGCTGCAGGCGCTGCTGCGCCTGCGCGAAGCCCTGAAGTCGCTCAAGGGGCCGCTGAGCAACGTCCCGGAATTCCGCCGACGGCTGCGCGAGGCACTGCAGCAACACGACGCGCGTCAGCGCCTGCTCCAGGAACTGGGGGCGGCTGCGGACGCGGGGCAGCCATGAGCAGCACGGCGCTGCGCACCGGCGCCACCCCTCGCGACCCGGGCGGCCCGCCGGCGACTCCGATGCTCGACCACCTGGTCGGCAGCGCGCGCCTGCGCCCGGCCGATCCGGCCTACGCGCTCACACGCGAAGGCCTGCAGGCTCTGCTGCAGCAGCAGCTGCTCGGTGGCTGTGCGCTGGTGCCGGCGGGCGATGGCCCGCTGCCCGCCCGGGCCTCGCCCGCATCGGGAGGCGAGATCGGAAGCGAGATCGGAAGCGAGATCGGAAGCGAGAACGAAGGCGAGTTTCCCGCGATCAGCCAGGCCGTCGTCGATGCGATGATCTGCGCCATCGATCGCCGCCTGTCGGCGCAGGTCGACGCCATCCTCCACCATCCAGGCTTCCAGCGTCTGGAATCGGCGTGGCGGTCGCTGAAGTTCCTGGTCGATCGCGTGCAGCCCGGGCAGAACATCCGCATCCACCTGCTCAGTCTGGGCAAGCAACGACTGATGAAGGACTTCGAGGAGGCCGCGCACACCACCCGCAGCGCCTTGTACCGCATCGTCTACACCGCCGAATACGGACAGTTCGGAGGCCAGCCCTACGCGGCGATGGTTGCCGACTACGCATTCGGGCCATCGGCTCCCGACATCGAACTGCTGCGCCGCGTGGCCGCGGTGGCAGCGATGGCGCACGCACCCTTCCTGGCCGCGGCATCGGCCGAATTCTTCGGCATCGACTCCCTGCAGCAGCTGCCGACGGTGAAGGATCTGGACTCGGTGTTCGAAGGCCCACGCTACCTGGCCTGGAACGGCCTGCGCGACAGCGACGACGCCCGCTACCTCGGGCTGGCGCTGCCGAGCTTCCTGCTCCGCCTTCCCTACGGGCCGCGGACCACACCGCTTCGCGCATTCCAGTACGAGGAACGGCTCGGCCGCGACGGCCAGGGCTTCCTCTGGGGCAATGCGGCCTTCGCGCTCGCCAGCCGGCTGTGCGAGAGCTTCGCCGACTACCGCTGGTGCGCCAATGTCGTCGGGCCGCAGGGCGGCGGCGAGGTGCGCGGGCTGCCGATCCATCACTACGAGGCGATGGGCGCGCTGCAAAGCCGCATCCCGACCGAAGTGCTGATTTCCGAGCGGAGGGAATTCGAGTTGTCCGCGCAGGGATTCATCCCGCTGATCGTCCGCAAGAACACCGACAGTGCGGCCTTCTTCTCCGCCCATTCGGTGCAAAGGCCCCGCTTCTTCGGCACCAACCCCGAGGGTCGCGAGGCTGAGCTCCATTTCCGCCTGGGCACCCAGTTGCCCTACATGCTGGTCGTCAGCCGGCTGGCGCATTACATCAAGGTGCTGCAGCGTGAGAACATCGGCACCTGGAAGGAGCGCGGCGACCTGGAGAACGCGCTGAACCTGTGGATCCGCCAGTACGTGGCCGACATGGACAACCCGAGTCCCGGCGTGCGCAGTCGGCGTCCGTTGCGCCAGGCGCAGATCCTCGTCAGCGACATCGACGGCGAACCCGGCTGGTACCGCGTCGACCTGCGCGTGCGGCCGCACTTCAAGTACATGGGTGCGTCGTTCACGCTGTCCCTGGTCGGCAAGCTCGAGAAACGATGACCCAGCGCCGGCCACCAGCCCTGGCCGGCCCGCAACCAGGAGAAGACCATGCCCATGCCTTGCTATCTCTGCCTCGAGGGGCAGAACCAGGGAAGCATCCAGGGATCGACCCAGGTCAAGGGCCACGAGGGGAAGATTCTCGTGCAGGCCGTCCAGCATGTCATCGAAATCCCCAAGAGCCCGCAAACCGGCCTGCCCACGGGCAAGCGTGTGCACGGCCCGATGACCCTGACCAAGGAAATCGACAAATCCTCTCCCAAGCTGTTCCAGGCGCTGACCTCGGGCGAACAGCTGAAGGACGCCACGCTGGAGTACATGCGCATCTCCCCCAAGGGCACCGAGGAGAAGTACTACTCGGTGAAGCTGCAGAACGCGATCATCACCAGCATCCGCTCCTGGACTCCGATCTGCCTGAGCCAGGAGAACCAGCAGATCGGACACATGGAGGACATCTCCCTCAGCTACGAAAAGGTCACCTGGACCTTCGAGCCCGACGGCATCGAGGCCGAGGACTCCTGGCTGGCGCCGAAGGCCTGAACGGCCTGCCGCAACACGCGCCGCCGCCCGATCCGCATCCGCACCGGCACGCGCACCCGCGCACGCAACAGATCCGACGATGCACCCCTACCGCCTGCTGGAACGGATCGCGGCCACCGAAGAGCGCGCGCGCGCTGCACGGCGCGAGCCCGGACAGCCCCAGGGCCTGCCGCGCTGCCGCGAGCCCGAGGAGCACGCGCTGCAGCGCTCGCTGCTCGCGCACCTCCAGCGCCTGTGCGGCGAGTGCCCGGCGCCACTGCCCGAAGCCACCGGCTGCGGGGACGAAGGCTGCGATGAAGTGATCGCGATGGCCATCGAGGGCTGGCTGCAGGATCTGGTTCGGCGCCACGAGCCGCGGCTGCGGGCGCCGCGGGCGAGCCTGGGCCGCGAGCCGGACGGGCTGCCGCAGTTGTGCTTCGTCCTCGATGGCGCGTTGATCGCTCCCGCCGGAGCCACCGTGCAGTTGCGCGGCAGCATCGACTGCCAGGGTCGTGTCCGCCTGCAGGCGACGAGGGCTTGCACCGAGTCCTTCCACCATGGGCTGTGCCCGCCGGAAGCGCGACGATGATCGACCAGGACTTCACCCAGGAGCTCGGACGCCTGCGCGCGCTGGCCGCCGAGTTCGCAGGCGAACACCCGGCGCTGGCGCCCATGCTGCTGGGCCAAGGTGCCGACCCCGATGTCGAACGGCTGTTCGAGGGCGTGGCCTTCCTGACGGCCTTGCTGCGCCAGCGCCTCGACGACTCCTTTCCCGAATTCCTCCACGACCTCGCCGGGCTGCTGTTCCCCCAGTACCTGCTGAGCATCCCCGCGGTAGCGATGGTTCGCATGCGCCCGCTCATCGACGACGGATTGCCGCTGCGCGTTCAGTCCGGTTGCGAACTGCTCTCGGTTCCGGTGGACGGCACGGCCTGCCGCTTCCGCACCTGCCATGAGCTGTTCGTGCCGCCCTTGCGTCAGGCAGGCTGCGCGCTGCTCGAGCCCGCGGATCGGACACCGACGATCCGCCTGCAGTTCCGCCTGTCCTCCCCCGAAGGCCTCGCCGCGCTGCCCGAGTTGCGCCTGCATGTCCATGGCGGTCACGCCGAAGCCTGCGATCTGCTGCTGCTCCTGACCCGGCACCTGCGCCGGCTGCTGCTGCACTGGAGCGGCCCGTCGGCCGCCGCCTGCGGCCGATGCGTGCTGGAAGCGGGCGCCGTGCGCCTGGCCGGCTTCGACCGCCCGCTGCTGCCCTGCCCCGAGCGGGCCTGCGACTGCGGACGCGTGCTGCACGAATACTTCGCGCAGCCGGCGAGCCTGCTGTTCGTGGCCGTCGAGAGCCTGCCGGCGCTGCCGCCCGGGGTGCGCGAACTCAGCCTCGATTTCGAGCTGGATCGCGCCTGGCCCTGGATGCCCGAGGTGCGCGACGACAACCTGGCGGCCGCGCAGCGGGCGGCGCTGCAGTCGGCACAGCAGATGCAACTGCAGCAGATGGCCGAGCAGCAGCTGCTGCTGGCGCGCGCCCAGCAGCTGCGCGAGGATCTGCTGCAGGCGCAGCAGGCGCGCACGCAGGCCCTGCAGGAGCGCGTCGAGCTCACGCTGCAGACGCTGCCGACCGACATCAACCCCGAAGCCGCGGCGCGGCCCTTCGCGGTCGCGCTGCGGGTGGACTGCGACTCCGGAGGCCTCCAGCTGCACAACCTCAACCTGCCACGACAAGGCAGGCTGGCGTGGAGCCCCGCACGCTGCGGCGGCGCGCAGTTGCGCGTGTGGCTGGGCGAACTGCTGCTGCGCCGCGACTACCCCGGAAGGCTGGGGCTGGCCGACCTGCTGGCGGATTTCGCGTCGGGTAGCCGGGACTTCGCCCCGGCCGACTTCCCCGCACAGGCCGAGGGCCTGCGCCGGCTGGGGGTTCGTCGCATCACCGTGCGCCTGCGCGTCGACGGCGCCGACGCCGCGCGCAAGCTCGCGGCCCGCCTGCGCGCCTCCGAGCAACAACGGATCGCGGCGCGCGATCAGCTGCGCGCGCTGCGCCAGCGACAGCAGCAGGCGCCACCGGCGACGGGCTCTTCAGCCCATCTGCCCGAGGCAGCCTCCCCGGGTCTGCCCGCGCATGCCGTCGTCTGCGTCACGCCGCCGGGGTCGCCCCAGGACGCCGAGGCACGAGCCGTCGCCGCCCGCGCCGGGCAGCCTGGGTAGAATTCCCGCTTCGCGATCCCCGCGCCGACAGCCGCCGACCCGCCCGATGCCCGCCCCGCCGTCCTTCGCCTGTGCGTCGCCTGCCCGAGCGCGCCTGGCACGCGGCCGCGCCGCCGTCCGTCTGCTTGCGCTTGCGATGGCCCTCGGCTGCGGCGTGGGCGGCGCCCACGCCCAGGGCCAGCCATCGCCGCAGGCCCTGCCGCGCACGCTGCCGGCCGTGGAACAGGCGATCGCCGCCCACCCGGACGATCCCCGCCTGCGCCTGCGGCAGGCGCTGCTGCTGCAGCAGGCGCACGAGGATGCACAGGCCATCAAGGTACTGCGCGCGCTCAGCCTGCGCTACCCGGAACTTCCGGAGCCCTACAACAACCTCGGCGTGCTGTACGCGGCGCAAGGGCAGTACCAGCTGGCCCGAGCGCAATTCGAGGCCGCGCTGCGCGCCAACGCCGACTACGCCACCGCGGCGTCCAACCTGGGCGATGTCTACCTGCGGCTGGGCGAGCAGGCGTATGAGCGCGCGCTGCAGGGCAGCGGCGACGCCGGCGCGCGGGCGCATGCCCAGCGCATGCTGCGGCAGCTGCGCGCCATCGACACCATCCCGCGGCAGCCCGCGGCCAGCCCCCCAACCGGAACCCGGCCATGAGCCACCGCAAGGACTCCCCCGCCCACCGGCCGCTGTGGCGGCGCCTGCTCGGCATGCTGGCCTGCGCCAGCCTGCTGGCCTGCGTCGGCCTGCCGGCGCAGGCGGCCGCACCGGCATCGAACGCACCCCGCGTCGAGCTCGACACCTCGCTGGGGCCCATCGTGCTGCAGCTCGACGCCGTGCGCGCGCCGCGCACGGTGGCGAATTTCCTTCGCTACGTGCGCGAGGGCTTCTACGCCGGCACCATCTTCCACCGCGTGATTCCCGGCTTCGTCATCCAGGGTGGTGGCTACACCCGGAGTCTGCAGCACAAGCCGACGGCGGCGCCGATTCCGCTGGAGAGCCGCAACGGTCTGCGCAACCTGCGGGGGACGATCGCGATGGCACGCACCGGCGACCCCGATTCGGCGACCTCCCAGTTCTTCATCAACCTGGCGAACAACAGCTCGCTCGACTACCCTCAACCCGATGGCTACGGCTACGCGGTGTTCGGGCACGTGGTCACGGGCATGAAGGTCGTCGACCGCATCGCCGCGCTGCCCACCCACGAAGTGCAGGGCATGTCCGACGTTCCGGTGCAACCCGTGCTCATCCGCTCGGCGCGGGTACTGCCCTGACACCACCGCCGCCGCGGCGCGCACCCTCGGCAGCCCTTTCCGTCCCACCCCATTTCACGAGGAATCGATCGATGGTTGAACTGCAGACCAGCAAGGGAGTGATCCGCTTGCAACTCGACGCCGAGAAGGCTCCCAAGTCCACCGAGAATTTTCTTGCCTACGTGCGCAGCGGCCATTTCGACGGCACGGTGTTCCACCGCGTGATCGACGGTTTCATGATCCAGGGCGGAGGCTTCGAGCCGGGCATGAAGCAAAAGCCCACGCAGGCACCGATTGCCAACGAGGCCGACAACGGGCTGAAGAACAAGCGCTACACCATCGCGATGGCACGCACCAGCGATCCTCATTCGGCGACGGCCCAGTTCTTCATCAATGTCGCCGACAACAGCTTTCTCGACCACAGCTCCCCGACCCCGCAAGGCTGGGGCTACGCGGTCTTCGGCGAGGTGGTCGAGGGCCGCGAGGTGGTCGATGCCATCAAGGGCGTGAAGACCGGCAGCAAGAGCTTCCACCAGGACGTTCCGGTGGAGGACGTGGTGATCCTCAAGGCCCTTGAAGTCTGAGACCCCCCTGCATCGGCTGCAGGCGCCGCCACACTGGCGCGCGCTGGCGCTGGCCTCCGACCTGCATCTGGGCGGGCAGGCGCCGCGCACCACCGATGCCTTCCTGCGCTGGCTGGACACCCTGGGCGGCCGCGCCGATGCGCTGTTGCTGCTGGGCGACGTGTTCGACGCCTGGGTCGGCGACGACCTGCTCGAACACTCCCGGAACGATACCGAGCATGCGGTCTGTGCGGCACTGGCCGCGCTTGGCGCGCAAGGCTGCATGGTCGCGGTGCAGCGCGGCAACCGGGATTTCCTGCTCGGCCCCGCTTTCGCCGCGCGCTGCGGCGCGCTCTTGCTCGACGACCCCTGCGTGCTGGAGGTCGCCGGCCAGCGCATCGTGCTGTGCCACGGCGACGCGCTGTGCATCGGCGACCAGGCCTACATGCGATGGCGCGCGGTCTGCCGCGACCCCGACTGGCAAGGGCAATTCCTCGCGCAACCCCTGACGCAGCGCCTGCAACAGGCTCAATCCGCGCGCGCGCAGAGCCGGCAGGCGCAGGCGGCACTGGAGCAACCAGCCGACGCCGATGCCGACGAGGCGCGGCGCTGGCTGCTTGCCCAGCATGCGAGCTGGATGATCCACGGCCACACCCACCGACCGCGCGAGCACTGGCAAGGAGCGACCCTGCGCCAGGTGCTGGGCGACTGGGATCTGGATCATGCCGCGCCCGGGCGCGCGCAGGCACTGTGGCTGCGCCCGGGCGACGCCTGGCTGCGCGTGGATCGCGAGGATCTGATGCCGTGGCTGCAGGCCGCCGGCGAGCTCGCTACTTGACGAGTTTCTCGAAACGATCCTTGTCGAAGTGCTCGGTGCGCATCGCGTCCTGCGGTGCCTTGTCCTGCGCGCACACCCCCTGCCGTTCCAGTTCGCGCCACAGCATCGCGATCTGGTGCTCGAGCTGTGCCGAGTGGTCGACGAGGCCGAGCACCGCCTTGCTCAGCGGGTCGTCGCCGTTCTGCGTGACCGCGTAGGCGGAGAAGCCCATGCGGGTGGAAGCGGCCTCGCGCTGCTGCTCACCCTGCTTGTCGATGATGCGCGCCGGGTTGCCCACCGCGGTGGCGCCCGCGGGCACGGCCTTCACGACCACCGCGTTGGATCCGATGCGCGCGCCGCTGCCGACGGTGAATCCCCCGAGCACCTTGGCTCCGAAACAGACGACGACCCCCGCCTCCAGCGTCGGATGACGCTTGGTGCCCTTGTACAGCGACGTTCCGCCCAGGGTCACGCCCTGGTAGATGGTGCAGTCATCGCCGATTTCGGCGGTTTCGCCGATCACCACCCCCATGCCGTGGTCGATGAACACGCGGCGGCCGATGACCGCGCCGGGGTGGATCTCGATGGCGGTGAGAAAGCGGCCCCAATGGGAGATCCAGCGCGCCAGCCAGTGGTGGCCGCCGAGCCACAGGCGATGCGCGATGCGATGCAGCCACAGGGCATGCAAGCCGGGATAGCAGGTCAGCACCTCCCAGCGCGAGCGCGCGGCGGGGTCGCGTTCGACGATGACCTGGATCTCTTCGCGCAAGGAACGGAACATGGGGGGCAATGTCGGAAGCCGCGGCAAGCCTTCGCGGGCCTCGGCCAGTGTATTGGAGCCGCCGATGGCGCGCTCGAAGGCCGCCGCACATCGTGCAGGCACGCGAGCGGGCCGGCGGTCAACCGTCGCCGAGGCGCTTGCTCGCCGCATCGCAGATGCCGCGCAGGATCTGCACCTCCTGCCGGCTCAGCGCGGCCTTGGCCAGCAGCCGCCGCAGCCGCGGCAGCAGGCGCCGGGGGGCTCGCGGATCGAGGTAGCCCAGCAACTGCAGGCTGCGCTGCAGCTGCTGCAGCGCAGCCTCGACCTCGGCATGCGTGGCCGGCTCCTCGGGCGGCGGACCCTTGCCCGCGTGCTCGAAGCTGCCAAGCGCCCGACGCCACTCCCAGGCCACGATCTGTACCGCCTGCGCCAGGTTCAGCGATCCGTAGTCGGGAGCGGTAGGCAGGTTGAGCAGCGCATCGCAACGCCAGACCGTGTGGTTGTCCAGGCCGTAGCGCTCGCTGCCGAACACGAAACCCACCCGACGCCCGGCGGCAGCGGCTTGCCGGGCGAGCTCGGGCAGCCATTGCGGCCCCCGCAAGGGCGGACCGAAATCGCGCACCCGCGCCGACAAGGCCACGAGCACCCCGCAATCGCCCGCCACATCGTTCAGCGTGGCACCCTGGCGCGCCTGCTGCAGCACGTCCTGCGCCCCGCTGGCCATCGCGATCGCCTCGGCCTGCTGCAGCACGTCGGGATAGCGCGGCGCCACCAGGCCGAGGGCGTGGAAACCCATGGTGCGGATCGCCCGTGCCGCGGCACCGACGTTTCCCGCGTGGCTGGTGCCCACCAGCACGAACAGGGGCTGCGGCATGGCCGCGCCGGCCGACGCGACCCCTTGGCTACAATCGCCGGCGTTCCGCGGCTGCTGCCGCTGCTCTTTTTCCGTCATCCGCACATTCTCGCCGAGGCACGCGCCGCACGCGCCTGCAGCCACCATGCACCCCGTGATCAACGTCGCCGTCCGCGCCGCGCGCGAAGCCGGCAGAATCATCAACCGCGCCAGCCTCGACCTGGATCTGCTGCGCGTGTCGGAAAAATCCGCCAACGACTTCGTGACCGAGGTCGACCGCGCCAGCGAGCAGGCGATCATCGACATCCTGCTCAAGGCCTTCCCGCAGCATGGTGTGCTGGCCGAGGAAACCGGAAGCACCCATGGCCGCGCCGGCGCGGAGCATGTGTGGATCATCGACCCGCTCGACGGCACCACCAACTTCATCCACGGCCTGCCCGTGTATGCGGTGTCGATCGCGCTGGCGCACAACGGGGTGGTGCAGCACGGGGTGGTCTACGATCCGTCGCGCGACGAGTTGTACACGGCCAGCCGTGGCGGCGGCGCCTTCCTCGACAACCGGCGCCTGCGGGTGTCCAAGCGCACGCGGCTCGAGGACAGCCTGATCGGCACCGGCTTCCCCTTCCGCCGTGACGACGACCTCGATCTGTACCTGGACATGTTCCGCAAGTTCTCCCAGCGCTGCGTCGGGCTGCGCCGCCCGGGCGCCGCGGCGCTCGACCTGGCCTACGTCGCTGCCGGTCGCTACGACGGATTCTTCGAACTCGGCCTCAAGCCCTGGGACATGGCCGCAGGCTCGCTGCTGGTCAGCGAGGCCGGCGGCATGGTGGGAGACTTCCTCGGCGAGTCCGGCTACCTGCAGCAAGGCGAGGTGATCGCCGCCACCCCCCGCGTCTACGCCCAGATGGTCTCGCTGCTCAAGCCCTACGCCGGGAAGGGCAGGATCGACCCGCCTGACGTCTGAACCGGGCGCCTGAACCGGGCGTCCGCACCCCACGGAGCACCGCGGCACCCGCCGCATGCCTTCGCTCGGAATTTTTGACTGGGATTTTTTCCCTTTTCCCCGAAACAGGTGACGTCCCGCAAGGTGGATGGCCACGGCCTCGAGCGCTGCATGGAAAATCATCCCATTTTCCATGTTCATTACTCAGGTATTCGGGTTTTACCGCCCTTATTAATCCGGCCGCACCGTTCGCGTGCTGGGATGTTATCCCATCATTATTCGGCATCGGAACTTCCGGGCGCAGCGTCCGGAAATGCCGGCCCGACTCCCATTCGCCCTGCATCCCCATGGACGGACGCGGGCCGACGACGCTTCCGGCGATTCGTCGGGGGGCTTGCGGACCGCTAAATGTTGCGCCGTTTCGGTATGTAAACATCCGCCTCCAGACGATAATGATCGCTTGTCAACCCACAGATGCCAACCTAATATGACCCAACGAATCCGGATGGAAAGCCGGAAATGACGCCCCGCATTGCGCGAATCGGCGTCCAGGGGCAATCACCAACATGTGGAGAAATGATCATGGATATTTGCCGGCGTACACCACGGTTCCGTCAGAACCCGCCACCACCGGCGCACGACGGACGCACAGCCTGCCACGCTTCTTGCGACGCGGGAGGCGGCACATGAATGCGACGCCCATGCCGGCCGCCATACGCATCCAGTTCCTCGGCCAGGTCTGCATCTTCCGGGACGGCGTCGAGATCGTCGTCAACGACAAGAAGGCCATCCTGCTGATGTTCGTGCTGGCGACAAAGGGAGCGACCAACCGTCAGCAGATGGCCTCGCTGCTCTGGCCCCCGGAGTTCGACATCCCCAGCCCCGAAACGGGAGTTTTCGGGGGGCGCTGTCCATATGAATCAAGGATTTACGCGCGTTTTTCACGGGTCGCTTGTAGTGGCAACTATGTAACGTATTTGT
>JAJZEC010000098.1 GCA_021805825.1 Pseudomonadota bacterium
ATCCAAAATTCACCTCTCGGCGGGCCCGGCTCCGGCTCGGGAAGCGGTGCGTCGCGCATCGACAGCGCCGGGTCGCGCACGGCGTCTGCCAACGGTGCAGCCGCCAGCGCGGCGCCGGCGCCCGCGGGCGACACGGTCTCGATTTCGCAGTCGGCGCGTGCATTGAACGCCGCGGCAGCGGCTTCGGTGGCGACCACGGCTCCGACCCAGGTGGCTCAGCTCAAGGACGCGATCGCCGCCGGCCAGTACCAGGTCGACGCGCAGGCGATCGCGAAGGGGCTGCTGCGCGACAGCATGGCGCTGTACAACGGAGTGCAGCGGCGTGGCTGACCCGGCTGCAGGCACCGTCGGCGACCCGGTGCAGCGGCAACGGGAGCTGCTCGAACAACTCGGGCAGGTCCTGCAAGAAGAGCTCGACACCATGCTTGCCGGGCAGCCGTTGCAGCTGTCCGATCTCGCCGCGCGCAAGGGCGCGTTGTGCGCCGAACTCGAGCGGCTGCACGCGAGCGACCCCGCCGCGGCGCCGCAACTGCGCGCGCTTTTGCAGGCAGTGGCCGAGGCCAATGCGCGCAATGGACAGGTGGTTGCGGCGATGATTCGCAACACCCAAGGCGCACTCGATATCCTGCGCGGTGCGGCAGGCGCAGCGGCGACCTACGGACCGCACGGCGAGTCGGCGCGCGCGGTGTCGCGGCCACTGGGCAGTGCTTGACATGACGTCGAGCAATGGGCGTGCCGCCAGCGGCGGGTTTGCGTCCAAGCGCCAGGCACAGGGATGCTGATCCTCAGTCGTCACGCCGGCGAGGCGATCCGCATCGGCCAGGATGTCCGCATCGTCGTCATCCATGTCGGGGGCGGCAAGGTGCGGCTGGGAATCGAAGGCCCCAAGCAATTGCGCATCCTGCGCGAGGAACTCTACGAAATGGTCAGTGACCTGAACCAGCAGGCCACTGCGCCCGACCCGGGCGCGCTCGAGGCCTGGCTGAGCCGGGAAGGCGGGCCGCGTTGATGCGATGAACCACGACGTCGATACTCCACCCAGGCGCGTGCCCACGCGGTTTGGTCTGCTCGACATCGCTCCCGAGCAACGCTGGGTGTGCGCCGAGCCGCTTCCCGGGTTCGAGGGCTTGCGCGACTTTGCGTTGCTGCACGTCGCCGAGCAGGGTCCGTTTCTATGGCTGCAGTCGCTCGAACAGCCCGAACTGGCGTTCCTGCTGGTCGACGCGGCACGCTTCGGCCTGAGCTACGCCGACACCGATACCGGAGACGCCCCGGTATGCCTGATGGTCATTGTGCCGCGGTCTCCGGGCGAGGTGCTGCGCCTGCACAAGCATGCGCCGTTGCTGTTCGATCTGCAGGACGGTTGCTTTGTGCAGCAGGTTTTCGAGCCCGAGCAGGTGTCCGGCGATGGGGTCTGGGTCGAGCAGCCCGAGCATGCGCCGTCGCCGGCGTGGACGCGGCGCGTGATCGAACTCGAGCGCGCGAACGCACAGGAAACATCGCGCTGACTTTGTGCGCCGGGCTCAGCTGCGTCCCAACAGCTCGCGGTCGCGGCGTTGCACGTAGCTTTGCAGCCGCTGCTCGAAGGCAGGCTTGATGTTGATGAAGTGCAGGCCCAGGGTGCGTGGCTGCGGCCGCGCGCGGCTGCCGCGCGCAGCGCTGACAAAGCGGATTTCGGCCTCGGTCGAGAGTGCGAACTGCCCCAGCCGGAAGTTGACCTGCGGCAGGTACTCGCCTTCGCTCAGGACATAATCGGTGGGTGGCGCGAACTGGACGCGCATGCCGCTGACGCTGATGTCGTGGCACTGTCCGAACAGCGGGCGCGCGCCGCGGCGCTGCAACTCGACCTCGCCGACGTCGCTTGCGCTGACCAGCACGCGGAAGAATCCACGGCGCTGCAGCATGTAAATCGCGTCCGGGTACGCGATGCGCAGCGCGCCGTAGCCTTCCCACTCGATCGCGGCCAGCTTGTGGCTGGCGAAGCCCAGGTAGACACCGTCGACGCGGCCGAGTACATGGAATGGCGACGCCGCGTCGAGCAGCGCTTGCGCGTGCGCGCTGCCGAGTTCGTCGACGACCAGCGCACCGGCACCGCGGTCGACGTGCAGCAGCATCGATGCAAAGGATTCGAGCTCGGGCCCTGCGAGCACGCTCAGCGGTTCGCGCTGTGTCGCCATGCGTTGCAGCAATTGCTCGGCGCGATGCGCCGAGTCGATCCGGTACGTATCCTGGAACAATCTGGCTGCAAGTTCGCGCAGCATGATTCGTCTCCCACGTTCAAATGCCCAGCCCTTCGGCCCAGGCCAGCGCCTCCAGGTGCGCCAGCGCGACGCGCTTGCGGCTCAGTCCGAGCAGGTGGACCTGCACGTCCACCTCGTCCCAATTGTCGTGCTCGCAGGCTTCGACGACCTGCAGGTACGGTCCGTACGGACCTTGGCGCCGAGTCAGCGCAAGGGTGATTGAATCGGCAAGCGTGACTTCGTCGAGCGCCTTGTCCAGCGGCACGCCGAGCATCGCATCGAGCATCGAGAACACTCCGGCGACGAACGCGTTGTCGGCGTCCTCGGAGTTCATCGCGCCGCCGGCCAGCAGTTCCATCATGCGGCCACGGGTGACCGCGGTACGCGCCAGTGCCGACGCTGCGCTGTTTCCGGGCGTGGTCGCCATCAGCAGCACCAGCCAGCGGAACAGTTTCTTGTAGCCCAGGATCATCACCGCATGGCGGAACGAGGTGATCTCGGACATCAACCCGAACCCGGACGAGTTGATGTAGCGCAGCAGCTTGAACGATAGAGCCGGGTCGCGTTTGAGGACTTCCTCGATGCGCGGGATGTCGACCTGCTTGTTGACCAGGTCGATCAGCTGCAGCACCGTCGAGAATGCCGGGTTGAACACTTTGGCGCTGATCGTCTGCGGACGTGCGAAGTAATAGCCCTGGAACAGATGGAAGCCCGCGGCGTGGTATTCCTGGAAGCATTCCACGGTTTCGACCTTGACCGCCAGCAGCTTGAGTTGCGCGTGGGCGCCAAGGCGGCGCAGCAATGCCGGCAGGATGCCCGCGGGAAGGGCCTTGACGTCGATTTCAACGAATCCCAGCAACGGCAGCCAGGGCGCGTACGGGCCGGCCGCGGCGAAGATTCCCGCAGCCAGGCGAAATCCGCGCTCGCGCAGCGTCTGCATCCGCGGCACTGCGGAAGCAATCAGCGCAGGGTCGTCGCCGGCGGCTCGGGGCAGTTCGAGCACCATGCGGTCGGGGTGGACGATGTCGAAATGCTCGCCGTCGAGGTCCTCCAGGCGCACGTTCAGGAACGCCAGCTTGTCGCCGAACAAGTTCTCGGCGGTGATGTTCGACAGCGCATTGAACAGCAGCGCGGTATC
>JAJZEC010000005.1 GCA_021805825.1 Pseudomonadota bacterium
GCGGGAGCGGGCCAATCGCCGAGCCGAAGCGATGGCTGCGCCGCAGCATGGCCACCCCCTGGGCGACCAGCGGGCCCTGCGCATCCTGCAGCGCCGCATCGATCTCCTGACCGCACAGCTCGCGTACCTGCTGTACGGTGCGCGGCAGGTAGCGACCCTGCGCAGCATGCTCGCACAGCTCGCCCAGCACCGCGCCGGCCTCCACGCTGGCCAGTTGATCGCGATCGCCCAGCAGCACCAGACGAGCATGAGGCGGCAGCGCCTCGAGCAAGGCGGTCATCATCTCCAGATGCACCATCGAGGCCTCGTCCACCAGCAGCAGGTCGACATCCAGCAGATGCCCGGCATGGTGGCGCATGCCCCGCGTCACGGCCTGCGCGCCGAGCAGCGCATGCAGGGTGCGCGCCGCCGGGATGGACGCCGCCAGCCGCAGCACCGCTTCGCCCTCCCCCAAGCGCCGTGCAAGTCCGGCCAGGGCGGCCTCGAGGGATTGCTGCAGGCGCGCGGCAGCCTTGCCGGTGGGAGCGGCCAGGGCCACGCGCAGCGGCTGCGGCGCGCTGGCCAGCAGCAGCACCAGCAGGCGCGCCGCGGTGTAGGTCTTGCCGGTTCCGGGCCCGCCGGTGATCACGCTGACGCGGCTGCGCAAGGCGATGGCACAGGCGATGCGCTGCCAGTCGGGTTGCGCATCGGCTGCGGCCACCGGCTCGAACAGCCGATCCATCCAACGCGCGACTTCCTGCTTTGCCACGGGCACCTGGCAGCCGGCGCGCTGCAACCACTGCGCCGCCAGTCGCCGCTCATACTCCCTGTAGCGCCGCAGGTACAGCCTGTCGTGCTCCAGCACCAGGGGTTGGCCACCGTCGTCGCCACCGCCCTGCACCCACCACACGACCTCGCTGCCGCGCAGCGCCCGCAGCCAGGCCGAGGCCAGGTCGCCGTGCTGCGGCTGCAGCAGTTCGCGCGCCAGCCCCAGCAGTTGCTCGCTCAGCCTGGACTGCGCGCCGCCCCCCCCGCCCGGATCCCCCGGTGCCTGCAGCGGCAGGCAGACATGGCCGAGCCCCTCCAGGTGCACCAGCCAGGCCACAGCCAGCAGCACCTGGGCGTCGTCGTGCGCGCCACGCTCGGCCACGAAGGCGACGAAGGCCGCGTCCAGGCGGCGCAGCCAGCCCTGCTCGACCCATGCCGGCAAGGCCTCCAGCACGCGCCGGCGCGCGCCCTGCGCCGATCTGCTCATCGCACCGCCTCCACCCCGGTGCCGGCCTGCCCCGGCGCGGCTTGCTGCAGCAGTTCGTCCAGGCGCTGCAGCCAGTCGATGTCGGCGGGCATCGCGAAGCACCCCTTCGCGGGCCCTTCGATGCCACGCAGGAACAGGCACAGCGCGCCGCCGAGCTGGCGCCGCGGCTCGTAGCGCGCGCCCAGGCGCACGCGCAGCAGGCGATGCAGGGCCAGCAAGTACAGCATCGCCTGCACGTCGTAGCGGTGCTCGGCCACCGCGCGCGCCAGCGCATCGCGGTCGTAATCGGCGTCGCGCTCGCCGAGCGCGTTGGACTTGTAGTCCAGCACCCAGTAGCGGCCCTGGTGCTCGAACACCAGGTCGGCGAAACCCATGACCAGCCCGTGCAGGCTGCGCTCGTCGAGGCGGGCATGCTCCAGCGTGCCCAGCCAGCGCGATGCGCACAGGCTGTCGATCGCCTGCGCGCTGCTCGCCCGCACCGGGAACCAGAACTCCATCTCGGGCAACACGGCCTGCAGGGATCGCAGGCTCGCCTGCAGCGGCGGCAGCCGGGTGTCCAGCACCTTCTGCAGCCATTGCCATGCGGCTCCGGCCTGCGCCTCCCACCCCAGTCGCGCGCAGCGCTGCTCGAAGGCCTGCTGCACGCCGGCTGCATCGCCGAATCCCTGTTCGGCCAGCCAGGCCAGTTGCTGGTGCAGGAAACTGCCGGCCTGGGCTCCGCGCGCGAAGGCATGCTGCACGCCCAGCGCGGGCGGCCGTTCCGGCGTGGCCTCGCCCTCGGCGTCGAGTTGCGGCCGGGGCAGGCCGGAAGCGGCGCGCAGCGGCGCGAGATCGCGCGCCATCGAACTGAAGCTGGCCATCGACCAGTCGCGCTCGAACACGGCCGTATAGGGCGCGGGGGGATGCAGGACGGCCGGCGCCGCGGCCTGCCGCAGCCGGGGCGGGGGCTGCATCGGCTGCAGCGGGCCCCAGGACACACCGGACGCGCCGTGCAGCGCCTGGCCCAGCAACTCCTCCCACTGCGGCGCGGACGCAGCGGATTCGGCACCGAGCAGGCGGCCCAGCGCGCTGGCGTGCAGCAGGCAGCTGCCGCCGCGGCCACTCAGCGCGGCCGCGCCGATCCACAGCGCCTGGCGGGCGCGCGTCAGCGCCACGTAGAGCAACCGCAGATCCTCGCGCAGCCGCAGCTCGTCGTTCGGCTGCGCAGGCTCGTCGGGGTCGTCGGCTTCGGACTGCGCATCGGCGGCATCGTCCTCGTCGGCGGCGCGGAAATGACTCGCGAAAGGCAGGTACACGATTTCGTATTCCAGGCCCTTGGCCTTGTGGATGGTCACCACCCGCACCAGGTCGGACTCGCTTTCCAGGCGCAGTTGCTGCTCGTCGGCAGTCGGCACCCGCCCCTGCTGGGCATGCTCGAACCAGCGCACGAGGGCCTGCTGGCCGTCGATGGCGGCGCTGGCGCGCTGCAGCAGTTCGGCCAGATGCAGCACATTGGTCAGCCGGCGCTCGCCGTCCGGGAGCTGCAGCCAGCGCGGCACGAGCTGCAGGCGGTGCAAGGCGCCGCGCAGCATGGGCAGCACGCCCTGCCGCTGCCACACCTGCTGCAGCTCGAGCAGCAGCTCGGCGTGCCGCTCGAACACCTGGTCGTCGTCGGCCAGCGCCTGCAGCTCGCGCAGTTCCAGGCCGAGGGTGGCGCTGGCGAAGGCGGCGCGCGCCAGGCGGGCATCATGCGGCGCGGCCACCGCGCGCAGCAGGCGCAGCAAGCCGCGCGCCTCGGCGCTGTCGAACACCGATTCGCGCTCGCTCAGGTAGACGCTGGCGATGCCCCGGCGACGCAGCTCGGCGCGCACGCAATCGGCCTCGGCCCGGGTACGCACCAGCACCGCGATGTCGCGCAGCCGCAGCGCCTGCAAACCCTGCGCGCCGCGCAGGCCGCACAGCGGGTCGTTCAGGCGGCCCACCATGTGGTCGGCGCAGGCCTGCGCGCACTCCGCGCGCGCCTGAGTCGCACTGCGCAAGGCCTGGCCATACTCGATCCGCAGCACCGGCAGATCGCCCTCGCCGTCGACCCACCGCGTGGGCAGCCCGCGCGCGGCCACCGCGACGAAGGGCAGCGGATTGCCACCGGCGTCGCGCCAGCCGAAGGCGCCGGAACCGGCACGCTGCTCGGCCTGCTCGAACAGGCGGTTGACCGCGGCCACCAGGGGCTGGCTGCTGCGGTAATTGGTGTGCAGCACATAATGCCTGCCGGTGGTGGCCAGGCGCGCCTGGATGTAGCTTTCGATGTCGGCGCCGCGGAAGGAGTAGATCGACTGCTTGGGATCTCCGATGAGCAGCACCGCCGTCTGCGGGTCGTTGTCGCGCAGGCGGTACAGGCTGTCGAACAGTCCGTACTGCAGCGCCGAAGTGTCCTGGAATTCATCGATCAGGGCCACCGGATACTGCGCCAGGATGCGTTCGCGCAGCCGCGCACCCCCGGCACCGGCCAGCGCCTGCGCCAGGCGCAGTTGCAGGTCGACGAAGCCGAAGCTGTGCGCCTGCTGCTTGAGCTCGGCCAGTCGCTGCTCGACCGCCAGGCAGGCGCGCTCAGCCAGCTCCGGGGCGGCCATCGGCAGTGCCTGCAGTTGCGCGCGCAGCCGCGGCAGGCGCTCGAAGCCCTGCGGAATGTCGATCGCTCGCCCCTTCCTCAGGCAGCCGCGCAGGCCGGCGCCCTGCAGCCGCTCCCAGGCGCCGTCGTCCAGCGCGGGAGGCTCGCCGTCGGCGGCGTCCCGCCAGCGCTGCAGGGCGGCGAACCATGCCTCGACGCGCAGCACGGGAAGCTTGCGCGCATCGAAGGGATTGGCAGCCCCCGCGCAGACGCCGCACAGCCAGTCGCGCATCACGGGCAGTTCGGCGTCCCACTCCTCGCGCAGCGCGCGCATGCCCTGCACGCGCTGCTCCTGCACGCGCGCCCAGGCGGTGCCCAATGCACCTGCGGTGCCCGGCGCGGCTTGCGGCGCGGCCTGCGCCTGCTCGATGCGCCGGCGCACGCGCCGCCCGATGTCGCGCTCGAACGCGTCGAACCGCGGCCACACCGCGAGCAGCCCGGCCAGCGCCGCATCGCGCAGGGGATAGACCTCGCATCGCCAGACATCGCGCAGCGCCCGCCCGCGCAGCTCGGACTCATCGGTGAGCAACTGCTCGTCGAAGGCGCTGCCGCTGTCGAAGGCATGCTCGCGCAGCATGCGCTGGCACCAGGCATCGATGGTGAACACCGCCGCATCGTCCATGGCGTCGGCCGCCAGCGCCAGGCGCCATGCCGCCAGTTCGCGCGCCGGCGCGTCGCCGATCTGCCGCAACAGCTCGGCCAGCAGCGGATCCTCCGGCAGCGGCCGGTGCGCGCCCCGCAGGCATGCCGCGGCCACCGCCAGACGCTGGCGGATGCGCTCGCGCAATTCCTGCGTCGCGGCGCGGGTGAAGGTCATGACCAGGATGCGCGACGGCTCCAGGGGCTCGCGCCAGGCGCAGCCCGCCGCGCCGTGGCCGAGCACCAGCCGGAGATACAGGGTGGCTATCGTCCAGGTCTTGCCCGTGCCGGCGCTGGCCTCGATGAGACGGCTGCCCCACAGCGCAAGCTCCAGCGCCTGCAGCGGCTGCGTATCTTCAGCCATCGTCGCCCTCCGGCAGGCGCAACCGCGCATCGTCGGCGTCGAGGCGCTGCATCGTGCGCGCCCATTCGCACAGCGGGACGAACAGATCCTGCGCGAACGACTCGAAGCGCCCGTCGGCGCACAGCGCGTCGAAGTCCGCGTAGATGCGCTCCAGGTAGGGGTCGGCCACGTCGCCGCGGTGCCTGCTGGAGCCCTCGTAGGCCGCGCGCGGCTTGCGGCCCTGCGCGCAGGCCATGGCACTGTGCAATCCCCACGGCAGCGGCTTGCGCAAGGCCTGGGCCCACGCGGTGAGCAGGCGCCCCAGTTGCGCCTCGGCCGCGTCCTGCGGCAACGCCTGCCAGTACAGCAGCGCATCGGGGCCGATCACGTAGCCGGTGCAAGGAACATCGGCGGCGGCCGTGCCGAGCATGCGCACCCAGGTACGCAGCAGGCGATCGACACGCAAGGTGCTGCCCCGCTGCAGCAGCGGCGAGGCCACGCAGTCGACCGACACCGCGCCGGACGCTGCATGCTGCCGACGCAAGCCGTCGATGCGATCGTCGAGCACGAGCTCGGCACCATCCTGCTGCAACACCAGGCGCAAGGGCTGCGGCGGCAGTTGCAGTGGGTGCCGCAGGCACAGCGCGCTCCACGCCCGCAGCGCCGGCTCCAGCTGTTGCTGCAAGCCCTGCGCCAAGGCCTGCCCGGGGCCTGCCAGCGGCAGCAGGCCGGCGGCCGCCACACGCCGCAGGCGCTGCCGCAGCAACGCCTGCGCCTGTTCCGGATGCGGCGCGGCCTCCGCCAGCAGCGCGCGCAGCAGCTCGTGCTGCTGCAATCCGTCGAGGGCGAACACCTCGTCGTCGTCGGGTGCTTGCGCGAGCTCGTCGAAGCGCACGTCCAGGCGCTCGCGGAAATACAGCCGCACCGGATTGCGCAGCAGCTCGGCAAGATCGCGCAGGCTCGCGGGCGGCGGGCCCGGATCCGGAACCGGCGGGGCGGGAGCGGTCGGCGCGGGCGCCGCGCCCACGGTCGCGAACCACTCGCGGGCATGCGTGCGCGGCCCGCCGGGCGCGCCATGGCGCGGGCTGAAGGGCTGCAGCGGATATTCGGCGGTGCGCAGTCGCAGCAGGGCCTGCCCCGCCGTCTCGTCCGCCTCGTGGCGTGGCGCCGCAAAGCAGGCGGCGAGGTAGTCGCGCAGTTGCGACACCAGCAGCGACGGAGCCAGGCGGGTGTTGTCGCGCTCGCTGCGTCCGCGCCAGCTCACAGAGAACACGCGGCGTGCGGCCAGCAGGGCTTCAAGCATCAGGTAGCGATCGTCGTCGCGACGCGAGCGGTCGCCGGCGCGGAACTGCCCCGGGGCAGCCATGAGGTCGAAATCGCTGCGCCGCGTCACCCGCGGGTAGGCGTCCTCGTTCATCCCCAGCAGGCACACCACCTCGAAGGGAATCGCCCGCAACGGCAGCATGGTGCAGAAGGTGACTCCGCCAGCCAGGAAGCGTCCCGCCGCGGCGTCCTCGTCGATGCGCTCCAGCCAGGCCCGGGCAAACACCGGCAGCGGCAGCGGCAGGTCGAAACCGGCGCATTCGCAATCCTGCAGCCACCGGGCCAGCGCCTCGTGCATCGCCGCCAGCGCCTGGCGCTCGCCTTCGTCGGTGGGGCGCAGGCAGCGTTCGAGCAGATCGCGCCCGCGTCGGGCCCATTGCTGCGGCGTGGCCGGATCGAGGCATTGCCGCCACCAGTCCTGCAGCACATCGAGCAGCCCCTGCAGCACGCCCACCAGCTCGGCATCGAGGCCGCCGATTCCCGGCAGGGGCTCGATGCCCTGCCAGGCCGCGCCCTCGCCGCTGGCGTAACCCAGCAGCATGCGCCGCAACGCGAAGGCCCAGGTCGCCGCCTCGCCACAGTCCTGCAGCCCCAGGCTGGCCCGATGCGTCCCGTGCAGACCCCAGCGGGCGCCGGCGGCGACCATCCAGCGCGTCAGCAGCGGCTGATCGGCCGCATCGAGGCCCAGGCGCGCGGCCACGGCCGGCACCTCCAGCAGGCCGCAGACCTCGCTCAGGGTCACGCGCTGGTGGCCGATGCCCAGCAGCCACTCCAGCGCCAGCAGCAGCGAGCTGCCGGAACGCCGGCCGAGGTCGGCGATGTCGAAGGGAATGTGCCTGGGATCGTGCTGCGGATACTGGGCGAACACGGCGCGCACAGCGGGTGCGAACTCCTCGATGTCGGGAACCATGACCACGATGTCCCGCGGGTGCAGCGCCGCCTCGCCCTCCCCGACTGGCCTTGCCAGCAGGTCGAGCAGCCGGTCGTGCAGCACCTCGACCTCGCGCTGCGCGCCATGCGCGACATGGAACTGGATCGAGTCGTCGCGATCGGCGATCGGCGCGAAGCGGTGCTCCTCGGGCGGCAGCAGGTCGCGGATCGCCGCCTGCACGGATTCGAGCAGGGTACGCGGCTGTCGCTCGTCGAAGGCCTCGACGCGCGGCAGCCCGGGCGCCTCGACCCCGCCGTCCTCGAAGGCGTCGAGCTGGCGCATGAAATCGCGCCCCTGGCGCCCCCAGGCGGCCAGCAGCGGATGGGCGTGCAGGTGCATCGACGGCAGCGCAACCGAGGCCAGCTCGCGCCCACCGCGCAGCGCCTGGCGCGGGCGCGCCGCGCGCAGCAGTTCGCGCCCCTCGATGATGTCGGCCCAGTGGAAACGACAGGGGTTGAGCACGGCCACCAGCACCTGGCAGTGCCTGGCCATCGCCGCCAGCAGCTGCAGCAGGGCCGGGGCCAGGCAGGCGGCGCCGAACAGGCTCACCCTCTGCGGCAGCGGCAGGCTGCCCGGCGCGGCCGCGTGCAGGCGCTCGAGCACGCGCTGCTGCACCTGCGGGCGCACCAGCAGCTGTGCCTGTTCGCCGAGGTCGTCGAGCAGCATGCGCCACAGCGCCGGCTGCCAGCCTTGCGCGATGGGCAGCGGCCGGCTCCGGCCGCCGGCGTCGATCAGCTGGTCGAGGCCTTGTGCCCAGGCGTCCAGCCAGTCGGCACGGTACACCTGGTACTGGTCGTACAAGTCGGCCAGGCGCTGCGCCAGCTGCAGCGCGCGCACCGGATCCCCATCGCGCAGGTAGGCCTGCAACGCGTCCATGCCGGGCTTCCGGCAGGCCGCCGGAAGCAGCCGCAACAGCCGCCAGACGAGGGCTTCGCGATCCAGTGGCGAACGGCTGCCCAGCGCGGCCTCGCCCAGCACCTGCCGGTAGACGCTCCACGCGAAGCGCGCAGGCAATTCGATGCGTGCCGCCGCGCTGATTCCCAGCTGCTGCGCGGTGGCCGCGTGGAACCATTCGCCGGCACCGTGACTCTGCACCAGCACGACCTCGGACTGCAGCGGCGGCAGCGGCCAGCGCTGGTGGGATTGCACCAGCAACTGCTGCAGGGTCTCCAGGCGGTTGCCGTGCAGCACCAGCAGCCCGCGCGGCGGCGGCTGGAACGCGCTGGCGAAGGCAACGGCGGGCGTATGGGGCGGCAAGGCGGGCGCAGCGGGTGGCAGGAGCCCTCGCAGTGTAGGGCGTCGCGGGGCGAGGCTCGAAGCCCTGGTCGATCAATCGAATTATTTGTTCGATGCGACCAAAATCATTCGTTTGATCGCCATCCAGAAGCTGCCTACAGTGCCTCCCACGAGCACCGTCGCGCGCCGCCATCACCCTTCCGAGCACCTGCCCATGAGCCAAGGAATCTGGAACCGGATGTTCTCCGTCGGCCAGGCGCTGCACGATCCGCAGGCGCATCCGCCGGGACACACCGAGGTGCGCAGCACCACCTGCTACATGTGCGCATGCCGCTGCGGCATCCAGGTGCATGTGCGCGACGGCGAGGTGCGCTTCATCGAGGGCAATCCGAACCATCCCCTGAACCGCGGCGTGATCTGCGCGAAGGGCTCGGCCGGCATCATGAAGCAGGTCTCGCCCGCGCGCCTGAGCCAGCCGCTGCGGCGCAAGCCCGGCAGCGAGCGCGGCAGCGGCGCCTTCGAGGCCATCAGCTGGGATGAGGCCTTTGCCATCCTGGAGCAACGCCTTGGGCATCTGCGCAGCACCGACCCCAAGCGATTCGCGCTGTTCACCGGCCGTGATCAGATGCAGGCCCTGACCGGATTGTTCGCTCGCGAGTTCGGCACTCCGAACTACGCTGCCCACGGAGGTTTCTGCTCGGTCAACATGGCCGCCGGGATGATCTACACCCTGGGCGGGAGCTTCTGGGAGTTCGGCGGCCCGGATCTCGAGCGCGCCAGCCTGTTCGTGATGATCGGCACGGCCGAGGATCACCACAGCAACCCGCTGAAGACCGCGATTTCCGCCTTCAAGCGTCGTGGCGGGCGCTTCGTGTCGATCAACCCGGTGCGCACCGGCTACTCCGCGGTGGCCGACGAATGGATCCCCATCCGCCCGGGTACCGATGGCGCGCTGTTCATGGCCCTGCTGCAATGGCTGCTGCGCAGCGGAAGGTTCGACCAGGCCTTCGCCGGCCGCTACACCAACGCGGCCCAGCTGGTGCGGGTGCAACCCGGCCATCCCGAGGATGGCATGCTGCTGCGCAACCCCGACGTGGAGGAGGGCTCGCCCGACGCGCCGCTAAATTTCTGGTGGTGGGACGCGCAGGCGCAGCGTCCGGTGGCGGCGTGGAGCGAGGGGATCGAGCCGACGCTGTGGGGCCACCACACGATGCCCGACGGCACCCCGGTGGCCACCGCCTTGCAGCTGCTGCTCGAGCAGACCGCGGGCTGCAGCCCGCAATGGGCGGAGTCGATCACCGGCATTGCGGCTGCGCGCATCGAGCGCCTGGCCGAGGAAATGGCGGTGGCCGCACTCGACCAGGGCTGGGACGAGCCGGTGGCCTGGACCGACTGGTGGGGGCGCGAGCATGCCAGCGTGCGCGCACACCCGCTGGCCTTCCATGCCATGCGCGGACTGGCCGCGCATTCCAACGGCTTCCAGACCATCCGCGCGCTGTCGGTGCTGATGAGCCTGCTGGGCACCATCGACGTCCCGGGCGGTTTCCGCCACAAGCCTCCATACCCGAAGGAAATTCCCCCCAGCGTTCGCACGGTCAGTGGCTGGAACCAGGTGCGCCCGAACACCCCGCTGCCTGCATCCCCGCTGGGCTGGCCGACGCGCCCCGAGGAGCTGATGGTCGACGAGCAGGGGCGCCCGATGCGCATCGACAAGGCCTTCTCCTGGGAACACCCGCTGGCCGTGCATGGACTGATGCACAACGTGATCACCAACGCCTGGCGCGGCGACCCCTATCCGATCGACACGCTGATGATCTTCATGTCGAACCTGGCCTGGAATTCGTCGATGAACACCCAGCGCGTGCGCCGCATGCTCACCGACCGCGACGACAGCGGGGAGTACCGCATTCCCTTCCTGGTCGTCGCCGACGCCTTCCACAGCGAGATGACGGCCTTCGCCGACCTCGTGCTGCCCGACACCACCTACCTCGAGCGCCACGACGCGATGTCCCTGCTCGATCGCCCGATTTCCGAGTACGACGGCGCGATGGATTCGGTGCGCGTGCCTGTGGTGGCACCGCCGGGGCAATGCAAGCCCTTCCAGGAAGTGCTGATCGAACTCGCCTCGCGCCTGCGCTTCCCGTCCTTCACGCACCCCGACGGACGCCGCAGGTTCGCCGACTATCCCGACTTCATCATCCGCTACGAGACCGCCCCGGGTTCGGGAATCGGCTTCCTGAGCGGCTGGCGCGGCAGCGATGGGTCGAAATCCCTCAAGGGCGAACCCAACCCGCGGCAGTGGGAGGAGTACGCCAGCCACGACTGCGTACACCTGACACCGCTACCCGAGCCGCTGCGCTACCTGCGGGGCGTCAACCGCGACTACCTGCGTTACGCCCGCGAGCACGGGTGGCGCTCGCTGGATCTGCCGGCGGTGATCTGCATCTACAGCGACATCCTGCAGTCCTTCCGGCTGGCAGCGCTGGGGCACGGCGCACAGCGCCAGGCACCGCCGCACCTGCGGCAGCGCCTGCTCGAGCACTTCGATCCCCTGCCACGCTGGCAGCCCCCACTGGAGCACCTGGCCATCGATCTCGCGCAGTACCCGCTGTCCGCGGTGACGCAGCGGCCGATGGCCATGTACCACGCCTGGGACTCGCAGAATGCCTGGCTGCGGCAGATCCACGGCCACAACCGGCTGCACCTGCACCCCTCGACCGCGCGCGCCGCCGGCATCGCCGACGGTACCTGGATGTGGGTGGAGTCGGCCTGGGGCAAGGTGCGCTGCCTGGCGCAGTACTCCGAGGCGGTGGAGCCGGGAACGGTCTGGACCTGGAATGCCATCGGCAAGGCCTCGGGCACCTGGGGCCTGCATCCCGACGCCGACGAATCCCGTCGCGGCTTCCTGCTCAACCATGTGATCAGCGACGAGTTGCCGGCGCACCACGGCACGCAGTCCAACAGCGACCCGGTGACCGGACAGGCCGGCTGGTACGACCTGCGGGTGCGCATCGTCCCGGCACGCGACGACGAGACCCTGGTCGATGCGCAGGCCGACCGCTACGCCCAGGTGCATGGCCAGCCGCTGCAGGCGGCGCGCGACGATCTGCATGCGCCGCGCGCCCACCGCACCTGGCCGCTGCACCAGGCCACGCCCCCGGCGCCCGGGCAGCTGCACGGCGGCGGCGCGCGGCGCCTGCTGCAGTACATGGCCGGCGCGCGCCGGCGCGCGAGGAGTTCCTCATGACCCAGCTCGCACTGGTCATCGATCTGGATGTGTGCGTCGGCTGCCACGCCTGCGTGACGTCCTGCAAGCAATGGAACACCTCGGGGGCGGCCGGGCCGCTGAGCGATGTCGACCCTTTCGGAGCGGCCACCAGCGGGGTGTTCCTCAACCGCGTGCAGAGCTTCGAGGTCGGCGCCTTCCCCACCACCGAGGTGGTGCATTTTCCCAAGAGCTGCCTGCACTGCAGGGATGCGCCCTGCGTTCCGGTATGCCCGACCGGCGCGTCCTACAAGCGCGCCGAGGACGGCATCGTGCTGGTCGACGCCGACAAGTGCATCGGCTGCAAGTACTGCGCATGGGCCTGCCCCTACGGCGCGCGCGAGTTCGACGAGCCGCGCGGTGTGATGAGCAAGTGCACCCTGTGCGTCGACCGCATCCACGACCGCTCGATCCCCGAGGATCGGCGCAAACCGGCCTGCGTCAACGCCTGCCCGACCAACGCCAGGCTGTTCGGGGATGTCGACGACCCGCATTCGGAGGTCTCGCGGGCGATCGCCGAACGCGGGGGTTTCGCCCCCCTGCCCGAACTGGGCACACGCCCGGCGAACCACTACCTGCCGCGACGCAGCCTGCGCGCCGCCGACGCACAGGCGCAGACCGCGGCGCCCGCGCCGCGCGCGCCGCGCAGCACGCCCTGGATGGTCGACTGGCTGGCCGCGTTGCTCGGGCTGGGCGACGCAGCCGAGGCGCCGGCCGCGCAGGATCCGGTTCACCCGATCCGCGACGCCGCCGCGGCGGCAGGGCGTTGAACGAGTCCCAGCCATGCGCCCTGCCTGGTCCGTGATCTGGTTCACCACCCTGCTCGGCTGCGCGCAGGGGCTGGTCGTCGCCCTGGTGCTGGCCGGACTCGGCGGCCCCGCGCTGCCCGCGGCCGTGCTCGGCGACGCCCTGCTGCTGGCCTTCGCCCTGGGCGTGCTCGGCCTGCTGTGCTCCTTCGCCCACCTCGGACGGCCGCGCCGCGCCTGGCGCGCGGCAGCCATGTGGCGAAGCTCCTGGCTTTCGCGCGAGGTCATCGTCGCCCCGCTGTTCCTCGGGCTGTGCCTGGCCGGGGCCTTGCTGCTGCGACGGGGCGGCACGTGGCCGGCCTGGTTGCAGGGCCTGAGCGTGCTCGGCGCGCTGCTGCTGTGGCTGTGTACCGGCAAGGTCTACGCGGCGATCGCCTTCATCCGCGAATGGGCGACGCCGCTGACCCCGCTGAACTTCGCGCTCATGGGGCTGGCCAGCGGCCACCTGCTGGCTGCCGCGTGGCTGGCGCTGCACGGCGTGGCCGCCGCCCTCGCGGCACGCCTGGCGCTGCTGTGGACGCTGCTGGCCTGGGGTGCGCGCGCGGCAGCGCTCGCCCGACTGCGTCGACTGCGGCGCGCGGGATCGACGGCAAGCGCCATCGGTGCCGCCGGGGCCAGCGTGCGGCAGGTGTCCCGCGGATTCACCGCCGGCAGCTTCAACCTTGAGGAATTCGGCCTGCACGCGTCGGCGATGCTGCTGCGCCGGCTGCGCAGCCTGTACATGATCGGGGGCTTCGCCGTTCCCGCACTGGGCCTGGCCTGGCTGGTGGCCAGCGGGCCACGCGCCGGGCTGCTCCTGCTGCTCGCCCTGCTGCAGTACGGCGCCCTGCTCGGCGAGCGCTGGGACTTCTTCGCCCAGGTCGACCACCCGCAGAACCACTACTACGCGGCGGGGCACTGAGCGGGGGCTGCAGCGAGGCAGCCCTTGCGCGCCTCGGCCCGCAGGCAGGAGAATCGACGCATGATCCAGGGCCTGCTGCTGGCGGCCGGGCGCTCGCAGCGCTTCGGCAGCGACAAGCGCCTCGCCATGCTCGACGGCGAGGCCCTGCTGCTGCGCACCGCCAAGCGCTGGCTGCAGGCACGCGACGAGACGCTCGGGGATGTGCTGGTGGTGCTGCGCGCCGCCGATCCCGCCGAACGCGAACTGGCGTCCCGGCTGCGCGATCTCGGTGCGAGCACCACCTTCTGCGCCGAGGCGCACCTCGGCATGGCGCATTCGCTGGCCTGGGGCGTGCTGCAGAGCCCCGGGGTCGACGGCTGGCTGGTGGGCCTGGGCGACATGCCCGCGCTGCAGCCGCAGAGCATCCGCGCGGTGGCCCACGCGCTGCACCCGGAGGGCATCGTGCTGCCCACGCGCGATGGCCTGCGCGGCCATCCGGTGGGCTTCGGCAGCGCCTTCGGCGGCGAACTGCTGACGCTGCAAGGCGACCACGGCGCACGCCGCGTGCTGCAGGCGCACCGTGACGCCCTGCACTGGCTGGAACTCGACGACCCGGGCCTGCTGTTCGACATCGACCAGCCCGAGCAGTTGCGGCAGGCCGCGAAGCGCGTCGAACGCGCGGCGGACTGAAGCCGGCCCGGCGCGTTCAGGCCCGCCCCAGCAAGGCGGCCAGGCTGCCCGCCAGCTGTTCCAGGCTGGCCAGGTTGTGCACCGCCAGCATCGCATCGCTGCCGGCGTGCAGGGCCGCAGCGCCACGCGCGCTGGGCTCGTAGGCGGCGTAGCGCAGCAGGGGGTTGAGCCACAGCACGCGCCGGCTGCTGCGCCGCAGCCAGGCCAGTTCCTGCTGCAGCACGCCGGGCTCGCCGGTGTCCAGCCCGTCGCTGATGAGCAGCACCAGGGTGCGCCGCCCGACCAGCCGACGGGCATGTTCGCGACGCAGCGTGCCCAGGCATTCGCCCAGGCGGGTTCCGCCCGCGAAATCCTCCACCGCCGCGGCCGTCGCGGCCAGCATGTCGTCGCCATCGGCGCTGGCGAACGCGGGCGTGAGGTCGGTCAGGCTGGTGCCGACGGCGAATACATCGCGTCGGCGCAGCGCGCGCGTGGCGGCATGCAGGAAGGCCAGCAGCAGCCGGGTGTAGCGTTCCATCGAGCCCGAGACATCCACCAGCACGAGCAGCGGTGGCGCCTCGCGGCGGCGCTGCAGGCGCGGCAACTCGACGCATTCGCCGCCCCGGCGCGCCGCCCCGCGCAGCAGTCGCGGCCAATCGGCGCGCGCGCCGCGCGTTCCGGCGCGCAGGCGGCGCGACGGCAGCCGCGGCAGCGGCAGCGCGATGTCGCGCACCAGGCGCTCGAGCAGTCGGTATTCGGCGGCACCGAGGGCGTTGAAATCGGCGTGCCGCAAGCGCCGGCGGGCGTCGGCAGTCATGCAGGCATCGAACTCCACCGCCTGCTCGCGCTGCGCAGATGGCTGCTGCGGCCTGGCCGGGGCCAGCGCCTCGCGCACCCGCGGCCGCTGGCGCGGCGCCTCGGCCTTGCCCTCGGCGCTGGGAAGCATCTGCGCCAGCAGCTTGGACGCCACCGCAGGGTCGCGGAAGAAGACGTCGAACATCTCGCGAAACACCATGCGGTGCGCCTCGTCGCCGACCAGCACGGCTTCCAGTGCCGCCTGCAGATCCTCGCGACGCTGCAGGCCGACCAGTTGCATGGCCTGCGCGGCCAGCGCGATGCGCGACGCGTCGAGCGGCAAGCCAGCGCGCCGCAGCGCACGCGCGAAGCCACCCAGGTTGCCCAGCAGCTTGCCGTGGCGCGCATCCCCCAGCAGCATCGCCCGCCCCCGGTCGTGCCGCTCAGTCGGTGGCGGGCGGCGCGAGCAGCGCGTCGGCCAGGTCGCGGGTCAGCGCGGCCACGTCCTCGCGCTGCTTGAACAGGATTCCCGCGGTGTCGGTGACCACCTCGGGATCCAGGTTCAGGGTGTCCAGCGCCACCAGCGCGCGCGCCCACTCGACGCTTTCGGCGATTCCCGGCACGCGCTGGAAGGTGCCGGCGTAGGGTGCGCCGCGCAAACGGGAGACGAACTCGGCGACCTGCCGCGTGAGCTCGGCCGGGGCCTGCGGAACCTGCGCCTGCACGATCGCCAGCTCGCGCTCGCGCTCCGGGTAATCGAGCCAGTGGTACAGGCAGCGACGCTTGACCGCGTCGTTGAGCTCGCGCGTGCGGTTGCTGGTCAGGATGGTCACCGGCGGCACCGCGGCGCGTACCGTGCCCAGTTCGGGGATGCTCACCTGGTATTCACCCAGGTACTCGAGCAGGAAGGCCTCGAAGGGCTCGTCGGCGCGGTCGACCTCGTCGATCAGCAGAACCGCCCCCGGCGGGGGCGCCTGCAGTGCCTGCAGCAGCGGGCGATGGATGAGGTAGCGCTCCTGGTAGACCTCGCGCTCGATCTGCTCGGCCTGCGCCTGCCCTTCGGCGGCACGCATGTGCAGCAGCTGCGCCGAGTAGTTCCATTCGTAGAGCGCCTCGCGCAGTTCCAGGCCGTCGTAGCACTGCAGACGCAGCAACTGGCGGCCGAGCACCGACGCCAGGGCCTTGGCCAGCTCGGTCTTGCCGACGCCCGGCTCGCCTTCCAGCAGCAGCGGCCGCTGCAGCCGCAGCGCGAGGAATACTGCGGTGGCCAGGCGGCGGTCGGCGAAGTAGCCCCTCTGCTGCAGCGCAGCGGTCAGGGCGTCGATGCTCGAGGCTTCGGCTTGACTCATCGGGGATCAGGCTCGGGCGGGCGCGGCGCGCGGCAGCAAGGCCGTGCGCCGCGCGGGCGGCGAAGGCGGTGCCGCGGGATCAGGCAGCCAGTGCCTTGGCCACCGCGCGCTGGGTCATGACCCCGATCAGGTTGGCACGGTAGGCGCTGGTGGCGTGCAGGTCGCTGGCCAGATCGCCGGCGTCGATCGACACAGCCGCGGCTGCCTCGGGGCGGAAGTTCGCACGCAGCGCCTGCTCGAGCCCGGCATGGCGGAACACCCCGCTGCCACCGCCGGTCACCGCCACGCGCACACCGGAGTCGAACTGGGCGACGAACACGCCGATCAGCGCGAAGCGCGACGCCGGTTGCTTGAACTTCATGTAGGCGGCCCGGCGCGGGATGGGAAAGTCGATCGAGCTGATCAACTCTCCTTCCTCGAGGGCGGTGGTGAACACCCCGACGAAGAAGTCGTCGGCGGCGATGCTGCGCCGGGTGGTGTGGATGGTCGCGCCCAGCGCCAGCACCGCGCTCGGGTAGCAGGCGGCCGGGTCGTTGTTGGCCACCGAGCCACCCAGGGTGCCCATGTTGCGTACCTGGCGGTCGCCGATGTGCGCGGCCAGATCGGCCAGCGCCGGGATCGCCTGCCGCACCTCGGCGCTGGCGGCGACCTCGGCATGCCGGGTCATCGCGCCGATGCGCAGGCTCGTGCCCTGGCGGCTGATGCCGCGCAGCTCGCCGATCCCGGACAGGTCGACCAGCGCCTCCGGCTGGGCGATGCGCAGTTTCATCGCTGCCAGCAGGGTCTGGCCGCCGGCCAGCGGGCGGGCGCCCGCGGCGGCCTGTTTCGCGGCGTCGGCGGCGCTGGTGGCGCGTTGGAGTTCGAAGGCATACATGGTGTCGGTCTCCTCAGGCTTGGGCGCTGCGGATGGCCTGCCACACGCGCAGCGGCGTGGCGGGCATGTCCAGATCCTTGACCCCCAGCGGGGCCAGGGCGTCGAGCACGGCATTGATCACCGCCGGCGGAGAGCCGATCGCGCCGGCCTCTCCGCAGCCCTTGGTACCCAGCGGGTTGTGCACGCAGGGGGTGCAGATGGTGTCCAGGCTGGGCATCGGCAGGTCGTCGGCGCGCGGCATCGCGTAGTCGCTGAACGAGGCGGTCAGCAGCTGTCCGCTTTCCGGGTCGTAGACGCACTGCTCGAGCAGCGCCTGGCCGATGCCCTGCGCGATGCCCCCGTGCACCTGCCCCTCGACGATCATCGGGTTGATGATGGTGCCGAAGTCGTCGACCGCGGTGAAGCGGTCGATGCGCGTGGTGCCTGTGGCCGGGTCGATCTCCACCTCGCAGACGTAGGTTCCTGCCGGATAGGTGAAGTTCGTCGGGTCGTAGAACGCGGTTTCGTTCAGCCCCGGCTCGAGCTTGTCCAGCGGGTAGTTGTGCGGCACGTAGGCGGTCAGCGCCACCTGCGCGAAGGGGATCGACTTGTCGGTGCCCTTGACCGTGAAGTTGCCGTCGGCGAAGTCGATGTCGGCATCGCTGGCCTCGAGCAGGTGGGCGGCGATCTTCTTCGCCTTGGTCTCGATCTTGTCCAGCGCGCGCATGATCGCCGCGCCGCCGACGCTGATCGAGCGCGAGCCGTAGGTACCCATGCCGAAGGGAACGCGACCGGTGTCGCCATGCACCACGTCGACGTTCTCCACCGGAATGCCCAGACGCGCGGCGACGACCTGCGCGAAGGTCGTCTCGTGCCCCTGACCGTGGCTGTGCGAGCCGGTGAACACGGTCACGCTGCCCGTCGGATGCACGCGCACTTCACCGCATTCGAACAGCCCCGCACGCGCGCCCAGGGCGCCGGCGATGTTGCTCGGCGCCAGGCCGCAGGCCTCGATGTAGCTGGAATAGCCGATGCCGCGCCGCAGGCCCTTGGCCTCGCTGGCCGCGCGCCGCGCGGCGAAGCCGGCGACGTCGGCCAGCTGCTGCGCACGCGTCATGCAACCGAGGTAGTCGCCAATGTCGTACTGCAGCGCCACCGGGGTCTGGTACGGCCATTGGTCGATGAAGTTGCGCTTGCGGATCTCGTCCTGCCCAAGGCCCAGTTCCCAGCCGCAGCGCGATACCAGGCGTTCGAGCAGGTAGGTGGCCTCGGGGCGCCCGGCGCCGCGGTAGGCGTCGACCGGCGCGGTGTTGGTGAACCAGGCATCGACCTCGACGTAGATCTGCGGGGTCTTGTACTGCCCCGCCAGCAGGGTGCCGTAGAGGATGGTCGGCACCGCGGTGGCGAAGGTCGACAGGTAGGCGCCGAGCGCGGCATGGGTGTGCACCCGCAGAGCGAGGAAGCGGCCCTGCCCATCCATGGCCATCTCGGCATGGCTGACATGGTCGCGGCCGTGGGCGTCGCTGACGAAGGCCTCGCCGCGGTCGGCCGTCCATTTGACCGGACGGCCGCCGAGCTTCTTCGACGCCCAGGTCAGCGCCACGTCCTCGGCATACAGGTAGATCTTGGAGCCGAAGCCACCGCCGACGTCGGGGGCGATGACCCGCACCTTGTGCTCCGGCAGACCCATCACGAAGGCGGTCATCAGCAGCCGCTCGACGTGGGGGTTCTGGTTGGCCACGTACAGGGTGTACTCGTCGGAAGCCCGGTTGTAGCTGCCGATGGCCGAGCGCGGTTCGATGGCGTTGGGCACCAGACGGTTGTTCACCAGGTCGAGCCGGGTGACGTGCGCGGCCGAGGCGAAGGCCGCGTCGACCGCGGCCTTGTCCCCCAGCGCCCACTTGTAGCAGTGGTTGTCCGGCGCTTCGGCGTGCAGCGCCACGCCCTTGCCGGCGGCCGCGTCGCCGACCGCGGTGACCGCTGCCAGCACCTCGTAGTCGACCTCGACGAGTTCGGCGGCGTTGCGCGCCTGCAAGGCGCTGTCGGCCACGACCATCGCGACATGGTCGCCGACATAGCGCACCTTGCCCTGCGCCAGCACCGGATGCGGCGGCTCCTTCATCGGCGTGCCGTCGGTGCTGGTGATGAGCCAGCCGCAGGGCAGGCCGGCGATCTTGTCGGCGGCGATGTCGGCGCCGGTGAACACGGCATGCACGCCGGGCGCGGCGGCCGCGGCAGCGGTGTCGATCGAGCGGATGACCGCGTGCGCGTGCGGCGAGCGCACGAAGGCCGCGTAGAGCTGGCCGTCCAGGCGGATGTCATCGGTGTACTGCCCGCCGCCGGTGAGGAAACGATAGTCCTCCTTGCGGCGCACGGCCTCGCCGATATGCGGCAGCTTGGCGAAATCGGATGCTCCCATTTCGAGTCTCCTGTGGTGTATGGTTTGCGGGGCGTCCGGAATCAGCTGCCGGACATCGCCTCACGGCCCTTTTGCACGGCCTTCACGATGTTGTGGTATCCGGTGCAGCGGCACAGGTTGCCTTCGAGCAGTTCGCGGATCTCCTGCTCGCTGGCCCCCGGGTGCCGGTTGCACAGATCGACCGAGCTCATCACCATGCCCGGGGTGCAGAAACCGCATTGCAGGCCGTGGCATTCCTTGAAGGCCGCCTGCATCGGGTGCAGGGTGCCGTCGGCCGCGGCCAGGCCCTCGATGGTCGTGACCGCGCCGCCGTCGGCCTGCGCCGCCAGCATGTTGCAGGACTTGACGGCGTTGCCGTTGAGCAGAACCGTGCAGGCGCCGCACTGCGCGGTATCGCAGCCGACATGGGTTCCGGTCAGGCGCAGGTGCTCGCGCAGGGCCTGCACCAGCAGGGTGCCGGGCTCGACATCGAGGGTGTGGCGCTGCCCATTGACGGTCAACGTGACTTGCATCGCGGGTCTCCTGGGGTAGGCACCGGTCGATCCCGGCGCATGCGTCTATGATTGCCCGCCATTGTTCGGTGGCGACGCCGCGGCCTCAAGTAAGACCCTTTAGGGAAAATACTGAATTCGCCCCTTTGCCGCAGGAAATTTCTCAAAATAGAACAACTCGACCGCAACGCCGCGCGATCCGCTGCCTACCGTGCCGGGCTGCCGCCCGCCACCCGCTACACCGAGGAGCCGTTGATGTCCGTCGCCCCCGCCTTGCCCGCCGACCCCCGGCTGCAACGCATCGACCAGGCACGCCACCTGGTGATGGTCGAGGGACGCGAACTACCGCCGGCGGTGCTCGGCGAGCGGCGCGACTGGATCGCCCGTTCCTGGCGGCGCTGCCTGCAACGCGGCCGCCGTCCGCAGGACAAGGTGGCCTTCGACTGCGTCCCGCGGTCCGCGCTGCGTGCCAGCCGCGAGCGCAACCAGGCCTTGCTGGCGGCGGCCTCGCCGCTGCTCGACGAACTCGCGCGGGCGATTGCCCGCACCCGCTACTTCGCGATCCTGACCGATGCGCAGGGCCTGGTCGTCGATGTGCGCGGCGCGGTCGACCACGACGATCGGCGCGCGCATTGCATCGCCCGCGTCGGCGTCGACCTGTCCGAGGCCAGCGTCGGCACCAGTGCGATCTCGGCGGCGCTGACCGAGCTGCAGCCGGTATGGCTGCACCGGGGGGAGCATTTCTTCCACGACACGTCGATCTACAGCTGCGCCGGTGCGCCGCTGTTCGGCCCCGACGGTCGCTGCGTGGGCATGATCGACCTCACCGGGATCGAAGCCGCCGAGCGCCCGGAGCTCGCCGGCCTCGCCGCGCAGGCCGCGCGGCGCATCGAGAACGCCCTCGTGCTGCGCCACGAGCACGCGCTGCTGCTGCGCCTGAACTGGCCCGGCCACGCGCTCGGCGGCGACGACGACGCCCTGCTCTGCCTGGATGCCGACGGCTGGGTGCGCGCGGCCAACCGCGCCGCGCGCACCCTGGTGCCGCAGCTGGCCGCGGTCGGCGCGCAGGTGCACGCGGGCGAGGTGTTCGCGCTGGCTCCGCAGCGCCTGTTCGACCATGCGCGGGCCAGCGAGCTGCTGGATACCGGCCCGATGGAACTGCCGCTGTGGTCCGGGCTGCTGGTGCAGTTGCGCGCCCGCCGCGGCGGGCACGAGCTGCGCGTCCCGCTCGCCTCGGCGCGCAGCCGCATGTCCCTGCAGCAGCTGGAGGACGCGCTGGTGCGACAGGCAGTGGACACCGCGCGGGGCAATGTCGCCGAAGCCGCGCGCGCGCTGGGGGTGAGCCGCGCCACCGTCTACCGCAAGCTGGGCGCCCGCCCGCAGACCCGGAAATGAGCAGGCAGGGCCCATCCAAGGGAAGGCCCGCACGCGAGGCCACTCGCCGCAGCGGGTCCTGATCGGCTGCGACGCGGGAGCTTTGCCTAGACGGAAATCAGCGCGCGCACGCCATCGCGTTCCATGTCCTCGCCGCGCCCGGCGCGCACGATCTCGCCGCGCGCCATCACGCAATAGTGGTCGGCCAGCGCGCGGGCGAAGTCGAAGTACTGCTCGACCAGCAGGATGGCCATGTCGCCGCGCGCGGCGAGCAGGCGGATCACGCGTTCGATCTCCTTGATGATCGACGGCTGGATGCCCTCGGTGGGCTCGTCCAGCACCAGCAGCCTGGGGCGGGCGGCCAGGGCGCGCGCGATGGCCAGTTGCTGCTGCTGCCCGCCCGACAGGTCGCCGCCGCGCCGCCCCAGCATCTGGCGCAGCACCGGGAACAACTCGAACAACTCCTCCGGAACCTGTGGACGCCCGGGCAGCCCGGCCAGCCCCATGCGCAGGTTGTCCAGCACGCTCAGGCGGGCGAAGACCTCGCGCCCCTGCGGCACGTAGCCGATGCCCAGGCGGGCGCGCGCGTCCGGCGACAGGCGCTCGATGCGCCGGCCATCGAGCTCGATGCTGCCGGAGCGGATGGGCACCAGGCCCATCAGCGATTTCAGCAAGGTGGTCTTGCCCACGCCGTTGCGCCCCAGCAGCGCCAGCACCTGGCCGCGCTGCAGCTGCAGGCTGAGCCCACGCAGGATATGGCTGCCGCCGTAGAACTGGTCGATGGATTGAATGCTCAGCATGAGCCTGCTCCCTGGCTTCGCATGCGCTCGATCAGCGGCCGAGATAGACCTCGACCACACGCTCGTCGGACTGCACCTGCTCCAGGCTGCCCTCGGCCAGCACGCTGCCCTCATGCAGCACGGTGACCCGGCGCGCGATGGCGCGCACGAACTCCATGTCGTGTTCCACCACCATCAGCGTGTGGCGCCCGGCCAGGGACAGCAGCAGCTCGGCCGTGCGCTCGGTCTCGGCGTCGGTCATGCCCGCCACCGGTTCGTCGAGCAACAACAGCTGCGGCTCGAGCATCAGCAGCATGCCGATCTCCAGCCACTGCTTCTGGCCGTGCGACAGGTCGCCGGCGCGGCGCCGGGCCTGTTCGTGCAGCCCGATGGTCTCCAGCACCTCCTGCATGCGCAGGCGCTGCGCGGCGCTGAGCCGGGCGAACAGCGCGTCGCGCACGCGCTTGGACGCCTTCATCGCCAGCTCCAGGTTCTCCAGCACGTCCAGGTTCTCGAACACCGTGGGCTTCTGGAACTTGCGCCCGATGCCGGCGGCCACCACCTCGGCCTCGCGCAGGCGCAGCAGGTCGATGGTCTGGCCGAACCAGGCCTGGCCCGCGTCCGGTCGGGTCTTGCCGGTGATCACGTCCATCATCGTCGTCTTGCCGGCGCCGTTGGGGCCGATGACGCAGCGCAGTTCGCCCAAATCGATGGACAGGCTCAGGCGGTTGAGTGCGCGAAATCCGTCGAAGCGCACGCTGATGTCGTCCAGGTACAAGGCCACGCCGTGGCTGAGATCGACCCCCGCGGGACGCACGCGCGACAGTCCACCGGTGGCCTCGCCGGCCTCGGGAGCCTGGCGGAACACCACCTCGCGCCAATCCAGTCCGGAGGCGTTTGGTCCGGCGGCGCCGGCCGCCGCGCGGCCCGGGTACGGGGATTCAGTCACGGCTGCGCCTCCAGGAGACGAGAAGCCCGGCGATGCCGCCCGGAGCGTACAGCGTGACCGCCACGAACAGCGCGCCCAGCAGGTACAGCCAGAATTGGGGGAAGGCCGCGGTGAGCCAGCTCTTCGCGGCGTTGACCAGCACCGCACCCAGCACGGATCCGATCAGCGTGCCGCGCCCACCCACCGCGACCCAGATGGCGATCTCGATGGAATGGGCCGGCGACATCTCGCCGGGGTTGATGATGCCGACCTGGGGCGCGTACAGCGCGCCGGCCAGGCCGCACACCATGGCCGAGACCGTCCACGCGAACAATTTGAACCACAGCGGCTCGTAGCCGCAGAACATGACGCGGCTCTCGGCGTCGCGTATGGCGCTGAGCAGGCGCCCGAAGCGCCCGCGCACCAGCCAGCGCAGCAGCACGAAACACAACACCAGGCACAGGCTGGTGACCACGAACAGCGCCACGGTCATGCGCGCAGTACCCACCTGCCAGCCCAGCAGGATCTTGAAGTCGGTGAGCCCGTTGTTGCCGCCGAAGCCCGTCTCGTTGCGGAAGAACAGCAGCATCGCGGCGTAGGTCAGCGCCTGGGTGATGATGGAGAAATACACCCCGCGGATACGCGAGCGAAAGGCGAAGAATCCGAACACGAAGGCCAGCAGACCCGGCACGGCCAGTGCCAGGAACAGCGCGTAGGCGAAGTGACTCGTACCCGCCCAGTACCAGGGGAAACGAGTCCACTGCATGAATTGCATGAAATCGGGCAAGGTGCCGCTGGCCGCGTTCATGGCGCGGTTCAGGTACATGCCCATGGCGTAGCCGCCCAGCGCGAAGAACAGCCCATGGCCCAGCGACAGGATGCCGCCGTAGCCCCACACCAGATCCATGGCCAGCGCCACCATCGCATAGCACAGGATCTTGCCCGCCAGGCCCACCCAGTAGGACGACACATGCCAGGCACTGGCCTGCGGAAGATCCAGTGCCAGCCAGGGCACCAGCAGGCAGCTGGCCAGCACGAACACGACCAGCGCGGCCCAGCCCCAGGCTGGCAGAAGGCCGGTTGCGGGCGCGGCCGCCACGGCCCGCGGCGCCACCCCATGAACGCTGGTGGCAGCCTCGGCAGCCCCGTCGGACAGGCTCGGCGAACGCGACGACATGGCATCAACCCTCCACACTGCGGCCCTTCAGGGCGAACAGGCCCTGCGGACGCTTCTGGATGAACAGGATGATCACGCCCAGCACGGCGATCTTGGCCAGCACCGCGCCGGCCACGCCCTCCAGCAGGGTGTTGACCACCCCCAGGCCGAGTGCCGCCACCACGGTGCCGCTGAGCTGGCCCACGCCACCGAGCACCACCACCATGAAACAGTCGACGATGTACTGGGTGCCCATTTCCGGGCTGACGTTGCCCACCTGGCTGAGCGCGCAGCCCGCCAGCCCGGCGATGCCGGTGCCCAGCCCGAAGGCCAGCCAGTCCACGCGCGCGGTGCGCACCCCCACGCAGGCCGCCATGGGCCGGTTCTGGGTCACCGCGCGCACGAACAGCCCCAGGCGGGTGCGCCCGATGAGCAGGGCCATGGCCAGCAGCACGCAGGCGGTGAAGCCCAGGATGGCCATGCGGTTGTAGGGGAGGATGAGATTGGCCATCAGGTGCAGCCCGCCCGACATCCACGGTGGGTTGTCCACCTGCACGTTCTGCGGCCCGAACAGGCTGCGCACGGCCTGGATCAGCAGCAGACTGATGCCCCAGGTGGCCAGCAGGGTCTCCAGCGGGCGCCCGTACAGCCGGCGGATCACCACTCGCTCGGCGACCACGCCCACGCCACCGGCCACCAGGAAGGAGCAAGGCACCGCGAACACCAGCGCGTAGTTCTGCCAGGCCGGAAGGTAGGCCTGGAACAGGCTCTGCACCACGTAGGTGGCGTAGGCGCCGAGCATGATGAACTCGCCCTGCGCCATGTTGATCACGCCCATCAAGCCGTAGTTCACCGCCAGGCCCAGCGCAGCCAGCAGCAGGATGCTGCCCAGGCTGATGCCCGAGAACAGCATGCCCACGCGCTCGCCCCAGGCCAGGCGCGAATCGATGGCGTTCAGCGAGGCCTGGATGCGCTGGCGCACCGCCGCATCCGGCTCCACCCAGGCATCGCCGTTGCGCTGCAGGCGCTCCAGCAGCAGGGAACGCACGGCCGGGTAGTCGCTGGCGGCCAGCTCCCCGGCGGCCGCGAGGCGTTGCGCCGCGTCGCCCGAGCGCAGGCGCGCGGCGGCCACCAGCAGGCGCAGGCGCTGGCGGATTCCGGGGTCGGTCTCCTGTTGCAGCGCTCGGCGCACCAGCCCTGCGTCGAGCGACTCCGGATCGCCCTCCAGACGCTGCACCGCCTGCAGGCGCTCGGCACGAAGCGGCGAGAACAGATGCAGCGCCGCGCGCGCGGCCAGCAACTGCTTGCGCAGATAGTTGTTGTTCACCACCGGCTGCGCGTCGGCCCCTGGGTTCAGCACCTTGCCGCTGACCGCGTCGACCCACTGCCCGTCCTGCCGCATCTCCACCTTGTCGCCGTCGAGCTGCACCCGGTCGTCCAGCAGCGCGCCGAGGAATGCGGCGAGCCGGGCGTCCGGCTGCCCCAGCGCCTGGTGCAGCGCGCGCAGGCGCGCCGAGGTACTGCCCTGGCTCAGCGCCAGCGCCTGAGGCGCGTCCAGCGCCAGCGCCGGGCGCCACGCCGCCATGCCCAGGAGCAGCAGCAGAGGCAGGAGGATGCGCGGCAGACGGACGGCGTGGGCTGGACGGGACATGGCGTGGCGCTCGGACGGCGACGGGCTGAAGCGGGGAATCAGGCGTTCTTGGGCTTGGGGATGTAGGGGCTCCAGGACTCGCCGGCCACCAGGCCCTTGGACTTCCACACCACGTCGAACTGACCGTCGGCGCGCACCTGGCCGATGAGCACGGGCTTGCTCAGGTACTGGTTCTCCAGCACTTCCACCGTGTAGCCGTCGGGCGCGGCGAACTTCTGCCCCACCAGCGCCTTGCGCACCGCGTCGACCTTGGTGGACTTGGCCTTCTCGACCGCCTGCTTCCACATGTGGATGCCGATGTACGAGGCTTCCATCGGGTCGTCGGTGACCGGATAGTCCTTCAGGCCCTTGGCCTTCACCCAGCTCTTCCAGGACTTGACGAACTTCTCGTTGGTCGGGTTTTTCAGCGACTCGTAGTAGTTCCACGCGGTGAGCTGGCCCACCAGCGGCTTGCAGTCGATGCCGGCCAGTTCCTGCTCGGCCACCGAGAAGCCCACCACCGGGATGTCGGTGGCCTTGATGCCCTGGTTGCCGAGCTCCTTGTAGAAGGGAACGTTGGAGTCGCCGTTGATGGTGGAGATCACGCAGGTCGGCCCCGCCGAGGCGAACTTCTTGATCTGGGCGACGATGTTCTGGTAGTTGCTGAAGCCGAAGGGGGTGTAGACCTCGACGATGTCGCTGTCCTTGACCCCCTTGGAATGCAGGAAGCCGCGCAGAATGGCGTTGGTGGTACGCGGGTACACGTAGTCGGTGCCGAGCAGGAAGAAGCGCTTGGCGCCACCGCCGTCCTGGCTCATCAGGTATTGGGTGGCGGGGATGGCCTGCTGGTTGGGCGCGGCGCCGGTGTACACGACGTGCGGATCCTGCTCCTGGCCCTCGAACTGCACCGGGTAGAACAGCAGCCCGTTGAGCTCGTCGAGCACCGGCAGCACCGACTTGCGCGAGACCGAGGTCCAGCAGCCGAAGATGGCCGCCACCTTGTCCTGCGCGATCAGCTGGCGCGCCTTCTCGGCGAACAGCGGCCAGTTCGACGCCGGGTCGACCACCACCGGTTCGATGGGGTGGCCGTCCACGCCCCCCGCGGCGTTGATCTCGGCGATGGTCATCAGATCCACGTCCTTCAGCGCGGTCTCCGAGATCGCCATGGTTCCGGACAGGGAATGCAGGATGCCGACCTTGATCGGCGACTTGCCCGCGGCGATCGCCGGGAACGGCAGGCTGCTGGCCGCGACGGCGGCGGCTGCGCCGCCCAGAGTCTTGATGGCATTGCGACGGTCCATGCTGGTCATCCTCTTCAAGGGGTTCAAGGGATGCCGAGCTTTTGCAAGTCCCATGCCACCCGGGCCCCGCGGACAGCGCGCCGCCGGAAGGCTGCAGCGGCGCGGCGAGCCCGCCCGCCCGCGCGAGGCCGCGTGGGCGCGCGTGGCCCGCGCGTGGCGCCGTCGCACGCACCAGCGGCGGGCGCCGGGCGCGCCCACGCACCGCCTTCGTGCGCCCTCGCACCACCATGCGCAGCCCCCACCCGCCCAGGCAGAGGCCATGAACACCGCGACCGCGGGTACGATTCTTGCCACGGCGCACTTTCTTGCCACGGTGCACTCCACACAGCCTTCCCTGCCTGCCGAACCCGAACCATGGACCTGAGCCCCCGCGAAAAGGACAAGCTGCTGATCTTCACCGCTGCGCTGCTGGCCGAGCGCCGCAAGGCGCGGGGCCTGCGCCTGAACGTGCCGGAGGCCATCGCCTACATCAGCGCGGCCGTCATGGAAGGTGCGCGCGACGGGCGCAGCGTGGCCGAACTGATGAGCCGAGGCCGCGAGCTGCTGTCGCGCGAGGACGTGATGGACGGAGTCGCCGAGTTGATCCCCGACATTCAGGTCGAGGCCACTTTCCCCGACGGCACCAAGCTGGTCACGGTGCACCAGCCGATCGAATGAACCCCCGCCCCTACCCGAGGAGCCCTGCATGAACCCCGGTGAAATCCTCTGCGCCGACACCGAGATCGAGCTCAACCCCGGACGCCCGCGCGTACGCCTGGTCGTGCACAACGCCGGCGATCGTCCGATCCAGGTCGGCTCGCACTATCACTTCGCCGAAACCAACCCGGCGCTGCGCTTCGACCGCGGCGCGGCGCGCGGCATGCGCCTGGACATCGCCAGCGGCACGGCGGTGCGCTTCGAGCCCGGCCAGCAGCGCACAGTGATGCTCGTGCCCCTGGGCGGGCTGCGCCGCGTGTTCGGCCTGCGCGGCGAGGTCATGGGAGACCTGGAATGAGCACCATCTCCCGCCGCGCCTACGCGGAAATGTTCGGGCCCACGGTGGGCGACCGTGTGCGCCTGGCCGACACCGATCTGTTCATCGAGGTCGAGCAGGACTGCACCCTGCGCGCAGGCGGCTACGGCGAGGAGGTCAAGTTCGGCGGCGGCAAGACCATTCGCGACGGCATGGGCCAGGGCCAGGCCACGCGCGCAGAGGGCGCCATGGATCTGGTGATCACCAACGCGCTGATCCTCGATCACTGGGGCGTCGTCAAGGCCGACGTGGGCGTGCGCGGCCAGCGCATCGCCGCCATCGGCAAGGCCGGCAACCCCGACGTGCAGCCTGGGGTGGACATGCTCATCGGCCCAGGCACCGAGATCCTCGCCGGCGAGGGCATGATCCTCACCGCCGGCGGCATCGACTCGCATATCCACTTCATCTGCCCGCAGCAGATCGAGGAAGCCCTGATGAGCGGGGTCACCACCATGCTGGGCGGAGGCACCGGGCCGGCCACTGGCACCAATGCCACCACCTGCACCCCGGGTCCGGAGAACCTGTCGCGCATGCTGCAGGCGGCCGAGGCCTTTCCGATGAACCTGGGCTTCTACGGCAAGGGCAACGCCAGCCGCATCGACCCCCTGCGCGAACAGCTCGACGCGGGCGCCATCGGCCTCAAGCTGCACGAGGACTGGGGCACCACACCGCAGGCCATCGACACCTGCCTGGAGGCGGCCGAGCAGGCGGACGTGCAGGTGGCCATCCACACCGACACGCTCAATGAATCGGGCTTCGTCGAGGACACCATCGCGGCCTTCAAGGGCCGCACCATCCACACCTTCCACACCGAGGGTGCCGGCGGCGGCCACGCGCCCGACATCCTGCGCGTGCTGGGCGAAGGCAACGTGCTGCCCTCGTCCACCAACCCGACCCGCCCCTACACGGTCAACACCATCGACGAACACCTGGACATGCTGATGGTGTGCCACCACCTCGACGCCGCCATCGCCGAGGATCTGGCCTTCGCCGAGAGCCGCATCCGCCGCGAGACCATCGCCGCCGAGGACATCCTGCACGACCTCGGCGCCATCAGCATCATGTCCAGCGACAGCCAGGCCATGGGCCGGGTGGGCGAAGTGATCCTGCGCACCTGGCAGACGGCGCACAAGATGAAGGCGCAGCGCGGCTGGCTCGCGCCTCCGGCCGGCGGCGACCTGGGCGAGCCCTGTGGACATTCCCGCAACGACAATTTCCGCGCCCGACGCTACGTCGCCAAATACACCATCAACCCGGCGCTGGCGCATGGCATCGCGCACGAGGTGGGCTCGGTGCAGCCAGGCAAGTGGGCCGACCTGGTGCTGTGGCGCCCAGGCTTCTTCGGTATCAAGCCCAGCGTCGTGCTCAAGGGCGGATTCATCGCCGCCGCACAGATGGGCGACGCCAACGCCTCCATCCCCACGCCCCAGCCGGTGCACGCGCGGCCCATGTTCGGCGCCTTCGGCGGCGCCATGGCTGCGACCTCGCTGAGCTTCGTGTCGCAGGCCGCGCTGGCCGCGGACATCGACGCGCGCCTGGGCCTGCGCAAGCCCCTGAGCGCGGTGCGCGGCTGCCGGATCGTGCGCAAGTCCGACATGGTGCACAACGCCTACGCGCCGGCCATGCAGGTCGACGCGCAGACCTACGAGGTGCGCGCCGACGGCGTGCTGCTGCAATGCGAGCCGGCGGCGTCGCTGCCCATGGCTCAGCGCTACTTCCTGTTCTGAGACCATGCACGACACACGCCTGCAGGTCGACAAGCGCATCCCGGGCGGCCGGGGCCTGGCGCGCACGCTGCTCGAGCGCGCCGCGGTGCTGTGCCTGGACTGGAACACCCGCTCGCGCAGCCGCTTCGGCGCGCGCGACAGCCAGGGCCGTGATCTGGCGGTGTTCCTGCCGCGCGGCAGCGTGCTGCGCGACGGCGATGCGCTGGTGGCCGCCGACGGCACGCTGCTGCGCGTGCAGGCCGCCGCGCAGCCGGTGCTGCAGGTGCGCGCGCACGACGCATGGTCGTTGCTGCGCGCCGCCTACCACCTGGGCAACCGCCACGTACCGCTGCAGATCGCCACCGATGTGCTGCAACTCGAGCCCGACCCGGTGATGGCCGACATGCTGCGGCGCATGGGCGTGGAGGTACGCGAGGCACTGGCCGCCTTCGAGCCCGAGGCGGGGGCCTACGGCGGCGCCCACTCCGGTCACGGTCACGGTCACGGTCACGGTCACGGTCACGGTCACGGTCACGGTCACGAGCACGGCCATGGACACGACTGAGACCATGCGCGCCGAGCGCGAACCGCCCCCCGCCGGGTTCGTGCCGGAGTCCTCCGCACTCGGCCTACCCGATCCCGAGATGGCGATGATGTGGCTGTCCTCTCCCGCATTGCCCGTGGGCGGCTTCAGCTACTCCGAGGGCCTGGAGGCCGCGGTCGACGCGGGAGTGGTACTCGACGAGGCCGGCGCGCTGCGCTGGCTGCGCGGCCAGTTGCAACTGGTGCTGGCCCGCGGCGAACTGCCGGCCGCAGCGCGCGCCCATGCGGCCTGGAGCGCCGGAAACCTGAAGACCCTGCGCGAAGTGCAGGCCTGGGTGCTGGCCACCCGCGAGAGCGCCGAGCTGCGCCTGCAAAGCCAGCAGATGGGACGCTCCATGCTGGACTGGCTGGCCCGCCTGCTGCCCGGGCACGCGCTGCTGGAGCAGGCCTCGGAGCTGGGCACGGCGCCCTGCTGGCCTGTGGGCTTCGCGCTCGGCGCCTGCGCGCTCGGCCTGGACGCCCGTCGCATGGTGCAGGCGCTGGGCTTCGCCTGGCTGGACAACCAGGTGCAGGCCGCGCTGCGCGGGGTTCCGCTGGGCCAGAGCAGCGGCCAGCGTCTGTTGCACGCGCTGTCGCGGGAGTTGCCGGCCGCGGTGGAAGAGGCGCTGGCCCTGCGCGACCAGCCCGCGCGCTGGCAGAGCTTTTCCCCCATGCTGGCCGTGCTCAGCGCACGCCACGAGACCCAGTATTCCCGACTGTTCCGATCCTGAGCCCGCCATGAGCACCCTGCCCGCTTCCGCCTCCTCCGCCGCGGCCCCGTCCGCCCATGCGCTGCACCGCATCCGCGGGCGCAGCAAGCGCCTGCCGCCTCTGCGCGTGGGCATCGGCGGCCCCGTGGGCTCGGGCAAGACCACGCTGCTGGAGATGCTCTGCAAGGCCATGCGCGAGCGCTACGAACTGGTCGTGATCACCAACGACATCTACACCCGCGAGGATCAGCGCCTGCTCACCGTCGCCGGCGCGCTGGAGCCCGAGCGCATCGAGGGCGTGGAGACGGGAGGCTGCCCGCACACGGCGATCCGGGAGGATGCCTCGGTGAACCTGGAAGCGGTGGATCGCATGCTCGAGCGCTACCCCGACGCCGACATGGTGTTCATCGAGTCCGGCGGCGACAACCTGGCTGCCACCTTCAGCCCCGAGCTGTCGGATCTCACCCTCTACGTGATCGACGTGGCCGGCGGCGAGAAGATCCCCCGCAAGGGCGGCCCGGGCATCACCCGCAGCGACCTGCTCGTGATCAACAAGATTGACCTGGCGCCGCATGTCGGCGCCGACCTGGACATCATGCGGGCCGACACCGAACGCATGCGTCCCGGCAAGCCCTACGCGATGACCAACCTGAAGACCCTGCAGGGCCTGGAGGACGTCATCCGCTTCATCGAGACACGCGGTCTGTTGCCGGCGCGCTGAGCGGTTCAGGTGCTCCACACGCGCGGCGCGCAGGCCGGCAGGCCCCAGGCCTGCACGCGCCAGGCCGCCCAGGCGCCGCGCAGCAACTGCGCCACCGGTTCGATGCGCTGGGCCATCGCCCGCAACACCAGCACCCCGGGCTGCGGCGAGGTGACCCCGGCGCGCAGGCCCTCGGGCCATTGCGCTGCCAGGGTGCGCGCCGTTTCCAGCAGGGCTTCGCGGCGCGCGGCCTCCAGCGGGCGGCCGGCGGCCAGCAGCAGGGTGCCCAGCGCGCCCTGCCCGTCCAGCCCCCCGGGGGCTTCGCGCAACACGCGATCGGCCCCGTCGATGCGTCCGCGCTCCAGCCACACGCCGGGAATCTCCAGGTGCTGGGTGTAACTGCCGCGCGCGAAGACGTCCCCGGCGGCTGGCCGGCCCAGCGCGAGCATGTCCCAGGCCAGCAACTCGGCCCCGGGGGCGAGCTCGAACACGGCGCGGCTCTCGGCGATGCAATCCTCGTAGGCCAGGTTCTCCAGCGGCAGCCATTCCAGGCGTGCGCCCGTGGCCAGGCGCGCGTGCAGGGTCTGCGTGGCGCCGGCCCCCAGGCTGCGGTAAAAGCGCGTAGCGCCGGGCGTGGTCAGCAGCGCGTGCGCGCCGGCCCCCAGTTCGACCTCCATGCGCACGCTGTCTCCGCCGGCCATGCCGGCCGGCGGGTGCACCAGCACGTGATGGCACACCCCGGCGCCTTCCGGATACAGGGCGGCCAGCACGCGCAAGGCTCCCTCGTGCAGGTGCCAGGCGCGGGTGCGCTCGCCCGCGCGCGCGTAGCGCAGCTGCAGGCGCGACGCCCACCCCGTCTGCGACGGCGGCGAAGACGGCTCGTGCATGCCGGCTCAGCCGCCCCGCACTGCGCCGAACACCTTGCGCACCAGCGCCGAGCCGGCCGCCGCCGGGTCGGCGCGGATCGACTTCTCCTCGTCGCCGATGGCCTGGTACAGGCGATCCAAGGCCTGTCGGGTCACGTACTGGTCGACGCTGGCCTGATCCGGCTTGACCAGACCGAAGCGGGCCGCCTGCGACGCATAGCGGTCGTAGGTCTGCGCCAGGCCCACCTTGCGCGTCTGCTGGTGCACGATGGGCAGGAAGCTGCGCTGCAGCTGCGCCTCGGTCTTGCTTCGAAAATAGTCGGTGGCGGCGTGGTCGCCGCCGGTGAGGATGTTCTTCGCGTCGCTGATCGTCATCTGGCGCACCGCCGACAGCAGCAGCGCGCGCGCCTCCGGCACAGCGGCCTCGGCGGCCCGGTTCATGGCCAGTTGCAGCGCGTCGGCCTGCGCGCCCAGGCCCGCCATGCGCATCAGGCTGGAAGCCTGCTGCAACGCGGGCGGTAGCGGAATGCGCCACTTCGGGCTGCCCCAGAATCCATTGTGGCGCCCCAGGGTCGACACTGCGAATTCGGCACCCCGCGCGAGCGCCGCGCGCAGCCCCTGGCCGACCTGCAGGTTGCTCAGCGCGCCGATTGCCGGCGAAGGCGCCGCGGCCGGCGAAGGCGCCGCGACCGGCGCGGGCGCGGTCGACGATGGCGGCGACGCCAGGCCGGGCAGCGACCCCAGGCGCTGCTGCAACTGCCCGAGGTTGAAGCCCCAGGCGCGCGCCAGCGGCCAACACGCTCCCCATGCAAGCAGCGCACCACGCAGCATGCCGCGCCGCCGTGCAGCACCTACGCCCGATTCCTTGCCCACCCCACCCATCGTTGCCTACTCCTCTCGAAATTCCAGCGCCGCGGACTCGCCCGGGACCCGCGCCAGCTCGCGCTGGCGCAACTGCACGCGGCGGATCTTCCCCGACAAGGTCTTCGGCAGTTCGGCGAACTCCAGAACACGGATGCGCTTGTACGGCGCCAAGCGCTCGCGCGCGAAGGCCAGGATGTCCAGCGCCAGTTCGCGACCCGGCTGCACGCCGTCGCGCAGCGCCACCACCGCCTTGGGCACCGCGCCGCGCACGGCGTCGGGCGCCGGAACCACCGCGGCCTCGGCCACCGCGTCGTGCTCGATGAGCACGCTCTCCAGCTCGAAGGGGCTGATGCGGTAGTCGGCCGCCTTGAACACATCGTCGGCACGTCCGACGTAGCGCAGGTAGCCGTCGGCGTCGCGGCTGGCCACGTCGGAGGTGCGGTAGCAGGCGCCCCTGCAGGCCTCGGCGGTCTTGCCGGCGTCACCCTCGTAACCCAGCATCAGGCCGAGCGGGCGCACGTCGAGGTCGAGCGCGACCTCTCCATCATCGCAGGGCTGGTCGTCGGCATCGAGCAGCACCACCCGGTAGCCGGGCAGCGGCCGGCCCATCGAACCCGGCTTGACCGGCTGCCCCGGGGTATTGCCGACGATGGCCGTCGTCTCGCTCTGTCCGTAGCCGTCGCGGATGGTGATGCCCCACGCGCGCTGCACGCTTTCGATGACCTCCGGGTTGAGCGGTTCGCCCGCTCCCACGAGCTCGCGCAGGCTGACCTTCCAGCGCGCCAGATCCTGCAGGATGAGCATGCGCCACACCGTGGGCGGCGCGCACAGCGAGGTCACCTCGTGGCGCTGCAGCGCGTCGAGCACGGCACAGGCGTCGAAGCGCTGGTAGTTGTAGAGGAACACCGTCGCGCCGGCGTTCCAGGGAGCGAAGAAGCAGCTCCAGGCGTGCTTGGCCCATCCCGGGGAACTGATGTTCCAGTGCACATCGCCCGGACGCAGACCGATCCAGTACATGGTCGACAGGTGCCCGACGGGGTAGCTCTGGTGGCTGTGCAGCACGAGCTTCGGACGCGAGGTGGTGCCGGAGGTGAAGTACAGCAGCAGCGGGTCGTCGGCCGGCGTCGGCGCGTCGGCGACGAACTGCTGCGGCGCGCCTTGCGCGTCGGCATAGTCGAGCCACCCCTGCGGACATCCGCCCACCGCGATGCGGGTGTAGTCGCCGTGCAGTTGCGCGAAGCGATCGACCGCGGCGGCGCTGCAGATCACGTGGCGCACCGCGCCGCGGTCGAAGCGGTCGCGCAGGTCGTCGACGGTGACCAGCGTGGTCGTCGGCACGATGACCGCGCCCAGCTTGATGCAGGCCAGCATGCTCTCCCACAGCGCGACCTCGTTGGGCAGCAGCAGCAGCACGCGATCGCCGCGCCGCACGCCCAGGCCGCGCAGCCAGTTGGCGACCTGGTTGGAGCGCAGGGACATCTGCTCGAAGCTCAGCCGGTACTCGCCGGAGACTTCGTCGACGATCCACAGCGCGGTGGCCTGGTTGCCGCGCGCCATCGGGTCGAAGTAATCCAGCGCCCAGTTGAAATGGCGCAGGCGGGGCCAGTGGAAACCCTGATAGGCAGCCTCATAGTTGCTGCGCTCGCGCAGCAGGAAGTCACGCGCCTCGACAAAGGCCCTGGCGTCGGCTGTTGGATTCATCGCGCCCTCGCAGATGGTTCGGGAAACACCTGCGTAGGGTAGCGGCGCGGCGCGCAGCGGGCAATGCGTGCAGCGCCCCGGCCGAGCTGGCTCAGCGCGCAACCGCCGCGGCCGACCAGCGGCGTCCCCGCCAGGCCAGCCACGACAGGGCCCAGGCGCCCAGAAACAGCGCGACCACGCCGTAGCCCAGACGCGCGGAGGACATGCCGGCGACCAGGCCGGCAAACCAGCCATGCAGGCCGAGTTCGCCCACCAGCACCTGCGCCAGTTCGAAGGAACCGATGGCCAGCGCCACCCCGACCGACAGCGCGGTGGTCGTGATGTTGTAGAAGATGCGCCGCACCGGATCGGCCAGAGCCCAGCCGTAGGCATGGGTCATCGCCACGCCGTCGGCGGTATCGAACAGGGACATGCCCGCGGTGAACAGCAGCGGCAGCGCCACCACCGCCGCCAGCGGCAGACGATGCGTGGCCGCGCCTCCGGTCAGCGCCAGCAGCGCGATCTCCGAGGCGGTATCGAAGCCGAGGCCGAACAGCAGGCCCACCGGGTACATCTGCCAGCTGTGCCGCACGCAGCGCGTCAGGCGCCCGCCGAGCAGGCGACTGAGCAGACCCCGCCGCTGCAGCAGTTGCTCCCATTGGGCATGCTGGTGGGCGTGGCGGCGGCGGCGCCAGACCCGCAGCATGTCGAGCAGCACGCCCAGGTTGAGCAGGCCGACCAGCCACAGGAAGGCGGCCGACACCAGGGTGCCGAACACGCCGCCGAAGCCCTGCAAGCCGGGAAGACGGCGCTGCAGCGTGGAGGCCAGCAGGGCGCTGAGCAGCGCCAGCGCGAACACCACGCTGGAATGGCCGAGGGAGAAGAAGAACCCCACCCCCAGCGGCCGGCGGCCGCCCGGAGCGCGCTGCAGCATCAGGCGCACGCTGTCGTCGATGGCGGCGATGTGGTCGGCATCGAAGGCGTGGCGCAGGCCGAACAGGTAGGCAGCGAGCCCCAATCCGAGCAGACTCGGATGGCCTCGGGTATAGAACAGGCACAAACCCCAGCCCACGACATGCAGCAGGGCCACCGCGGCAGCGTAGCCGCCCAGCGCGCGCCGCTCCCCGGGAGCAAAGGCAGGGCCTGCGGATCCGCGGGCATGGCGGGCATCGGGCATCGGCGATCTCCTGTTCCTCGGCGCGGCGTCGGCGCGTCCAGCGCAGTCCTGCGACTGCCCCGACGGGGCCGACAGACTGCGACACAAGCACAGTATGCAAGAAGCACGCCAATGGCCGGTGCTGCTGCTTTCCCCGATGGGTTCCCGGGGGTTCCCGGCCGCGCGCGTGCCGCGCGCCCGCGCCGGGACTGCGCCGTCGCATCGGTGCACCGCGGTCGGGCGCCACCGGGCATCGCCAGAGACTGCCGCGCGGTGGAAAGCGCGCTGCCAGCGTCGCAAAGCCGGCGACCAGGCGCGACCATCGTCGGCGGCCGCGCTCCCCTCTGCGCACCCCTGCCCGGGCAGTTGGCACGCAGCTTGCGTCCACAGGGCCCAGGCGGATCCGAGCACCGGCCCGACGCGGATCGGGGCAGGCCGCCCAACCGGACCCTGATGGGGGAGAAGAAAACTTGGGCGCGACCCGGTGTTTTCGGAAGAGGAGCACATGAACCACAGCAACGAGATCTTCGACACCGAGCGCGAAAGCCTCCTCGCCCTCGAGCGCAGGCTGGACATCCCGCGCCGGGAATTCCTCAAGCTCTGCTCGGCGATCGCCGCCACCCTGGGACTGCCGGTGGGCGCCGAGGCCGCGGTGGCCAAGGCCATCGAAAGCGCGCAGCGACCCCCGGTGATCTGGCTGCATTTCCAGGAATGCACCGGATGCACCGAAACCCTGCTGCGGGCCGAGCACCCGACGCTGGAAAAGCTGATTCTCGACGTGATTTCGCTCGAGTACCACGAGACCCTGATGGCGGCGGCGGGCAAGCAGGCCGAGGACGCCCGCATGGCGGCGATGCAGAAGTACAAGGGGCGCTATCTGCTGGTCGTCGAGGGCGCGGTGCCGACTCATGACAACGGCATCTACTGCAAGGTCGGCGGCAAGACCCCGCAGCAGATGCTGAGCGAGTCCGCGGCGGGCGCCGCCGGCATCATCGCCATCGGATCCTGTGCCTCGTGGGGCGGCATGCCGTCGACCACCACGCAGTTGACGAAGACCAGCCCCACCGGCTCGACGGGCATCTCCACGGTACTGGGCAAGCCGGTGGTGAGCATTCCGGGCTGCCCGCCGAACCCCTACAACTTCCTCAGCACCGTGGTGCACCTGCTGACCTTCAACACCCTGCCCGCCCTCGACGCCAAAGGCCGCCCGCTGTTCGCCTACGGCCGGCTGATCCACGAGAACTGCGAACGCCGCGCGCATTTCGACGCCGGTCGCTTCGCGCTGGAGTTCGGCGACGAAGGCCACCGCAAGGGCTACTGCCTGTACAAGCTCGGCTGCAAGGGCCCCGAAACCTACAACAACTGCCCGACGATCGGCTTCGGCGACGCCGGCGAAGTCAACTGGCCGGTGGGCTGTGGCCACCCCTGCATCGGCTGCAGCGAGCAGGGCGTGGGATTCCAGACCCCCGTCTACGAGCTCTCCAAGCTGCGCTACATCCATCCGCCGGTCGGCTACCCGTCGATCCACGAAAGCCAGGGCAAGGGTGCGTCGCTGGGTGCGATGGCCATCGTTGCCGCGGTGGGCGGCGGCGCGGCCGGCGCCGGCGCGATGCTGACGCGCAACCTGGGGCGCGCGCATGCGCAACAGCAGGCGCAGGAGCGCGCGGCCGGCAAGGGCGAAGCCGCAGAAGACAAGTCGCCACAGGAACAGCACGAGGAGTGAACATGGCCGCGAGCAATGCAAGACGCAGGCGTTTCCTCAAGCAGGCACTGGCCGGCGGAGCCGCGCTGGGCGGCGCGCTGGCCGCGCGTCCGGCGGCCGCCAGGCCCACCCGCCATCGACCGAAGAACGCCGTCGGCCTCCTGTACGACGCCACCCTGTGCATCGGCTGCAAGGCCTGCGTGAACGCCTGCAAGGTGGCCAACGACCTGCCGGCCGAGTTCTCCACCCCCGACCACCTGTGGGACACGCCGCTGGACACCTCGGCGACGACCTACAACGTCATCAAGGTGTACCGCAACGGCACCATGGCGCGCAAGGATCGGGAGATCAACGGCTACGCCTTCATGAAGGTGTCGTGCAACCACTGTGCCGACCCCTCGTGCGTGTCGGCGTGCCCGGTGGGGGCCATGCACAAGGATCCGGAAACCGGCATCGTCGCCTACAACCCCGATCGATGCATCGGCTGCCGCTACTGCGTCGCGGCCTGCCCCTTCGGCATCCCGAAGTACCAGTTCGACTCCCCGACCGGCCAGATCGGCAAGTGCCAGCTGTGCCGCCAGCGCATGAAGGACGGGCACTATGCGGCCTGCGCCGAGGTCTGCCCGACCGGCGCCACGCTGTTCGGACGCACCGAGGATCTGCTCGTCGAGGCCCGCCGGCGCATGGCGCTGCCGCCCGGGACGCCGACCACCTTCCCGCGCGGCCGGCTCGGCGGCCCCGACGAAAGCTACCCCGGAAGGACTGGCCACTACCTGCAGCACATCTACGGGGAGAAGGAATACGGCGGCCTGCAGATGCTGCGCTTGTCGGCGGTGGATTTCTACAAGGAAGGCCTTCCCAAGCTGGGCGACCGCTCCTCGGCGGCCACTTCCGAAACCCTGCAGCACACCCTGTACAACCACATGGCGATGCCGGTCGGAGTGCTCGGGGTGATGCTGTACGCGGCACGACGCAACGTGCCGCGTGACCATGACGAAGAACCGCCTGCGCACGACGACACCCACCCCGCAACCGATCGGCAACTGCCCGACGACCAGGAGGCCAAGGATCATGACTGAGAACCAAGCTGCTCCCGTCGGCGGCCGCCTGATCAACGCGGTGACGGTGGTCTGCGGCGTGCTCGTGCTCATCCTGATGGCCATCCTGGCCGTGCGCTTCGTGTTCGGGCTGGGCGCGGTGACCGATCTGAACAACGGCTACCCCTGGGGCATCTGGGTCGTGGTCGACGTGGTCATCGGCTCGGCCTTCGCCTGCGGAGGCTTCTCGGTGGCCATGCTGGTCTACATCTTCAACCGCGGCGAGTACCACGAACTGGTGCGCCCGGCGCTGGTGGCCTCGCTGTTCGGCTACACGCTGGCGGGCGCCGGGGTGATCTTCGACCTCGGGCGCTGGTGGAATTTCTGGCATGTCTTCGACCCTGCCTACGCCAATCCGACCTCGGTCATGCTGGAGGTGGCGCTGTGCATCTCGGCCTACATCGTCGTCATGTGGATCGAGTTCTCCCCCGCCTTCCTCGAACGCTTCGGCAAGCGCCAGGCGCGAACGAAGCTGCAGCGCGTGCTGTTCGTGTTCATCGCTCTGGGCACGGTGCTGCCGATGATGCACCAGTCCTCGCTGGGCAGCCTGCTGGTGGTCATGGGGCCGCGCATCGACCCGCTGTGGCAGACACCCCTGCAGCCGCTGCTGTACCTTCTGTCGGCCGTGGCCACCGGCTACGCGGTCGTGCTGTTCGAGACCTGCGTGGCCTCGTCGGCCTACCGCAGGCGCATCGAGACCCATCTGCTGGATCCGCTGGCCAAGGTCATGCTCGGATTGCTCTGGGTCTACCTGGCCGTGCGCTTCGCCGACCTGCTGGCGCGCGGGGCGATCGTCGAGGCGCTGCGCCCGACTCCGCGTGCGCTGATGTTCTGGCTGGAGAACCTGTGCTTCGCGCTGCCGCTGATCCTGCTGCGCTCGAGCCGGCTGCGGCGCAACCCGGCGCGCCTGTTCCTCGGCGGCATCGCGCTGATGCTGGGCGCCGCGCTGCTGCGCATCGACGGCTTCCTGGTGGCGCGCAACGCGCCCGGCTTCCACTATTTCCCGTCGTCGTCCGAACTCATGGTGACCATCGGCATGTTCGCCATCGAGGTGCTCGGCTACATCATCGTCACCCGTCGCTTCCCCGTGCTCGCGGGCGAAGCCGCGAGCCACTGAATTCCCGGAGACTCCTTCCATGACACGTGTCACCATCGATCCCATCACGCGCATCGAGGGCCACCTGCGCATCGACGTCGACGTCGAGGGCGGCAAGGTCGCCAAGGCCTGGTCCTCGGGCCAGATGTGGCGTGGCGTCGAACTGATCATGCTCGGGCGCGACCCGCGCGACGGCTGGGCCATCACGCAGCGCATCTGCGGCGTGTGCACGACGGTGCATGCGATCGCCTCGGTGCGCGCGGTGGAGAACGCGTTGCAGCTGGAAATTCCGGTGAATGCCCAGTACATCCGCAACATGATCATCCTGGCGCACGCGATCCACGATCACATCGTCCACTTCTACCACCTGTCGGCCCTCGACTGGGTCGACGTCGTCAGCGCCCTCAAGGCCGACCCCGACAAGGCCGCGAGCCTGGCGCAGAGCCTGTCGAGCTGGGAACTCAACGACCGGCAGGTCATGCGCTCCACCCTCGAGCGCCTGAAGACCTTCGTCAACGGCGGCCAGCTGGGCATCTTCACCAACGGCTACTGGGGCCACCCGGCGATGAAGCTGCCGCCAGAGGTCAACCTGATGGCGGTGGCCCACTACCTGCAGGCCCTCGACGTGCAGCGCCAGGCGAACAAGGTGGTGGCGATCCTCGGCTCGAAGACCCCGCATATCCAGAACCTCGCGGTCGGCGGGGTCAGCAACCCGATCAACCTGGATTCGCCGGAAACGCTGACCCTGGAGCGCCTGCTGGCGGTCAAGGCGCACATCGACAAGCTGCACGACTTCGTGAAGAACGTCTACCTGGTCGACGTCGCTGCGATCGGCGCCCTCTACCCGGAGTGGACGACCTACGGCGCCGGGGTCACCAACTACCTGTGCGTACCCGATATCCCGCTGGACGGCAAGGGCACGCGCTTCGCCTTCCCCGGCGGTTTCGTGCCCGGACGCGACCTCAAGCAGCAGAAGCCCATCGGCAGCTTCGACGACCCGTACTGGGCCAAGGGGGTCGAGGAAGCGGTCAAGCACTCCTGGTACACCTACGACAAGCAGGGCCCGCTGCACCCCTACTCCGGCGAGACGCGACCCGACTACACCGACTTTCAGGCCGACGCCAAGTACTCCTGGCTCAAGTCTCCGACCTTCTACGGCCAGGTCGCCCAGGTCGGGCCGCTGGCGCAGGTGCTGAACATGCTCGCAGCCGGCTATGCCCCGGCGCAGCGCTACGCCGACGAGACCCTGCAGCGGGTGGCGGCGATCGGCCACGTCAAGGTCGGACTCGACGCGATGCACTCGACCATCGGCCGCCATGCGGCGCGCGCCATTGCCTGCGCGATCAAGACCGACCACCTGTCCGAGCAATGGCAGATGCTGATGGACAACATCGGACGCGGCGACTACACGACCTACAACCATCCGGTGTTCCCGAAGGGCGAAATCATGGGCGTGGGATTCCACGAGGCGCCGCGCGGCGCGCTGTCGCACTGGGTGGTGATCGACGACGGCAAGGTGCGCAACTACCAGTGCGTGGTGCCTTCGACCTGGAATGCCTGCCCGCGCAACGAGGCCGACGAACCCGGGCCCTACGAGGCCTCGCTGCTGGACAACCCGGTGGCCGAGCCCGACAAGCCGCTGGAAGTGCTGCGCACGGTGCACTCCTTCGACCCCTGCATCGCCTGCGCCATCCACCTCACCGACGGCGAGGACGCCTTCTCGGTGCGCGCCTGCTGAGACAAGGCCATGCGCGCGATCGTGCTCGGAATCGGCAACACCATCCTCAGTGACGAGGGCGTCGGGGTGCGCGCCGCGCTGGCGCTCGAGCAGAGCTACCACATCCCCGACGAGGTCAGCGTGGTCGACGGCGGCACCGCCGGCATGGAGCTGCTCGACATCATCGCCGGCGCCGACCTCGTCGTGGTGCTCGACACCGTGAAGGCCGGGCGCCCGCCGGGCAGCATCGTGCGCCTGGCCGGAGAGCAGGTGCCGATGTTCTTCCGCAGGAAGCTCTCCCCGCACCAGATCGGCCTGTGCGACGTGCTCGCCGCGCTGGAATTCCTGGGCAGGCTGCCGGCGGAGCTCATCGTCCTCGGCGTCGAGCCCAACACCCTGGAGCTCGGTACCGAACTGACGCAGGCGGTGCGCGCCAGACTGCCGCGCCTGGTCGAGCTGGCCGCCGGGGAGCTCGCGGCGCGCGGCATCGCGCTGCAGCCGCGCGCCACCCGGCACTGAGCGGCGAGCGCCCCACCATGTGCATCGCACTTCCGCATCGGGTGCTGGCCTTGCAGGGCCAGAGCGCGCTGGTCGAGGTCGGCGCCGGCACGCAGGAGGTCAGCCTGCTGCTGCTGACCGAGGAGGTCGCAGCCGGCGACTACCTGCTGGTGCAGGCCGGGGGATTCGCCTTCGCCCGCCTGGACGCCGAGGATGCGCTGCGCAACCTGCGCGAGGCGCACGCCCTGCTGGAAGCCGGCGGGGAACCGGCGTTCCGCGACCTGGGTGCCGCCTGATGCAGGCCTGGCATGCGACACCGGCGGCGCGGGTCGAACAAGTCTACGAGCGCATCCGCCGCGAGCGCTTCGCAGGCCTTGGACTGCAGCGCGCGGGACTGCGCGTACAGGCCGTGGACTTCCACTGCTGGCAGGGGAACTGGCTGGGCGCGCTGGTCACGCCCTGGTGCCTGAGCCTGTTGCTGCTGCCCGGGCCCCGGGGGCGCTGGGTGATGCCCGCGGGCAACGCGCGACTGCCGCTGCGCTTTCCGGCCGGGATCATCGGATTCCTCGGCAACCAGGAACCCGGACTGGGCCCGTACCTGAGCGCTGCGCTGCTGGCCGGCATGCAGGCCTTCGAGCGCCAGCAGCAGGCGGTGCGTGCCGCGCGCGACGCGCTGATGGCGCTGCACGCGGCGCCCGCGGCAGCCGTGTCGCACCGCGGCTTGTCCGGGCTGCACGGCTAGTGCACGGTGCAGGCCATGCAGGGATCGAAGGAGCGCAGCACCAGCTGAACCCAGACGCTGGCCGCGGCATCGCCCTCGGCCCCGATGGGCGTTCCCTCGAGCGCCTGCTCCAGCGGCCCCGGGGTGCCCGCGGCATCGCGGGGGGAGAAATTCCAGGTCGTCGGCGCCACGATCTGGTAGTGCGCGATCCGACCGTCGCGCACCCGCAGCCAGTGCCCGAGGCCACCACGCGCGGCCTCCACCAGCCCGCTCCAGGAACCATCGCGCACGGGCGCGTCGCCCACGCTGAAAGGCGCGGCCGGTTCGATCTCCTCGACCCAGCGCAGCATCGCTCCGGGCAGGCGCGCAAGTTCCAGGGCGCGCGCGACGACCCGACTGCGCACGCTGCTGCCCTCGACGCGCAGCAGATCCAGCGCCAGGGGGTGGGCGTCGACCAGCTGGCGCGCCAGCGCGCCGGTTTCCACCACCCTGCCGTCCAGCCGGGGCGCCTTGCACCAGCTGTAGGCGCGCGCCGGCGGCTGCATGGCCGGCTCGCTGCCGCCCTGCCAGGGATGGCTGGGCACCCCGTCGTCGTCGAACCAGGTATGCGACAGATCCTCGGCAATGTCCTCGGGACGCCACGCGCGCTGCCCGTCACGCCAGGCTCCGGGGGCGAACAGCCAGGAATCGTCGACGGCGTAGGCGCCATAGCTGAGGAAGCCGTTGCGCGTATGTCCCAGATCCTGCAGGCCCAGGCTGTCGCAGTAGGCAAGGAAGCGACCGAGATCGGAGCCCGCATGCGCATCGCCCCAGGCGCGCAACGCGCGGTCGCTGTCGAGGGCGGCGAAGCGTTCCGGCGCGCAGCCGAAGAACTCGGACTGCAGAAACTCGCCGAACTGCGCGATGGCGTGGCGCAGCTGCACCTTCTCCACAGCACCCACGGCATGGCTGCAGCCCCCCGGCTGCAGGGCCAGCGTGTGCGGCCACTTGCCGGCCAGGATGCCGATGACGTGCAGGAAGGCTGCGCGCGCGCGCAGGGCCGGGCGCAGCGCCTGGCCCTGCTGCGCCTTGAAGCGGGCACAGGCGGCCTCGTGCCAGGGCTGCGCGGCGAAGGCCTGGCGCGCGAAATCGGGCATGAACAGCAGGTAGAAATGCGTCAGGTGGTCGCTCAGATTTTCGCAGGCGGTGACCAGGCAGGCGGCCAGCGCGCCATTGCGCGGCAGTTGCAGGCCCATCGCCTCGCGCAATGCGGCCGCGGAAGCCGCCGAATGCGCGACCGAACAGATGCCGCAGATGCGCGGGGTGTACACCAGCGCATCGCGCGGGTCGCGCCCCAGCAGCAGCCGCTCGAAGCCGCGCGAGGCCCGCGCCTGCACGCGCGCCGCCCCGACGCGGCCATCGTGCACCTCGACCGCCAGGTCGATCTCGCCCTCCACGCGATTGAAGGGGCCGACGACGCGCCAGCTCATCGCTTGCCGGAGGCCGGCCGCACGACGATGTGCTCGGCCCGGGCATTGCGCCGAAGGCGCTCGGGCGTGGCGGCCTTCGAGAGCGAGGCCAGGGCCACGAACCAGGCCTTGGGCATGTCGCTGGGCAGGCCGGTGGGAATGCCGGCGAGCTTGGGCGTGCGACCGAAGGCGTGCGGTGGGCGCTCGAAGCCCGGCGCGGTGCAGTTGATGCACGGGAAGCCCCCCTTCAGGCAGGAACCACCGCCGTTCCAGGCGCGCAGGTTGCAGTCGGCGCGCGCCTGCGTGCCCAGGCATCCCAGGTGCTCCATCAGGCAGCCGAGCTGGGCCAGCTGCTCGGCGCTGGCCTTGAACTCGTAGAACTCGTTGCGCGCGCAGCCGTGGTGCACCAGGTGATCGGTATAGGCGCGCGGGCGCGACAGCTCGTCCAGATCCTCGCGCGCCAGCGCCCCCTGCGCCAGCCGCGTCAGGGTTTCGCTGATCCACGCCGGGTGCGGCGGACAGCCGGCGACATTGACCACCGGCAGTCCACCGGCCGATGTCCATCCGGCATCGAGCATGGCCTCCTTGCCGGCTCCGTGCTGCATGCCGACCGATTGCGGGCTGCCGAGCATGGCCACGCCGCCGAAGGCCGCGCAACTGCCCATGGCGACGCTGAAGCGGGCGCGCTCGACCAGCGGCGCAATCCAGTAGCCCATGCTGCGCGGATCCTCCTCCGCCGCCGGCACCGCGCCTTCGACACACAGGATGTCGAGCGCGCGCCGGCCTTCGGCGATGTCGCGCATCAGCTGCAACCATTCCTGTTCGACGGCCTCGCTCAACGTCGGATGCCACAGCAGATCGATGCCGGCCCAGTCCAGGGCGCTCAGCACGTCGGGCGATTCGGCCCCGAGCAGCGACATGCTGCAGCCGCCGCAACTGCTGCCCTGCAGCCAGACCATGCTCAGACGGGGCTCAGCCATGTCGCACCTCACGGGGCAGCCACAGGGTGAATTCGGCTCCGCCTTGCGGGTGGTTGCGCGCCTGCAGCCGGCCGCCGCACTGCTCGGTGGCCAGCCCGTAGCTGACATACAGGCCGAGGCCGGTGCCCTTGCCGACCTCCTTGGTGGTGAAAAAGGGGTCGAAGACGCGCACCAGATTGGCTTCGGCGATGCCGGCGCCGTGGTCGCGCACGCGCAGGAGGATCTCGGAGCCCGCGGTCGCAAGCTCGACCTCGAGCAGGGGTTCGGCGAGGTCTTCCATGGCGTCCACCGCGTTCTGGATCAGGTTGATGAGGATCTGCTGCATATGCCCTTCGTAGCCGAGGATCTCGAGTGTCTCGGGAACATCCAGTGCGATGCGCGGTCGGCGCCGCAACCCGCGGCAGACCCAGTCCAGCGCGGAGCGCACGACCCGGCACACATCGACCGCGGCAGCCGACTGGCGCTGCGGGGTCGCGAAGCGGCGCAGGTTCTGCACGATGTCGCTGACCCGCTGCGCGCCCTCGAGCGAGCCGTCGATCAGAGGCCCCAGGTCGGCCAGGGTTTCATCGACCCGCTGCTTCCGGCGCGCCGCCGCGAGCTCGCCCGGGCCGGCGCCGGCATGCAGCAGGCCGAGGTAGGACTGCAAGCGTTCGCCGTAGCGCTGCAGGCTGTGCATGTTGGCGAACACGAAGCTGATCGGGTTGTTGAGCTCGTGCGCCACGCCGGCGACCAGGCGGCCGAGCGAGGCCATCTTCTCGGACTGCACCAATTGCTGCTGCGCCGTCTTCAGCTGCTCATGCGCCTCGTGCAACTGCCGGTAGGCCTGTCGCAGCTCTCCCAGCGGCCGGCCCGTGACCACCACGCCCGACAGCGTGCCGTCGGCCTCCTGGCGCGCGGTGCAGTTGAGGGCGATCGGAACGGCCTCGCCGGCGCTGTTGATCAGCTCGAGTTCGCAATCCAGGATGGCCGCCTGGTGCACGGCATGCGGCAGCGTGCTGGCCAGCTGCGCGGCACCCGGCGCGAACAGCTCGGACAGCCTGCGACCGAGCAGGGCCTCGCGGGTGCTGCCGAGCAGGCGCAGCAGCGCATTGTTGACCTGCTGGATGCGCCCGTCGGCGCCGGCCACGATGAGCACGTCGGACATCGCCGACAGCACGCTGTCGATGAAACGCTGCGCGTCCTCCAGCGCGACGTTCTTCTCCTCGAGGTCGAGCTGGTAGCGAACGAGGTCGGCGTAGACCTCGTCCATGCGCCGGATGACGTCGATCCATGCGTCCTCGCTGAGCGCGAGCTGCGCGGGCACCGGCAGCTGCCGCGGCGGCGACGCGCGGCGGCCCGATCCGGTTGACGGGTGTTCGACCATGGTGCGGGACGAGTCTGCAGCCGATTGTGCCGCAAAGCACCCGGCTTGTGTACAACCGCGCCTCGAGTGCAAAGTTTCTTTGCAGTCAGCGCAAAGCATGCGACCATTCCGCTGGGTCATGCAACCGGGCAGAGCAGCAGGCACGGACGGCGTGGCCGCCAGCGCTTCGTCCATGGACGCCACGCTGGCATGAGCCTTGCATCCATGCTGCCGCGGGCGATCGTCCCCGCGCCCATCGGAGCCCGCCGCCGTGCACGAGATGTCCCTGGCCGAAAGCATGCTCGAGATCATCGAGGAGGAGGCGAGCACGCGCGGCTTCGCGCGCGTGCTCGCGGTGCGGGTGGCGGTGGGCGAACTCGGCAGCGTGGAGCCTGAGTCGCTGCAATTCTGCTTCGATGTCGTCTGCCGCGGCAGCCTGGCCGAAGGTGCCTCGTTGCAGATCGAACGCGTGGAGGGTCGTGCCTGGTGCATGGAGTGCGCGCGCTCGGTCGTGCTGCATGAACGCCACGCCGGATGTCCGGAATGCGGCGGTTTTCAGGTACAAATCCAAGGCGGCGAGGAACTTCGCCTGCTCGACCTGGAGGTGCAATGATGTGTACGGTATGCGGTTGTTCCGCGGACGCGGGGCCGGCGCAGGGCCACGGGCATGATCACGATCATGATCATGCGCATGGGTCGGATCATGCCCACCCGCATGGTCACGACCACGGCCGCGACCACGACCACACGCATGCGCACGGCCACGAGGGCGCCGCGCAGCCTGTGCTCGGGGCCGCGCATGCCCCCGGCACGACGCCCGAGCGACTGCTCAGCATCGAGCGCGACATCCTGGCCAAGAACAACGGCTATGCGGCGGCCAACCGCGCGCGCCTGCAGGCTGCCGGGGTGCTGGCGCTGAATCTGGTGTCTAGCCCCGGTTCGGGCAAGACCACCCTGCTGGTGCGTACGATCGAGGCCTTGCGCGATCGCCTGCCGATGGCCGTGATCGAGGGCGACCAGCAGACCAGCAACGACGCGCAGCGCATCCGCGCGACCGGAGCGCCGGCGCTGCAGATCAACACCGGCAAGGGCTGCCACCTGGACGCCCACATGATCGCCCACGCCCTCGACCAGGTTCCGCTGGAGCGAGGTGGCGTGCTGTTCATCGAGAACGTGGGCAACCTCGTGTGCCCGGCCGCCTTCGACCTCGGGGAAGCCCACAAGGTCGTCGTGCTGTCGACCACCGAGGGCGAGGACAAGCCCCTCAAATATCCGGACATGTTCGCCGCCTCCGACCTCATGCTGCTGAACAAGGCCGATCTGCTGCCGCACCTGGATTTCGACGCCGATGCCTGCCTGGTCAACGCGCTGCGGGTCAACCCGCGCCTGCAGTCCATGACCCTGTCGGCGCGCAGTGGCGAGGGTCTGCAGGCGTTCTGCGACTGGATCGCCCGTCGTGCCGCGGCCTGCGCCGCGGCCGCTGCGGCGTGAACCTGGCGGCGCAGCGCCGACTGCGGCTGCGGGTTCGCGGCACGGTGCAGGGAGTCGGCTTCCGACCCTTCGTGCACCAGCTCGCCGACCGCCTGCGGCTGAGCGGCTACGTGCGCAACGATGGCGACGGCGTGCTCATCGAGGCGCAGGGCGCCGGGCTCGACGATTTCGTCGCCGCCCTGCGCACGCAGGCCCCCCCGCTGGCGCGCGTGGACGCCATCGAGGGCGAGGAACTAGCCTGCGCCGCGGACACCGGCTTCGCCATCCTGCACAGCCGGAGCGGCGACGCGCGCACCCGCATCCCGGCCGATGCCGGTACCTGCGAGGCCTGCCTGGCCGAACTGCTGGATCCGGCCAGCCGCTTCCACGGCTACCCCTTCGTCACCTGCACCCATTGCGGGCCGCGCTACACCATCACGCGGCGCCTGCCCTATGACCGCGCACAGACCTCGATGGCCGGTTTCGCGCTGTGCGCGCGTTGCCGTGCCGACTATGCCGATCCGCGCTCGCGCCGCTACCACGCCGAGGCGCTGGCCTGCCCGGACTGCGGCCCGCGACTGAGCCATGAGCTGCCGGTGGTCGTCGCCGCTCTGTGCGCGGGGTCGATCGTCGCCCTCAAGGGCCTCGGGGGCTTCCAGCTGCTGTGCGATGCGCGCAACGCCGAGGCGATCGCTCGGTTGCGTTGCCGCAAGGCACGGCAGGCCAAACCCTTCGCGGTGATGGTCGGCAGCCTGGCGCAAGCCGGCGAACTGGCGTCGCGCGCGCTGCTGCCGCTGGAAGTCGAGTTGCTGCAGTCGCGCGCCCGCCCGATCGTGCTGCTGCCCTACGCCGGCGGGCTGGCGCCGGCCATCGCCCCCGGACTGGATCAGCTCGGCGTGATGCTGCCCTGCACGCCGCTGCACCATCTGCTGTTCGCCGCCGCGTCCGGCCTGGCGCTGGTGGCCACGAGCGCCAATCCCGGGGGCGAGCCGCTGGTCATCGACGGCGAAGAGGCACGCCGACGCCTGTGCGGGATCGCCGACCTGGTGGTCGACCATGAACGACCGATCGTCGTGCGCGCCGACGACTCGGTGCTGCGCGTGCACGACACCGGCGCGGTGTTCCTGCGCCGCGCGCGCGGCTATGTCCCGGATCCCGTGGATCTCGGCAGCGACGGGCCGCCGGTGCTCGCGGTAGGCGCGCACCAGAAGGTCACGGTCACCCTCACCCGCGGCCGCGAGGCCTTCGTCTCCCAGCATGTGGGGACGCTGGACAACCCGGCCACCGTGGAGTTCCTCGAGCAGAGCGTGCGCCACCTTGGCGCGCTTGCCGGGGTGCGTCCGCAGCGCATCATCTGCGACCTGCATCCCGATCTGGCGAGCACGCGCTGGGCGCAGGCGCAGGGGCTGCCGGTGGTGGCCGTGCAGCACCATGTGGCGCATGTCGCCGCGGTGATGGCCGAACACGGCCTGCACGGTCCGCTGCTCGGGGTCGCGCTGGACGGCTACGGCTACGGCGCCGACGGCGGCGCCTGGGGCGGCGAACTGCTGCGCATCGAGCGCGGCGACTGGCGCCGCATCGGCCACCTGGCGCAGCTTGCGCTGCCCGGCGGCGACCGTGCCGTACGCGAGCCCTGGCGCATTGCGCTGGCGCTGCTGCAAGGCATGGGCAGGGACGCGGATCGACGCTTCGCCGGCATCGCCCACGCCGAGGCGCTGCGCCGCCTGCTGCCGCGCCGCGCATGGCCGGTGTCGAGCGCGCTCGGACGCGTGTTCGACGCAGCCGCCGCGCTGCTGGGCATCTGCACCCTGCAGGACTACGACGGCCAGGCAGCCATGCAACTGGAGGCACTGGCCGGCAAGGAGCTGCCGGCGCCCTGTGCGTGGCGCATCGAGGCTGGCGTGCTCGATCTGCTGCCGCTGCTGCAACGCCTGGCCGAACCCGGCATGCGGCCGCGCGAGGGCGCCGCGCTGCTGCATGCCACGCTGGCCAGTGCCCTCGAAGCGTGGATCGCCGAGGCAGCCGCGGCGCAGCAACTGCGGGTGGTGGCGCTGGGCGGAGGCTGCATGGCCAACCGCCTGCTCGCCGATGCCCTGCTGCCACGGCTTCGCGCGCGCGGGCTCGACGTGCGCGTGGCGCGCAGCATGCCCGCCGGCGACGGCGGGCTTTCACTCGGTCAAGCTTATTGGGGAAGGGAAGCCACATGTGCCTAGCCATACCGACGCAGATCGTCGAGCTGCTTGCGCAGCAACAGGCGCGGGTCAGCCTCGACGGGGTCATGAAGACCATTTCCACCGCGCTGCTCGCCGACGTCGCGGTCGGTGACTACGTCATCCTGCATGTGGGCTACGCGCTGGCCAAGGTCGACGAGGAGGAGGCGCGGCGCACCCTGCAGATGCTGCGCGACGCAGGAGCCACGGCATGAGCCGCGGCCTGGATGTGCGGCGCGGCTGCGTCGACATGAGCCACGGCGCCGGCGGGCGTGCGATGGTGCAACTGGTGCGGGAGATCTTCCTGCACGCCTTCGACAACCCCCTGCTGCGCCAGGGCAACGACCAGGCGGCCTTCGAGGTGCCCGGCGGCACCATGGTCATGAGCACCGACGGCTACGTCGTCTCGCCGCTGTTCTTCCCGGGCGGGGACATCGGCTCGCTGGCCGTGCACGGCACGATCAACGACCTGGCCATGGCCGGCGCGCGGCCGCTGCACCTGTCGGCCGCCTTCATCATCGAGGAGGGTTTCGCGCTGGCCGACCTGCAGCGCATTGCGCAGAGCATGGGCGAAGCGGCGCGACGCGCCGGAGTCACCGTGGTCACCGGGGACACCAAGGTGGTCGAGCGCGGCAAGGCCGACGGGCTGTTCATCTGCACCACAGGGGTGGGGGTGGTTGCGCCGGGCTTGCGGCTGTCCGGCGACCAGGCGCGTCCGGGGGATGCGATCCTGGTCTCCGGAACCATCGGCGACCATGGCGTGGCGGTGATGTCCCGGCGCGAGAACCTGGAATTCGAGACGCAGATCGTGTCCGATTCGGCCGCCCTGCACGAACTCGTGGCGGCCATGGTCGCCGCCGCCCCGCAGGGCCTGCGCCTGCTGCGCGACCCCACGCGCGGCGGGCTGGCCGCAACCCTGAACGAGATCGCCCACCAGTCGGGGGTCGGCATGCTGCTGCGCGAGGAGGCGATTCCGGTGCTGCCGCAAGTGGCCGCCGCCTGCGAACTGCTCGGCCTGGATCCGCTGAACGTCGCCAACGAAGGCAAGCTCATCGCTGTCGTCGCCGCGGCCGACGCCGACGCCGTGCTGGAGGCGATGCACGCGCATCCGCTGGGCGCGCGCGCCGCGCGCATCGGCGAGATTCTCGAGGATACCCGGCAGTTCGTGCAGATGGCCACCAGCTTCGGCGGCCGCCGCATGGTCGACTGGCTGGCCGGCGAACAGCTGCCGCGCATCTGCTGAGCGCCGGCCCCGGTTCGCGGAGACCCCCGATGCATGAGTTTTCCCTACCCGCCGAACAGCCGCCCGCCCACACCACGGTGCTGCTGGTCGATGACGAAGTCCGCTCGCTGGAGGCCTTGCGCCGCGTACTGGGCGACGAGTTCGAAGTCATCGCGGCGGCCGGCGCGCGCGAGGCCGAGGCCGTGCTGGCCGCCGACATGGTGCAGATCGTGCTGTGCGACCAGAAGATGCCCGGGGAAACCGGGGTGGAGTTCCTCAAGCGGGTACGCCAGCAATGGCCCGACCCGGTGCGCATGATCATTTCCGGCTATACCGACGCCGAGGACATCATCGCCGGGGTCAACGAGGCCGGGATCTTCCGCTACCTGACCAAGCCCTGGCGCCCCGACGAACTGCTGCAGAGCCTGCGCGATGCGGCCGAGCTGTTCCACACGCAGAAGCTGCAGCTGCACCTGCCGGCGCAGGCGCTGGGCCCGTCCGTGGCGCAGGATCCGCGGCGCTTCGACGAACATGGCATCGTCCACGAACCGGCCAGCCCGATGCGCGAAACCCTGGCGCTGGCCGCGCGCGCCGCGCGCTACGGCCTGCCGGTGCTGATCACCGGGGAATCGGGAACCGGCAAGGAACTGCTGGCGCGCGCCATCCATCGCGGCAGCGAACGCGCGGACAAGCCCTTCGTCGTCGAGAACTGCGGCGCGCTTCCCGACGAACTGCTGGAGAGCGAGCTGTTCGGCTACAAGCGCGGCGCCTTCACCGGCGCCTACGGCGACCGCCTCGGGCTGTTCGAGGTAGCGCACGGCGGAACCATCTTCCTCGACGAGGTCGGCGAGACCTCGCCGTCGTTCCAGGTCAAGCTGCTGCGCGTTCTGCAGGAGCGCGAAGTGCGCCCGCTGGGTGCGCAGCGCACACGCAAGATCGACGTGCGGGTGATCTCGGCGACCAACCGCGACCTCGCCGCCGAAGTCGCCGCCGGGCGCTTCCGCCGCGACCTCTACTACCGCCTGGCCGTGTTCCCGATCCATCTGCCGCCGTTGCGCGAGCGCCGCGTCGACATCGCCGCCATCGCGCAGTACATCCTGGACGAGGTCAATGCGTCCTTCGGCCGCAGCATCGCCGGCCTTTCGACCGCATGCCTGCACCACCTGGCACAGCAGGAATGGCCAGGCAACGTGCGCCAGCTGCACAACGAGATCCAGCGCCTGGTCGCGCTGCACGACGGAAACGGACCGCTGCCGGCGCCGGCGCCATCGCCGGCGGCCCGTGACCGCGCGCATGGCGGCGGCGGTACGCTGCGCGAGCGCATCGAGGCCCTGGAGGCTCGGATCCTCGAGGAAACCCTGCGCCGCCACCAGGGCAACATCAGCCGCTGCGCCTCCGAACTGGGGCTTTCCCGCGTGGGCCTGCGGGCGAAGATCGAACGCCTGGGACTGGAACGATCCTTCGCGCTGGATGCCGACTGAGCCACCATGGTGCGCCGCCCTCGGGCAGCGTGGGTACCATGACGGCCTCCAGCGCGACCACCGACCGATGCAGACCCACGCCCCGCCACCCCGAACACCCGCCGAAGCGCAGGGAGCGGCGGCGGGCGCGGGCATCAACTTCGTCTACCACACGATCGGGCACGGCGGCGGCATGGAGCGCTATGCGCTGGATGTCGTCGCCGAGCTGCAGCGGCGCCGCGTACCGCTGCACCTGGTGGCGCGAAGGGTTGCCTGGGACGGCCTCGCAGCCGGCACCACGACCAGCGTCATCCCGCGCATCAAGGCCCTGGGGCGCCTGGGCAACCTGGCGCTCGACCTGCTCAGCTGCGGCAGGCGGGTGCCCGGCTGGACGACCGTGGGCATCAGCCGTCTCAACGGCTGCGCCGACATCGCGATTTCCGGCGGCACCCACCTGGCCCATCTGCGGCAGAAGGGGCGATCGCGGCGCAGCCTGCACGACCGCCTGACGATTGCCCTCGAGCGACGCCACTACGGTGGCGCGCGCTTCGTGGTCGCCCATTCCGGACGTGTCCGCCAGGAGATCATCGCCGACTGCGGTGTCGATGCGGACAAGGTCATCACCCTGCCGCCCCCGGTCGACACCCGGCGCTTCAACCTGGGCGCGCGCGCGCACCGCGAGGGCATTCGCGCCGCGCTGGGCATCGCGCCCGAAGGCTTCCTGCTGCTGTTCCCGTCGAACAACCACGCGCTCAAGGGCCTGGATCTGATCCTGCTGGCGCTGCGCCAGTTCCCGGACATCCGCCTGGCCATTGCCGGCAAGAAGCAGGACACCCCTGCCGGAGTCATCGAGCTCGGCAACCTGCGGGACATCGAAAAGTACTACGCGGCCGCCGACGCCGTGGTGCTGGCCTCGCGCTACGAGGCCTTCGGCATGGTGGCCCCGGAGGCCATCCTGTGCGGCACGCCGGCACTCATCGCCGACACGGTCGGCGCCTCGGCCTTCCTGGCCGAGCCGGGCGCAAGGGTCTTCACGCGCGATGTGGACGCGCTGGCAGCCACGCTGCGCGTGGCGCTCGAGGCGCACCGACGGGGCGCGTCGGTACTGGAGGCGCCGCAGGACTGCATACGCTATGACTACACCGTGCAGGGCCATGTCGATCGCCTGCTCGAACTGGTGCAGCGCATCGGCCCGGCGGCCGGCTGATCAATCCGCTGCGTCGCTGCGCAGGACCACCGCCAGGAGCACCGCGCAGCTCAGCGCGTAGAAGGCCGAGAGCATGGTCAGGACGAAGATCTCCACCGTCAGCCCGAAGATGAAGAAGGCGCTCACCAGCACCACGCCCATGCGCGCGGCCCGGCGACGCACCGCGTCGGAATGCTCGCTGCGGCGCAGGAACAGCACGAAGGGGACGACATACACACTGAGCACCGAGAGCAACCCGGGCAGCCCGTTCTGCACGGCCTTGGCGATGATCTCGTTCTCGGCCATCCCGATCTGCGCAGCCAGCGGGCTCAGCACGCCCATGTGCTGCAGCATGGGCATCGCCAGCCGGAAGCCCTCCGGGCCGACGCCGAACCACGGGTGCTGCCAGAACAGCCACCAGGCGGCGCGCCAGAGCTGGAAGCGCAGCCCGATGGAGGTGTTCGGATCCCCGTGGTCGAAGGCCAGCAGGTTGCTGCCGATGAGGTCGATGCGCTGGTGGATGGTCGGCACCAGGCCGTAGGCGGCACCCGCCAGCGCGGCAGCCCCGACGACCAGCGCCAGCATCATGCGCAGGCTCAGGCGATCGCGCCGGAACCACAGCCACCACAACCCGAGGAAGGGCACGGCAACCCAGCCACCGCGCGAGGCCGAAAGCACGGAGGCCAGGCCTCCGCCCAGCAGGGCGAGGTACTTGAACACGCGCTCCCACGGGCGGTCGCGGCCGACCCAGTCAACGCTCATCGCCGCGAGCACGCCGATGATCAGGGCCAGGTCGCCAAAGGGAATGGGATACAGGAAATACAGGCCCGGGCGACCGGGGCCGTAGTCGAAGGGGTCGAACAACACGGCGCCGGCGGCATACAGGGCGCCGGCGGCGAAGCCCAGGCCGAGCCAGCGCCAATGCCGTGTCGGAAGCCTGCGCAGCGCGAGAAAGACCGGCACCGCGAGCAGGAAGCGCGAAGGGGCGTCGAAATAACGCCCGATCCACTCGCTGCGCGCCCATTCGCTGCACAGCACGGCCAGCGGCATCGAGGCCATGGCCGCCGCATACACCACCACCCACATCCTGGTGGCAGGGTCGTCGCGGGCCTGCCCGCGCAGGTACACCAGCATCCACAGCGAAAGCAGCAACAGCAGCGCGAAGACCGTGTTGACCCCGCCGCGCACGAAGGTGACGGCCGGGTAGGCGCTCAGCAACACCCCGCAGAGCATCTCGGCGGGGGCTCGGGATCGCAAGGCGCGCTTGCCCCCAGGCGGCGCAGGCTCAGGAGTGGAGGGTGTGGATCGGCGCACAACGGCTCAACGGAATCCCGAGCATGGCGGGGGCAGGCTGCGCGCACCCCGACATGCCACGCCGCAACTGGCGCGCCCGGCGGGGATCGAACCCACGACCCTCGGCTTCGGAGGCCGATACTCTATCCACTGAGCTACGGGCGCACGGCCATGGCCATGTGGCCGCGACCAAACGTACAGTGTAACGCCAGCAGCGCCCGCATGGCCGACAGGGCCGCCCCCGCGCCCATCGCCGGCGCGACGCCCACCCTCGACGCCGCCGACGCTGCACGGCGTCCGACTATCATGCAGGCCGCAGCTGCCGCCGGCACCCTGGGTGTCCAGCCCTTCGTCCTCCGCCCTTCGTCATTCGTCCCCTTCCGCACCGACCATGAGCGCACACGATTCCCATCATTCCAAGGGCGACGCCTCGCCCTCCTCCGCTGGCGCGCTGCCTTTCGCCCCCACGCTGCGCAAGCTGCTGCTGTTGCTGCTCGTGGGCTTCGCGGTGCCGGTGATCATCCTGGTGCTGCTCGCCCGCATGATCGCTGGCCAGCACCAGGACGCCACCGAAGCGGTGGCGGTGGTCGCCTCGTCGGCCCCGGCCCGGGCGGCCAGCGCGGCCGCCGGCCCGATGGCCGCGGCGAGCACCCCGGCCCTGGCGGCCGCCGCGAGCAAACCCGCTGCTGCTGCGGCGACCACCGTGGCCGACGCCGACGTCGGCAAGGATCTGTACCAGAGCACCTGCATGGCCTGCCACGGCAGCGGAGTGCTCGGCGCGCCCAAGTTCGGCGACAAGGCGGCGTGGGCGCCCTTCGTCGCGCAGGGCATGGCCACGCTGTACGACCGGGCGATCCACGGCTACAGCGCCGATGGCCACATGATGCCCCCGAAGGGCGGCAGCACGGCCAGCGACGCCGACGTCAAGGCCGCCGTCGACTACATGGTCAAGCACTCGAGCTGAGCGCCGCGCCCGCGTCGCGCCAGCGCGCCAGGCGCGACGGGCTGGCGCAGAAACCCAGCCGCGACTCAATGTCGGCCAGCGCCAGCGGCTGCAGGTCGAGCGGGGGCATTCCGGGAAGGCTGAGCCGGGTGGCTTGTTCGTCCAGCCACGGCGCCAGAAGAGCCATGTCCAGGCTGTGCAGCAACGCCGGCCCGAGCTCGCTGCCCAGCCAGACCCGCCCACGCTCATCGAGCCAGGCCTGGCGCACCGTGCATGCGTCTCCCGTATGCGCCTGCCACGTGCAGGATCCCTCGAGCACCTGCAGGCGCAGCACCAGCGGAGCCGCGTCGAGTTCCACGAAGACCTGCTGCGGTCCGTTCTGGAAATACCACAGGCCCTGCGCGTCGGGGCCGTAATTGCGGGCGATGAAGGAGCACAGGCCCGCATGCGCCAGGCGGCTGGCTCCCTGCCGCAGCAGACTGCCGTCGCCGGCCCGCGGCCAGGGCAGCGCCTGCGTCTGGCGCATCCACCATTGACCGCGCGCGTCCAGCGCAAGCCACCCGGCGCAGGCCGGGACGTCCGGCCAGCGTCGCATCGCCTGCAGCACACGGGAGTCCATCGGCCTCAGTGCAGGCGCTCGGACTGTGCAAGCCAGGCGTCTGCATCCTCCAGGGTTCCCGGGCTGGCATGATGCAGCACCAGCCTCCAACCCTGCGGCGTGCGCAGGTAGACATTGGTGGCCAGCACGCAGACTGCGCCCGCCCCCGGCGCGAGGCCCAGGCGTTCGACCACGCTGTGCACCGAACAACCCGGGGTGACGCTGCGCAGCGCGCTCTCGGCGACGATCGACATCCCGCCCGCAGCCAGCAACTGCTCGTAGGACTCGGCAATGGCCGCCAGTCCGACCAGTCGCGATCCGCCCGGATGCACGCATACGGGCTCCTCGTCGTCGGCCCATACCCGCATCACGGCTTGCGCATCGCCGGCCTGCAGCGCCTCGTAGAAGGCGGCCTCGGCGGCTTCGGCCGAGGCGAAGGCGGCGCGCGGCGGGGCCGGAGAACGTGGCATCGCAGGTGGCCCGGATGGCGACGGTGACGCGGGGCAGGCGGCAGGCAGGCACCGCCGCTAGCGGAACACCACCGTCTTGTGGCCGTTGCGCAGGATGCGGTGTTCCACATGCCAGCGCACGGCGCGCGCCAGCACCTGGGTTTCCACGTCCTGCCCCGCGGCGGTCAGCCCGGCCACGTCCAGGCCGTGCCCGACGCGCTGCACATCCTGCTCGATGATCGGCCCTTCGTCGAGTTCGGCGGTCACGTAATGCGCCGTGGCGCCGATCAGCTTGACGCCGCGCTGGTGCGCCTGCTGGTAGGGGCGCGCGCCCTTGAAGCTGGGCAGGAAGGAGTGGTGGATGTTGATTGCCCGACCCTCCAGGCTGGCGCAGAACTCGGGGCTGAGGATCTGCATGTAGCGCGCCAGCACCAGCAGTTCCACGCGCTGCTCCTGCAGCAGCTGCTCGATGCGCGACTCCTGCTCGCGCTTGCTGCGCGCGTCGGCCCCGGCGGCCAGAGGCAGGTGGTGGTAGGGAAGCTCGTAGTGCGCGGCCAGCGCCGCGCAGTCCCGGTGGTTGGACACGATCCCCACGACCTCCATGGGAATCTGCCCCGCGCGCCAGCGGAACAACAGATCGTTGAGGCAATGCGCCTGGCGGCTGACGGCGATCAGCACCCGCTGCCGCTGCGCGAGTGCGTGCACCGCGGTGCGCATGCCGAAGCGCTGGCGCAGGTCGGCGAACAGCCATTCGACCTTGTCGGCGCCATCCAGGTGCGGTGGCGCGTCGAAATGCACCCGCATGAAGAACAGGCCGGTGTCGGCGTCGCCGAACTGCTGCGAATCCAGGATGTTGCAACCGGCCTGGTAGAGCACCCCGGAAACCGAATGAACGATGCCCTTGGCGTCGGCGCACGACAGCGTGAGCACGAAGTCGTTGGCCTGCCGCGGCGCGGGCACGGGCTCAGCCATCGCCCAGACGCGCCACCACCGCGGCGGCGAAGCTGCGTGTATCGGCGCTGCCGCCGAGGTCGCCGGTGCGCACCTTGTCGACGTTCAGCGTGCGATCGATGGCCCGACGCAGCAGTTCCGCCCGATCCTTCAGGCCGACATGGTCGAGCATCATCCCGGCGGCCATCATCAGCGCCACCGGGTTGGCGATCCCCTTGCCCGCGATGTCGGGGGCCGAGCCGTGCACCGCCTCGAAGATCGCCGCGTCGGCGCCGATGTTCGCCCCCGGCGCCATGCCCAGGCCGCCGACCAGGCCGGCGCACAGATCGGAAAGGATGTCCCCGAACAGGTTGGTGGTCACCAGGCAGTCGAACTGCCAGGGATTGATCACCAGCTTCATGCAGCAGGCATCGACGATGACGTCGTCGAGTTCGATGCGCCCGGCGTACTTTTCCTTGTGCAACTGGTAGGCCGTCTCCAGGAAGATTCCGGTCAGGGCCTTCATGATGTTGGCCTTGTGCACCACGGTCATCTTCCTGCGCCCCAGCGCGATGGCGGTGCTGAAGGCATAGTCCAGGATGTGCCGCGCGCCCTGCCGGGTGTTGACCCCGGTGGACATGGCCACCGCGTGCGGGTCGTCGTCGATCGGGATGTAGTGCTCGTAGCCCATGTACAGGCCTTCGATGTTCTCGCGGAACACCAGCAGGTCGATGTTCTCGAAGCGCCCGCCCGGCACCAGGGTCTTCGCCGGCCGCATGTTGGCGTACAGCTTGAAGGCCTCGCGCAAGCGCACGTTGGACGAGCGATAACCGCCTCCGGAGGGCGTCTCCAGCGGCCCCTTCAGGGCCAGCCGGGTGCGCCGGATGCTGTCCAGCGTGGCCTGCGGCAGCGGATCGCCTGCGGCCTGCACGCCGCCGAGGCCGGCAATCTGCGGATCCCACTCGAAGGGCGCGTGCAAAGCGTCCAGAACCCGCAACGTGGCCTCCATGATTTCCGGGCCGATGCCATCGCCGGCGATCAGGGTGGCGGGTATGGACTGTGCGGGGATGCTCTCGGACATGTTGCCTGCTCTCCTGGGTCGGGAACGCACACGGCGCGCGCCGCGGCTACAGCATAAGGCCTCGCGGCTGACACGGGCTTGACACCCGGCCCTGCCGCGCTCAGCCGCCGCGGCCGTCGCGCAGCCCGGTGGTGCGGTGGAACACCAGGCCGCCTGCCTGCTCTGCGCGCTCGGCGACGAAATAGCCGTGACGCTCGAACTGGAACGAGGTTCCGGCAGGGGCATGCCGCAGCGAGGGCTCGACCCAGGCCTGCACCACCCGCCGGCTGTGGGGGTTGAGGCCCTCCAGCCAGTCGCCGCCGCCCGCCTCGGGCTGGTCGGGAAGGAACAGCCGGTCGTACAGGCGAACCTCGGCGGCCACCGCGTCGACGGCAGCCACCCAGGTGATCACTCCCTTGACCTTCACCGCGGCGGCCCCCGGGGTGCCGCTGCGGGTATCGGGCAGCAATCGCGCCTGCACCTCGGCCACGCTGCCATCGGCGTGGCAGGTGGCTCCGGTGCACTCGATCACGTAACCGTACTTCAGGCGCACCCGGCCTCCCGGGAACAGGCGGAAAAAGCCCTTCGGGGGCTGCAGGGCGAAATCGCCGCGCTCGATCCATACCCTGGGCCCGAGCTGGAAGGCCCGCTGGCCGCGCTCGGGATCATGCGGGTGCACCGGCGCGCTGCAGGCTTCGAGGCGACCGGCGCCGATGACTTCGTCCCAATTGGTGAGCAGCAGCGGGATGGGATCGAGCACGGCCATGGCGCGCGCCGCGACGGGCTCGAGGTCGTCGCGCAAGGCGCCCTCGAGCACCGCGTAGTCGATCCAGGCGTCGGACTTGCTCACCCCGATGCGCTCGGCGAACAACCGGATCGCCCCCGGGGTGTAGCCGCGCCGGCGCAGCCCGGCGATGGTCGGCAGCCGCGGGTCGTCCCAGCCATCGACATGGCCCTGCTCCACGAGTTGCGCCAGCTTGCGCTTGCTGGTGACCACGCTGCACAGGTTCAGGCGGGCGAATTCGTACTGCCGCGGCAGCGGGGGGGACAGCAGGCCGAGTTCGGCCAGATGCTGCAGCAGCCAGTCGTAGAACGGGCGCTGATCCTCGAATTCGAGGGTGCAGATGCTGTGGGTGATGCGCTCCAGCGCGTCCTCGATGGGATGCGCGAAGGTGTACATGGGGTAGACGCACCAGCGATCCCCGGTGCGGTGGTGGCGGGCGAAGCGGATGCGGTACAGCGCAGGATCGCGCAGGTTCAGGTTCGGCGAGGCCATGTCGATACGGGCACGCAGCACCATCGAGCCCTCGGCGTGCAGGCCACTGCGCATTTCCTCGAAACGCCGCAGGCTTTCCTGCGCGGGGCGGTCGCGCCATGGACTGTCGACCCCGGCGGCCGTCAGCGTGCCGCGGTTGCGCCGCATGTCCTCGGCGCTCTGTTCATCGACGTAGGCCAGTCCATGCTCGATGAGCGCGCAGGCGGCGCGCCACATGAAGTCGAAGGAATCGCTGGCGAAGTACTCGTGGTTGACGCCAAGGCTCACCCAATCGAAGCCCAGCCAGCGCACCGCATCGCGGATCGCTTCCACGTAGCGCTCATCCTCCTTCTCGGGGTTGGTGTCGTCCAGGCGCAGGTGGCAGACGCCGCCGTAATCCGCGGCGAGACCGAAGTTCAGGCAGATGCTTTTGGCATGCCCGATGTGCAGGAATCCATTGGGCTCCGGGGGAAAGCGGGTGCGGATGCGCGCAGGGTCGGGGGGCGCATCGGCGAGTTGCCGCGCGTCGCCGGGTACTCCGGAGAAGCGCCGGCCGGCCAGCGCGCCCGAGGCGAGGTCGGACTCGATGATCTGGCGCAGGAAATTCGAGGGCTTGGTGCTGACGTTTTCCGGTGTCGACATGAAAGGGGCTCGGCAGGCCACCCGGCAGGCGTCGGGCAAGGGAGCAAAACCCTCATTGTCCGCCAAGCCGGGGCGGGTACGCCACCGCGGGCCGGCCCCGCGCGTCCGCCGCGGCGCATGCGGCACCGTAGAATGGCAGGCCGCCGGCAGACCACGGGAAGCTGCCTGCGCCGGGCGCCGCGGTGCCCTGCCCCTGCCCCGACCCCGATTACCGATGGCGCCAGCGCGCGCCGGGAGCGAACAAGTTATGGCCGGCCATTCCAAATGGGCCAACATCCAGCACCGCAAGGGTCGCCAGGACGAAAAACGCGGCAAGGTCTGGACGAAGATCATCCGCGAGGTCACGGTGGCGGCCAAGCTCGGCGGGGGCGATGCCAACGCCAATCCGCGGCTGCGCCTGGCGCTGGATCGAGCGCGCGAGGCCAACATGCCGGCCGACAACCTCAAGCGCGCGATCGACCGCGGCACCGGCAACCTCGAGGGCGCGCACTACGAGGAAATCCGCTATGAGGGCTACGGCCCCGGCGGCGCGGCACTGATCATCGACTGCATGACGGACAACCGGGTGCGCACCGTCGCCGAGGTGCGGCATGCACTGTCGAAATACGGCGGCAACCTCGGCACCGAAGGCTCGGTGGCGTTCCAGTTCAGGCACTGCGGGCAGTTCCTGTTCGCCCCCGGCACCGTCGAGGAGCAGGTCATGGAAGCCGCGCTCGAGGGCGGCGCCGAGGATGTCAGCGCCCTGGACGACGGTTCGATCGAGGTGCTGTGCGAGCCTGCCGACTTCGAGGCCGTGGGCGCCAGCCTGCAGGCCGCGGGCCTGAAGGCCGAATTCTCCGAACTGGGGATGAAGCCGCAGGCCGAGGTGCAGCTGTCGGAGGCCGACTCCGAGCGCATGCTCAAGCTGGTGGATGCCCTCGAGGATCTGGACGACGTGCAGCGCGTCGACCACAACGCCATCCTGTCCTGAGCGCCGCGGCGCCCCTCAGCACCCTATGAAAATCCTGGTCATCGGATCCGGAGGCCGCGAACATGCGCTGGCCTGGAAGATCGCGCAATCGCCACGTGTGAAGACGGTCTTCGTCGCGCCGGGCAACGGCGGAACGGCAACCACCGCGCGCGTGCGCAACCTGCCGATCACCGACATCGAGCGCCTGGGCGACTTCTGCGTGGCCGAGGATGTGCACCTGACCGTGGTCGGCCCGGAGGGGCCGCTGGCCGCCGGGGTGGTCGACCATTTCCGCATGCGCAGGCTGCGCATCTTCGGCCCTACAAGGGCCGCGGCGCAGCTGGAGAGCTCCAAGGCCTTCGCCAAGGAATTCATGCAGCGTCACCGGATTCCCACCGCGGGCCACCGCACCTTCAGCGACCCCGCGCCGGCGCACGCCTACATCGACGAACGTTCCTGCGCGCTGGTGGTCAAGGCCGACGGCCTGGCGGCCGGCAAGGGCGTGGTGGTGGCCGCAACCGCGCAGCAGGCGCACGCCGCGGTCGACGACATGCTCGAGCGCAACAGCTACGGCGTGCAGCACGGCGAACAGGGGGCACGGGTGGTGATCGAGGATTTCCTCGAAGGCGAGGAAGCCAGCTTCATCGTCCTCGTCGACGGCCAGCATGTGCTGCCGCTGGCCTCCAGCCAGGATCACAAGCGCCTGCGCGACGGCGACGAGGGGCCCAACACCGGCGGCATGGGTGCATACTCTCCGGCACCGGTGGTCACTCCCGAGGTGCACGCGCGGGTGATGCGGGAGATCATCGTGCCGACGGTGCAGGCGATGGCCGCCGAGGGCCACGCCTACACCGGCTTCCTGTACGCCGGGCTGATGATCGACCGTCAGGGCCGAGCCAGCACCCTGGAGTTCAACTGCCGCCTGGGCGACCCGGAGACGCAACCCATCCTGATGCGCCTGAAGAGCGACCTCGTGCAGGTGCTGGACGCCGCCATCGACGGCAAGCTCGACCGCGTGGAACTGCAGTGGGATCGGCGCACCGCGCTGTCCGTCGTGCTGGCCGCCCCCGGCTACCCGGAGTCGCCGCGACTGGGCGAGGTGATCGAAGGCCTGCCGGCAGCCGCCGAGGATCTGCAGGTCTTCCACGCCGGAACCCGGCTGGAGGCCGGCGCATTGCGCACCAGCGGCGGGCGCGTGCTGGCGGTCACCGCGCTGGGCGACTCGCTGCGCATGGCGCAGTCCCGCGCCTACACGGGAGTGCGCCAGATCCACTTCGAAGGCATGCAGTTCCGCCAGGACATCGGCTGGCGCGCGCTCAAGCGCCAGGATCGGGCCTGAAGGATCGGCCCGCGCCGCGCGACGCCGCGCCTGCGGGCCCTCAGATCACCCCATCCCGTGCGAGGGCATCGATGTCCTCGGCGGAGTAGCCCAGTTCCCCCAGCACCTGCCGGTTGTGCGCCCCCAGCGCCGGCCCCAGCCAGCGCGTGGCGCCGGGGCTGCGGCTCAGGCGCGGCACCACAGCGGGCAGATCCACCGGGGTGCCGTCGTCCAGAGCATGCCGCTCGATCATGCCGCGGGCGCGGAACTGCTCGTCGCCATGGATGTCGGCAATGCTGTGGATGCGGCTGGCGGGCACGTCGGCATCCCGCAGGGCCCGCACGACCTGCTGCGCATCGCGCGCGCCGACCCATTGCTGCACGGCGGCGTCGATTTCGGCGGCCGCCCGGATGCGTCCCGGATTGTGTTCGAGGTCGGCGCGCGCAGCCAGGTCGGGGCGGTCGATGGCCAGCATCAGGCGACGGAAGATCGCATCGCCATTGCCGGAGACCTGCACCCACTCGCCACCCGCGCTGCGGTAGGCGTTGGAGGGCACGATGCCGGGAATCGAACTGCCGCAGCGTTCGCGCACCGTGCCGCCCACGCTGTACTCCATCAGGGTGCTCTCCATCATGTTGAACACCGCTTCGCTGAGGGCGACGTCGACCACCTGTCCCTCGCCGCCGCGCCGCCCGTCGAAACGGCCCCCGGTGGCGTCGCGGTGGCGCAGCGCGGCCAACGCGCCGAGCACGGCGTGCAGCGCGGCGATCGAGTCCCCCAGCGACAGGTTGGCACGCATCGGCGGATGCGCGGGATCCCCGGTCACATAGCGCATGCCGCCGACGGCCTCGGCGATCGCTCCGAAACCTGGCTGCGCGCGCAGCGGGCCGGTCTGTCCGAAGCCGGAAATGCGCACCATGACCAGCGAGGGGTTCACCCGCTGCAGATCCTCCCAGCCCAGGCCGAGCCTTTCCAGGACGCCCGGGCGCATGTTCTCCACCACCAGGTCGCAACGCCCGGCCAGGCGCAGCACGATGTCGCGCCCCGCGGACGTCTTCAGATCCACGGTGATGCAGCGCTTGTTGCGCGCCTGCGCCGCCCACCACAGCGACGTGCCCTGATGCAACTGGCGCCAGCTGCGCAAGGGGTCGCCGGCGGCGGAGCTGCCACGCGCCGGGGTCTCGACCTTGACCACGTCGGCGCCGAAGTCGGCCAGCAGGCGCGCCGCAAAGGGGCCGGCGATCAGGCTGCCGAGTTCCAGGACCCGCAGATCCCGCAACGCGCCAACCGCTTCAGGGGTCGGGGTAGTATCGGACATGCGCCCCATTGCACCACAGAACGCGGCACGATCCGCGCCGCCGGGCGCAGCCGGGCTCATGGCCAGAAGATCGACTGCACGACGACCAGGCAGGGCAGCAGCAGCAGTGCCGACCAGCACAGGTACGCGAAGAAGCCCGGCATGCGCACCCCCCGATGGCTGGCGATCGCGCGCACCATCAGGTTGGGCGCGTTGCCGATGTAGCTCATCCCACCCAGGTACACCGCGCCCGCCGAGAGGGCTTCGAGCACCCGCGACTCGTGCATCAGGCGCGCGGCGTCGCCTCCGGCCAGGTTGAAGAACACCAGGTAGGTCGGAGCGTTGTCCAGCACCGACGACAAGCCCCCGGTGAGCCAGAAGTACCGCGCCGGCGACGGCGCCCCCGAGGCATCGCAGGACAGCCGGATGAGCGGCGCCAGCGGGCCCTGCGCGCCCGCGCGCAGCATCGACAGCACCGGGATGATGCACAGGAAGATCCCGGCGAACAGCCAGGCGACCTCGCGCATCGGGCCCCAGCCGAAGTGGTTCTCGCGGTGCACCTCCCGCGGGGTGGTGGCCAGCGACAGCCCGATCAGCAGCAGCAGCATCGCATCGCGCAGCAATGGCTGCGCCGGCAGATCGACGCCGGCCAGACGCAGATGCCACGGCGCGTGCCACAGGCCGCCGGCCAGCACCGCGGCAAGCACTCCGGCCAGCCACAGCAGATTCCAGGCTCCACGCAGGCGCAGCGGGGAATCGGGCGTCGGATCGACGCGCCGCCGTTCATCGGGCTGGCGCCAGTACCAGCAGTCGAGCAGGTAGAACAAGGCCAGCAGCAGCGCGCACAGCATCAGGGTGGGCGCCAGCATGTGGCGCACGGTCCAACCGAATCCGACCCCATGCAGGAAACCCAGGAACAGCGGAGGATCGCCCAGCGGGCTCAGCGCGCCGCCTGCATTGGCGACCAGAAAGATGAAGAAGACCAGGACGTGGGTGGCGTGCCGGCGCGCGTCGTTGGCGCGGATCAGCGGGCGTACCAGCAGCATGGCCGCTCCGGTCGTTCCCATCAGGCCGGCGAGCAGGCTGCCGCAGGCCAGCAGCAGCACGTTGTGCCCGGGACTGCCATGCAGGTTGCCGCGCAGGCTGATGCCTCCGCCGATGGCGTACAGCGCACCCAGCAGCAGCACGAAGGGCAGGTATTCGTCCAGCAGGGCATGCAGCGCCAGGCGGGCGGTGGGCGCAGCGCCGTGCCACCACGCGGAGGCCAGCACGAAGGACAGGACGCAAGCCAGGATCACCAGCGCCTGGAGACGATGCCAGGCGCGTGGCGCCAGCAGCGGCAGCAGCGCAATGGCCAGTAGCAGCGCAACGAAGGGAAGCGCCCAGGCGGCGCCGTAGGAGGGCTCGGACATCGGCAGGATCGCGCGGTGTGCCGCGCATGGCCGGCTCCGGCGCGAATGCAGGGCATCCGGCCGGCAGCCTGTAGCCTGCGATCATAGGGCGCGGCGGCGGCCCGGGCCGCCGCGCAGGGCTTCAACCCACGTAATCGGCAGGGCTGGTAGCGTCGGCCTGGCTGGCCATGCCCGCCGCTTGCAGGATCGCTGTCGCGACCACCGCGACCACCAGGTTGACCACCAGCGCGTACAGGCCGATGTAGCCCGGGATCACATATCCGGCCAGGTGCAGCGCGTAACCCGCCTTGTGGAAGCCGCTCAGCGAGGCAGCCCAGATTCCCCACGCCAGTCCGGCTGCCCAGCCCAGCAGCAGCGCCTTGGGATCGAACCAGCGGGTGTAGATCCCCGAGACGATCGCTGGCAGGGTCTGCAGCACCAGGATGCCCCCCAGCAGTTGCAGCTGGATGGCGTAGGTCAGCGGCAGAAACACGATGAACAGGAGTGCACCGAACTTGACGATCAGCGACACCAGCTTGGCCATGTTGGTTTCCTGCTGCACCGAACACTGCGGGCGGATGAAGGCCTTGTAGATATTGCGGGTGAACAGGTTGGCCGCCGCGATCGACATGATCGCCGCCGGCACCAGCGCGCCGATGGCCACCGCCGCGAAGCCCACGCCGACGAACCACGAGGGGAAGTAGTGCAGCAGCAGCCCGGGCATTGCGAACTGTGGACCGTACTTGGCGAAATACGGCGCCAGATCAGGGAACTTGTTGATACCACCAACGTAGGCCATGTATCCCAGCATCGCGATCAGCCCGAGCAGCAGCGAGTAGGCCGGCAGCCAGACCCAGTTGCGCCGCAGGGTGTTCGGTCCCTTGGCGGCCAGCACCGCGGTCGTGGCGTGGGGATAGAGCATCAAGGCCAATGCCGAGCCAAAGGCCAGGCTGGCGTAGAAGGACTGCAGGCCCCAGTTGCCGCCATGGATCGCCGGCAGCAGCAGGTGGGCCTTCGGAATCGCCGTGAACATGTGGCTCAGACCGCCGATCTTGGCCGGCAGGATGATGACCATCGCCAGCACCGTGACATACACGAGCACATCCTTGACCACTGCGATCGAGGCCGGCGCGCGCAAGCCGCTGGTGTAGGTGAAGGCGGCCAGGATGACGAAGGCGATGATCAGCGGCAGGTCGCCGACGATGCCGCCGCCGGTCGGGAAGCCCAGCCCGCCGATGACCACCTGGATGCCCACCAGCTGCAGCGCGATGTAGGGCATCGTCGCGATGATGCCGGTGACCGCGATGGCCAGCGCCAGCATCGGGCTGCCGTAGCGCCCGGCGACGAAGTCCGACGCCGTGATGTAGTTGTGCTTGTGCGCGACCACCCACAGCCTGGGCAGGATGGCGAACACCATCGGGTACACGATCACCGTGTAGGGCAGCGCGAAGAAGCCCAGCGCGCCGGCGCCGAACACCAGCGCCGGCACGGCGACGAAGGTATAGGCGGTGTACAGGTCGCCGCCGATCAGGAACCAGGTGATCCAGCTGCCGAAGCGGCGACCGCCCAGGCCCCACTCGTGCAGGTGGCTCATGTCGCCCTTGCGCCAATGGGCCGAGACGAAGCCGAGGATGGTGATGAGGACGAACAGTCCGACGAATACCGCGGTGGCAACGACGTTCATTGCATCAGTCTCCACTGTTCGAGGGAACGACCAACTTGTACACAATGGCCAGGAAGACGCTCGACAGCGGAACCCACAACAGCTGCCACCAGTAGAAGAGCGGCATGCCCAGCCACTCGGGCTGCACGGCGTTGTACCAGGGCACGACAAGCACTGCCACGCAGGGAATCGCCAGCAGGATCACCGCCAGCGGACCCAGCCTGCGGGCCGGGGTGCGATCGGACATGACAAGGTCTCCGTGATTCGGGATGCAGGGGCGGCGAATCCAGCGAGCCGCCGCGCGAGGCGCAATTGTTGCATCGATCGCCGGACAGCATGGTTGCGCCGACGAATGTCGCCTGCCACAAGATTATTCATCGCAAGGCGTGGCACATGTAACATTTCGCAATCATCGTTTCCACCGATTGCCATTCAGGGGTAATCCCTGGGCGGCAATCCGGTTCGCGGCGTCGGGCATGCGTCGACCATGCGCGCGGGATCGACCCAGCGGTCGAAATCGCGCAGCGTCGGCCTTGCGCCCGCATCGTCGCCGCGGTACAGCTCGGGAAGCAGCCGGACGAAGGCCTCGCGCAGTCCGATGGCATGCAGCTCGGCGTGGCGGGCCAGGCGCGCGGCGCGTTCATGGCCGATGTGCGGAGCCAGCGCGGTAACCGCCATCAGCGAGCGCCCCAGCAGCTCGGCGATGCGCTGGCGTTCGGCCCGCATGCCGCGCACGCAATGGACTTCGAAGCTGCGCATGCCGTCGCCCAGCAGACGCAGGCTCTGCAGCAGGTTGTGGGCGATCAGCGGCTTGCAGGTGTTGAGTTCGAAGCGACCCGCGGCGGCGCCGCAGCCCAGCGCCACGTCGTTGCCCAGCACCTGGTAGCAAACCATCAGCAAGGCCTCGCATTGCGTGGGGTTGACCTTGCCGGGCATGATCGAACTGCCGGGTTCATTGGCCGGCAGCTGCAGTTCGCCGATGCCGCAGCGCGGGCCGCTGGCCAGCCAGCGCAGGTCGTCCGCGATGCGCAGCAAGGCCACCGCGAGGCCCTTCAGCGCCGCATGCAGCGCCACCAGGGCGTCGTGCGCGGCCAGCGCGGCGAAGGGGTTGGCCGCCGGCAGCCACGGCAGACCGGTGGCGCGTGCCAGGCGGGCGCACACGGTGGCACCGAAGGCCGGGTGGGTGTTGATCCCGGTTCCCACCGCGGTGGCGCCCACCGCCAGTTCGTACAGCGCAGGCTGCGAGGCCTCGATGCCCGCCTGCGCGGCATCGAGCTGCGCTGCCCAGCCGGAGATTTCCTGCCCCAGGCGCAGCGGGGTGGCATCCTGCAGATGGGTGCGTCCGACCTTGAGCACCTCGTCGAACTGTCCGGCCTTCGCGCGCAGGGTCGCGCGCAGCGCGCGCAACGCCGGCAGCAGGCGCGCGCGCAGCGCCTGCGCAGCGGCGACGTGCATCGCGCTGGGAACCATGTCGTTCGACGACTGCCCGCGGTTGACATGGTCGTTGGGATGCACGACGCGGCCGCCCAGACACCGTGAAGCCTGACGCGCGAGCACCTCGTTGAGGTTCATGTGGCTCTGCGTTCCCGAGCCGCTCTGCCACACCTTGAGCACGAAGGCGTGATCCCAGGCGCCGCGCGCAGCCTGCGCGGCGGCGTCGGCAATCGCCCGCGCCAGCCGGGTGTCGAGCTGCCCGAGATCGGCGTTGGCCTCGGCAGCGCACTGCTTGAGCAGCGCCAGCGCACGCAGCAGCTCGATCGGCATGCGCTCGCTGGAAATCGCGAAATGGCGCAGCGCACGTTGCGTCTGCGCTCCCCAGGGCGCGCGCGCGGGAACGCGCACCTCGCCCAGGCTGTCGTGCTCGATGCGCGTGCGCAAGCGCCGCGCGGCTGGCCTGGATGGCAATGGGATCCCCCGCGTGCCGACACCAGTCGGCATGGTGCGCGGGAACTCAAGCCCCCCACTGCTTCCAGGCTTTTTCGATGCGCTTGACCGAGACCGGAGCCGGGGTGCGCAGCTCCTGGGCGAACAGCGCGATACGCAACTCCTCGAGCATCCAGCGCAGGTCCTGCAAGCCCGCCATCGCCGCAGCCGAGGCACGCTGCTGCTGCGCGCGCTGCAGATCGCGCTGCAGGCGCGCCAGCAGCGGGGTGATCTCGGCCTGGCGCTGGGCGTCGCGCGCGGCATCGGCACGGAACTTGTCGAGCCGCAGCTGCACGCCCTTCAGATAGCGCGGAAGGTGGGCCAGCCGAGCCGGCGGCAGCTGCAGGAAATCGGGCGTCACGAGGTCGCGCAACTGCGCCGCCACATCGGCATGCAGCGCAGCCTGGGCCTTGAAGCCGGCGAGCTTGCGCTGGGCTGCGTTCCATTCGCCGAGGACGCTCGCCGCCTGGCGTGCCATCTGCTGCACCAGCAACTGCAGTCGCGGCCGCCCTTGCTCCAGGCGCTGGGCAAAGCCCTGCGCCTGGGTCGGCAGCGGCTCGCCGAGGAAGGCCAGATCCAGCGCGGCATCGATGATGCGCCCGCGCAGCTCCTCGGCACTGCCCAGGGGCATGTAGGCCAGCGCGGCCTGCTGGAAGTCGGGCAGGCTCTTCTGCGCCGCCTTCAGCTGCTCGCGCAGCTGCAGGGCGAACAGCCGGCGCAGCCCGGCGCGCTGCGCCATGTGCGCTTCCTCGGGGGTATCGAAGACATCGATACGCACACGGTCGCCGCGATCGACCAGCGCCGGGAATCCGAGCAGCGAGGCATCGCCCCGGCGGATTTCCAGCAACTCGGGAAGTTCGCCGAAAGTCCAGCTGGTGTAGGAGGCATCGGCTACGGGCTGCGTCTGCGTCTGCGTCTGCGTCTGCGTCTGCGGGTGCGGGCGCGTCTGCGTAGGCGCCGGCGCAGCGGGCTCGCGGTGCTGGCGCGCAGCGGCCTGGAATGCCTCGCGCGCAGCACCCCCGAGTTCGCTGCGCAGACGCGCCAGGTTGCGACCCATGGCCAACTGTCGGCCCTGGGCATCGACGACGCGGATGTTGAACAGCAGGTGCGGGTCGAGCGCATCGGGGCGGAACTGCCCGGGCTCCACATCCAGTCCGGTGTGCTCGCGCACCAGATCGCGCAGCGCATCGAGCAGTGGACGGTGCGCGTAGTGCTCCGGAACTGCCAGGCGGGCGGCGAAGTCCTGCGCGCGCGCCGCCAGCGGCAGCAGGCGCGCGCGCTGACGCTGCGGCAGGGTCTTCAGCAGCGCGCCGATCTTGTCGGCCAGCATGCCCGGTACCAGCCATTGCAGGCGCTGCTCCGGGATCTGGTTCAGTGCCTCCAGCGCCAGTTCCAGGGTCACTCCGTCGCGGGCGCCTCCCGGGTCGAAGCTGTAGCGCAGCGGCAGCTCCAGCCCGGCCACGCGCAGGCGCGTCGGAAAGGCCTCGGTGGTGATGCCCGCCGCCTGATGGCGCATCAGTTCCTCGCGCTCGAGGAACAGCAGGCGCGGTTGCCCCGCCTGCGCCTTGCGGTACCAGGCGTCGAAGCTCGATCCGCTGTGCACATCGGGCGGCAGCAAGCGGTCGTAGAACGCCTCGATCAAGGCCTCGTCGACCAGCAGGTCGCGGCGCCGCGAGCGCTCCTCCAACTGCTCGATCTGCTCGACCAGCTTGCGGTTGTGGGCGAGGAAGGGCCAGCGCGCATCCCACTCGCCACCGACCAGCGCATGGCGTATGAACAGCTCGCGCGCCTGCACCGCGTCGATGCGCGCATAGTCGACGCGCCGCTGGTTGTAGACCACCAGGCCGTACAGCGTGGCACGCTCGAAAGCCACCACCTGGGCCGGCTTCTTCTCCCAGTGCGGTTCGTGCAGGGTGCGCACCAGCAGGTGCGCGCCGACGCGCTCGATCCATTGCGGCTCGATGCGCGCGAGCTGGCGCGCGTACAGCCGCGTGGTCTGCACCAGCTCGGCGGCCATCACCCAGCGTCCGGCCTTGCGTCCGAGCGCCGAGGACGGGTGGATGAAGAAACGTGTGCCCCGCGCGCCCAGGTAGTGCGGACCGTCGTCGGCCTTGCAGCCGACGTTGCCCAGCAGTCCCGCCAGCAGGCTCAGGTGCAGCTGCTCGTCGCTGGCCGCAACGGTGTTCAGACGCCAGCCCTGTTCGGCCACCAGGGTATGCAGCTGGCTGTGCACGTCGTGCCATTCGCGCATGCGCAGCGGCGACAGGAACTCGCTGCGCAACTGCTCCTGCAGCTTGCGGTTGGACTTCTTCGCCGCCACCAGTTCCTGATAGTGCTGCCACAGCTTGAGCCAACCGGCGAGTTCGGAAGCGCCTTCGACGAAACGCCGGTGCGCGGTATCGGCCGCCTGCTGGCGGTCGGGCGGGCGCTCGCGCGGATCCTGCACCGCCAGCGCCGAAGCGATGATCAGCACCTCGGCCAGCGCCTGCTGGCTCCGGGATTCGAGGATCATGCGGCCCAGCCGCGGATCCAGTGGAAGCGCGGCGAGCTGCCGGCCGATTGCGCTCAGGCGGTTTTCGCCATCGACCGCGCCCAGTTCGCCGAGCAGTTGGTATCCGTCGGCGATCGCCCGCCGCTGCGGCGGGTCGATGAAGGGAAACTCCTCGACCGCCTGCAGGCCCAGCGCCTGCATGCGCAGGATCACCGAGGCCAGCGAGGAGCGCAGGACTTCCGGGTCGGTGAAGCGCGGCCGCGCCTGGAAATCCGCCTCGTCGTACAGGCGGATGCAGATGCCGTCGGCGACCCGGCCGCAGCGCCCGGCGCGCTGGTTGGCCGCGGCCTGGCTGATCGCCTCCACCTGCAACTGCTCGACCTTCTGCCGGAAGCTGTAGCGCTTGACGCGTGCCAGGCCCGAATCGATGACGTAGCGGATGCCCGGCACGGTCAGCGAGGTCTCCGCGACATTCGTCGACAGCACGATGCGTCGCGCCGCGCCACCGCCTTCGAACACCCGATCCTGCTCGGCCTGCGACAGACGGGCATACAGGGGCAGGATGTCCACGCCGCGGCGCGCCGTCTGCAGGTGGTGCTTGCGCAGCGCCTCCGCGCAGTCGCGGATCTCGCGCTCGCCAGGCAGGAACACCAGGATGTCCCCGCTGCCGACCCGCCACAGCTCGTCGACGGCGTCGCACACCGCCTGATGCAGTTCCCTCGGCTCGCGCGCCACGCCGTCGCCGGGCGCCGGCGCAGCCTCGAGCAGGGGCCGCCAGCGGATTTCCACCGGATACAGGCGGCCCGAGACCTCGATCACCGGTGCCGGCCCGGCCGCCGACGCGAAGTGCCGGGAGAAGCGCTCGGCGTCGATGGTCGCCGAGGTGACGACGAGCTTCAGATCCGGGCGCCGCGGCAGCAGCGAACGCAGGTAGCCGAGCAGAAAGTCGATGTTCAGGCTGCGCTCGTGCGCCTCGTCGATGATCAGGGTGTCATACTGGCGCAGCAGCGGATCGCGCTGGGTTTCGGCGAGCAGGATGCCGTCGGTCATCAGCTTGACCGAGGCTCCCGGGTGCAGGCGGTCGGCGAAACGCACCTTGAACCCCACATGCTCGCCCAGGGTACTGCCGAGCTCCTGGGCGATGCGACGCGCCACGCTGACCGCGGCCAGGCGTCGGGGCTGGGTATGGCCGATGCGTCCGCTGCCGCCTGCGGCCAGGCCGCGGCCGAGCTGCAGCGCGATCTTGGGCAACTGGGTGGTCTTGCCCGAGCCGGTCTCGCCGCAGACGATCACCACCTGATGCGAGGACATCGCCCGCGCGATGTCCTCGCGCCGCGCACTGACCGGCAGCTCGGGAGGAAAGCGCAGCGTCGGCAGCGGTCCGGCCGGCGCGGACTGGCGGGCGCGGGGGGCTGAGGCCGGGGCTGCGGCTGCGCGGGGCGGGGGCTGCATGCTGCGGGAACTCGGTGCCATGGTGCAAAGCGACAATTCTCGATCATTCCGGGATAATGACAGGGATGTCTGCCGAGGATTCCCAGTTCGTCCAGTGGCTGCGCTCGGTCGCGCCCTACATCCATGCCCATCGCGGCAAGGTGTTCGTGGTGGCCATCTCGGGCGAGCTGATCGCCAGCGGCCGGCTCAACGGCCTGGTGCAGGACGTCGCGCTGCTGGCTGCGATGGGGGTGCGCATCGTCCTGGTGCACGGCTTTCGCCCGCAGATCGAAGCGCAGCTTCGTGAAAAGGGCGTGAACTCGCTCTTCAGCCACGGCATGCGGGTGACCGACGAGGTCGCGCTGGACGCCGCCCAGGAGGCGGCCGGGCAGTTGCGCTTCGAGATCGAGGCCACCTTTTCCCAGGGCCTTCCCAATACCCCGATGGCCGGCGCCACGGTGCGCGTGGTGTCGGGAAATTTCATCACCGCGCGGCCGGTCGGAGTCATCGACGGCCTGGACTTCCAGCACACCGGGCTGGTGCGCAAGGTCGATGCGCCGACCATCCAGCGCGCGCTCGAATACGGCGCGGTGGTGCTGGCTCCTCCATTCGGATTCTCCCCCACCGGCGAGGCCTTCAACCTGAGCATGGAAGACGTGGCCAGCAGCGTGGCCGCGGCGCTGAAGGCCGACAAGCTGATCGTGCTGACCGAGGTCGCCGGCGTGACCGGCGAGGACGGCCGGATGCTGTCCGAACTCACCGTCGAGCAGGCCGAGCGCCTGCTGGCGCAGCTTGCCGATCCGCAGCAGCCCAGCGATACCGCCTCCTACCTGCGCCATGCGCTGCGCGCGCTGCATGCCGGCGTGGGCCGCGCGCACATCGTCGGCTTCGAGCAGGACGGTTCGCTGCTGCTTGAATTGTTCACCCACGACGGCGTGGGCACGATGATCGCCGACGAACATCTCGAGCACCTGCGGCAGGCCACCTCGGACGATGTGGGCGGCATCCTGCAGCTGATCGAACCCCTGGAGGACGAGGGCGTGCTGGTCAAGCGCGACCGCACCGAAATCGAGCGGGACATCGGCAACTACACGGTGCTCGAGCACGACGGGGTGATCTTCGGCTGCGCGGCGCTGTACCCCTATCCCGAACGCCGCACCGGCGAAATGGCCGCGCTGACGGTGGCCGCCAGCGCCCAGGAACAGGGCGACGGCGAACGCATCCTGCGGCGCATCGAGCAGCAGGCGCGCGCGCTGCGGCTGGAAAGCATCTTCGTGCTGACCACCCGCACCATGCACTGGTTCCTCAAGCGCGGCTTCGTGCCGGTCGATCCCGACTGGCTTCCCGAGGCCCGCCGCCAGCGCTACGACGACCAGCGGCGCTCGCGCGTGCTGGTCAAGCGGCTGGGCTGAGCGCCCGGCCGGTTCGCATGCAACCCATCAAGACACAGGATCGGCAAACCATGGCCCGTACCGTCCATTGCATCAAGCTGGGGCAGGAAGCCCCGGGGTTGGACTTCCCGCCCTACCCCGGGGATCTGGGCAAGCGCATCTTCGAGCAGGTCTCCCGGCAGGCCTGGCAGGAATGGTTGCGCCACCAGACCATGCTGGTCAACGAGAACCGGCTGAACCTGGCCGATGCCAGCGCGCGCCAGTACCTGGCGCGCCAGATGGAGCGCTATTTCTTCGGCGAAGGCGCCGAACGCCCGGCCGGCTACGTGCCACCCGCGTCGAACTGAGCGCGCAACGTGCGCGCTGCGACCGGCCCCGCCCGCGGGCGGCCAGGGCCGGCTTTCCCGTGCCGTCTGTCATCACGCGCGCTACATATCACAAATCCTGCGTTCGTGCCATCGACGTAATACACGATGTGATGGGCCCTGTCCCTGCCTAGGATCGCAGCCTCGTACATACTCATACAGGGTTCCTGTATATCGCGGGGCACGGCCTGCCCCGATCGATGACCGCAGGCCCTGCACCCACGAGGAAGGGAGATCCACCGATGCAAGGCAATCGTCTGACCGCGGCATGCGCCGCGGTGCTGCTGGGCTGCGCAGTCGAGCCCGTGGCGCATGCCACCGACGGCTATTTCCAACCCGGCTACAGCGTGCGCTCGGTCGGCATGGGGGGCGTGGGGATCGCCCTGCCGCAGGATGCCCTGGCGGCAGCCACGAATCCCGCCGGCATGGCCTTGCTGGGCGATCGTATCGACGTCGGCCTGACGCTGTTCCGCCCGGTGCGCGGGGCCACGATCAACGGCACCGCCTTCAGTGCCAACCACCAGAGCCTGTTCACCATCCCCGAGTTCGGCATCAACTACCTTCCCAGGCCGGACCTGTCGCTGGGGGTGAGCGTGTACGGCAATGGCGGCATGAACACCTCCTACGGCAGCAGCATCGGCAGCAGCGTAGGCGGGCGGTTGTTCCAGGCCGGCGCCGGGGTCGACCTGCAGCAGATGTTCATCGCCCCCAGCGTCGCCTGGCGGGTGACACCCACGCAGACCCTGGGGCTGGCGGTCGACCTGGTGCACCAGACCTTCCGCGCCAACGGCCTGGGCAATTTCCAGGGCTATTCGGTCAATGGACAGGGCTTCGGCAATCCGGGACACGACGGTTCCGATGGCATCGGCGTGCGCCTGGGCTGGATCGCCCGGCTCGGATCGGCGCTCAGCGTGGGCGCGACCTACCAGCCCCGGATCCATATGGGCAGCCTCGGTGCCTACAGCGGCCTGTTCGCCGGCGGGGGCAATCTCGACATACCGGCCAACTACGGCATCGGCCTCGCCTGGCAGGAGGGCGCCTGGTCGCTGGGGGCGGACGTCGAGCGCATCGAATACAGCGGGGTTCCGTCGGTGGGCAACAGTATCGCCGAGTTGAACTCCGGCCACCTGTTCGGCAGCGCCGAGGGGCCCGGCTTCGGCTGGAGCAACGTGACCGTGGTCAAGCTTGGTGCGCAGTACCGCGTGGATCCGCGCTTGCTGCTGCGTGCAGGCTACAACCACGCGACCAATCCGGTATCGGGCAGCCAGGTGGTGCTCAACACCCTGGCCCCGGGGATCGTCCAGGATCACCTGAGCGTGGGGCTGAGTTATGCGCTGAGCCGTCGCTGGGAGATCTCAGGCGACTATGTGCACGCCTTTTCGAACTCGGTAAGCGGCTCGATGCGCAGCTTCGGCGTGCAAAGCGAAACTCTGAGCATGTACCAGGACTCGCTGGGCGTCGGGCTCAGCTATCGGTACTGAGGGTACTGAGGGTACTGAGGCATCATGCCGCGGCCAGCGGGCCGCGGCAGGGTCAGGCTTCAGGGCGCGGCCCGCAAGCCGCGGCCCCGAAGGAGCAGGAGCGCGCTCAGACCGGAAGAACCTGCGAACCGAAGGAGTCGTTGATCACCTCGGCTGCCGCCAGGTAGCCGGCCAGCGCACCGGTCAGCAGTCCCAGGTAGCCGCCGAAGGTGCCGAGGGCGCCGATGCCCAGCAAGGCGCCGAAGGCCAGCAGGTAGAAGGTCGCGGTCAGTACGGTGAACACCAACATCAGAACCTTGCCCTTCTTCCAGGTGCCGATCCACATGAAGGTGGTGAACACGGCCCATAGCAGCAGGTACCAGCCGGCGAAGGCCAGGCCCTTGGGGAAGAACTCCACGAGCAGCGCGAAACTCCACCAGAAGGCGCCGTACCCGCAGAATGCGGTGAAGCCGAAGCTGTTGCCGACCCAGCCTTCGAACATTCCAGCGACAAACTGCGCGGTGCCCCCGAAGGCCAGCGCGCAGGCCAGCACCGCGGGAATCATCGCATCGCCGGCCAGGCCGGCGTTGTGCATGCTCAGCATCCAGGTGGTCAGCGCAAAGCCTGACAGCCCAAGGGGCGCGGGGTTCAGCTTCTTGTCCATCGTTGTCTCCATTCTTGGCTTGAATGCGCGTTGCCCACGCGCGGTTCGGTTCTCTACGCTGGCGGTCCGTTTCGCGGAGGTGACTCCACGATCCGGCCCGGGCTTGCGGCGGGCACAGCGCCCGCTCACGCCGGCACTGTCGCCGTCGAGGCTTACGGCAGGCCTACGACGAAACAAGTATGCCGGATTTGTTACTGTCGGTCACTACTCGTACATTTTGCAGGGGAATCAGGACGAATAGGGACAATTCCTCATCGGAACACACGAGAACGCGTTATATACTCCCAGGTCTATGCTCCCAACACATCTTGCACACCATGCGCCGGTTGCGCTGAGCGCCCTGCAGCATCTGCTGGCGGTGGTCTCCGGCCTTGCGGTCGGCTTCTCGCTGGGCCTGATCGGGGGTGGCGGATCGATCCTGGCCGTTCCGCTGCTGCTGTACCTCGTGGGCTATCCGGATCCGCACGTGGTCATCGGCACCACGGCGCTGGCGGTTTCGGTCAATGCCTACCTGAACCTGATACCCCACGCGCGCGCAGGCAACGTGCGCTGGAAGCAGGCCCTGGTGTTCGCCATCGTCGGGTCGGCGTCGGCCTACCTCGGCTCCAGCCTCGGCAAGGCGGTCGACGGCAAGAAGCTGCTCTTCCTGTTCGCCCTGCTGATGCTGGTCATCGCGGCGCTGATGCTGCGCCGGCGCGACCGCACCGGGCCCGCCACCCAGCTGCAGGCGGAGCCCGCCGGATCCACGATCCGCCTGGTCGCGGCGGCCATCGTCGTCGGCATGCTGGCCGGCTTCTTCGGGATCGGCGGGGGCTTCCTGATCGTCCCCGGACTGGCCTTCTCCACCGGCATGCCCATGCTCGCCGCGATCGGCTCCTCGCTGGTCTCGGTGGGCACCTTCGGGTTGACGACGGCGCTGAACTACGCCCGCTCGGGCTTGCTGGACTTCACGGTGGCCGGCCTGTACATCGGCGGCGGGGTGGCCGGCGGCTGGCTCGGTACGCGCGTGGCAACCCACCTGGGCAAGCAGGGCAAGGGTACCCTGAACCTGATCTTCGCCCTGCTCGTCGCGGTGGTCGCGGTGTACATGCTCTGGCGCAACCTGTCGGCCTTCGGCCTGCATCTGTAGGCCGGCATCCGTGGGCCGCCGGCCCGCCAGGGGCCGCGGCGACCCTGGCCAGACGCCTCAGGCGAGCATCTCGGCCAGCAGGTCGTGGCCTTGCGTGCCCACCACCTGCACACGCAGGAACTGCCCCCGGCTGTTCGCCAGGCGGGAGCGCGCCGATGCCCGCGCAGGCGCGGCCACCAGCACCTTGCCGTCGATTTCCGGAGCTTCGGCATAGCTGCGCGCGGCCGCGCCGTCGCGCGTGGCGCTATCCACCAGCACCTGCAACTGCTGGCCCATGCGCCCGCGCAGACGCTGCACCGAAACCTCCTCGGCGACTTCCATGAAGCGCGCGCGGCGTGCCTCTCGCACGGCGGCGGGCAGCGCGCCGGGCAGGTCGTTGGCCGCGGCCCCCTGCACCGGCGAATAGGCGAAGCAGCCCACGCGGTCGATCTGCGCGCGCCGCACGAAGTCCAGAAGGGTCTCGAACTCCTCCTCGCTCTCCCCCGGGAAGCCCGCGATGAAGGTCGAGCGGATGGCGATCTGCGGGCATGTCTGGCGCCAGCGCTCGATGCGCTCGAGGGCGCGCTCACCGCCGGCCGGGCGACGCATGCGCCGCAGCACCTCGGGATGCGCATGCTGCAGCGGCACGTCCAGGTACGGCAGCACCCTGCCCTGCGCCATCAGAGGCAGCACCTCGTCGACATGCGGGTAGGGGTAGATGTAATGCAGCCGAACCCAGGCATCGTGGGCATCGGCCAGTTCGGCCAGCGCCTGCACGAGTTCGGCGAAGCGGGTGCGCATCGGCCGCCCTTGCCAGAAGCCGGTACGGTAGCGCAGATCGGAGCCGTAGGCTGCGGTGTCCTGGCTGACCACCAGCAGTTCGCGCACGCCGGCGCTCAGCAGCGCCTGCGCCTCGTCGAGTACCTCGCCGATCGGGCGTGAGACCAGCTTGCCGCGCATGCTCGGAATGATGCAGAAGCTGCAACTCTGGTTGCAACCCTCGGAAATCTTCAGGTAGGCGTAGTGCCGAGGCGTCAGCTTCAGGCCACCGGCGGGTAGCAGGTCGACGAAGGGATCGTGCGGCCTCGGCAGGCTGGCATGCACATGGCGCAGCACCTCGTCGGTGGCCTGCGGCCCGGTGACCGCAAGCACCTTGGGGTGCACCTTGCGCACCAGATTGTCGCCCTGCGCGTCGCTGCGCACACCCAGGCAGCCGGTGACCAGCACGCGCCCGTTGGCATGCAGCGCCTCGCCGATGGCATCCAGGCTCTCCTGCACGGCCTCGTCAATGAAGCCGCAGGTGTTGACGATGACCAGATCGGCCCCGGCGTAGCTGGAGCTCGTCGCATAGCCCTCGGCACGCAGGCGGGACAGGATGCGCTCGGAGTCGACCAGCGCCTTCGGGCAGCCCAGGGAGACATAGCCGATGCGGGGGGCATCGGCCGGCGCCGGCGCGGCGCCGGACAGGGCGGTGGATTCGGACATCCCGCTATTGTCGTCGTTGCGCCGCGACCCTGCGGCGCAGGCCCGGGCGCTACTTCTTGTCGGGCGCCTGGAAAGCCCCCATCATCTGCCGCGCCTGCTGCTGCATCTGCTCCTGCATCTGCATGTACAGCTTCTTGCTCTGCTCGAGGTAGGAGCCCATCATGCCCTGCAGCATCGGCGCCTGGCCGCTGAGGAACTGCGACCACATCTCGGGGCTGAAATTGCTGCTGTCGTACAAGCCGCGCGACTGCTCCGCCAGCTTGTTCTGGATGTCAATGAAGGACTGCACGGTCTTTTCGAGGTACGAGCCCATCATGCCCTGCATCGCATGGCCGTAGAAGCGGATCAGCTGCTCCAGCATCGCTGTGCTCAACATCGGCACCCCGCCCGCCTCCTCCTCGAGGATGATCTGCAGCAGGATGCTGCGCGTCAGATCAGCTCCGGTCTTCGCGTCCTGCACGACGAAGGGCATGCCCTGCATGACCAGCGACTTCACGTCGACCAGGGTGATGTAGGCGCTGGTCTCGGTGTCGTAGAGCCGGCGATTGGGGTACTTCTTGATGACACGAGCGGTGGATTCGGTGGTCGGCATGGGCGCTGTAGCAACATGTACCGGGAGTATCAGCCGATTGAAACACAAAACCCGGACTTCGCGGTACCGGGACGACACCCATGGGAGCCACCCCGGCACTGCGCCCGCACGCCGGCCTTCAACTCATGTGCAGGCCGCCGTTGATCGACAGCTCGGCCCCGGTCGTGAAGGCGCCGTCCTCGCTGGCCAGCCACGTCACCAGCGAGGCCACCTCTTCGGGCTTGCCCAGACGCTTGACCGGGATCGATGCGACGATCTTGTCCATCACGTCCTGGCGGATGGCCTTGACCATGTCGGTCAGGATGTAGCCCGGGGCGACGGTATTCACCGTCACGCCCTTCGAAGCCACTTCCTGCGCCAGGGCCATCGTGAATCCGTGCATGCCGGCCTTGGCCGCCGAATAGTTGGTCTGCCCGAACTGGCCCTTCTCGCCGTTGACCGAGGAGATGTTGACCACGCGCCCCCAGCCACGCTCGACCATTCCGTCGATGACCTGCTTGGTGACATTGAACATCGAGTACAGGTTGGTCTTCATCACCCGATCCCAGTCCTCGTAGCTCATCTTGCGGAACACCGCGTCGCGGGTGATGCCGGCGTTGTTGACCAGGATGTCGACCTGGCCATGCTCGGCGAACACCTGCTGGAAGGCCGCGCAGGTCGACTCCCAGTCGGCGACATTGCCTTCAGAAGCGAAGACCTCGTAACCCTGGGCGCGCATGTCGCGCAGCCATCCGTCCTTGCGCGGCGAATTGGGGCCGCACCCGGCAATCACCTTGTGCCCGGCCTCGCACAGCTTGCGGCAGATGGCGGTTCCGATTCCCCCCATTCCTCCGGTGACGTAAGCAACACGTTTGTCCATGGTTTGTTCCTCCGATCTTGGTTGGTCGATCCGTTGGCGTCGCCGATCAGCGTTCCACGGCCAGGGCGACGCCCATGCCGCCGCCGATGCACAGCGAGGCCAGGCCCTTGCGCGCGTCCCTCTTCTGCATTTCGTGCAACAGCGTGACCAGGATGCGGCAGCCGCTGGCGCCGATCGGGTGGCCGATGGCGATCGCGCCGCCGTTGACATTGACCTTCGAGGTATCCCAGCCCATCTGCTGGTTGACCGCGAGGGCCTGCGCGGCGAAGGCCTCGTTGATTTCCATCAGATCCAGATCCTGCGGCTTCCACCCGGCGCGCGACAGGCAGCGCGTCGAAGCCGGCACCGGCCCCATGCCCATGTAGGCCGGATCGAGCCCGGCGTTGGCATAGGCGCGCACCACGGCCAGGGGCTTGCGTCCCAGCGCGGCCGCGCGGTCGGCGCGCATGAGCAACACCGCGGCGGCGCCGTCGTTGATGCCCGAAGCATTGCCGGCGGTCACCGAGCCCGCCTTGTCGAAGGCCGGCCGCAGGCCGCCGAGGGATTCGGCGCTGACGCCGTGGCGCACGAATTCGTCGGTGGCGAAGGCCACCGGGTCGCCCTTGCGCTGCGGCAGCATCACCGGGACGATCTCGTCAGCGAAGCGCCCGGCCTTCTGCGCAGCCTCGGCCTTGTTCTGGCTGGCCGCCGCGAAAGCGTCCTGCATCTCGCGCGTGATGCCATGCTTGCGCGCGACGTTCTCTGCGGTGATGCCCATGTGGTACTGGTTGAAGGCGTCCCACAGTCCATCGTTGACCATGGTGTCGATCATCTTCCAGTCGCCCATGCGCATGCCGTCGCGCGAGCCGGGGAGCACGTGCGGGGCGACGCTCATGTTCTCCTGGCCGCCAGCCACGACGATCTCGGCATCGCCATCGCGGATCGCCTGCACCGCCAGCATCACGGCCTTCAGCCCCGAGCCGCAGACCTTGTTGATGGTCATCGCCGGCACGCTGTCCGGAAGCCCGGATCGGACGGCCGCCTGGCGCGCGGGGTTCTGGCCGCAACCGGCCTGCAGCACCTGGCCCAGGATGACCTCGGAAACCTGCCCCGGCTCGACACCGGCGCGTGCGACGGCCTCGCGAACGACCAGCGCGCCCAGGTCGGCCGCAGCGATCTTCGCCAGCGAGCCGCCAAACTTGCCGACCGCGGTGCGGACGGCCGAAACGATCACGACATCTTCGCTCATCTTCTTTTTCCTCGATGCAAGTTGAAAACAGCTGCCGGTTGGCGGCGCCTCAGGCACGCACCCGCACGTAGCGCCCGGGCGCCGGCTCGATCGCCTCGTACTGCGCACCACCGTAGGCGGTCGGCGCATCCTGCAGTTCGCCTGCCTGCCCCGCCAGCCATTGCGACCAGTCGGGCCACCAGCTGCCGGCATGCTCCTCGGCGCGCTTCAGCCAGCTCGCGGCCTGCGCGGGCAGGCGCGCCGAGGCCTTCATGCGCCAGTGGCTGCGCTTGCCCGCCGCCGGGGGATTGATCACTCCGGCGATATGCCCCGAAGCTCCCAGCACGAAGCGCGTCGGGCCACCGAGCAGGCAGGCCGAGGCGTAGGCCGTCGCCCAGGGCACGATATGATCCTCGCGCGAGCCGTAGACATAGGCTGGCAGGTCGATGCTGCCCAGATCCACAGGCACGCCGCACACCCGCAGCGCCCCGGGTTGTGCCAGCCGGTTCTCCAGGTAGGTGTTGCGCAGGTACCAGGTGAGGAAGGGCCCGGGCAGGTTGGTGCTGTCGGAGTTCCAGTACAGCAGGTCGAAGGGCGGCGGTGTCTGGCCCTTCAGGTAGTTGCCGACAACGTAGTTCCACGTCAGGTCGTTGGGTCGCAGGCTCGAGAAGGCCGCGGCCAGTTCGGCGCCGGAAAGCAGGCCGCCCTTGCCGATTGTGGCCTCGCGCATCGCGACCTGCGCCTCGTCGACGAATACGTCGAGCACGCCGGTGTCGGAGAAGTCCAGCATCGTGGTCAGGAAGGTCACGCTGCGCACCGGGCGCTGCCCGCGCGCCTGCAGCACCGCCAGCGCGGTGCCCAGCAGGGTGCCGCCGACGCAGAAGCCCAGGGCGTTGATGCCTTCCTCGGCGGGCTGCGCCGCGGCCGTCGCACGACGGCGCCCTGCCGACGGTGCGCGACGCGCCGCAGCGGCGATCTCCCCGGCCACGCGGATGCCTTCGATCACCCCGTGCTCGATGTAATCGTCCCAGGTCCAGCGCGCGCATTCGGCGTCCGGATTGCGCCAGGACATCAGCAGCACCCTGTGCCCCTGCTCGAGGGCGTAGCGCACCAGGGAATTGGCCGGCTGCAGGTCGAGGATGTAGTACTTGTTGATGCAGGGCGGAACAATCAGCAGCGGACGCTCGTGCACCGTCCGCTGCAGCGGACGGTAGTCGATGAGCTGGAACCAGGGGTTCTCGTAGACCACCGCGCCTTCGCTGGTGGCGACATTGCGCCCGACCTCGAACTGCTGCTCGTCCGTCTGCGTCAGCTTGCCACGCAGCATGTCGCGCAGCAGGTTGTCCATGCCACGCCGCAGGCTCTCTCCCCCGCTGCGCACGGCCTCGGCGACGGCGTCCGGGTTGAGCGCCCAGACATTGCTCGGCGCCGCCGCGTCGACCCATTGCTCGACCCCGAAACGGATGCGCTGGCGGGTCTTCTCGTCCGCCTGCACGGCATCGGCCATCTCGAGCATCGCGCGCGCGTTCAGCAGATACAGCGCGGCCGTGTAGGCGGAAAAGCGATTGCTGCGCCAGGCCTCGCCGGAAAAGCGACGGTCACCGGCCTGCGCAGGCTGGGCGCTTCCGTTGAGCAGGCCGATCCACAGTTCGGCGTACTCCTTGGCATAAGCCTGCTGGATCTGCGCCAGGCGGTTCGCGTCGAGCGCCGGCAGCGCGGACTCGCCCGAGCGCAGCGCCTGCTGCAATCCGCGCATCCACGCGGTGCCCGCCGCGTCCTGCTCGCTGCTGGAAGGAGTGGTGTTGGCAGCCATGGGGGAAGTTCGTGCGCCAGTTCCGAGACCACGCGGCCTCACGACTTCACGCCGTCGCATTGCGGCATCGCGCTTGCGGCAATCGGACTGACTGTAAGGAAAACGTCAAGGAAAACCAAAGGCCTAGAAATATCAGGGCCTTGGAGTTGCGTCTCGGTGAAAATGCCAAAAAAAATAGCAACTCGTCGTATTGAGTGCCAATAATGCACAGGAAACCATTCTTAAACAAAGGATTGCGGGTGTCAACGCGCACATCGGTCGCTTCAGCTCGCCGACGCTTCGATCCATACCAGTCCGGCCTGGCGTCCCGTGATGCGGTCGCGGCGGAAACTGTAATGACGTGCCGGATCGGCCACCGTGCACCTGCCCCCACCGAGAATGGACGCGCGGGGCAATCCGGCGCGTTGCAGGCGCTGGCGGGCCAGTTCGAACAGATCGGCCATCCAGTGGCCCTGGCGCCGGGACGGGGCGAAAGCGCGGGCCGCCAGCGCGTCGGCGGCGACAAAGGCGGCACGCACCTCCTCGCCCACTTCGAAGTGCGCGGGCCCGATCGCCGGACCCAGCCATGCCTGCAGATCCGCACCGTGGCAACCCGCGCGCCCCGCCAGCGCGTCCGCGCTGCGTTCGAGCACGCCCGCGGCGAGCCCTCGCCATCCGGCGTGCGCGGCGGCCACCGCGCGCCCCTGCGGCGCCGCCAGGAGCACCGGCAGGCAGTCGGCCACCAGCACCGCCGCGGCGACGCCCGGGCGGCTGCACAGCGCGGCATCGGCGCACAGCGCCCGCGTGCCGTCCCATGCATCGAGATCGGCAACCTCGATGCCGTGCACCTGCTCCAGCCAGACCGCCTGCACACCGCCCAGCCAGGTGGCCAGGCGCTCGCGGTTGCGCAGCACCTGCTGCAGGTCGTCGCCTACGTGGGTCGCCAGGTTCATTCCGCCGGCGCCTTCCGCAGCCGCGTAGGGCCCCCGGCTGCCGCCACCGTCACGGCTGCTGAACAGACCGCGCACCCGCGGGTTGCCCGGCCAGTGCAGCGCCGTCCACGAGGCGGGCCACGCAGGCTGCGACAAGGCCCTCACGCGCGCTCCGGAGCCTGCCAGCGGCTGCCGTCGAGGGCGGTCGGATCGCCGCCCAGAACGGCCCACTGCGCGACGATGTCGGCGGCCACCGGAGCGTGCCACTGCATCCATTGCCCGCTGCGCGGATGGCGAAGCCGCAGCAGCGCCGCGTGCAAGGCCTGACGCTGCAAGGCCAGCCGTGGTGCGCCGCGGCGGCCGTACAGCGGATCGCCCAGCAGCGGCAGCCCGAGGTGGCGGGCGTGCACCCGGATCTGATGCGTGCGCCCGCTCTCCAGGATGCAGCGCAGCGCGCTGATCGGCCCGGCGTCGGCATCGCACCGACCCACGCAGGCGAAGTGCGTGCGCGCGGGTCGCCCGCCGGCGACCACGGCCATGCGCAGGCGGTCGCGTGGATCGCGGCCGATCGGCGCGTCGACCCAGGTCGGCTGCGCAAGCCGTCCCCAGGCCAGCGCAAGGTACTGGCGGCTGACACTGCGTTGCTGCAACTGGCGCACCAGGTCGGTATGCGCCTGCAGGCTGCGCGCCACCACCAGCAGGCCGCTGGTGTCCTTGTCCAGCCGGTGCACGATGCCCGCGCGCGGCAGGCCCGCGGCATCGGCGTAGCGGGCGAGCAGCCCGTTGAGCAGGGTCGCGCTCCAGTTGCCGGCCCCCGGATGCACCACCAGGCCGGCCGGCTTGTCGATCACCGCGAGATCGGCATCCTCCCACACGACCCGCAGATCCATCGCTTCGGGGGCGAAGGCCGCGGCCTCCGGGTCGGCAGGCGGCAGCAGCGATACCTCGGCGCCGGCGCGCGCCTTGTCGCGGGGCGCCGCCGCGCGGGCACCGAGCTGCACGCGACCGGCCTCGCACCAGGCGCGAAGACGGGTGCGCGAAAAGGCCGGGAACAGTTGCGCCAGCACCTTGTCGAGTCGTTCGCCGGCCGCCTCGGCGGGTATGCGCGCGCGCAGAGGCTGCGCCTCGTCGGGGCTACGCGCAGGCTCGTCGCCGTCGTCGTCCTGCAGCAGCGCGGGATGTGCCGGAGACGGCGGAGCCAGCGGAAGTTCGGAGGGCTGCATCCGGCCAGCATACTGCAAGGGTCGCCCGCGGCAAGACCGGCGGCGGGCAAGGCCCTTCCTATAATGCCGGACTTGCCGCCACTCTTGCGAGTCCCGCTGTGAAACGAATCGCTTCCCCGACCGGTGCGCGCTGTGCGCGCTGGCTGTCGAGCCTGCTGCTGGCGTCGAGCTTGCTGGCACTCGGCGCGTGTGCCTCCAGCGGCAACAAGGACATCACGGCCAACTGGTCGGCAGCCAAGCTGTACCGCGAGGCGCAGGCACAGATGGACAACGGTGCCTACGACACCGCGACCAAGTATTTCGAGAAGCTCGAATCGCGCTACCCCTACGGCATCCTGGCGCAGCAGGCGCTGATCGAGGTCGCCTACGGGTACTACAAGCAGGATGAACGCGCACAGGCGGTGGCCGCCTGCGACCGCTTCCTGAAGATCTACCCCAACAACCCGGCCGTCGACTACGTGCTGTACCTGAAGGGCCTGATCAACTTCTACGACAACCAGACGCTGTTCTCGAAAATCGCCGACCAGGCTCAATACGAACGCGACCAGCGCGGGGCCAAGGAGTCGTTCCAGGCCTTCAAGGAACTGGTCACGCGCTTTCCAACCAGCAAGTACGCTGCCGATGCGCGCGAGCGCATGCGCTACATCGTCAACTCCCTGGGCCAGTACGACGCCCATGTGGCGTTGTTCTACTACCACCACGCGGCCTATGTGGCGGCCGCCGACCGCGCGCAGCAGACCTTGCGCGACTATCCCGACACGCCGTCCACGCAGTTGGCGTTGGCGGTGCTGATGGACAGCTACGACAAGCTCGGACTGACCCAGCTGCGCGACGACACCCAGCATGTGCTGCGCCTGAACTACCCGGACAGCCCCTACCTCGACGGCAAGCTGCCGAGCAACCGCGCGCGCTGGTGGAGCCTGTGGTGAGCCAGGGCTGCGCTCAGGGCGCGGCGGCCGAGTGATCCTGCAGGAAGCGCAGCGCTTCCTCGACCTCCTCGACGCGGCGAAACGGCGGCAGCGAGCCGAGCAGCCGCGAACCCCACGCGCTGCCGAGCAGGCGCTGGTCGCATACCGCGAGCACGCCCCAATCCTGTTCGCCCCGGATCAGCCGGCCAGATCCCTGCTGCAAGGCCAGCGCTGCCTGCGGTAGCGAGTAGTCCAGGAAGCCATTGCGTCCGGCCGCCTCGAGCCGGGCCAGCCGGGCAGCCACCATCGGGTCGTCGGGGGGGGCGAAGGGCAGCTTGTCGATCACCACCAGCGTCAGCTGTTCCCCAGGAAAGTCGACCCCCTCCCAGAAACTGTGGCTGCCCACCAGTACCGCCCGCGGGTCGGACGCGAAGCGCCGCAACAGCACGCCCTTGGGCTCGCTCGACTGCTCGAGCACCCGGCGCGACGCGGGCAGCAGTTCGCGCAGGCGCGCGGCGATCCGCGCCATGGCGCGCAGCGTCGTGCTCAACACCAGGCTGCCACCCGGATTGACGACGATGAGTCGGGCCGCCAGCTCGGCCACGCGCAAGGCGTGCTCGGCATGCGCCGGGTGGAAATTGCGCCGCGGCAGCAACAGCCGCGTCTGCGCCGGGTAGTCGAAAGGGCTGGGTATGCGCAGCTCGCGCAGCCGCGGGCCTGGGTCATCGCCCAGCGGCTGCAAGGCTGCGCTGCCCTCGCCGAGGCCCAGGCGGGCGCGGGCGTAGCGAAAGCTGCCGTTGACGCTCAGGGTGGCCGAGACGAGTACCCAGGCCTGCGCGCGCTCGGCCAGCAGGCTGGAGAACGCCGGGCCGATGCCCAGCGGGGTCGCCAGCAGCCGCAGGTGCTGCGTGCCCGCCTCCAGCCAGCGCACCGACTCCTCGGCGGGTTGTGCCGGTGTCGGCGGCGAGGCCTCCTCCTGCCAGTCCTGCAGCAGCCGCGACTGCTCGCGACAACGCTCGGCCAGGCGCGCGAACTCGGGCGCGCACTCCTGAACCGACTCCACGGCCTGCAGCAGTTGCTGCAGGCTGTCGCGCCAGCGCTGTACCGCGGACTCCCAACCCGGCAAGTCCCGCGCCTGCGCCCGGTCGAGGCGCTGCGCACCTGCGCCTGCGCACAGCCGCAGATCCCGCGCCGCCTGCACCAGCCCGCCCGCTCGTTGCGCCCAGTCGACCACGCCGCGCGCATGCTGCAGGCCGCAGGCCTGGGCGTCACGCGCCAGTTCCTGCGCCTGCGCGGTGCCGACGACGCTGCCGAGAAATTGCGCACCGATGTCGGCGAGCTGGTGCGCCTCGTCGAGCACCACGGTGGTGGCCGCCGGCAACAGCTCCGCCACCCCTTCGCCGCGCAGCGCAAGATCGGCGAAGAACAAGTGGTGGTTGACCACCACGACGTCGGCCGCCAGAGCCTCGCGGCGCGCCTTCATCACGAAGCACTGGCGCAGCTTGGGGCACTCCGATCCCAGACAGTTGTCCCGCGTCGAGGTGACCCATGGCAGCACGGAGGAACGCTCGTCGAGCCCCTCGAGCGCCGAGAGGTCGCCATCGTCGGTCTCCGCGGCAAAGCGTTGCACACGCCGCAACTGCTGCAGCGCCGCCCGACTGTCGAGCAGACCCTGCTCCAGGGTGCGCTGAAGGCGGTAGGGGCAGACGTAGTTGCCGCGACCCTTGAGCACCGCCGAACGCACCTGCAGGCCGAGCGCCCGGCAGGCCAGCGGCAGATCCTTGTTCCGCAGCTGATCCTGCAGCGCCCGCGTGGCGGTCGACACCACCAGGCGCTCGCCCGCGAGCAACGCCGGCACCAGGTAGGCGAGGGTCTTGCCGGTTCCGGTTCCGGCCTCCGCCAGCACGATGCCCCGCTGCTCGATGGCCTGTTGCACGGCCTGCGCCAGCACCTGCTGCCCGGGGCGGGCGCGCCAACCCGGAAGCACCGCGGCGAGCAGGCCGGCAGGGCCCCACAACGGATGCTCGTCCGCCGCACCGTCACTGGTGGCAGGCGCGACGGGCCTACAATCCTCAGGATCTCGCTGGGATGAAGTCAAGACGGCGGCGGCCTCGCGGGCCGGTGTCAGGAAAGGTGCGACCCTGGCCGGGCGCTTGGGTCGGGAAGCACAGCGTACGCGCGGCCTGCGCTGCGCGTGACGTCCCTGGCGGTAGATTCGTGGCCGATTGTAGGGACCTGGACGATTCGATGACCCCACCGCGCAAGCGCCTGCAGTTGCAGGCAGCCATCGGCACCCACCGCGGAGACCGGCAGTACCAGCAAGACCGGGTCGAAATCATCACCCACCCCAGGGTACGCGGAGCCCTGCTCGCAGTCGTCGCCGACGGCATGGGCGGGCGCAGTGGCGGGCGCCTGGCGGCCGACCAGGTGATGATCACCGCCACCCAACTCTTCGAGCGCTATTCGCCAAGCAACGACGATCCGGCGGCGCTGCTGAAGACGATCCTGCAGGAATCCCATGCGATGATCCGGCTGACGGCGATTTCTGCAGAACAGGAGCCCCATTCAACGGTCGCCTGCGCGTTGCTGCACGGCGATGGGGCCTGCTGGTGGGCGCATGTCGGGGATTCGCGCATCCACCTGTTCCGCGGGCCGCAGTTGCAGCAGCGCACCCGCGATCATTCGTATGTGCAGGACCTGGTCGACCGCGGCGAACTCTCGGAAGCCATGGCGCGCAACCATCCGATGAGCAACGTGCTCACCGCCAGCCTGGGCACTGCGGAGCAGCCGCCGTTCAGTTTCGAGAGCCTCCAACTGCAGGCCGGCGATACGGTGCTGCTGTGCAGCGACGGCGTCTGGCACTATTTTCTCGACACCGAACTCGGCGCCACGCTGGACGCACTGGAGCCGCGCCAGGCATGCGAGATTCTCATCAACAAGGCCCGGATGCGGGCAGCAGGGCACGGCGACAACCTGTCGCTGGCCGTGCTCAAGCTCGCCGAGGCGGCGCGTACCCCGGCTCCCCCGCCACCGAAGCTGGAGTTTCCTCCACTGCCCACGCCGCCGGCGCCGGATCGTCCGCGACGGAGATGAAGCCCTCGCGGCCGGGCTCAGCGCGGAAGGCGCAAGGGCCCGGAGGCCGCCGGCAGGGGCAACGGCGGCGCCGCAGGGCTCTGCTGCTGCTGGCGCTGCACGCGTTGCCGCAGATCCTGGTACTGCGCCCTGCGCTGGCGCTGCAGCCTGCGGGCGGCACGCGCCCGCGACCGGGCCTCTAGCGCCCGCTGCGGCAGCGGACGCGGCAGCATGTCGCGCGCCGCAGGCTGACCGGGCAGCGGGTGTTCGAGGCCTGCGGCCGGAAGAATCGGCATCGCCCCGCCAGGCGCGGCATGCGCTGCCTCGCGCATGCGCACGCGCTGCAGTTCCTGTTGCGCCCGTTGCTCGCGGGCGAGGAGGCGCAGGTGCATCTGCTGCGCACGCAAGGCATCACGCTGGAGCCGCTCGCGGCGCGCCGCATCGTCGAGGCACGCGAAGACAAGGAAGCGATGCATGCACTGCGCACGCTCGGCGGCGTAGGCACGCGCCAACGCAGCGCGCTGACGCGCCAGATCCCGGCCACGAGCCTCGCGCGCCGCGGCTTGCGCTGCCGCCCGCGTGAGCGGCTGCGCCGGCGCCGACTGCGCGAGCGCCGGGCCCAGCCCGCCGCACAGCAGGCCCCAGGCGCAGGCCATGCGCAGCAGCGCGGCGAACACGTGGCTACGGCGGGCGCGGGCCATCAGGTCAAAGCGGTATGCACTTCGCGCCGCTGCCGCTGCAGGTACTCCACGCCCTGCATTTCGAGCAGGCGCGAGACGGTGCGCTCGAATTCATAGGCCAGCGGGCCCGAGGTATACAACTCGGCGGGGGAACAGGCGGCTGACAGCACCAGCTTGACGCCGCGGTCGTACAACACATCGACCAACAGGGTGAAGCGACGCGCCGCGGTCGCCAGCTCCGGCCCCATGCGCGGCACGTCGCTGAGCAGCAGGGTGTGGAAGCGGGTGCTGAGTTCCAGGTAGTCGTTCTGCGAGCGCGGGGTGTTGCACAGGGTCTGGAAATCGAACCACACGACGCCCCCGCGGCGGCGCAGCGCCGGCACCTGGCGCCCCTCGAGCATGAGCATGCGATCCTCGTCGACACCGTCGGCCAGCCGCTCGAATGCATCGTGCATGGCTGCCTGCGCCGCCGCACCCAGCGGCTGGTGGTACAGGCTCATCCCACGCAGCGCCTGCTGGCGGTAGTCGACGCCCGCGTCGACCTGCAGCACGTCCAGGTGGCGCTTGATGCGCTCGATCGCGGGAAGGATGCGATCGCGGTGCAGGCCGTCGGGGTAGAGATGGTCGGGATGGAAATTGCTCGTTGCCACCAGCACCACCCCGTCGTCGAACAGCCCCTGCAGCAGGCGATCCAGGATCATCGCGTCGGTGACGTCGCTGATGTGGAACTCGTCGAAGCAGATCAGCCGGTAGCGGCGCGCGATACGGCGCGACAGCTCCTGCAGCGGATCCTGCGTTCCCTGCAACGCGGCCAGTTCGCGCTGCACCTCGCGCATGAACTCGTGGAAGTGCAGTCGCGTCTTGCGCACCACCGGCACGGTGGCATGGAAGGCGTCCATCAGGAAGCTCTTGCCACGCCCGACACCACCCCACAGGTAGACCCCGCGTGGCAACTCCGGATGCACGAGCAGCCGCCGAACAGCCGTCGAGCGGCGCGACTTGTAGGCCACCCACTCGTCCTGCGCGCGCTGCAGGCGCTCGATCGCCGCGCGCTGCGCGGGGTCGGCCGCGTGGCCGCGCTCCTGCAGATGGCGCAGTGCGTATTCGCTCAGGTTCATCGCAAGGGATCGGGCGCCGCTGCGGCCGCGGCCGCAGCGGCCCGCGGACTCAGAAGTTCAGAGCCCGCCCGTCGGTGGCCAGCGCGGCCTCCTTCATCGCCTCCGACAGCGTCGGATGGGCATGGCAGATGCGGGCGATGTCCTCGGCACTGGCCTTGAACTCCATCGCCACCGCGGCTTCGGCGACGAGTTCCGAGGCCAGAGGGCCGATGATGTGCACGCCCAGGATCTCGTCGGTCGCTGCGTCGCTCAGGATCTTGACGAAACCGGTGGTGTCACCCAGCGCGCGCGCACGCCCGTTGGCCAGGAAGGGGAAGCTGCCCACCTTGCAGGCGCGCCCCGCGGCCTTCAGCGCCTGTTCGGTCTGCCCGACCCAGGCGATCTCCGGGCTCGTGTAGATCACCCACGGCACGGTGTTGAAGTCCACGTGCGGCTTCTGCCCGGCCAGGCGCTCGGCCACCGCCACGCCCTCCTCCTCGGCCTTGTGCGCCAGCATCGGCCCGCGCACGACGTCGCCAATGGCCCAGATGCCCGCGACCTCGGTGCGGCAGTCGCCATCGACCGGGATGAAGCCGCGCTCATCGAGCTGCAGCCCGACCTTGTCCAGGCCCAGGCCCTCGGTATGCGGCACGCGCCCGATCGAGACCATCAGCGCATCGACCTCGAGCTTGCACTCGGCGCCCTTGGAGTCGGTGTACGAGATGCGCACCGGGCCCGAGCGAGCCGCCGGCTTGACCTCGGCGATCTTCACCCCGAGCTGGATGTCCAGGCCCTGGCGGCCGAACTGCTTCAGCGCCTCCTTGGCCACCTGGGCGTCGGCGGCACCGAGGAAATCCGGCAAGGCCTCCAGCACCGTGACCTTCGCTCCCAGCCGGCGCCACACCGAACCCATTTCCAGGCCGATGACCCCGGCGCCGACAATGCCCATGCGCGCGGGCACCTTGGACAGGCTCAGGGCGCCGCTGTTGGACAGGATGCGCTGCTCGTCGAAGGGCACCCCGGGCAAGGCGCGCGGGCGCGAGCCGGTGGCGATGATGACCTGACGCGCACGCAGGCTCGTGGGCTCGGCGCCGCTGACCGCGACCTCGAAGCCACCGTCGACGCGCGCCGCCAGGCTGGCCTGGCCGTGCACGAAACGCACCTTGTTCTTCTTGAACAGGTAGAGGATGCCGTCGTTGTTCTGCTCGACGACCTTGCTCTTGCGCGCCAGCATGCGATCGAGGTCGAGCTTGACCCCGGACACTTCCACGCCATGCTCGGCCAGCGCATGGCCGGCATGCTCGTAGTGCTCCGAGGACTGCAGCATCGCCTTCGACGGGATGCAGCCGACGTTGGTGCAGGTGCCGCCCGGCGCCGGCCTGCCGTCGGCACGGCTCCAGGCGTCGATGCAGGCCACGGACATGCCGAGCTGTGCAGCGCGGATGGCGGCGATGTAGCCCCCGGGGCCGGCTCCGATGACAATCAGGTCGTGATCCATCGTGTTCCTCACAGGTTGAGCAGCAGGCGCGACGGATCCTCCAGCGCCTCCTTCATCGCGACTAGTCCGAGCACCGCTTCGCGCCCGTCGATGATGCGGTGGTCATAGCTCATCGCCAGGTAGTTGATCGGACGGATCACGACCTGCCCGTTTTCCACGACCGGCCGATCCTTCGTCGCGTGCACGCCGAGGATCGCCGCCTGCGGCGGGTTGATGATCGGCGTCGACAGCATCGAACCGAACACCCCACCGTTGCTGATGGAGAAGGTGCCACCGGTGAGATCCTCGATGGCCAGCTTGCCGTCGCGCGCCTTGACGCCGAACTCGGCGATCTGGCGCTCGATGTCGGCAAAGCTCATCTGGTCGACGTTGCGCAGGATCGGCACCACCAGGCCTCGCGGGCTGCCCACCGCGATGCCGATGTCGAAATAGCCGTGGTAGATGATGTCGTTGCCGTCGACCGAGGCGTTGAGCACCGGGTACTTGCGCAGCGCATGCACCGCGGCCTTGACGAAAAAGCTCATGAAGCCGAGCTTGACGCCATGCTCCTTCTCGAAGCGATCCTTGTGCGCGTTGCGCAGATCCATCACCGGCTTCATGTTCACTTCGTTGAAGGTCGTGAGGATGGCGTTTTCCGACTGCGACTGCACCAGGCGCTGGGCGATGCGCGCACGCAGCCGGCTCATCGGCACGCGCTGCTCAGGACGCTCGGCGTAGGCCGAAAGGTCGACCGCGGCATCGACCTGCGGCAGCGCCTGCGGGGTATTGAAGGGAGCGCCGGTGGCGGCCGCGGCCGCCACGGCCGGAGCGGCCTTCGCCGCGGTGGCGGCCAGCGCATCGCCCTTGGTGATGCGCCCGCCGCGACCGCTGCCGGCCACGCCATCGGCGGCAATCGACTGCTCGGCAAGGATCTTCGCCGCGGCCGGCATCGCCACCTTGGGCGCCGCCGCAGCCGCGGGCGCGGCTGCCGCGGCCGGCGCGGGAGCCGCCGCAGGAGCCGCCGCAGCGGGCGCCGCCGCCTTGCCCTCGGTATCGATGGTGGCGATGAGTTCGTCGGCGACCACGGTGGCGCCGTCCTCCTTCAGCACCGTGGCCAGCACCCCGGCGCTCGGCGAGGGCACCTCGAGCACGACCTTGTCGGTCTCGATTTCGATCAGCACTTCGTCGCGCGCGACGGCTTCGCCGGGCTTCTTCTTCCACTGCAGCAACGTGGCTTCGGCCACGGATTCGGACAATTGGGGAACCTTGACATCAATCTGTGCCATGGTGGGATCTCGCGAGGGTTCGTATGGGTGGGAACGTGGTGTTCGGGGGCGCCGCAGCATCAGCGGCCGCGACGCGCAGGGGCCCGCGGGCAACCCTGCCCGCGGGCCGGCAAGCGGGCTCATTTGCTCAGCAGGAAGCCCTTGAGCTTGCCGAAGGCGGAGGCCATCAGCTCCTTCTGCTGCTCGGCGTGCTTGGCGTGGTAACCCACCGCGGTGGACGCCGACGCGGCGCGCCCGGCGTATCCCAGGCGCTGGCCCTCCTGCATGTTCTCGTGGACATGGTGCTGAACGAAGAACCACGCGCCCTGGTTCTGCGGCTCGTCCTGGCACCAGACGATGTCCCGCAGGTTCGGATAGCGGCGTAGCTCGGCGGCGAAGGCCTTGTGCGGGAAGGGATAGAGCTGCTCCAGGCGCACGATGGCCACGTCCTGCGACTCGCGCTGCTTGCGCTCGGCGAGCAGGTCGTAGTAGATCCTGCCGGTGCACACCAGCATGCGCTTGACCTTCGCGGCGTCGAGCCCGCCCTGGTCACCGAGCACGGTGTGGAAGTGCGAGGTGGCCAGCTCTCCGAGGTCGGAGCGCGCCTCCGGGTGGCGCAGCAGCGACTTCGGGGTCATGATGACCAGCGGCTTGCGGAACGGCCGGATCATCTGCCGGCGCAGCAAGTGGAAGATCTGCGCCGGAGTCGTCGGCTGGCAGACCTGCATGTTGGTTTCCGCGCACAGCTGCAGGTAGCGTTCCAGGCGCGCCGAGGAGTGCTCCGGCCCCTGGCCTTCATAGCCATGCGGCAGCATCAGCGTCAGGCCGGAGGCGCGCCCCCACTTGACCTCGCCGGAGGAGATGAACTGATCGATCACGACCTGCGCGCCGTTGGCGAAATCGCCGAACTGCGCTTCCCAGATCACCAGGGTGTTGGGGTCGGCGGTCGAGTAGCCGTACTCGAAGCCCAGCACCGCCTCCTCCGAGAGGATGGAGTCGATGACGACGAAGGGCGCCTGGCCTTCGAAAACGTTCTCCAACGGCACATAGCTGCCGGCGTCCCAGCGCTCGCGCTTCTGGTCGTGCAGCACCGCGTGGCGATGGCTGAAGGTGCCGCGCCCGCAATCCTCGCCCGACAGACGCACCGGGTAGCCGTTGGCCACCAGCGAGGCGAAGGCCAGATGCTCGCCCATGCCCCAGTCCAGGCTGAGCTCGCCGCGACCCATGCGCGCGCGGTCGGCGATCACCCGCTCGACCAGCGGGTGCAGCTTGAAGTCCTCGGGCACCGTGGTGATGCGTTCGGCCAGGCGCTTGAGCTCGGCCAGCGGCAACGCGGTGTCGGCGCTGTCGGTCCACTTGCGGTTGAGGAAATTGGCCCAATCGACCGCGAACTTGCTCTTGTAGTTGGACAGCACGGGCTCGAGCGCCCGCTCTCCATCCTCCATCGCCTGGCGGAAGGACTGCACCATGGCCTCTCCGTCGGCCTCGGCGATGACGCCCTGGCTGGCCAGACGATCGACATAGAGCTTGCGCGTGCCCGGATGGGCGGCGATCTTCTTGTACATCAGCGGCTGGGTCACCGCCGGGGTGTCCTGCTCATTGTGGCCGAGCTTGCGGAAGCAGACGATATCCACGACGACGTCATGGGCGAATTCGGCGCGGTAGTCGACGGCCAACTGGCAGCACAGTGCGACCGCTTCCGGATCGTCGCCGTTGACGTGCAGCACGGGCGCCTCGATCATCTTGACCACGTCGGTGCAATACAGGGTCGAGCGGGCGTCGCGGGGATCGGAGGTGGTGAATCCGATCTGGTTGTTGATCACGATGTGCAGCGTGCCCCCGGTGGAATAGCCCCGGGTCTGCGCCAGCGCCAGGGTTTCCATCACGACGCCCTGGCCGGCGAAGGAGGCGTCGCCGTGCACCTGCACCGGCAGCACCTGCTCGCCGCGCTTGTCGCCGCGGCGTTCCTGGCGGGCGCGCGCCGAACCCTCGACGACCGGGTTGACGATTTCCAGGTGCGAGGGGTTGAAGGCCAGCGAGAGATGGATCGGACCCGACGGGGTCGACACGTCACTGGAGAATCCCTGGTGGTACTTGACGTCGCCCGACGGAAGCTCCGAGGCGTGCTTGCCCTCGAACTCGGCGAACAGATCCTTGGGACGCTTGCCCAGGGTGTTGACCAGCACGTTCAGGCGTCCGCGGTGCGCCATGCCGATGATCACTTCCTGCGCACCGCGCTCGGCGCCACGCTGGATGACCTCATCCATGCCGACGATGAAGCTTTCACCACCTTCCAGCGAGAAGCGCTTCTGGCCGACGTAGCGGGTGGCCAGGAAACGCTCGAGTCCCTCGGCACCGGTGAGCTTTTCCAGGATGTCGCGCTTCTTTTCGGCGCTGAAGCTCGGGCGCGTCCGGATGCTTTCCAGGCGCTGCTGCCACCAGCGCTTCTGACCCTGATCGCTCAGGTACATGAATTCGGCGCCGATCGATCCGCAGTAGGTTTCGTGCAGATTGTTGATGAGCTCGCGCAGGCTCATCGTTTCCTGGCCGAAATAGGTATTGCTGACGTTGAAACTGGTTTCCAGATCGGCGTCGCTGAAACCGTAGAACGACGGCTCGAGGTCGGGAATCTGCGGTCGTTCGGCGCGCTTCAGGGGATCGAGATCGGCCCAGCGCACCCCTACATTGCGGTAGGCGGCGATCAGTTGCTGGGCAGCAACACGCTTGCGGGCGAGTTCGGCGTCGGCCCCGATCTGCACGACCCGCGTGGCGCCGCTGCGCGCGCGCTCGGCAAACGCGGCCTGCACCGGAGCATGGGGGATGTCGCGGGAATTGCTGCCGTCGACTGCCGGGACATGCTGCAGGGCGTCGAAGTAGTCGCGCCAGTGATCCGGCACCGCGCCGGGGTTCGACAGGTAGGTTTCGTACAGCTCCTCGACGTAAGGAGCGTTGCCGCCGAACAGGTAGGAGTTCGCGCGTTGCTGCTGGATGGTCATGGTGAGCTCACTGGGACGCCGGGTCTGCCGGCCGGGAGTGGGTGAAACGACACCATGCGCGCACCCGGGTACCCCGCGCACGCGCACAGCGGTCCGATGACGCCTGAACCAGCGACTACTTTAACAGTGCTGTTGATGCAACGCAAAATGCTGCATGGCGGGGACTCGACGCGTGATGGTCGAAGAAAATGCGGAAAACCCTGCAAAATCCCGATCCATAACGCGGAAATAAACGCAAAAAGGGCCGGATCGCAATCCGGCCCTCGGCAAAGTCAAGGCTCTGGCGCTGTCTCGGCGCGCCCACGCCGCCGCCGCGCCCTGTCAGGTGGCGAGCCCGGGATTGCCGCGCATGCCGATCAGGCGAGGCTGGCTGGGCTTGAGGGGCTTGACCGTCGGGTTGTGCCGCAGGTACTCCTCGACGACATCCCAGATCGGGGGGTTGGAGGACTGGGCGGAGGCTTGCTGCACCGGTGCCCAGCCGGCCACCTTGTAGGTGCGCGCTGGATCGATCGGCTTGCCGTGCAGGCGCATGTCCTGGATGCGGTTGCCCATTTTCTCCTGCGGTGCGCAGGCATAGCTCATCGCTCCGACACGCACCATGTCACCACCCTGCTGGTAATAGGGATCCGGGTTGAACAGGTTGTCGCACACGTCCTCCATCACCGCCTTGATGGTCTTGCCGTTCATTTCGCTCAAGGTGCAGTAGGGGTAGGTGATGGCCAGCTGGGTCATCAGCGCCTCGCGGGTGATCGGCTCTCCGGGCAGCAGGCTGCCGCCCCAGCGGAAGCCGGGGGAGAAGGCCAGGTCGCCGCCGCGCACCGCGAGCATCGCGTCGAGGATCAGCTGATCCCAGGTGCCATTGAAGTTGCCGCGGCGGTACAGCACGCCCTCGGTATGCCCCAGCACCTCGTCGAGCTTGCTGGCGTAGGGCGCGCGCAGCTTGTCGATGAGTCGCTGCATCGACGCGTCCGCAGGCAGGAGCTCGGAGAACACGGGCAGCAGGCGGTACTTGTATCCGACCATCTTTCCGCCGCGCACGTCGAAGTCCATGACCGCGAGGAACTTGCCGTGCGAGCCCGCGTTCGTCACCAGGGTCATGCCGCCCGAGGGCCTGCGCACCTCCACCGCGACGGCCTCACCGTCATGCGTGTGGCCGCCGAAGATGCAGTCGATGCCTTCGACCAGCGAAGCCATCTTGCGATCGACGTCCATGCCGTTGTGGGAGATCACGACCACCAGCTGCGCACCCTTGGCCCGCGCTTCCTTGACCACCGACTGCATGTGGTGGGTGTCGATGCCGAAGGTCCAGTCGGGCATCAGGTAGGCCGGATTGGCGATCGGTGTGTAGGGGAAGGCCTGCCCGATCACGGCGACCTGGATCCCGTTCATCTGCTTCATCACGTAGTCCGGGAATACCGGGTCGCCGAAGTCGGCGGTCTTGACGTTCTGCGCGACAAAATCGATGCGGCCCTTGAAGTCCTTTTTCAGGACTTCCTGCACCCGGGCCTCGCCGTAGGTGAACTCCCAGTGCGCGGTCATCACGTCGACCCCGAGCTCGAGCTGGGCCTCGACCATGTCCTGGCCCTTCGTCCACAGCGACAGCGCGGTGCCCTGCCAGGTATCGCCGCCGTCGAGCAGCAGCGCACCCGGGCGCGAGGCCTTCAGCCGCTTGACCAGGGTCGCGATGTGGGCGTAGCCGCCCATGCGGCCGTACTGCCTGCCGGCGCGTTCGAAGTCCAGGTAGGTGAAGGCGTAGGACTCGCGGGTATCGGGCCGGAATCCCACGCGCTTGAGGTAGTTGGCGCCCACCAGGTGGGGCAGGCGCCCGCGCATGCCGCCAATGCCGATGTTCACGCTGGGTTCGCGGAAATACACCGGCTGCAGGTGGGCGTGGCTGTCGGTCATGTGCAGGAAATGCACATTGCCGCTGACCGGCGGGTTGTACAGGGAATCGACCTCGGCTGCGCTGGCCTCGCGCAGCATCGGAAAGCCACAGGCGCCGGCCGCGGCCAGCACACTCAGGAATTCGCGGCGGGAAATGCTCATCTCGGATCCTTCACGACAAGGCAGCCCGCCGTCGCCGGGCGTGGCGGGCAGGAGCGGACGCGCGGCGCCGCCAGGGGCGGCTGCCGCGCGATCCTGTTGGGTTACTGGTTGACCGGGGAATCCGGGTTCATCAGCAGGGCCATCACATCCTTCATCTGCTGCTCGGTGAGGATCCTGTGGGCGCCGAAGGGCGGCATGAAACTGCAGGCGTTGAAGGCCGCGGAATCGTAGATGCGCGCCCAGGTGTATTTCAGCACCGCAGGGGTGTTGCCCCGCAGCCTGGCATAGTGGTAGAGATCCGGGCCGATGGTTCCCTGCGAGGGGTCGTTGGCGATCATGTGGTGGCAGGCCAGACAGTTGCCGCCGTTGACGCTGCCGGGCTTGTCGCTCCACTGCATGCCCTTGCCGTTCTCGGCCACCTTCAGCCCGGCCTTCCAGTTGCCCAGGTACTGGCCGTCGGCCGGATAGACCACCCGCGACAGCGCGCGCGACTCGATGCCCTGCGCCACCGAGGCGGGCATCGCAGTGCCGAGGGCGTCGTAGCGCGAGCATTCGTACTGTGTCGGCGTCTGCTTCAGACGCGAGACCTTGGCCTGCCCCTTGCTGGTGAAATCGTGGTGCAGGATGGACTGGAAGGATGCGGTGGCGAAGGGATCGCCCTCCTGCATGGCGGTCTGCGGCTTGTTGCCGGCGCAGCCGGCAAGGGTCGCGGCGCCCAGCGCGGCAAGCGCGACTCGTGCGATGTGGTTCATGTCGTCTCCCGGCTTAGCGCTTGAACGTCGGTGTGTGCAGCGTGGCGCCGTTGGAATTCACCCCCATGTACTCGATCAGGTCGATCACCGCATTCGAGGTGAACTTGGGCGCCGGCCAGCGCTGCTGGCGCTCGCAGGCCAGCATGCGCCACTCGAGGGTGCGCGCCACCCCCTGCGAATTCGGATAGGCGGGCCAGGTCGCGTAGGACTGTGCCGCTTCCGCGTTGGTCAGGTTGGGCAGCGCGGAGATCTTGATGCGCTTGCCGCTCTGGGAGTGGCAGGCCGCACAGGAGAAACTGTAGGGTCCAGCACGGTAGAAGAACAGCTTCCTGCCGTTTTCGTAGGCCAGGCGTTCCTGCGGCGTGTCCTGCGGAATGGCGATCCGCATGCCGTCGGATTCGTGGGCCACGTACAGCGCCAGGTTCTCCAGCGGGGTCGAGTTGCCGCCTTCCTTGGCGAACGGTGCCTTCTCGATCTCCTTGGCCGACAGCCCCTGCAGGGTTTCCATGCAGGTCACCAGCCGCGACTCCAGATCCTGCACCTTGCCGGTGTCGGCGAAATAGCGCGGCAACTGCGCGTAGGCCCCCTTGACCACACCCGGGCCGAGCCCGAGGTCGCACTGCTGCAGCGAGGCATGCATGGGGCCGCGCTTCTCGCCCCACAGCTTGCGGCCGTCGTCGATGTTGAAGTCGGCCGGGTTGCCACCCATTTCATTCATCAACTGCAGGTAGGCATTGCCCTGCTCGGTGATCGAGTCGGCCGCATGCGCCTGCAGCGCTGCGGCGCCCAGCCAGAGCATCGCTGGAAGGCCCATCCAGACCAGTGCGGTTCTCTTGCTTGCTAGTCGCTGTTTCATCGTCTCCTCGCCAACGGTTCTTGCTGCACGGCCGACCCTGCGCCCGGCCTGCGCCGGGCGCGCGATCACGACATCACGGTGGTGGTGCCGGTCTGCGTCTCCCCCTTGTTGTCCAGCCAGGTCACGGACACGGCGTCGCCCGCCTTGCCGCCTTTGAAGCTGAACTCCAGGAAGGGATTCTTGGATACCGCGATACCCCAGTCGCAATGCATCACTTCGGTGTCGCCGTGCTTGCACACGACGGTCTGGATGAAATGTGCGGGAATGATCTTGCCATCCGGCCCCTTGATCAACCCGGTATCTTCCGGGTGGCTGATGAGGACGCGGACGACGACGGTATCGCCTTGCATGTTTGCGCGCATGCGCATCGGATTGGGCATCTCGAACTCCAACAAAGATTCTGTGCGGTTGCAATGCTGCGGGCAGGCGCGGACTCAGCCGCCGCAGCCGCCCAGTGTGACCTTGATTTCCTTCTTGCTGTAGAGCAGCTTGTCGCCGACCTGGGCCACCGCGTAGACGTCCGATGTCTTGGCCATCTTGATGCGCGTGGCGACATTCGGCAACGCGCCGTTCTTCAGGTGGAACACCGCGGCCAGCGCGTTCGGGTTGTCAGCGACCACGATGCCCAGCATGGTGACCCCGGAGGCGCTGGCCTGGATGCCCACCGGAACCACGGCTCCGTTTTCGGCGATGTCCGGACCGATGATCGAAACCTCGCTGCTGGCCGTCGGAGTCAGGCCCATCTCCTTGGCCACCGCGTCGAGCGACTTGGCGGAAAACAGCTCCGGGCTCCAGCCCGGGGGATTGGCCGCGGCCTGGGCTGAAGCCGGAGCGAGCCCGGCGGTGACGGCCAGGCCTGCGACCGCCGCGCCCGCACCCAGTTGCATGACCTGACGACGAGACTGATTCATTCCTCGAACTCCTCACTGAAAGAAAAGCGAGCGCCGGATGATCGATTCCCGGCGCCTGTTGTGGTTACTGCTTGGCGCCCTCGACCAGCCAGGCGGCCACCATCCGGGCATCGCCTTCGCTGATACTCTGTGGGGGCATAGGTATACTACCCCATGTACCTGAACCTCCCTGCATGATGCGCTTGGTCAGCTCGGCGACCATGTCCTTCTTGCCTGCGTACTTCTGCGCGACCTGCGCGTAGCCCGGGCCGACGAGCTTGGTGTCTCCCATGCTGTGGCAGGCGATGCAGCCATGTGCCTTCAGGATCGCGACTACCTTCGCGTCGGCTCCGCCGGAAGGCCCGGCAGCCTTGGCCTGCCGCGCTTTTTCGAGTTCTGCTGCGGTGAGCGTGAGCTGCCCTTGCACCGGGCCCCAGGGACGCATCTGATCCTGCAGGTTGCCCCAGGTGTTCATCGCATAGGCCGGGATCGAACTGGCCACCGCGGGTCGTGGAGCACAGTCTTTCATGCACTCGGTATTGTGCGTATCGGGAATACCCCCGTTGCCCAGCACCTTACCCGACTTGAGTATCTGCTTGCCCCCGGGCCACATGCCGTGGTTCCACGTCATGTCGTTGCGGTTCGGCAGGATGTCCTGCACCTGCTGCACGTTCTGGCGCGTGAGCACGTAGTTGGCCGGGACGATGTTCGCGAGGTTCAACAGGTAGTCGACCACCGCGTAGGTATCGTTCCAGCTCAGGGTGTCGGGGGCGTTCCACGGCATCGCGCGGTGGATGTAGTCGAAAAGGGTCGACAGGCTCGACAGGCGCTCCAGCGAGGTGCCATTCACATTCGACGAGGTCGCCAGCTGGCTCACGACGCCGGTCTTCATCTCCTGCTTGGTCGCCTGGAAGCCTCCGACCAGCGGCGGGTAGACCGAATTGGAGTCGGCGAAGGCGCCGTGGCACGAGGCGCACTTGGCCTCCCATACCTTGGTTCCCTGATCGACCGTGCCCTGACCTTGCGGCAAGCCGCGGAAGTCGGGACGCACGTCGATGTTCCAGGCCTTGATCTCGGCGGTGGTCGCCGGCCGGCCGAGCGTGACGCCCGGATTCGCGCCCCACGCAGTCGTCACGACTGCAGCGAAGGCCGCCGCCAGCACGGTCTTAGGAATGCGCGAGTTCGACATTGCGGACATCTCCGGTTTCTTCGACTTGCCAGGTCTGGATGGCGTTGTTGTGGTAGATCGAGCGCAGGCCGCGCACCTTGACCAGTTGCTGCAGCGTCGGCTGCACGTAGCCGGTCTCGTCGATCGCCCGGCTCTGCAGGAAGGCGCTCTTGCCGTTCCACACCCAGGGAATGTTGAAGCGCGCCAGGGCCTTGTTCTGCACCGGCTCCTCCAGGCGCGCGTGATGCCAGCTGACCCCGCCGTCGAAGGACACGTCGACGCGCTTGATGCGCCCGCGCCCCGACCACGCGATGCCCGTGACGTTGTACAGGCCCTTGTCGAGCAGAACCTGGCCACCCGAGGGCGAGGTGATCACCGACTTGCACTCCATCAGCGAGGTGTACTGGCGCAACTTGCCGTCGGGCATCAGATCGACATAGTTCAGCACCTCGTCCTTGGTGCCGTACGGTTCGGTGCCGAGCTTGATGCGTCGCAGGTACTTGATGTTCGATACGCCCTCGACTCCGGGCACGATCAGGCGCAGCGGATAGCCGTTCTCCGGGCGCAGCATCTCCCCGTTCTGACCATAGGCCACCAGCACCTCCCCCGACAGCACGAGGGACATCGGAATGGTGCGGTTCTCGTGGGCGCCGTCGGCCCCCTCGGCCATGATGAAGCGCACGCCCTCGAGCTTGGCGCCGCAGTCCTGCAGCAGGTGCAGCAGGGGCACGCCGGTGAATTCGCTGCACGACACCATACCGTGGGTGTACTGCACCGTGGGCACCGAGACATTGCCCCACTCCATCGCGGTGTTCGCCCCGCATTCGATGAAGTGGATGCGCGACACCGGCTGCATGCGCATGATGTCGCCCACCGTATAGACCTTCGGGTGGCGCACCAGGTCGCCCTGCCCCATGACCATCAGGCGGAACTGGCTCGGATCCATGTCGTACCAGCCCTGGTGGGAGCGGTTGAAGTGCAGCCCGGATGGCGTGATGATGCCGAACATGCCCTGCAGCGGAGCGAAGGCGACGTTGGCCTGCTTGACCGCCGACAATCCCGGGCTGAGGCGTCGCACCAGGTTCGCCTCGTATTTCGACGGCATGCCGTAGGGCGGTTCGTCGACCGGCCTGCCCAGGGTGGTTCCCCATTCCGGCTTGTTCAGGATGTACTGCTCGTCCTTGGCCGCCGTGTCCTCCGCATAGGCGCTGGCGGCCCCGGTGGCCAGCATCGCGGCGCTCGCGCCGGCGAAGGCGCGGCGCAGGAAGTCCCGCCGGCCCGACTGCACTTGCTGGATCTGCTCGGCGCTGAGGAAGTTCTCCGGTGCCGGACGCAGCCGGCCTCGCTTGCTGCTGTAGTCACTCATCCTCGTACTCGCTGGTTGTCTGTTGCTGGCTAGATGCGCCGTGCGAGGCGCTGGGACTGTGAAACCGAATCCGGATCATCCAGTTCGATGGCGATCTGGGTGCATACCGTCCGGCACAACTGGACCGCCTTCTCGCTCTGCACCCTGTAGTACATCTGGTTGCCCATCCTCCTCTTGGCCACGATTCCCGCCTGGTAGAGCACCTTCAGGTGCTGCGACACATTCGGCTGGGTGGACTCGACCGCGGCCAGGATGTCTCCGACACTCTTTTCCTTCGTGCAGATGGCATTCAGGATGCGCAGCCGCAGCGGGGTGGCCAGCACCCCGAACAGCTCGGCCGCCGAATCGAACACCCGATCCGCCGCCTGCTCATCGGCGGCCTCGTCGAGCAGGCGCGGGGTAGGTTGGGCATCGGGCATCTTTGAATCCATGCATCCGCTTATAAGCAATTTCTTATGAATTGTAGGGAAGCTGGTGCGCGCGTCCAGATGTCGCGGATAGTGCTTTCCCTAGGAATGTGCAGGCGCCTTGCGCCGGCGCATGGTTCCGGCGCAAGCGAAGGCCCGCGGGCGGGCCAAGCCGCGCGCGGGCCTGCCCGGGGCCGTCGGCTTCAGGGCTGCTCGGCCAGGGCGCTGCGGATCTGCTCCAGCGCCGCTGGATCCTCCAGCGTGGTCAGGTCGCCCGGCGCGCGTTGTTCGCACAAGGCCTGGATCGAACGGCGCAACAGCTTGCCCGAACGCGTCTTCGGCAGCATGCCGACGAACAGCACCCGCGCCGGGCGCGCGACCGCTCCGAGCTGCACCTGCACGGTCTGCATGATCTGCGCCGCCAGCTCGGTTCGTCCCTGCGCGTCGGCGGTGCGCGCGGCATCCCGGGGAACGACGAAGGCCACCGCCTGCTGCCCCTTGACCGCGTCGGCGGCGCCGACCACCGCAACCTCGGCCACCGCGGCGTGACTGGAAATGCTTTCCTCGATCTCCCGCGTTCCCAGCCGATGCCCGGCGACATTGATCACGTCATCCGTGCGCCCGAGGATCGTGACGTAGCCCTGCTCGTCGGCGACGCCCCAGTCGAAGGTCGAGTAGACCTGCGCGGAAGCGAAGTTGGACCAGTAGGTGTCGACGAAACGCTGGTCGTCGCCCCACACCGTCTGCATGCATCCCGGGGGCAGCGGCCAGTCGATGGCCAGCACCCCCTTTTCCCCGGCCGGCACCGGCCGCCCGCTGCTTTCGTCGAGAATGCTGACCTTGTAGCCGGGCATGGCCACGCCCGGCGAACCGGCCTTCGGCGCAAGCGCCTCGACGCCGGCAGCGATGCCGAGAATCGGCCAGCCGGTCTCGGTCTGCCAGTAGTTGTCCACCACCGGCTTGCCCAGCATGCCGGAGATCCAGCTCGCGGTCGGCTCGTCCAGCGGTTCGCCGGCGAGGAACAGTCGTTCCAGCGACGACAGATCGCACTGGCGCATCAGCTCGGGGGCGAATTTCTTCAGCACCCGCACGGCCGTTGGCGAGGAGAACATGACCTGGGCGCGGTGGCGCTCGGCCAGCCGCCACAGGATGCCGGCATCCGGGCGCACCGGGGTGCCCTCGTACAGCACCGTGGTCATGCCGTGGATCAGGGGGCCGTAGACGATGTAACTGTGTCCGACGACCCAGCCGATATCGCTGCTGCAGAAATACGTGCCGCCGGGGCGGCCGCAGAAGATGTCACGCATCGAGGTCGCCAGCGCGACCGCGTAGCCGCCCGTGTCGCGCTGCACCCCCTTGGGACGCCCGGTGGTTCCCGAGGTGTAGAGGATGTAGCTGGGGTGGGTCGCGTCCACCCAGGCGCAGGGCACCACGGCGTCGCCGACCGCGGCCCGCTCGGTGGCGTAATCGAGATCGCGGCCGGCCACCGGCTGCATCGGGTGCAGGCCACGATCGACCATCAACACCGCTGCGGGCTTGTGCGTGGCGCGCTCGATGGCCTCGTCAAGCAGCGGCTTGTAGGGAACCACGCGACCCGCGCGCGACCCTGCGTCGCTGCTGAGGATCAGCTTCGGCCGCGCATCGTCGATGCGCGTGGCCAGGCTGAGGGCGGCGAAACCGCCGAACACCACCGAGTGGATGGCGCCGATGCGCGCGCAGGCCAGCATGCCGAACACGGCCTCGGGGATCATCGGCATGTACAGCAGCACCCGATCTCCGGCCTCGACCCCGTGGCGCTGCAGGATCGCCGCCATGCGCTGCACCTCGCGGTGCAGCTCGGTGTAGCTGTAGCTGCGGCTGCGGTCGACCTCGGTGGACTCCCACACCAGCGCCGGCTGCTGCGCGCGCGCTGCCAGGTGGCGATCCACCGCGTTGTGGCACAGGTTCGTCAGCCCGCCCCGGAACCACGCCGCAAAGGGCTTGCGGCTGCCGTCGAGAACCTGCTCGAAGGGACGGTGCCAGTCGATCAGCGCTGCCTTCTCCCCCCAGAATTCCTGCGGCTGCTCCACCGAGCGCCGGTAGTAGTCGCGGTAGCTGCCCATGATTGTCTCCTTGCGTGGTTTGGTTTTGCCCCGAAAGTAGACAGACCGGCTGACAGCATCCTGACCGCCGCCGCGGGCTTTCTTCAGATGGTCACCACCGTCCTCCCGTGCGCCTGGCCCTGCATCAGGGTGCGGGCAGCCTCCAGCGCCTGGTCGAGGCGGATGTCCCGCGCCATCTCCTCGAGCTGGCTGGCATCGACCTCCTCGGCCAGCGCGGCCCACGCCGCGCGCCGCGCGGCCGGCGGCTGCATCACGCTGTCGATGCCGGCCAGGGTCACGTTGCGCAGGATGAACGGAGCCACCGAGCCGGGGAAATCCATGCCCTGCGCCAGGCCGCAGGCAGCCACCACGCCACCCCAGCGCGTCTGCGCGCAGGCATTGGCCAGGATGTGGCTGCCCGCGGTGTCGACCACCGCGGCCCAGCGTTCCTTCTGCAGCGGCTTGCCGGGCTGGCTGAGCTGCTCGCGCCCGATGACCTCGGCGGCGCCGAGCGCGCGCAGGTAGTCGGCCTGTTCGGGCTTGCCGGTGGCAGCCACCACCTTCCAGCCACGACGTGCCAGCAAGGCGACCGCCATGCTGCCGACGCCGCCGCTGGCGCCGGTGACCAGCACCTCGCCGTCCTGCGCCCGCAGTTCGTGGCTGGCGATGGCCTGCACGCACAACATCGCCGTGTAGCCGGCGGTGCCGATGATCATCGCCTGCCGGGTGTCGAAGCGCCCAGGCAGGGGCACCAGCCAGTCTCCGCGCAGGCTGGCACGCTCGGCCAGGCAACCCCAATGGCCTTCGCCCACGCCCCAGCCGTTGAGGATCCAGCGATCGCCGGGCTTCCAGGCCGCATGGCGGCTTTCGAGCACGATTCCGGCGCCGTCGATCCCCGGTACCATCGGCCACTTGCGCACCACCGGGGCACGGTCGGTCAGCGCCAGGGCATCCTTGTAGTTGATGGTGGAGTGCAGCACCTGCACCAGCACGTCGCCGGCGGGCAGCATGGATTCATCGAACTCGCGCAACGCAGCCTCGAAACTGCCGCCGGGCCTGTCGAGCAGCCAAGCATGGAACATGGTATTTCTCCGTGAACGGGGGATGAAGACGGCGATCCGGGGATCGATCGGTCTCTGGGCAGCAGCCTATCAGGCTGTCGGAGTCCCCGAAGGATCCGCGCCGGACAGGGCCGACCGACGGTTGACCATGGATGGCGGGCCCCGCTACAGTCTCGCGCGTGCACCGTGCCTCGACCACCCTGTCCCGCGCGGCCCGGCAGCTGCCGCGGCTGGCGCTGGCCTGCGCCGCGCTGGCGCTGGCCTGTGCGCTGCCGGCCCAACCGGCATGCGCGGCGGAGCCCTTGGCGCTAGCCGCGCCGGCGCCGGCGCCCCCCGCCTCGGCACCCGCACCCGGCGGAGCCGACGCGCACCTGATTCAGATCATTCGCCAGGTCGAGTCCGCCCCTGAGCCTGCCGACGCCGCCGACGCCGCGCCCGGGGCCGGCTGGGACGGCGGGCAGGTCGTGCAGCGCGTCTCTTCGGAGGCCTCGCGACTGGTCTTGCGCGCGTTGAGCTTCGTGGGCGTTCGCTATCGCTACGGCGGCGACCATGCCTCGGGCGGCTTCGACTGCTCCGGGCTGGTGCGCCGGGTCTACCGCCAGACCCTCGGGCTGATTCTTCCGCACAACGCGGCCGCCCAGAGCCGCGAGGGGCTCAAGGTGGCGCGCAACCAATTGCGGCCGGGAGATCTGGTGTTCTTCAACACCTTGCGCCGCGCCTTTTCCCACGTCGGCATCTATATAGGTCACGGCGAATTCGTGCACGCCCCGCGCCCTGGCCAGAGGGTTCAGGTGGCCAGCCTGGACAGCCCGTACTGGGCGCAGCGCTACGACGGCGCGCGGCGTCTGCTGCGCCGCGCCCCCGCGCGGGCCGAGGAGTCGGCGGTGGGCGATCCAGCCCTTCCGCAGACATTCGAGGCCGAGCCGTGGCCGGCTGCGGCCCTGCCTCTGTCCAACGCGGTACCGGCCAACGCATCGCCGCAGACCACGGCGCTGATGGCCGGCGCCCTGCTGCCCGACCCGCCGCGGCAGCCGTCGCCGCACTGAGCGCGGCGCGGCGCGCCGGAACGCTTCAGCGGCGCGGCGGCGGCAGATCGGTGCAACTGCCCTCGGCCGCCTCGGCGGCCAGCCCGATCGACTCGCCCAGCGTCGGATGGGGGTGGATGGTGCGGCCGATATCGACCGCGTCGGCTCCCATCTCGATGGCCAGCGCGAGTTCGCCGATCAGATCACCGGCATGGGTGCCGACGATGCCCGCACCGACGATGCGCTGGGTGGCGGCATCGAACAGCAGCTTGGTGAAGCCCTCGTCGCGCCCGTTGGCAATCGCCCGTCCCGATGCGCCCCAGGGGAACAAGCCCTTGTGCAGGGCGATTCCCTGGCTGCGCGCCTCCTCCTCGGTCAGGCCGACCCAGGCGATTTCCGGGTCGGTGTAGGCCACCGACGGAATCACCCGGGCGTCGAGGCTGCTGCGGGCCAGCTTTTCGTCCCCCAGCAACTCGCCGGCGCAGACTTCAGCGGCGACATGGCCCTCGTGCACCGCCTTGTGCGCCAGCATCGGCTGCCCGACGAGATCGCCGATGGCGTGGATGTGGGCGACGTTGCTGCGCATCTGGCGGTCGACGGCAATGAAACCCCGTGCATCGACCTCGACACCGGCGTTCTCCGCACCGATGCGCTTGCCGTTGGGCGAGCGCCCGACCGCCTGCAGCACCAGGTCATAGCGCTGCGCCTCGGCCGGCGCTGCGGCGCCTTCGAAGCGCACCCAGATGCCGTCGTCGCGGGCCTGGGCATCGACCGTGCGCGTGCCCAGCATCACCCGATCGAAGCGATGGGCATTGAACTTCTGCCAGACGCGCACCAGGTCGCGGTCGGCGCCCGGCATCAGCCCGTCCTGCATCTCGACCACATCCAACCTGGTACCCAGCGTGGAATAGACGGTGCCCATTTCGAGGCCGATGATCCCGCCGCCGATGATCAGCATGTTGCGCGGGGCGCTGCGCAGCGCCAGCGCTCCGGTGGAATCGACGATGCGCGGATCCTCGGGAAGGAAGGGCAGATGCACGGCCTGGCTGCCCGCGGCGATGATCGCCCGCCGGAAGCGCACCCGCTGCGACTGGCCGCTGGGTTCGCGGGAGTTCCCGGTGGTCAGTCGCACCTCCATCTGCGTGGGATCGACGAAGGATCCCTCCCCGCGCAGCACGGTGACCTTGCGCGCCCGCGCCATCGATGCCAGCCCGCCGGTGAGCCTGGCCACCACCTGATCCTTGTGCGCGGCCAGCCGCTCGCGATCCACCACGGGTGCGCCGAAGGACACCCCGGCAGCCCCGAGGTGCGCCGCCTCGTCGATCACCGCCGCCACATGCAGCAAGGCCTTGCTGGGAATGCAGCCGACGTTCAGGCATACCCCGCCGAGGCTGGCGTAGCGCTCGACGAGCACGACCTTCAGCCCGAGGTCGGCAGCGCGGAAGGCCGCCGAGTAGCCACCGGGGCCGGCTCCCAGAACGAGCAGGTCGCAGTCGTGATCCACCGCGCCGCCCGCGGCCGGCGCTTGCGC